>CACXUM010000024.1 GCA_902770835.1 uncultured Bacteroidia bacterium
AATACGCAGGGTCTCGAAACTATCTTTGTCCTGCAACAGGACGAAGGGATCGTGGTAGAACTTGGTGTAGAGGTCGTTGAAATCGAAGATGTTCAGCGAGAGGTGCACGCACATGGGGAGGGAGAGGACGAGCATAGCGGGGATAGCCACCTGCTGCACGAGTTCGTAGAGCCATGTGGCGCCGAAGAGGAGCGACTCGCGGTCCGGTCCGGAGACGTAGTTGATACGGTTGCGCATAGCGTTCACGCGTCGGTCGAGCCTACGCTCTTTGTATGCAGCCAGCAGATGGAAGATGCAAGCGATGGACAAGAGTATAGCCAGTTGGAAATACCACCAGACGAGGATGAGCAAGGCGGCAAAGATGTAGCCTGCAATGGCCAACAGGAGTGCCAAGCCCGTGGCTGAAAGCGAAGCCCGTCCCATGATGCGGTCGCTCTTTTCGGCAAGTTTGCCATGCTTGAGGCAGGCCAAAAGTTGCCAGATGAAAAAGACAATCAGCAGGGGAGGGAAGAGGAAGTTCAGCATCGTATTGGGCAAGAAGATGGAGCGGCAGCCGATGACGCCAATGGCCATAAGGATGGTCGGCAGGTAGAGCCTCACACTGTTTTTGAGTTGCTCTGGCTTCAGCCTGATGAGCAATGCGGCTATGATGGCGGCGAGCAACCACATGAAGGTGTTGGTGAGCCTGATGGCCTTCTCGTACAAGTCGTTTTCGACAAAATTGGAGGAGTTGTTGAAGATGACAAAAAGCAGGATGCCAGCCAGCAGGGTCAGATAACGTCGCTGTTGTTTGGCGACGGCTTTCTTGACGGGTTTGACGAAAAGGAAGATGGGCAAGAGAACAAGCGTGGCTATGAGCCAAGCAAACATCAACCCTACAAGCATGAAGACAATGACAAGAAGCAAAGCCAAATACTCCCAATCGGCATTTTCCAACGAATCTTCTTCTTCAACTTCGTCCAATGGGTTCGCAATGGTGCTTGTCGTGTCGGTCGAGGCGGTTAGTGTGGAATCTTCTTCAGATAGGGGTATGGGCAACACGTCGGCGATGGAAAGACTGTCAGTGACTTTTGGGGCAATGGCAACGGTCAAGGAGTCTTGGCTCGCAAAGGTGTCCTCATAAAGGACATATTTGTTTTTTATGTCTTTAACGGCCTCATTCCAATACTGTTTCGGGTCGGAAAGGATGACAGGCCAAGGGGTTTGCCCTTCAATGAAGATGCGGGTTTGCAGCAGTTTGTAGTACTTCTGGGCGTAGTCGTAGGATTCCTTCAGGCGCAGGTAGACTTCCTCATAGTGGATGCTGTCGGCCATGATAACAGTTCGGCTCTCTGCATACATCTTGAGCAGTTCGGTGGCAAAATAGAGGCAGGTGTCGCGGTTGCGCTCGCCTTTCTTGTCGAGGACAAAGACCCTCGCGATGGAGTCGGTTGTGTTTTGTGCCTCGGCCATGAGGTCGAAGCGGTTGTCTCTGTTGAGTTTGAGGTGTTGGTGCAAGGTGTCGTTGCGGAAGGCGAGGCTGTCGGGCAGGTTCTTGACTTTCGCGATTTCGGGAGGAAGCCGGCGCAGCGACTCGACGAGGCGGGCATAGCGGTCGATCTCGATGTCCAAGTTAATCAAGATGCGGTCGTAAGGCGTCTTGTCCTTGGTAAACTCTTCAAATTCATTTTTGACCTTCTCCAAGGCGAAACAGAGGTCGAGCGTGTATTCCTGTTTCTGCGAATAGAGGCGCAGCGAAAGCTCGTTGCACTCTTTCATGATGTCCACCATCCTTTGGTGCTGAAAGTCGTAATTGCTTGTGATTTTGTCCTTTGTCAGCGACATTTGTTGATATTCGCGACGCAAATTATTCCTCAAGGCTTGAAGCCTTTCGTTGAGGGTTTCGACTGGCTCGTTCTCGGCGAAAAGCGGCACGACGATGGCCAAAACCGCGATGATGATGGTTAAGTATCTCTTTTTCACGTTGTTTCAGTTTTTCCGCGCAAAAGTAGGGAAAAAAACAATTCATTTGCTTTTAGTGACGGAATAAAGCGTGGCGATGCCGTGGCCGAAGTGCCGCATGGTGCCCTCTGTCAAACCAGCAGAGGAGAGCAAGCGAAGAAATTCCAAGGGTTTTGGGAACCGTTCCACCGATTCGGGCAGGTAGCTGTAGGCACTCGCGTCTTTCGAGACCCATTTCCCGATTTTTGGAAGTATATGCTTGAAATACAGTGTATAAACTTGCTTGACAGGAAACTTTTTAGGCATCGAGAACTCCAAGATGAAAGCCAGTCCATTGGGTTTCAGCACACGATGGATTTCGGAAAGGCCTTGCTTCAAATTCTCGAAATTCCTCACCCCGAAGGCCACCGTGATGGAATCGAAACTGTTGTCCTCGAAAGGCAGTGCGGCAACGTCGCCCAAACGTAGTTCGATTTGGCTTTCAAGACCTTTCTTCCTGACTTTCTCCATCCCAATCTCCAACATTTTTTCGGAAATGTCCATTCCGATAATATGGGCCTGTGGATTGCGTTTCGCAAGGGCAATGGCCAAGTCCGCCGTGCCTGTGGCGAGGTCGAGGATGGCTTTGGGATAGTAGAAGGACACGATTTTCGCGGTCTTTCGTCGCCACATCTTATCTATATTAAGGGATAGCAAATGATTGAGCGCATCGTATTTCGGCGAGATGCGGTCGAACATGGCGGCGATGGGGGAAGTGGTCATTTCGAGGAAGATGTTTTCTGACCAAACGGCTGACGGCGTGGATTATTGCGAAAGCCATGAGGCAAAATGCCATGAAAATCCAAAACTTTTTCTTCTACCAAAAGAGTTTTTGCCTACTTTTGTGCCTTATATTGATGGTTCGTTGACTATGGAAAACCAAAGCAAACTTGAAAAACTGGCTGGATACCTGATTTTCATGGGAATCCTTGCCATTGTGTGTGTGCTGTGCTGGTACTTCCGCAGTATGCTGCTTTATGTGATTCTGGCATTTGTGGTGTCGCTCGTCAGCCAGCCGCTGATGCGCTTGATGCGCAAAATTCGCATTATGGGGAGGAAAGTCCCGGAATGGCTTTTGGCCATTTTGTCCATCTTTGTGGTGATTGCAGGCCTCATTTTGGCGATTACACAGATGATTCCTGTGGTAATCAATATCATCAAGGAGGCTTCCTTCTTTAGCGATATGAACCTTTTGGACGGAAATCTTGTCGATACCGTCAATGGTTGGGTCGTGGGCCTGTTCCCCAGTTTGGGGGCGGATTACGATGCCATCGGCGTAGTGCTCGACTACTTGAAGGGGGTTGTTTCCAACTTTTCCATTACTGGACTTCTTGGCTCGGTGGCTTCCGTAGTGATTGATTTGGCGGTGGGCATTTTCGCTGTGGTGTTCATCTCCTTTTTCTTCGTCAAGGACGAAAACCTGTTCTCAAAAATTGTTGCCGCCGTTGTCCCCGACCGCATCGAAAACTCTGTTGCTGAGTCCATTAGTGACATTGAGCATCTGTTGTCGCGCTATTTCGTTGGCCTTCTGTTGGAAATGCTTTGTGTCGCGTTCCTCAATTTCATTGGGCTGTGGCTCATCGCCCGCATTGGCCTCACCTATGCTTTGGGCATTGCATTCATTGCGGGAATACTCAACATCATCCCCTATGTGGGACCCATCATCGGTGAGGTGCTGGGTGTGCTGCTTTGCATGGTGCTCAAATACGGTGCCGGCGTAGGATTGGATGTCAACATTTGGATTTTTGCCCTCATTGTGTTGGCTATTATGCTCGGAGTGCAACTTGTCGACAATTTCGTCCTGCAACCAGTCATTTATTCCACCAGTATCCAGTCTACTCCGCTTGAGATTTTCATTGTAATGCTTATGGCTGGACACATAGGTGGCATACTTGGCATGTTGGCCGCCATTCCGGCCTATACGGTTGTGCGCGTCATTGCCGGACGCTTTTTCTATGACAGGAAAGTCGTCCGACGCCTGATGCCAGACTTGGAAAAGGAAATCAAAGTTTCTCAATGATTTGTTTAGGCGCAATGCCGTTCAAGCAGGCATAATCGCCTCTAAGGCAAGGCTTGTTCCCATAAACAGAGCAAGGCCGGCAGGGCAAATCGAGTTGGATGCAATCGGCTGGTTTTTGGTTCCATCCCAAGAATCCGGCGAAGGGATGCGTTCCGCCCCAAATGGAAACCACCCTCGTCCCGACCAACGAAGCCAAGTGCATGTTGGCCGAGTCCATCGAAAGCATCACGTCCAATTGGCCCATCAGCGCAAGTTCGCCTTTCAAACCTTGAGAGGTTTTGGCGGCTTGCACATTCGGGTATTTGGCGCAAAGTTCCGCAATCTTCCGTTTCTCCTCTTTGCCGCCACCGAAAAGAAAAACGCTTGTGTTTTCCCTCTCGCTCAAGGCCTTGATGACTTCCTCCATCTTTTCCATTGGATAGACTTTGGCAGGATGTTTGGCAAACGGCGCAATGCCAATCCAAGTTTCATTGGTCGCTTTTTGCGTCCCGCAAAAAGCAGAATAATCCAGTTTCACAAATTGCGGTTCGATTGAGAAACCCAACTGTTCCAACACTTTGGCATACCGCTCAAAAGAAGTGGTCTGTTGCTCGAAGACCTTGTTTTTCTGTCGGGTCAAAGCCTTTTTCCCTTTGCGTCCTTTGTCGATTTTGGCGACTTTTTTTCCGAACAAGCGGCAGACAAACCTCAACCATTGTGTACGCAAAACATCATGGAAGTCAGCGATATAGTCAAAGTCTTTGAATTGAATGTCGCGCAAAAGTCGGTTCAGGCCAAACAATCCTTTGTGCCTCCCGCTGAGGTCGGCGGCGAAGAAATGAACATTGTTGGGCAAACGTTCAAACAAAGGTCTCGCCATTTCGCGGCTCAACATAGTAATCTCCAATTCAGGGTATTGCACAGCCAAATCGTAGACGATAGGCACGGTCATAGCGATGTCGCCCAAAGCAGAAAACCGTATGATGAGGAGTTTTTTCATTTTTGCCCGTAGAGCACTGGGTTCAATGCGGGGTCGTTATACATCTTCATCTGCTTGTAGACCTTCATCACCTTTTCGCCAGATTTGTAGCACTCCATCAATTGGTCGATGGCGGTGCAAAGGTCGGTGTTTTGCTCTTGTAAAACGCGCAGTTTTTCCTCGCACTTTGCCTTGTGTTCCTCGCTCACGTCGGTGCGTTCCACTTCGGCCTTCATGTGGTAAATCTTCAACTGAAGAATCGAAAGCCTATCGATGGCCCAAGCGGGACTTTCCGTGTTGAGCGTGGCGTTGGCTTTCGGTTCAACACGTTGGAAAAGAAGAAGATAGTAACCGTCAATCATCTCCACGATGTCTGTCCTGTCTTGGTTCGACTTGTCGATGCGGCGCTTTAAGGCCAAAGCCTCCACAGGGTCAATGTTCGGGTCGCGGATGAGGTCTTCCAAGTGCCATTGCACCGTGTCAATCCACACCTTATTATAAAGATACCATTCGATAGTCAGCCTTTCGTAAGGGTTTTGGCAAGGATGATTCACGTCGTCAAACTTATGATAGTCGGCGATGGCTTGGTTGAAGATGGGAAGAATCGGTTCGGTGGAGAGGATGATCATGGTGTCGGGTTTTTAATGCGGAATGCAGAATGCGGAATTAGGAATGTCGCGATGCAACGCTGGGCTTTGCCCTATTCCGTATTCCGCATTCATAATTCCGCATTTATAAAATCAGTGTAACTTTGCCAATGCAGCTTTGATGCGCTTCACGGCCTCGATGAGTTTGTCCTCGCTCGTGGCATACGACAGGCGGATACAGTCGTCGTTGCCGAAAGCGTTGCCGGCCACGCAGGCCACATGGGCATTGTAGAGCAGCCACATGCAGAGGTCGTCGCTGCCCTTGATGGTGGTCTCGCCGTCGGTCTTGCCGTAGAACGACTTCATTTCAGGGAACACATAGAACGCACCGGCGGGAGTGTTGCACTTCACGCCCGGAATCTCGTTCAGCAACTTCACGAAAGTGTCACGGCGGTGGCGGAAGGCCTTCAGCATTTCTTGGATTTCCGTTGAGTTCTCGGGGCTGAGTTCCATGGCCTTGGCTGCGGCGGCTTGCGCGATGGTGCAAATGCCGGAGGTGATTTGGCCTTGGATCTTGTTGGTGGCTTTCACGATGGCTTGGGGTGCGGCGATGTAGCCGATGCGCCAACCTGTCATGGCATAGCCCTTGGCCACGCCGTTGACGAGGACGAGGCGGTCTTTCAGGAAATCGAACTGGCCCATGCTCTCGTGCTTCTGCTCGTATTGGATGAACTCATAAATCTCGTCGGAGATGATGATGATTTGGGGATATTTCTTCAAGACTTCGGCGATGGCGGTCAGTTCGGCCTTGGTGAACACGCTGCCGCTGGGGTTGCAAGGCGTGTTGATCATGAACACTTTGGTCTTGGGCGTGATGGCCTTTTCGAGTTGCTCGGCGGTGATTTTGAATTCGTGTGCGATGTCGCTCTTGACGATGACGGGCACGCCGCCAGCCAATTTTACCATTTCGGGGTAGGAGACCCAGAACGGGGCGGGGATGATGACCTCGTCGCCGTCGTTGACGATGGCCAAAAGTGCGTTGTTGATGGCCTGCTTGGCACCGTTGGAAACGAGGATGTCGGTTTCCTTGTAGTCGAGGCCGTTATCGCGTTTCAGTTTGTTGGCGATGGCCTTGCGCAGCGCGGGCGTGCCGGGCACGGGCGGGTAGTGCGTGTCGTTGTTGTTGATGGCGTCCACACCGGCTTGCTTGGCCGATTCGGGCGTGTTGAAGTCGGGCTCGCCGATGCTCAGGCTGATGACGTCGATGCCTTGGGCTTTCAGTTCACGGCTCTTGTTGGTCATGGCTAAAGTTGCCGATTCAGCCATGTTCAAAACTCTGTTGGAAAGGATGATTTCACTCATGATTTATGTTTAAATGTTTAATCGTTGTTTGTTGAATTGAATGGGCAAAGGTAGGCCTTTTTTTGCTTCAAAAGCCAGGCTTCTCGCTTTTTTTTGTCGTTTGTTCGTTTCGTATGTCGATTTTTTCTATTTTTGTCGCCTGATTGAAACAGATTTGGTTCAATATTTGATGTGCCAAAGGGAAAAAATTGAAGTTATGCGTAAAATAGCAAGACATTTGATGACGGCGCTCCTGATTATGGTTGCAGCGCCATTTGTGAAGGCTCAAGTTCACGTGGGCGACATTCTTTGCGAAGGCAATGTCGTTGTCAGCCCCAGTAGTTTTGCGGTTTCAGGACATACCCCCATCGGCGTGGTGTTCCATGTGGATGGCTCGCGGCAGCATGGCTGGGCTGTGGGCTTGAATGACTTGGGCAAGTACCAATGGGGACCCAATAGTGTTGACACGCCGTTGCGCAACCGTATGAACAAACTGCAAGCCAAGAATGACCTTGATGGCTATAACAACACCAAAACCATTTTGGAAGGTGGATACGACATACCGTTCCCTGCTTTTGATTTCCTTGACTTCGAAAACGGTTGGTATCTTCCAGCCTTGGGTCAGTTGAAGTACCTCTATGCCAACCTTGACAAGGTGAATGAAAGCCTCTCTGCGGTGGATGGCACGCCCTTCTCAACTGAAGAAGATTGGGAGTTTTGGTCGTCGACAGAATACTCCATCTGCAACGCTTGGAGCATGGATTCTTCCGGCAAGTTTTACCACAAAGACGAAAGTTACAACGGCAACAAGGACGACCGGAAAATCATTCGCGGAGTGAGGAATTTCTGAGTCCGAACCATCGACAGAAATGCCTCTGCATAACTTTTGCAGGGGCATTTGTTTTTTGTGGGCAAATTGCAGGGAAATTGTGAGGCCTGATGGAAAATGCCGATTTATTTGTAACTTTGCAGACTTTTAACAGTTAGTGTATTATGACAGCGGATGAATTGAGAGAGAGGTGCTGAAAGAGGATGCCGTGATTGACTTTGTCAGTGATGACAACGCGGGCGATTTCAAGACCATCATTTGGAGGGATACTGATTTGGAGTTTTTGGAGGAAGGTTCGGAGAAAACCGAAGAAAGCACCCAGAAAATGGTCAATAATGAAGATGAAAAGTTGGTAGAAATGCCAGAAAACTTGGTAGAAAATCCAAGAACATTGGTAGAAAACCAAGAAACCTTTGTAGAAAATATTGAAAAGTTGGTAGAAGGAATGTTGGTTGGAAAATCGCGGCAGCGTGTGTTGATTCGATAAAATGCTTTGCATAATAACAAATAATTGAAATAATCTGTATTTTTGCAAATTGTAAACACCAATATAATATGAAATTCAAGTCAATAAGCGCAAGAAACAAACGGACGGGATGGAACGTGGAGAACATGCAGTTCAATCCTATGCTTACACTTTTGGTGGGCGCATCGGGTGTGGGCAAAACCAAAATTCTAAATATCATAAGGATGCTGACTCGTGTTGCAAGAGGCGAATCCTTTAATGGATTTGAGTGGGAGATTGAGTTTGAACAGAATGGAAGAAACTATGTGTGGGAAGGCGAGTTTGCAATTATCGAAGTAAACCAGCCTCTGATGAGAGATATGGAAGTTGGTAATGATGAGGCACCTATTGTGAGAGAAATGGTTTTAGATAATGGGGAAGAAATGATAATGCGCTCATCTGACGGAATTCGCTATAAAGGCAATGATTTGGTTAAATTGGATAATGCCAAAAGCGTAGTTGAACTTTTAAAGGAGGAGTCTTCCATAAAACCCATTTATGACGGTTTTAAACAGTGTTATGCTTTGGAAGTGGCAGACAGTTCTCTCCGGTTTGCTCCTATGGCTTCGATGTATAAGAATATGACATTTGATGCAATGCAGATAAAACAAATGAGCAACATCTCTCCATTGGAGAAATTGTATTTTCTTCGTGTGAACAAGTTGAAAGAGTTTGATTTAATCTGTCAGGCGTTCCAAAGTATTTTCCCTAACGTGGAACAAATTGATGTGTTGCTATCCAAAGCATTTGATGATTTTTTCACCGTAGTTGCAAGGATTAAGGAGAAGGGTGTTGAGCCTTGGATTGAACACTTTGATATTTCTTCTGGAATGTTTCGTACATTGCTGCAAATCACAGCAATGGTCATGGCTAATGACGGCGATGTGATTATGATTGACGAGTTTGAGAACGGTTTGGGCGTGAACTGTATCAACGAATTGGCCGACCTTATCATGGAACCCGAAGCCAATATCCAAGTAGTGATGACCAGCCACCATCCTTATATCATCAATGCCATACCTGTCAAAGATTGGAAGATTCTTACGCGCAATGGAAGCGATGTGCAAGTTCACACCGCCGATGAACTTCATATCGGTGAACATTCGAAGCATGAGGCGTTTATGCAGTTGCTTCAAACACGTGAATACAAGACTGGAACCAGAAACTAACAGGCAAGATGAACTTCTATATTGTAGTTGAAGGCGATCAGACTGAAATGTCAGTTTATCCAGCATGGCTTTCCATCCTGGCACCGACCTATACGCGCATTGAAAACGCTTGGAATGTAGGCGAGAACAACTACTACATTTTCAGCGGCGGTGGTATCCCATCCATCTATACGCATGTAAAAAACGCCGTTTTGGACATCAATTCCATCAATAGCAAAGGCGAGTCGCGATACGATTATCTGTTGGTCTGCCTGGATACGGAAGAGGAGACCCGGGAATATATTCTTGGGCAGATAAATAAGGAGTTACAATCGAACAATGTTGCCTTGCAAGATGCCGACTTGATAGTGTTTGAACATAAAGTTTGCATGGAAACATGGTTTTTGGGCAATCAGAATGTATTCAAAGACAATCCGCAAAATGCTGAATATTTGGAATATATCAAGTATTACAATGTGGGTCATGACAATCCCGAAGAGATGGGAAACATGGATGAAAACAAATTTGCAACCACGGCAAAGTTTCATCTTCGCTATCTGAAAAGGATGTTAGAGGAAAGGAACATGACCTATTCGAAAAACAATACAATTGTCGTGCAGAAGCAAGCCTATTTACAACAATTGATTAGTCGCTATAAAATTACCGGGCACATTGCTACCTTCGGCAGTTGGTATGACTTCGTGAAAGCCCATTTCAGATGATAAGTAGATGAGCAAATTTAGTTTACATAATAGACTGCGAGACTCCGAGACTGCGGGACTGCGAGTCGAACAAATACCCGAAGTCCCGTGTCCCGAAGTCCCGAAGTCAAAGAATAATGCAGTTTAATTTTGAACAGTTACTTATTATACGCATTTGTTATAATATAGTTGTTATCAATGAAAGAATATACACTGATAGATTTTGTTCCCCGTGAACAAATAGAAAAATATAGAGACTGGGAAATCTCTTTTGATTGGGAAGTTGTCCGATAAAATGTACGAAAAAATGTCAGGAAAAGATGAATAAGGAAAACAGGAGAAACTTGAAATAGTGAATTTGTTGTATTTTTGCACCATTAGGTTTTAAGTTGCTATAAATAAATATGAGAACGCATAAGTTAAAAGAATTCATTTTTGAGTCGGATTTAGTTAAACTGAATAGAAACAATGCCGATTTTAGCGCATATAATGCTGTGATGATTATCAATACAAATATAGCAGATTCATTACTTCACGCAAAATACTTGTCTGTGTATGATGGATTTATTGTTGAACTACATAAAGGCGATGTCATAGGTATCCTTTCGCTTTCTAAAAAAACAATTTCTGCTCCAATAACTTCTGCTCCTAAAAACTGTCAAATAACAGATACGCGTGATTATCAGAGATTTCAATATCAAATTCAGTTAATCACACCTCAAGATAATTATTATTTGTTTCCAAAGATAGACAACCTTCTGTTTAATCAAAAGTTCTTTTACGATGATGACATTACCTTATGCAAATCATTCGAGTCAAACCAAGAAATATCAGAATGCCTCCAAAAGGAGGTGGAACATTTCGTAGAAAGCAAGTTCAGTTATCTTGTTACAGACGATGTGTTCACTGGTGAAAAACGAATAGTATGGAAAAACTGGTATGAATTGTGTTTTGATGGTGCGGAAACTTACCCTTATATTATTCTACAGAATTCCAAAGAACAATTCGTAATGAAGTACCACAAAAAGGACTTCTCTGCACATAAATTTGATAGAGGTGACAGACTTCTTTTTTTGTTTGAAGACAATCAATGTATAAATGTTCAATTGAGAGCGAAAGAATCTAATACCGATAAAATAAACTATAAACAAATTTCGTTTTCATTGCTTCCTCAAGACATGGTTTCGTTCTCATCGAAATCGTTGATAAGAATTCGTTTTGAGTTCCTTAATGGCGATGAAAGCCTTGATTTGAAACCAAAAAATGAGACGGTTACTCTTTCCTTTAAACTATATTTCCAAAAATACATTAAAGCATTAGGTGAATGTGGGGTGAGTATCGAAAGATTTTCTTCTTTAAACGAACATGTAATACATCATACAAACGAATCTAATAAAGAATCGAAAGACTCTTCTTGTTTTGTGTATCTAATGAAAGATGAATCAAATAGTTTTTATAAAATAGGCATTTCAAACAAACCTGAATATAGAGAAAGAACTTTACAGAGTGAAAAACCGACAATAGTGCTTTTGTGTGCTAAAAAATTCCCTTCAAGAGTTATTGCCGATTCCATTGAGTCAGCACTGCATAAAGCATACGGATATAAAAGGTTGAGAGGAGAATGGTTTGAGTTGGACAACAAAGATGTAACCGAAATTGTTGCAACTCTTTCATAATATGCTAATCGTTATCATTATCTTATTTATCATAATAAACTGAAAAAAATGAACACTTGGATTATCTATTCACTGATGGGTGCGGGGCTGCTGCTGATGGTCGCCGCGATGATACTTTTGTCCCGACTGATTCGGATGAAAGACGCCGAACTCCGCAACGGTAGCAAAATGGAACTGAAGGTGCAAGCCTTGAAGATTATTATGCCACTGAAGGTGCAGGCCTACGAGCGGTTTTTGCTCTTTCTTGAAAGGGCTCAATTGCCCCAATTAGTGAAGCGCGTCTATGCGCCGGGAATGGAAAAAGGTGCGTTTCATCTGCAACTTTTGCAGAATGTGCGCGAGGAGTTTGAACACAATCTTGCCCAGCAGTTGTATGTTTCCAATTCCACTTGGAATGCTGTGGTGAACGCCAAGGAAGAACTTGTCAACCAAATCAATACGACTTTCGAGCAACTGAAGGATGAGGAGGATGTGTCCATCTTGGCGCAGAGCCTCGTGGCCTTGCCCAATCCGATGGTGGAGCAGGCCGTGGCTGTCCTGAAACGCGATTTTGAACGCCTGCTTTAACCTGTTGGTCGGCGTTTCGACAGGCTCAACGACCTTAGGCCCCTGAGCCTGTCGAAGGGCCGTCCCCGAAACAATAAATGTCTTTATTTTCCGTTTTACGGTATCAAACACACATTGTAATGAAATTCACCGCTAACCAAATCGCTGGAATCCTTGAAGGCAAGGTGGAAGGCAATCCCAACGCCGAGGTCTGGAATGTGGCCAAAATCGAGGAAGGTGCGCCTGGCATGATCAGTTTTCTGGCCAATCCGAAATACACGCACTATATTTACGAAACGCAGTCGAGCATCGTCATCGTGAACGACGATTTCGAGGCGACGGCACCCATCCAGGCCACCTTGATTCGTGTGCCGGATGCATACGCTTCGTTTGCCAAACTATTGGCCTTTTACGACCAGATGACTCAGAACAAGCAAGGCGTTTCGTCCTTGGCTTTTGTTTCAAAATCGGCGCAATGTGGTGAAAACCTGTATCTTGGCGAGTTTGCCTTTGTGGGCGAAAACGCCAAAATCGGCAACAATGTGAAACTTTATCCGCAGGTGTATGTCGGCGACGGCTGCATCATTGGCGACAATACGGTGCTGTATCCGGGCGTGAAATTATATAGGAATACGGTTGTCGGGAAGAATTGCATCCTTCACGCGGGCGCAGTGCTTGGCGCGGATGGTTTCGGTTTTGCGCCGCAGCCCGACGGCCATTACGAGAAGATTCCACAAGTGGGCAATGTGGTAATCGAGGACAATGTGGAAATCGGGGCCAACACCACCATCGACCGCTCCACGATGGGTTCGACGCATGTCCGCAAAGGCGTGAAATTAGACAATCTGGTGCATTTAGCGCACAATGTTGAAGTAGGCGAAAATTCGGCTTTGGCGGCTCAAGTGGGTGTGAGCGGCTCCACGCATCTCGGAAAGAATTGCGTGGTGGGCGGCCAGTCGGGTTTCGTGGGGCATATCAACATTGCCGACGGCTCGAAATTCGGCGGACAAAGCGGCATTATGGGCAGCATAAAGCAAGAAAATCAGGAGTTTATGGGCACCCCGATACAGCCTTTGCGCCAATATCTGGTTTCCAATGCACGTTTTCGCCATATCGATGAAATGGCCCGAAAGTTGGAAAAACTCGAAAAGGAATTGGCCGAACTAAAGGCCGAAAAGCGGTGAAATAGGCACCAATAGGGAATTTTTTTTGCGGGTGACAGAATAATTCCTATCTTTGCGCGTTTTTTGTGGAGATTATCCACGAATATGATTTTTTATGGAGAAACAACGTACGCTCAAAAATAGAGTCAGTGTCAAAGGAGCAGGGCTTCATACCCGCCAGTGCGGCACCCTCACCTTTAATCCGGCTCCCGTAAATTCTGGAATCCGTTTTCGTCGAATTGACCTTGAAAACCAACCCATTATCGAAGCAGATGTCGACAATGTCATCGATACCGCCCGAGGTACTACCCTCGGCAAAGGCGGTGTGAAGATTTATACTGTCGAACATGTTTTGGCTTCGCTTCGCGGTATGGGTATTGATAATGTGTTGATTGACATTGATGTAGAGGAAACTCCAATCATGGACGGTAGTGCCAAGTTCTTCGTCGATGCCATCCATCAGGCGGGTATCGTCGAGCAGAACGCACCGCGCAATTATTTGGTCATCGAGGAACCGATTTCCTACAAAAACGAGGTTTTGGGCATTGAGTTGACCATCGAGCCTTGCGACCATTTTGAAATCGACGTGAAGGTGAAGTACAACACGAGGGTTTTGGATGAGCAACATGCCAAATTGACCGACCTTAAGGACTTCGAAAACGAGATTGCGCCTTGCCGTACCTTTGTTTTCTTGCATGAATTAGAGACACTTATCAGCCGCAACCTCATCAAAGGTGGCGACTTGACCAACGCCATTGTGTTCGTCAACCGCAATGTTTCCGCCGAGGAACTCGACCACATTGCGGCCTTCTTCAAGAAGCCGAAAGTGACGGTGAAAGAGTGCGGTATCTTGAACAACGTGGAGCTCTATTTCGAGAATGAACCTGCACGTCATAAGTTGTTGGATGTCATTGGCGACCTGACTTTGGTCGGTCGTCCCATCAAGGGCAAGGTGACGGCTGTGAAACCCGGCCATTTCTCCAACACTTCCTTCGCAAGGAAAATCAAGCACACCTTATTATATTAAGCATGAACCAGCCTTTAGCTTATATCCACCCCAATGCCCGCATCGCGGATGACGTGAAGATTGAGGCGTTCGCTTGGATTGGCGAAGACGTTGAAATCGGTGCTGGTACTTGGATTGGTCCCAATGCCACCATTATGGACGGTGCCCGCATCGGGAAGAACTGCAAGATTTTCCCTGGAGCGGTGATTTCTGCCATTCCGCAAGACCTTAAATATCAAGGGGAAAAAACCTATTGCTATATTGGCGACGGCACAACAGTGCGCGAGTCGGCGACGGTCAACAAAGGTACGGTGGCTTCTGGCAAGACGGTTGTCGGCAAAGATTGTTTGCTGATGGCTTTTACCCATGTTGCGCATGACTGTTACCTTGGCGACCATGTCATTATGGCCAACGCTGCCACCCTTGCAGGGCATATCACTGTTGACGATTGGGCCATTTTTGGTGGCTTGGCGGCGGTGAGCCAGTTTTGCCGCATCGGGGCGCATGTGATGATTTCGGGCGGAGCCTTGGTGAACAAAGACATTCCGCCTTATGTGAAGACAGGTCCGGGACATCCGGTATGCTATGTCGGCGTCAATTCCATTGGTTTGATGCGTCGTGGTTTTTCGCGTGATCGCATCAATGCCATTCAGGATGTGTATCGTGTGATTTACAGCGTAGGAATGAATGTCACCCAGTCGGTGCAATACATTCGTGAACACCTTCCCGAATCGGAAGACCGTGATTTCATTCTCAATTTCGTGGAGAGTTCCAAAATCGGCATTATGAAGAATGCCGTGCGGAGTGAGGATTGATTTTCAGAGATTTACCATTACTTTCCCAGCAACACTTCTGCCGCCCGCAAAGCCTCGGGCGTGATTGTGTCGTTGCTGAGCATCTTAGCGATTTCATTGGTGCGTTCTGAGGAATTCAGCAGGCGAATGTGCGACTGCGTGCGTTCGCCTTTATTGTCTTTGTAGATGAAATAATGGTGTAAGGCTTGGCTGGCCACTTGGGGCAGGTGGGTGATGGAAATGAGTTGCAGCGAATGGCCCATCTGCCGCATGATGCCCCCGATTTTAGCGGCCACTTCACCAGAAACGCCCGTGTCGATTTCGTCGAAGATGAGGGTGGGGATGTAGTTGTAGTCCGAAACAGCACTCTTGATGGAGAGCATCAGGCGCGAAAGCTCGCCGCCCGAGGCCACACGACGGATGTCGTCGGGAGCCACACCCTTGTTGGCGGAAAAGAGGAAACGGATTTCGTCGCTGCCCTTGCTGCCGTAGGTTTCTTGGCTTTCAACGCTGACTTGGAATTGGGCGAAAGGCATGGCCAACTGTCGCACCAATTGGGCAACTTTTTCGCCAAAGGCAACAGCAGCCTGACAACGTTTTACGTGCAGGTTTTTGGCAAGGCTTGAAAGTTGTTTTTCGCTGGTTTTCAGATGTTTTTCGGCTTGTGCGATGGCTTCATCGATGTTCTCGAAGGCGTTCACTTTCTCTTTCAGGCTGTCCCGCAAAGCGATAAGTTCCCCAAACTCGTTGAGCCTGTGCTTCATCATCAAGCGGCTGAGGAGGTCGTAGCGTTCCTGAAGGTTTTGCAGTTGTTCCTCGTCGAATTGGGTCTCATCTTCCTTGTGGCGCAGGTCATAGGCGATGTCTTTTAGTTCAACTTTCAGGTTTTCAATGCGTTCAAACAGGCTTTCAGCGTCGGGCAAGAGGTGCTTTAGTCGCGAAAGGGTAGAGGACAGTTCATTGACTTGCCCCAAAATGGCTGTTTCCGAGTCTTCCATCAGGCAGTTGGCAGTCACCAAAAGCGTCTTGATTTCCTCCGAGTTTTCCATCACGCTAAGCGTCTGCTCGATTTCCGTGTATTCGCCTTCCTTCAGGTCGGCTTTGTCGAGTTCGTTCAACTGGAATTTCAGGTAGTCGTTTTCGGCGGTGTTTTTGGTTGCCAACTCCTTCAAGTCGCTTAATGAACGCTTGAGTTGGTTGTAGTTGCCATACTCTGCCTGATAATCAATCAATAACGAATTGTTTTGCGCAATGTCGTCTAATAGTCTGAGTTGGAAGTCGGCATCGGTGAGCAGAAGCGAGTCGTGTTGGGAATGGATGTCAACCAATTGGTTGCCAATCTCTTTCATGGCTTGCAACGCAACGGGCGTGTCGTTGATGAAAGCGCGGCTTTTCTTCTGTGGGCTGAGTTCGCGGCGGAAGATGCAATCGGTCTCAAAATCGAGGTCGTTTTCCTCAAAGAGAGCTTGCAAAGTGTTGTCTTTCAGTTCAAATTGTGCTTCCACGACGCATTTCTTGTCCTTGTCGTAAAGCACATTCGTATCGGCACGGTCGCCCAAGGCAAAGCCCAAGGCACCGAGCAAGATGGACTTGCCCGCACCAGTTTCGCCCGTGATGACATTGAAACCGCTTTCGAAACTGACATTCAGTTTGTCTATCAAGGCGTAGTTACTGATGTGCAGTTGCTTGAGCATGGAATGGGAATTTATCTGCCGTTGTTTTGCAGCATCGCGTCATACCTCGATGATTGCGAGGGGTCGACGGCCTTCATGATGTTGGCGGCTTCGGTGCGGAACTTCATATCGCCTTGCGAAAAGACTTGGATGATTTCGTCGCGCTTGCTTTCAACAATCAGTTGCAGGAAATAGCACATGGAGTTGCGCTCATACACCGATTGCAGGTTGCCGAGGCTGCCCAAGATGGCTTCGCGGCCTTGCTCAGGATTATCCGCCATTATGTCGAGGCCGTGACGATGGTATTCGTAAAGGAATTGGCGCAGCGGTTGGTAACTCTGGTTGTTGATGTCGCTGATGATGGCGTGGCGGTTGTTGCGTCCCGACGAACTCCAGCCATTTTCCGAATCAGCCTCTTGCGGAGCAGTGTTGGCGATGTTCTCGGCGATGGCAAAGAACGGGTCGCCACCGTTGGGTGAGAAGGAATCGAAGTCCAACCCGAGGAAGACATAGACATAAAAGCCTATGGTGCTTGTGAGGTTGGAAATGAAGGAGTTCGGGTTGAAGTCGAGGGGCTGGCCGTCCATATACTCGAAGTAAAATCGTCTGTCGATGTAGTTGAACAACGGTGTGCTGTAGTTCGACTTGAAGACAGGGCGGCGCAGCGCGAGGCTGATTTCGGCAGTAAAGTAGTTGCCCTCCCGACTGGTCACGTCCACCAGCATCGAACACTCGATTTTCTCCGCTTGCCTGAAGTTGATTTCCGTGAATTTCGTGTTGTTGATGAATTCGTGAAGGGAGTTTTGCAGATTCTGGTAGATGGTCCTGTCGCTACCTTGTATCTTGTTGGAACTGACGCGCACTTCGCATTGCAACTCTTGCGCCCGCAAGGTGTTGACCGTCAGCAGGCCAACAAGAATCGTAAGTATTGATAAGGCTTTTTTCATGGCGGCTCCCTTTTAGTTGTTTGAAAATCAGAAGGCTTCGGCGGTTTCCTTGGCAGGATTGCGGAAGTAAATCTGGTCGTTCAAAAATTCGTGGATGGCAATCAGGGTGGGTTTGGGAAGACGCTCGTAGAACTTGGCGATTTCGATTTGTTCCTTGTTCTCGAACACTTCTTCGAGGCTGTCGTTGGATGCCGAGGCAAACGACTCGATTTTTTCGTTGAGTTCCGCCTTCATCTCAGAGGCAATCTGGTTGGCCCTGATGGAGAGGATGGCAACGGTTTCGTAAATGTTGCCTGTGCCTTTGTAGAACTGGTCTTTCTGACGGGTGACAACCGTCGTTTCTGTCTTGATTTTCTTGAAATCCATGGTTATTTGATGTTTTCTAATTTCTTTCTTGCTTTGGTTGCAATGCCGCTCACTTCCTGCAAATACTTGCTTTCGGGATAGAGATACGAGAGGGTGTTGCATTGCTCGATGCACGACTCGTAACGCTCGCGCTGCTTTTCGGCGATGCTGTTTTCGGCAAAGTCGTAGTAGGTCTTGGCCATGTCGAACAGGATTTCCTCGCGGTGCGGAGTGTTGGGGTATTTCTTCAGCATGTTCTCAAAAGAGGTGATGGCAGCGCTGTAGTTTTCCATGCGGTAGAACAGCCTGCAAATGTTGTAGTCTTTCTCTTCCAATTTGTTGTTGAGGTCGGCCAAAAGGTAATTGGCGCGGTCGAGGCTGTCGCTTTTGGGATAACGCTCGATGAAGCCTTTCAATTGCTTGATGGCGTTGTGGGTGTTGGTTTGGTCCAATCCCGACTCGGGCGAATCCATGTAACTGCAATAGGCGCTCATGTAGGCGGCCTTTTCTGCATCCTTTGAGAAGGGGTAGACTTGGAGGAAACGGTTGTAATAGTAGCCCGCGATTTCGTAGTCGTGCTGCATATAGTAGCATTGCGCCGTGCGATAAGTGATGTTTTCGCCACGGGGCGTGTTGCGGAACGAGGCTTGCAGCAGGTCGAACAGTTGCAGGGCGTGGTTGTAGTCGCCGCGTTCATAATAGTCCATCGCCACCTCGTACTTCATTTCGTTGTCGGTGCTTTTCACCAAACGGTTGAAGTCGTTGCAAGAGGCGAGGGCTGCCAACCCCATAACGGCCAATATCAAAATCCTGTTTTTCATCGGGCTGCAAAATTACTCATTTTTGCGTTAATAACGAGGTGTTTTTGTTTTTATTTTTCAACGATGAGTTTTTCAACCCAGTTCCCGTTTGTGCCTTTCAGTTGAAGGAAATACACGCCTTGCCGCAAGGATTGGGCATCGATTTGGGCTTTGTCCGTGAATTTGCCTGCAAGCACGACTTGGCCGAGAGTGTTGTAAACGGAATACTGGATTTCGCCATCAGCCTCGATGGTGAAACTGTTTTGTGCCGGATTGGGATAGATTTTCATGCTCTCCGTCAGGTTTTCGTCTACCGACACGCCACTTGTGCAAGTCACCGTTGCAATCCACCCTAAATAATTGCTATAAGTGTTTGAAACAAAAGTGATTGTGAGTGCGCCTTCTGGGTTGCTGGCCGTGATGCAGCCGGGCAAGACCGAGCCTGAATAACTGCCGATGAGCGGGGCATCGGTGGAGGTGCCGTCGTAGATGGTGAGGACATCGGTGTTGGGTTGGGTCTTGAAATCGAGGAAATCCAAAATGATTTTTCGCTCGTTGCCGTCAGGGTAGAGGGTCATTTTGTGACTTTCGTCGTTGCCGTAATGCCCGCAGTCGCTGCCCGAAGGGAGAAAGAGGCCTCGGCAGTCGGTCACAGTCACATTGCCGTCTTGGATGGGGATGGCATGGTAAACATCGATGAATTCGCTCTTGGTGTTGGTGCTGGCTTGTCCATCGGCATCGGTGACGGTCAGCGAAACATCGAACTTCCCAGGTGCGTCATAAATGACTGTGGGATTGCGCTCGGTGGAGGTGGAGGGTGTTCCTCCTTCAAACCGCCACTCCCAACTGACGATGTGCCGACCTTGACTAAATTCATTGAACCAGACGGGCGAACCCACCGTAACCACCTCTCTTTCAGCCACAAAATAGGCGGATAAAGGTGTGTTGGGGATAGGTGTCAGTTGCACATCCTGATTAACGGCTTCATTGTCGTTTACGCTCACGGTAATGGTCTGTGGCTCATAGCCGTAAGCGGAATAAGTGATGGCGTAAGTGCCACCTTTGATGGGACGGTGATAGTCGCCCGCTGGCAACTGCGAATTGACATGAGAGCCGCGTTGGTCGTGTCCCGCAATGAAAACGGTGGCTTCAATCGCCTCGCCTGTTGCGGCATCGGTGATGGTGCCGTGTATCCCGTTGAGGCACTGCTCCATGTAACTTAACATGCTGTTATGATTGTAGTTCCAGTACATCGGCATTGTTGTGGCATTGGGCAGGTATGTGTTGGAACATTCAATCGTCACTTCGCGGCATTGGGCGTAGTAGTTCATGTAGTCCTGTCGGCTGCCCGAAATGGTGTACCACACATAGCCGTTGATGATGCCGTTGTCTGCATTCTGATGAGGCATATTCATATAAGAGGTGTCCCACTCGTGGCATTGGTCGGCGTATTCGTGGCAGACCAATTTCCACCATTCATCGTCGGCGTGGAGCGCGGGATGGGTGTCCCAAGGGTAGTTCAACACCTCCGAACCCGTATGGAAATTGGCGGCCATCGTAAATTTATGGTCACGTGCAAGGTTCATCAGCCATTGGGTTTCATCCTGATAGCACCATTCGTTGTCGGGGTGCGGACCTTTGTCGAAATCGGGATAGTGGCGGTTGAGGTCGAGGTCGTTGGCATTGTTGCGGCGGGCGCCAGATACGCTTTGGTTGCCGCCGTAATAGGTGCCGTCGGGGTTGGTGTTTGGGCAGATGAAGATGTCCAAGTTGTTGACTAAGTTCAAAATACGGTCGTCATTGCTCGAACAAAGTTCGTCGATTAGGCGGAGCATCAGCATAAAGCCTGTCGTTTCGTTGCCGTGCATGGTTGAGGTGTAGAGGAACTTCGGCTTGCCGTTGGGTTGCCCGTTGTTGATGCGGCAAAACATAAGTTTGCGCCCGCTGGCCAAAGTGCCAAGTTCGAAATAGGTGCAACGGTCGGGATGCTCGGCGGCAAATTGCTGCATCATGTTTTCGTAGGCTTCGTAGGTCGGGTAAGCGTCCCAATCGTATGCCTCGCGGTGGCTTCCGTCCCACATGATGGGTGTTTCGAGCAACGATGGTGGATTTTGCAAATGAGGCTGATAGCCTTTTTCGAGCAAAATCTCATACTCGTTTTGGTTGGCAAAACACACCACGGTTCGGCCATCGGTGCCGTCAACGGAGCAAAGGTCGCTGATGGCTTGGATTTCAGAAGGTTGGTCAACCGTGAGGGTGAAGAAATACTCTCTACGGCTACGCATAAGTTGCTCCAAATCCTTTTGGCTGTTTTGGGCCAAAAGGTTGCCGCAAACCGTCACGGCAAGAATCAGGATGAGATTTTGCAAATGCTTCATTTTGAACCTTATTCGATGATGATTTTTTCTGTCCTACAGTCGTTTTCACCGTTAAGGCGGAGGAAATAAACGCCTTGTTTCAAACCTTGTGCATCGATTTGGCACTTGCCTTCGCAAACACCTGAAAGCACGACTTGGCCAAGGTTGTTGATGAGTTGATAATTAGCATTGCCTTCAATGGTGAACAGGCCATTGTTTGGGTTGGGATAAACCTTCAAGGCACTCATGGTGTTTTCATCCATGCCGACATTCCTGATGGTTACGGTCACTTCGCCAGAAGCCGTATTGCCTTCTCCGTCAGTCACTTCCACTTTGTAAATGGTTTCATGCTCGGTGGGTGTGGCTATGGGGCAACAACTGGTGGGATAGTCGAGGGTTTCGACGGGTTCCCAACGGAAAGTGTAGTTGCCTGCGCCACCCGTTACAGTTGCCGTGAGTTGGCTGCTTTCGCCTTCGTTGATGACTTCCGGATTGGCGGTGACGTCAATAACCATAGGCTCGTATGAACCGACGCAGTCGACCAAGGCCTCCCAGCCGCTCGACGTGGTAGAATAGTCGGAAGTGAAATGGAAAGTGAGTGCGCCTTCTTCGTTGGTGGCGGTCACTATGCCGATTTCGTCATTGCCTGAATAACTGTTGATGAAAGGCGCATCGGTGGAACTGCCATCATAGATTTCAAGCCAGTCGTAGTTGGCTTCAGTGCTGAAACTTAGGAAGTTGACGCTGATTTTGTTGCCTGGGGTATCGGGAAGGAAAGTCATGGTGTAGTCCTCGTTGCTGTGGTAACCGGTGTAAGCAGAAGCGTAGAAGAATGCCCTGCAAGTTTCGAAGGTACCGTCTTGCATCATGTAGGCTTCGCGCACATGGATGTAATTGTCGCGTGTGAGGGTTTCGGTATTGCCGTTGCTGTCGGTCACGGTGAGGGTCACGTCGAAATCGCCAACCATGTCGTATGAAACATTCGTCGGGTTCTGTTGCGTCGATGAACCGGCTCCTTCAAAGGTCCAGTGCCACGAAACAATGTCGCCAAACGACTGGTCGGTGAAGTTGACATGTCCACTCAACGGCACCATCGTCCTCGAAACAGAGAAATCAGGAAGGATGCCTGCGCCGGCTTCGAGTGCAACGTTCAGATTGACAGTTTCATAATCAGCAACAGTGACGGTTTCCTGATGGGGACGATAGCCATCGGCGATGAAGTTCACGGTGTAGGTGCCTCCCTTGATGGGGCGGTGGAAGTCGCCCGCCGGCAGATGGCTCTCCACTACTGAAAACGTATTGTCGTGTCCCGAAATGGTGATCGTGGCCTCTATGGGCTCGCCTGTCGAAGCATCAGTCACTGTGCCGTGGATGCCGTAAAGGCATTGGTTCATAAAAGCGAAGATGGAATTTTTGTTGATGTTCCAAAAGTTGGGCAATTGGTTGCCGTTGGGCAGTTTGGTGTTCGAGCACTCAATCGTGAGTTCGCGGCATTGCGCATAGCCGTTCATATAATCTTGGCGGCCTCCGCCAATCATATACCATTGAGCGCCATTGGTGATGCCGTTGTTGAAGTCGTTCATGTAATTGGGGTTCACTTCGTGGGTGAGGTCGGCATACTCGTGGCTGATGAGTTGATACCAAGCATCATCAGGATGGAGCGTGTAGGTGTTGTCCCAGGGGTAGTTCATCACCTCGGCACCGCCGTGATAGTTGGCACCCATCACAAAAACGTTTTCTTCGGCAAACTGCATAAACCATTCTGTTTCAGTTTGGTAGGGATTGCCATCGGGGTGTGGACCACCATTGGGGTCGGCATAGTTGCGGTTCATATCAACACCGTTGGCGTTGTAGCGGGTGGCTCCGTTCACGTTGTTGTTGCCTGCGTGATAAGTTCCGTCAGGGTTGGTATTAGGGCCAATATAGAGGTCGATGTTCTCCATAATGGTTTGAACTTCAGGCTCATCAGGATTTTCAAGCAAATAGTCAATCAAGCGAAGCATCAAAATCCAGCCTGTGGTTTCGTCGCCGTGGATGGTGCTGGTGTAGAGGAACTTCGGCTTGCCTTCGCCCGAACCGTTGTTGAGGTGGGCAATCATAATTTTGCGACCACTGGGCAGCGTGCCAAGGGTGATGATTTCGCACTTGTCAGGGTGGTCGGTGGCAAATTGGAACATCATTTCCTCGTAGGCCGTGTAGGTCGGGTAACTGTCCCAATCATATTCGGCGCGGTTGCTGCCGTCCCACATTGCGACTTTCTCCATCAGCGAAGGCGGCGTTTGCAGCGTCGTTTCATAGCCAAGTTGTTGGAAATCGGCAAATTCCTTGTTGTTGGCGTATGCCGTAACCACTTGACCATCAATGCGGTCAACCGAAATGGTTTGGGCAATGGCGTTCAGGTCATCGTTGCCGCTCAGGTTGAAGGTGAAATAATACTCATTGCGCTCTTGCATGAGCTGGTTCAGTTCTTGTTGGCTCTTTTGGGCAAAAATGTTGCCGCAAACCACTGCGGCCAAAATCAGCATTAAATAGCGTAAACTCTTCATTTTATTATTGTTATTTCAAATTTCAAGATTTCAAATCCCTGATTATGCGTTCTTTAAGGTTTTCCATTCGTTGGTAATGTCGTTTTCCACTTTTTCATTAACGGGAATCAAAGGCAAACGCAACACATTCTCGCACAGCCCGATATGGCTCATCAGGCACTTGATTCCTGCGGGGTTGCCGTCGGCAAAAATCAGTTGGTTCATACGGAGCATGGCGTAATGCAGGCGCAATGCTTCTTCGATGCGGCCTTCATTTTGTGCTTTCATCATTCGGCTGAACTGATTCGTGTAGGCATTGGCGGCCACCGAAATCACGCCTGTTGCGCCGAGTGCCAACAAGGGTTGGGTGATGCCGTCGTCGCCGGAAAGCACATCGAAATCAGCGGGCTTGTCGCGAAATATCTCCATGATTTGCTGCAAGTTGCCCGAAGCCTCCTTCACGGCGATGATGTTGGGATGCTGGGCCAATTCCACACAGGTTGCGGCTTGCAAGTTCACGCCCACGCGCCCCGGCACGTTGTAAACCACTACGGGCACAGGACTCGCATCGGCGATGGCCTCGAAATGGGCTTTCATGCCGCGCTGGTTGGGCTTATTATAATAAGGTACGACGCTCAAGATGCCTTGGATGCCCTTAAAATCTTGGTTTTTAACGGCTTCGATGACGGCCTGCGTGTTGTTGCCGCCCATGCCGAGCATGACGGGCAAGCGACCCTCATTGGCTTCCAATATCGTGTTGATTACCAATTGCTTTTCGTCTGCCGAAAGGGTAGGGGCTTCGGAAGTGGTGCCCAAAACGACCAAAAAATCCGCGCCGTTGGCGATGACATGGTTCACGATGTTGATTAAAGCCTCAACATCAACTGAACAGTCGGTTTTAAAAGGAGTGACAAGGGCAATGCCCGTGCCTTTAAAAGGGTTGTATTTCATTTTCAATCAGAGTTTTAAGTTGTTGAACCCGACAAAGCTTTCAGGTAGTTGTGCAGGACATGGATGTTGGAAACAGGGTCGGTGGCTCGCGGGTTTTGGATGATCAAGTCGTAGATAGGTTGATTTTTGCTCTCGTGGAAACAAATCCTGAAATCCGACTTCGGTAGGGTGCAAAGATAGTCGCTGATTTCGGCGTTTTTTGCCGCCATGTTGATAAGCATTGTGCTGAAAGGCAGCTTCTTGATGAATTCGTGCTTGTCGGGTTTCAGCACGCTCATAAAGCCAAAATCCTTGGGCGTGATCTCGGTGTAGAGGTCGCTTTGCAGGATGGTTTCCGACATTTGGTTGCAAAGGATGACAAACCCGCAACGACTTGCGCCAAACAGACTTTTCGCGCTGCTTTCGATGTTCTTCACTATGCTTTTGTCGCCTTCGTCCAAAATAATCAAAATGGAAGTAACCCGCTGAAGATTAGGCATTTTTGCCGTAGGTTTTTCGGCGAGAAATTGCTCCAAAGCGCGTCTTAAAGCCCTATTTCTGAGGTAGGATGAAAAATTCATGCCGCAAATGTAGGCAAATTCCATGAAATAGCATGTTTTTTTGTTTAAAATCGCTAATTTTGCGCTTGAATTTCGGTGAGGCGTTTATGGACGTGAAAAAATGATAAAAGTATGATTGTCACTGTTTTAGGTAGTGGAACTTCGCAAGGTGTTCCGGTCATCGGCTGCACTTGTCCCGTGTGCCAAAGCAAAGACCCACGCGACAAGCGGCTGCGCACCTCGATTCTGATTCAGACCGAAGAGGTGACTGTGGCCGTGGATGCCGGCCCTGACTTCCGCCAACAGATGTTGCGCGAAAACGTCACCAAACTTGATGCGGTGATTATCTCTCATGAGCATAAAGACCACATCGGCGGCCTCGACGATTTGCGCCCCTATATTTTCATGCAGAAAAAGCCTATGACGCTCTATGTGGCCGATACCGCGTTGCCCGAAATCAAGCGGGAGTATTCATACGCCTTTGATGAGCATCCTTATCCGGGTGCCCCGACTTACGACATCCGCCGCCTCGACGAAACGCCCTTCGACCTCGGCGACCTGCACATCATACCTATTAAATTAAAGCATTTCACCCTGACTTGCTATGCCTTCCGCATCGGCAACTTTGCCTACGTCACCGACCTGAGCGAGATTTCCGAAGAGGCAATTATAAAGCTGCAAGGTGTTGAATACCTGATTATTGAGGCTCTGCAAAAGAAGAAACACTACTCGCATCTCACTTTGGACGAGGCAATCGAAATTTCCCGAAAAGTGGGCGCGAAAAAGACTTGGTTCACGCATTGCAGCCACAGCATGGGCCTCGCCGATGAAGTCAATCGAGAGCTGCCCGAAGGCATGATGCTCGCCTACGATGGACTGAAAATAGAAATAAATGCGGAATGCAGAATACGGAATGCGGAATTGGGGCGAAGCCCAGTAGCGCATCGCGATATTCCGCATTCATCATTCCTAATTCCGAATTAATATGAAAGCAACCTATTCCCAAAGACTGATCAAACTCGCCGACCTCAACCACCACCAGACTTTCTTCGCAGGTCGTTGCTCGGAGTATTTCTTAGAAAGCTCCTATTTCGCTGTGGCGCAATATGTTGATACGAAAGACACCGTTCTTCTCGTCCTCCACGGCATCGACTTCAAGTTCCCGATTTTTGCCGGCGACATTGTCACTTTCGAGAGCAAAGTCATCTCCGTGGGTCGCAGCACTTTGACCGTTTACACGAAAATGTACCGCAGCCGCGAACCCGAAAAAGTCGCCGCCGATGGCTTCGCAACCTTCTCCTATTTGGACGAGAACCACCATTCCCGTCCTCATGGCATCACGCTTACGCCTGAAACTGAGGAAGAAAAGTTCTTGCAGCAGCAGGCTTTGGAGGTGATGGAAGACTCGAAGCGTAGAGCTATGGCAATGAATGAGAAAAAATATTAGAATCGTGATCTATTAGCAAATATCATTATATTTGCAGCAGAATTAAAAATTCAAAACAATAATACAATAATACCATGAAAAAAGTAAGTATCTCTTTAATCATCATGACAATCTTGATGGCATTGTCAAGTTGCCAGAAGAAAAGCAGCGAAAAAGAAATCCTATCATTTAAGTTCATTTCTCCTAATATCGAGGCATCGATTGAAGACCGAATTATTATTGCAACAGTGCCTTTTGGTACAGATGTCACGAATTTAGTGCCGATCATTTCGGTTTCCGATAAAGCAACGGTTAATCCTGCTTCAGGAATGCCTCAAGATTTCAGCCAACCTGTAACCTATACAGTAATTGCTGAAGACGGCTCTCAAAATAGTTATACTGCTATTGTTACTGTTGATATGCCAGAGAAACCTTTCTTTGGTATTTGGGGCGTAGAAAAAATTGAGTATTACAACATTGACTATGCTGGCAACCCGATTGCGGCTTCATTGACGACTTATTTATATGACCCGAATGATACTGATAATGGTATCCAACTGGTTTTCAGGGAAAACAGATCGGGTGAAATGCGAAATGGTTCTATTGATACAATTTGGATGAATGAAAATTACATTGTTTGTCCTGATACTGTTATTGTGACGGGATACACTTATTCTTTCGATTTTGAGACTTCCGTTTTGTCAATGAATATGGAATATGGACGAACTTTTGCGCTTCAGATTGTGGAACAAAATGCTGATGCTTTTGTTTATGAAAATGAGTATGTCCATGATTATGTCGAAAAGGCTTATCTCAGAAGAATTTCAGATGTTCCTGACAAGTCAAAGCCAACGAGCTTTATAAATCAAGCAAAATTTTATAAATATAAGGAAGGTTCTTTGTTGAGGAGATAGTTCATACTTCTTGAAGTTCTTATTACCCCAATTCCTTCGGATAACAAATAAAATGTTTCACCACGGGCTGCGAAAGCACCGAAATGTTCAGCTGGTCGGAGGCCTCGCTGATGTCTTTCATCGTGCCGTCTTTGTATAAAATGTTGATGGCTGGCTTTTTCGGGTGATAAGCATGATTCGACGAAACGCCTTGCAACAGCGCGAAATCCGCTTCCTCCAACGTCCAACCGTAATACTTCGCAATCTTGTTTCGAATGTCCTCGATATAATTCGGGTCAAATTCGGAGTCTTGCATCTCGATCTTGAACAAATGCCTGTCAGTCAAGCGTTTGCAAAGTTCGGAAAGGACGCGGTCTTCGTCGTCGCGCCAGACTTTCACAGCGGTCATCACGTCGTAGTCGTCCAATTGGCAGAACTTGTCCAAGACGAAATCGGGGTCATGGCCGTCGGCGAAGGGATGTTGGTTTTTCAGGAAGAACGAAAGGGCAGGGGTGGCAAACAAATCGCGTTCCGCGCTGAGCATCTTGGCGCGTTTCAGCACCTTCATCAGCGTGTATTCCGCGCTCAAAACGGCCTTGTGCATATACACCTGCCAGTACATGATGCGCCGCGCCACCAAGAAACTCTCCACCGAATAGATGCCCTTCGCCTCAATAGCGAGTTCATTTCCAACGACTTCCATCATTTCCAACAATCTTTCCGCGTTCACGCTGCCCTCGGCCACGCCGCTGAAGAAACTGTCGCGTTTCAGATAGTCGATTCTGTCAACATCCAACTGGCTGGAAATGAGTTTGCTGAGAAAACCCTTCTCATATTCTCCCTTGAACAATTTGATGGCTAAATCAAGCCGTCCGCCGTGGATTTCGTTGAACTTCTGCATCACTTTCAGCGAGAGTTCCTCGTGGGAAACACCCTGCACGATGCTGTTTTCCAAGGTGTGCGAGAACGGCCCGTGGCCGCTGTCGTGGAGCAAAATGGCCAATGATGCTGCCTCCAATTCCTCATCAGTAATATCATATCCCTTGCCGCGCAGCAGTTGGATGGCACGTCGCATCAAGTGCATGGTGCCAAGGCTATGTGCAAATCGCGTGTGGTTGGCTCCTGGATACACCAAATTGGTCATGCTGACCTGTTTGATGCGCCTAAGCCGCTGGAAATAAGGGTGTTCTATGATGTCGAAATGCAGTTCGTCAGGGATGCTGACGAAGCCGTAAATGGGGTCGTTGAAGATTTTCTTTTTGTTTGGAGAGGTGGGCATAAAATGTTGATTTCTATTGGCTGCAAAATTAGTGATAATTATTGAAAGGATGGATTTATGAGAAAAAAGTTGGGCAAATCCCTTGCGGATTGGAAAATTGGTGCTATTTTTGCAAGTTGAAAAGAAATGAAAGAGAGACGATTATGGCAGCAAAACCCAACACAAAACCTTATCCGTTCAAGGAAACTCCGATTCTATTCGGTGAGGATGCGGAGCGTTTCATGGAAGAGATTGAAAACCCTGTGAGCGTTTCCGATGCCGAAAGGTTGGCGCAAGAAGAAGCCTATGCCTACCTGAAAAGTATTGCTTTGTTCCCCATGCCTTAATTCTCCATGAGAAGGTTTTTGCGGATAGAGGACATTGAGGTCATCAAGCCATTTTCCTGTGGCGACAAGTCCTTGGATGAGTTTCTTTTTGAGGACGCGCGTTATTTCTACGATGAGTTTATCGCTAACACCTTTTTGTTGGAAGATGACGACGAAACAATCGCCTATTTCAGTTTGTTGAACGATAAAGTGTCGAGCGCGACTGTTCCGAAGAACATTTGGCGTAAGTTGCGTAAGGAATTTCCCCACGAAAAGCATTTCAATAGTTATCCAGCGGTGAAAATCGGACGCTTGGCGGTTTCCGAACGCCATCAAGGAGAGCATATTGGGTCGATGTTGTTGCTGTCAATCAGGGAAATGCTGTTTCGGCGGGCTTCGGTTGGCGCTTGCCGTTTCATCACGGTGGATGCTCTGATTGGGAAACAGTCGTTTTATGAGAGAAACGGCTTCCGCTTGTTGCAGTCGGAGATTCCGGAAGGTGCAGATACGGTTCTGATGTATTTTGACTTGAAAGCCTTTTCGGTAAAATGATAGGGTGGTAAAATATTATCCCCCTTTTCTCGTTTTCCATACAAATTACTAATCTATGGACAAAACCACAATCCTTTGGGCCGATGACGAGATTGATCTCCTCAAGCCCCATATCATGTTTCTGGAACAAAAAGGCTATGAGGTAATTACGGCCAACAACGGCTCCGATGCCATCGACCTTGTGCGCCAACGCCATTTCGACATTGTTTTCCTCGATGAGCAGATGCCGGGCATTTCGGGCATCGAGGCGCTCGAAGTCATCAAGCGCGAATATCCCAACCTGCCCGTGGTGATGATCACCAAGAGCGAGGAGGAGCGTATTATGGAGGATGCAATCGGTTCAAACATAGCGGATTACCTCATCAAACCCGTCAATCCGAATCAGATTCTGCTTTCGCTGAAACGCAACCTCGAAAACCGCAAACTCCGCGACGAGAAATCGACGATGGGTTACCAACAGGAGTTCCGCAAAATCAGCATGGACCTCAATAACAACCTCAACTTCGACGAGTGGGTTGATTTGTATAAGAACTTGGTACGCTGGGAGTTGGAACTGCAAAAATCCACCGACGAGGGCATCAAAACCATCCTCGCCGACCAAAAACAGGAGGCCAACACGCAGTTCACGCGCTACATTGAGCGGAACTACATCGACTGGATTCAAGGTCGTTCGGAGAAACCTGTGATGTCGCATACCGTGGTGCGCGACAAGGTGATTCCACGCCTTGACGACAGCGATAAACCGCTGTTTCTCATCGTGATAGACAACCTGCGCTATGACCAATGGAAGGCCATCCAGCCGCTGATTGAGAACCATTTCCGCGTGGAGGCCGACGACATTTATTACAGCATTTTGCCAACCACCACGCAATATGCCCGAAATTCCCTCTTCGCCGGACTGATGCCGCTCGAAATCCGTCGCCGCTACCCGAAATGGTGGGTCGATGAAGAGGACGAAGGCACGAAGAACCAATACGAAGGCGAACTGCTTGGCGAGCAACTGAAGCGCTTCGGCAAGAACATCAAGTACTCTTATAATAAGGTGTTGAATTTGCAGGCGGGCAAGAAACTTTACGAGCAAATGGCCAACCTGATGCCTAACAAGCTGAATGTCATCGTTTACAACTTCGTGGATATGCTCTCTCACGCCCGCACGGAGATGGAAATCATTCGTGAATTGGCCGACGACGAGGAAGCCTACCGCTCGTTGATGTACTCGTGGTTCGAACATTCCAGCCTTTTCGACATGATGCGCTTCATCGCCGAGAAGGGCTGCGACATGATCATCACCACCGACCACGGCTCCACCTACGTTGAAAAACCCGTCCGCATCCTTGGCGATCGCGAGGTGAACACCAACTTGCGGTACAAGTACGGCAAGAACCTGAAATACAACCCGAAAGAAGTCTTCGAGGTGAAAGACCCCGAGAAGATTTTCCTGCCAAAAGTCAATCTCAGCACGACCTACGTTTTCGCTGGAGAAAGCGACTTCTTCGCCTACCCGAACAACTACAACTATTACGTCAGTTACTACCGCAACACCTTCCAGCATGGCGGCATCTCGATGAGCGAAATGCTGATTCCGGTGACGCATCTCACGGCGAAGTGATTTTTTTTGGCACGCAGAAATCGCAGAATTATATGAAGCGCGAAGCGACGAAAAATTTGTGTCCGATAAGTTCTGCGATTTCTGCGGATTCTGCGTGAAACAAAATTACTATCTTTGCGGCGAAAATCTTTTGCCATGAAAGATAAGCAATTCAAAATAAGCAATGTGGAAGCCTTAAACGAGGTTTCCGAATACTTGATTTCTCTGCGTGAGGGGGCTGACATCATCGCGTTCTACGGCGCAATGGGAGCAGGTAAGACCACGCTCATCAAGAACCTTTGCCACAAAATGGGTGTCACCGACGAGGTGAACAGCCCGACTTTCGCCATCGTGAATGAATATGTTACAGAGGAAGGTGAATCGGTCTATCATTTTGATTTTTATCGTATTAAGAAGCTGGAAGAAGCCTACGACATCGGTTTCGAGAACTATTTCGATAGCGGCAATCTCTGCCTCATTGAGTGGCCTGAGATGATTGAACCGCTTTTGCCCGAAAAATACATTCGCGTGGAGATTCAGCAAGGTGAAACGGATAATGAGAGAATTATCAAGTGTGAACTGATAAACGATTGATTATGAGAAAATTGTCTTTTGTGTTCGGAGTTTTGATGATGTTTTTGTTGCCTTCCTGTTATTCGGTTGATAATCAGAATTTTGCTGAATATAATAGACAAAAAGTTGCAGAAGTGATGGCCTCGCACGACACGACGATTCTCTATTTCATGACTTCGTGGTGCAAGGCTGGGCAGATTGATTTTGAGAACAATCTGAAGCCTTATCTCGGCAATGCCTCTGAAACAAAGGCGATTGTTGTGGTTTGTATCGGCGAGTTGGAGGAGGTCATGGGTTTGAAGGGACTCAATGACAATGTGTTTTTGCTCAGCAAGGCATCACGGCAAGGCTTTTTCGACAAAGTTTTCATCAATAGTGAATGTAAAAAACTTCTAAAAGATTATAAACGAGTGAATTATGTTCCAGTTGAATTGGTCTGTAACGACAAAGGTGAGATTCTGAATTGGAACACTGAAGAGGAATCACGTAGAACATACGGAAGCATTTATCCATATTTAATGGGCTGGAAATGAACGACAAACTGCAACAAATCTTTGACAAAACCTCAAAAGTTTTCATTCTAACCGATGAAAACGTGGCCCAGTTTTGGTTGCCCGAAGTAGAGTATTGGCTAAACTGCAAAAACGCCGTTGAAATCGTCATCAAGGCGGGCGAGCAGCACAAAAACTTGCAGACCGTCCAGCGGATTTGGAGAATTCTGATGAAGCAACACGCCGATCGTAACGCATTGCTAATCAACCTTGGAGGTGGTGTTGTCACCGACATGGGAGGTTTTGCGGCTTCAACTTACAAACGCGGCATTAAGTTCATTAATGTTCCGACGACTTTGCTCGCGATGGTGGATGCGGCGATAGGGGGGAAGACGGGCATCGATTTCGGGGGGAGCAAGAACCAAATCGGCACTTTCGCCGAGGCGGAAGAAGTGATTATTGACCCTGTCTTTTTGGAAACTTTGCCCCAAAGGGAAATATGTTCAGGCTTAGCGGAAATGTTGAAATATGGTTTTATCGCTGATTCCAATTTGTTGAATGTCAATTTGGAAAACTATCAGCAATACATCACTCATTGTGGCGAAAGCAAGCGCGAAATCGTGATGCAAGACCCGACGGAAAAAGGCTTGCGTAAAGTGCTGAATTTTGGTCACACGTTAGGCCACGCCATCGAAAGCCATTGTCTGACAACGGATTACCCTTTGTTGCATGGCGAAGCGGTGGCCTTGGGAATGTTGGGAGCTTTGTGGCTTTCGGTGAGTCAATGCGGCCTTGATGAAAAAATGTTGCAAGATATTGAAAGTCAACTTCCTATGCTGCTTTCGGAAACGGAAACCAGCCTTTCGGAAAGCGACATTGAGCCAATTTTGGGCTACCTCGTCCACGACAAGAAAAACAAAGGCGAAAAACCGCAATTCGTTCTGCTTGAGGCGGTTGGAAAACCCGTTTGGGATGTGGAAATCGAACCAAACTTGGTGGAAGAATCTTTGCAATACATAATAAATATAGTGTCGCACCAATGAAACTGTACTGCGACATCCAACTGCCCGCCAGCAAGAGCGAAAGCAATCGCGCCCTGATGATTGCCGCGTATGGCGGATTCGCGCCTGATTTTCAGAACCTTTCGGATTCAAATGATACATTTGTTTTGTCCAATGCCTTGCGCGAAATCCAGCAAAACAAAGCCGTCATCGACATTGCCGATTGCGGCACGGCGGCGCGTTTCCTGACCACTTATTTGGCCTGTCGCGAAGGCGAATGGTTTTTGACGGGAGCGGAACGGATGAAACAGCGTCCCATCGCACCACTTGTGGAGGTATTGAGAGGATTAGGTTCTGATATCCAATATGTTGAAAAAGATGGTTGTTTGCCTTTACGAATCGTAGGAATGCCAATTGAGGGCGGGAAAGTCCAAATCGATATGCACCAAAGCAGCCAATTCGCCTCGTCTTTGCTTTTGGCCGCTCCGATGTGGGCGCAAGGCCTTGAAATGGAACTACTTGGCGAACTGAGTTCCTTGCCATACCTCGAAATGACTTTGGCCATGATGAGGCATTTCGGTGCTGATGTGGAACGAAATGGAAGAACGATTTTTGTCAATCCAAAACATTATCAATCAAAGAGTTTTACGATTGAAGCCGATTGGAGCTCAGCATCATATTGGTATGAGATGGCGGCATTGAGTGAAGAATGTGAGATTCGCTTGCGGGGCTTGTCGCTGCCCTCACTTCAGGGCGATGCGGTCATTGTGGATTGGATGAAGCAGTTTGGAGTTGGTACTTTTGTTGAAAAAGAGGCCATAATCCTGAGAAAAATCCCTTTCGAAAAACGCCCTTTGCAGTTCGATTTTTCTGCCCATCCCGACCTTTATCCAACGCTCGCCGCCACTTGTGCTGGATTGGGTGTTGTAGCTGAGTTTTTAGGCATTGATAATCTGCATCTTAAGGAATCGGATAGGGTTGGAGCTATGCAAGCGGAATTGGCAAAATTGGGTCGTCAGCCCGTGCATTTTTGTGCCCACAACGACCACCGCATTGTGATGGCTTTGGCACCCTTGGCGATGAAGTTTGGATCGGTCACTTTCGACCATCCCGAAGTGGTTAAAAAATCCTATCCTCGCTTTTGGTCAGACGTTTCTTTTTAAAAAAACATGTGTTTTTAATAATGTAAGGATATTTTTCGTAATTTTGCACGATTTTTTGTGTCATTATGAAAGTCGAATTATTTGTACCCTGCATTATTGATCAGTTCTATCCTCAAGTGGCTGCTGATACCATGAAGGTTTTGCAGCGTACTGGAGTGGAAGTGGAATATAATCCAGACCAAACTTGCTGTGGTCGCTTCGCATATCATGCTGGTTTTCTGGAGGAAGCCAAGGAGTTGGGCGACAAGTTTTTGAACGATTTTTCATACGATGGCCCCGTGGTGGCTCCTTCTGCCGCCTGTGTGCATTACATCAGGAAACACTATCCAGAGTTGTTTTTCAATACTGCCAACCACTTGAATTTCAAGCGAATGGTGGCCAATATCTACGAATTGACCGATTTTTTGGTCAACCAGTTGAAGTTTGATGATTTCGGGGCTGAATTTCCGCACAAAGTGACTTTCCACGACAGTTGCAGTGCCTTGCGCGGTTTGGGTTTGGGCAAGGAGGCTCGACAGTTGCTCTCGAAGGTGAGGGGTTTGGAATTGGTGGAGATGAAACAGAGCGACATGTGCTGTGGTGCCGACTTTTCCTTGCAGGTGCAACAGGAAACCTTGTCGATGGGCATGGCCTATCATAAGGTCAGGAATGCCCTGAACACGGGCGCGGAATACATCGTTTCGACCGACATGACTTGCCTCATGCACCAAAAGGCATACATCGAGAAGGAGAACCTGCCTATCAAGGTGATACACATTGCGGATGTGCTTGCCTCGGGTTGGATTTTGTAAACAATTGAATTATAGAAAGATGAACGATTATTTTATACATGATAGCAGTTATGTTGATGACAATGTGACCATTGGCAAAGGCACTAAGATTTGGCATTTTTGCCATGTGCAGTCGGGTGCCGTGATTGGCGAAAACTGCTCTTTAGGCCAAAACGTGAATGTGGGCAACAATGTCAAGATTGGCAACGGCGTGCGCATCCAAAACAATGTTTCGATTTACGAAGGCGTTGAAATTGAGGACAATGTGTTTTGCGGTCCGAGCTGCGTTTTCACCAATGTGACCACGCCAAGGTCGCATTTTCCAGTGCATGGCGTGTATGCCAAGACCAAGATTTGCGAAGGTGCCTCGTTGGGTGCCAATTGCACGGTGGTCTGCGGACATACGGTTGGTAAGAGTGCCCTCATCGCCGCTGGAGCCGTGGTGACCAAGGATGTAAAGCCTTATGCGCTGATGGCTGGTGTTCCCGCCAAGCAAATCGGCTGGGTTTGCGAGTGCGGAAAACGCCTCAACGCCACTTTGCATTGTGATTGCGGTCGAGTGTATAAAGAAACTGACGGTCAATTGGCCAAAATACTATAAAACTATGCAATTCAGGGATTTAAAAACACAATATACCGTCCTGAAGGACGAAATGGACAAGGCCATTTTGGATGTGGTCGCTTCGGGTGCCTTTGTCATGGGCCCGAAAATCAAGGAAATGGAATCAGCTTTCGCTGAGTATGTGGGCGCGAAGCATTGCGTGGCCTGCAATAGTGGCACTGATGCCTTGCTCCTTGCCCTGAAAGCGTGGGATGTGAAGGAGGGCGATGCCGTGTTTGTGCCAAGTTTCACTTTCTTTGCCTCCGCCGAAGTGATTGCCATGCAAGGCGCGACCCCCGTCTTCGTGGATGTCGATAGCGACACCTTTAATATATGTATAGCCGACCTCGAGCGCAAAATCGAGCAGACTTTGAAGGCAGGGAAACTCAAGCCGCGCGTGATTATCGCCGTCGACTTGTTTGGCCTGCCTGCCGATTTCAAGGCCATTCGCAAGATTGCGGAGAAATACAATCTCTATGTGCTTGAAGATGGTGCCCAAGGTTTTGGTGGTCGTATTGGCGAGCAAAAAGCCTGCACTTTTGGTGACATTTCAACCACTTCGTTTTTCCCCGCCAAGCCCGTGGGCTGCTATGGCGACGGCGGCGCGGTGTTCACCGACAACGACGAGTGGGCCGCGTTGATTGAGTCCTACCATATCCACGGCAAGGGCAGCGACCGTTATGACAATGTCCGAATTGGCATGAACTCCCGCATGGACAGCATTCAGGCGGCGGTTTTGTTGGTCAAGTTGAAAGCTTTTGCCGAGCATGAGTTGGTAGATATTAATAAGGTGTCGGCGCGATATACGGAGAAGTTGAAGGACATCGTGAAGACTCCGATTGTTCCAGAAGGTTTTTATTCCAGTTGGGCACAATACACGCTTCAGGTTGAAAACAAGGAAGTTAGAAACGGTTTGCAGGCCGCTTTGAAGGCTCTCGACATCCCGACGGCCATCTATTATCCCATTCCGATGCACCGTCAGACGGCATTCAACTACTTGAATATCAACGATAATCTTTGCCCTATTTCCGACCAATTGGCCGACACGGTGATTTCCCTGCCGATTCATCCTTACCTTACCGAAAAGGATCAGGACATGATTTGTGAGGCAGTTTGCAATTATCTTACGAAGTAATTCTTTGATTGACATGGGTCTGAGGTCTTTCTTTAGCCACATGATTGCTCGTGACAATTACGACGAGGTGATGGAATACCTTGCCGTGAAGGAAACGCAACATGCACCCCGTTTTGAGTTTGACCAAGCCCCTGAGCAACTTCGCGAATTGATTGCCGTTGCAGAAACACCTCGAAGTCCCGAACGCTCGAAATGGCTGAATGATTTTGCAGAAAAGACATGGGCTGTACCCGACGGCGAGGCTGAGGTTTTGTTTTCAAAAGAACACCTCAATGCAATTCGTCATTTAAACAATTATTTGCGTGAAGCCAATGCGAAAATGAAGCAAGACGGCTTTTTCATCTGTGCTTTCGATACGGCACAAAAGCACAGGGCGCAGATTTTCAGCAAGTATCCGAAGATCATTGCTTATTTCATCTATTTCTTTGATTTCCTGTGGCATAGGGTGTGCCCAAAAATTCGTCTGACCCGCCGCTTTTATTATTTATGCACAAAGAAAGTAAGGAAAGTGTTTCCACGTCCTGAAGTGTTGGGGAGATTGTATTATTGTGGTTTTGAAGTGGTTAGTGAGCAGTATATCCATGATCGCTATTGCGTGATTGCCCAAAAGAAGCGCCAGCCCAGCACCGAGCCGCATACCTATGGAGTGCTGATTAAATTGCGGAGGATTGGGAAGGATGGGAAATATTTCAATGTGTTCAAATTCCGCACGATGTACGCTTATTCCGAGTATTTGCAGACTTATATATACGAGAACAACGACTTGGATGTGGGAGGCAAGTTCCATGATGATTACCGCGTTACCGAATGGGGGCGTTTTTTGCGCAAGACTTGGCTTGACGAGTTGCCGATGTTTTTCAATTTGTTGAAAGGCCAGATGAAGTTGGTCGGTGTACGTCCGTTGAGCCAGCAATATTACAATTTATATTCGAAAGAATTGCAGCAACTTAGAATTGAAACCAAGCCTGGTTTGCTGCCTCCTTTCTATGTCGACATGCCAGAAACACTCGATGAGATTCAGGAAAGCGAGATGCGTTATCTTGTTGCATACAAGAAACATCCTTTCAGCACCGATTGGCGTTATTTTTGGAAAATTGTCGGCAAGATTATCCTCAAGGGAGAACGGTCGAGATAAACCGCGAAAAATTTCAGGAAGATTTTGTTTTGAATTGAAAAAAGTGTTACTTTTGCAATTTGAAACGACTGTGATTTGAGCCGCCCTGCGGTGAGGATTGCAGAGAATTTGGAGATTTCCACAAATAACGAAAAATGAGGAAGATAATGCGTTGGAGTGGGAGTCAGAACAACGGAGTTATACCCTTTTATCAAAGTTGAAGAATGGCACAAGCAATATCTGAAAACGAAAATTGGACCACTATCATCAAGCCCCGAAACAAGCTTTTCGAGGTGAATCTGAAAGAAATTTGGGATTACCGAGACCTGCTGTTTCTGTTTGTGAAGCGTTCCATCACGGTATCCTACAAGCAGACTATTCTAGGGCCGTTGTGGTGGTTTATCCAGCCGGCTTTCACCGTCATTATGTATATGGTGGTGTTTGGTGGTATCGCAGGCATTCCCACCGATGGCATCCCGCAACCTTTGTTCTATTTGGGCGGTGTCGCCTTTTGGGGTTATTTTTCTTCATGTTTGGGAAGTGCTTCTAACACTTTTGTTTCAAATGCGGGCATCTTTGGTAAAGTGTATTTTCCGCGACTGATTATGCCATTAGCAAGTGTGATTACTAATTTGGTGCGTTTCGGAATACAGATGGGATTGTTTGTGATAGTATACATTTATTATGGCTTCATTGGACAGGCACCCAGCCCCAATTGGTATCTGTTGCTCTTCCCACTTTTGGTGGTGATGTTGGCGGGTTTAGGATTGGGTTTTGGCATCATCATTTCCTCCATGACCACGAAATATCGTGACTTGCAGATTCTTTTTTCATTCTTCGTATCGTTGTGGATGTACGCCACGCCTATTGTCTATCCATTGAGTCAAGTGACAGGAAAAGAGGTAAAAGGATTCGACTTAAAACTCATTATGTCACTCAACCCCATTACTCCTGTCATTGAAACTTTCAAGTATGGGGCCTTGGGTGCTGGCGAGTTTATGGGCTGGGGATGGTTGGCCTATAGTTTTGCCTTTATGGTCGTCGTTCTGGCTCTTGGCATTTTGATTTTCAACAGAGTGCAGAAGAGTTTTATGGATACGGTTTGAGGCAGTTTAGGAGTTGGCAGTTGATAGTTTGGAGTTATTGGTATTATGAAATATCCCATTGGCATACAGAACTTTGGCGAAGTCAGGAGGGACGGCTATGTGTATGTCGACAAGACCGCTTTGGCTTACAAGATGATTTCGGAGGGGAAATATTATTTCCTCTCGCGTCCGAGACGTTTTGGCAAGTCGTTGTTGCTCTCCACTTTCGAGGCCTTTTTTGTCGGCGAGAAGGAACTGTTTGAAGGGCTGGCGGTGTATGGCTTGGAAAAGGAATGGACGGTGCATCCCATCCTTCATCTGGACTTGAACAGCCGCGAATACAAGGATGAGTCGTCGCTGAGTGCCGAGCTGAACCGCCATTTGGAGAAGTGGGAGAAACGCTATGGCGATGAATACAAGGATAGAGCGAATGAAGAGCGATTTCTGCATGTCATCGAAAACGCATTTGAGCAGACCGGCAAGCGCGTGGTCATCCTCGTGGATGAATATGACAAGCCATTGCTGCAAACCATTGGCAACAAAGCGTTGCAGGATGCCTATCGTAGCATGTTGAAAGCATTCTACGGTGTGCTGAAGACCTGCGATCGCTACATCCGTTTTGCCTTCTTGACGGGTGTGACCAAATTCGGCAAGGTGAGCGTTTTCAGCGACTTGAACAATTTGATTGACATATCAGTT
>CACXUM010000025.1 GCA_902770835.1 uncultured Bacteroidia bacterium
CGTGCAAAAGTAGTACATTTTCTTATATGAAAAGCGCCTCAAAAACCCCAAAACAGAGGTTTTGCAAATCCCGATAAAAGTTTTGCGGATTCCGCAAAAATTGCAGATTTTGCAACTAACCGTTTTATTTTTTGCAGATTTTGAAACTGTTTTGCAAATTCTGCAAATCCGTTTTTGCAGAATCTAAAAGTCATTGGGGCAGCTCCCTACTGCCCCTGACCGCGCATCCAGGCCGTCACGGTCTGTCCCATGCGTTGCTTGAAGGCGGTGCTGAAGGTGCTGTAGCTCCTGAAGCCGCTCTCGCTGGCCAGTTGTTGCGCGGTGAAGGAACGTTGGTTGGCAACGGCTTCATTATAGAGATTGACAAAATGGCGGATGCGCAGCCCGTTGATGTAGGCGTTGTAGGTCAGACCCTGCTGGGTGAAATACTGGCTGAGATAGTAGTGGTTGGTGCCGATGGCCTGCGAGAGTTGGGAAAGGGAGAGGTCGTGCTGCAAATACAGCTGGGCTTCCTCGCAATGCAGCTCAAGCAGTTGCCCGATGCCGGAGGGAGCGTCTGACGGTGACGCATCATCATCTTCCTGTTCCGCAGGGGCTTCTTCCGTGGCTTCTACTGGCGTGCCATCCAATTGTTGCAGCGTTTCCACACGCCACAGCAGGAAACCGAAAAACGGGATTTCGATGGCTTGCACGATAAAGCTGATGGCCATGTAGCGGGTGTCCCACATATAGAAGAGGATGAGCAGCAGCGAGACGACGACGATGAGCATATAGCTCTGCCTGACCTCCTTATGCTCCAAGTCGGCGTAGTTGTCGCGCAGCCACTGCCTGTATTGCCTGACAGCGAACACCATATATATGATAAAGAGCACGTAGAACAACAAGATGCAGGCGATGGCGATGTCATAGAAACGACGATCGGGGAAGACAAGGTTCAGCGCCAGGAGCACCGCGTATAGTAAAATCGCCACGACGACGGGCCAGACAGGTCGCTTGCGGTCTTGGAGCATGGCAAACAGCGTGCCGGCGATAGTGGTGAGCAGCCCCACGCAGTCGAGCAACGAAACCACCATGCCGCCCACAGAGTTGATGTCGTTGGAACGGAAGTATAGAAGGAGCCACCAAAAATGGCCCAAACACGCCACGGCAAAGAATGCCGCAGCCCAGCGGCGCATGGCCAGCGGCGGCGTCACGTCGGGCGCAAAGGCGTTGCCCCTGCGCAGCAGCAGATAGACGAAGGCGATGAGGGCAGCCATGGCCGCTCCGCCATAGAGCATGCTATAAAGCAGTTGGCCTGAAGGTATGTCTTGGATGAACATGGGTTTGCGGTTTTGTACCTTTTCAAAGGTGCAAAGATACAAAATTCATGGGGCAATACGTGGCCTAATTCAATGAAAATCGTGTTTTTCCAAAAAAATGACTAACTTTGCATGGTTTTTTACAACCTAAATTAAACGTAATTGATTAAAAATCATAAATTTACAACAATGGAAAAGATTAAAGTAGGTATCAATGGTTTCGGCCGCATAGGCCGCAACGTGTTCCGCATCATCTGCGAACGTCCGAATTTGGAAATCGTGGGCGTCAACGACCTGACAAGCACCAAGGTGCTGGCCCACCTGTTGAAATACGACTCCACCCAGGGCAAGTTCCCCGGCACGGTGGAATACGACGAAACCGCACTCATCGTCAACGGCCAGCGCATCCCCGTCACGGCCGAGCGTGCCCCGCTGAACATCAAGTGGAGCAAGACCCCTGACGTAGTGGTTGAATCGACCGGCGTGTTCCGCTCGAAGGAAAGCAGCAAGGGCGGCTACGGCGACCACCTGAAGGCCGGCGCAAAGAAGGTCATCCTCTCGGCTCCCTCCAAGGACGCCATCGACGCCACCGTCGTGGTGGGCGTGAACAACAACGACCTGACCGACGACGTGGAATGTGTGAGCAACGCCTCCTGCACCACCAACTGCTTGGCTCCCGTGGCCAAGGTGCTCAACGACCGCTTCGGCATCGAGCAGGGCTACATCACCACCATCCACAGTTACACCAACGACCAAGTCATCCTCGACGGCCCCCACAGCGACCTGCGCCGCGCCCGTAGCGCCGCCATGTCGCAAATCCCGACCACCACTGGCGCCGCCAAGGCCGTGGGCATCGTCATCCCTGAACTGAATGGCAAACTCGACGGTATCGCCGTCCGCGTTCCTACGCCGACTGGTTCATTGGTTGACCTCGTTTGCACGCTGAAGACCGAAGCCACGAAGGAGGAAATCAACGCCGCTATGAAGGAGGCCGCCGAAGGCCCGATGAAGGGCGTGCTCGAATACACTGAAGACCCGATCGTGAGCGTCGACGTGATCCACAACCCGCACAGCAGCATCTTCGATGCCCAAAGCACGATGGTGATGGGCAAGATGGTGAAAATCATGTCGTGGTACGACAACGAATGGGGTTATTCCAATCGCATGGTCGACCTGATTGAGATGATGAAATATTGATTGGAACTACGAATTTCACGAATTGTACCAATTATTACGAATGGATTGATTGTAGGGACGTGGCGCGCCGCGTCTCTACATTTTTTATCGGACGATGGTAATGGAACCTTGAAGGTGTAGTTTTTCCTCCCCTGTTTCACCATGATAAGTGATGTCACAGACATAAAAATAAGTGCCGGGCGGGCAGTCCATTTTGGTTAGTTTGCTCTTGCCGTCCCATTGGATGAGTGGGTCGTCAGTATCCCAAAGGATATTTCCCCAACGGTTGAAAATGACCGTCTTTGCATTGACAATCAAATCAATACCTGTAACTATCGGTTCAAAAACATCGTTAAAACTGTCGCCATTGGGCGTGAACACGTTAGGCAGTTTGTAGGAAAACTCCTCAATCGGTTCCTCATGGCCAATGCGCACCGACTTGATGGCCGAATAATTGATTAAAGGTCGCATGATGCCCTCCAAGGTGTAATGCCCGAAGGTGCGGACATAATAGCGATAAATGCCATCGCTTTCCACATCGGTGTCGGTGTATTCAAAATTCGTCACCGAAGCGATTCTAACGAAATGATTACCAATTTCTTTGAAAATTTGCGTACTGTCAACGAGCCATGGTACGGCTTCTGTCCACGAAAGGCGGGCTTCGTTGAAGGTTCCATTGGCCGAAAGCATCACTGCCGAGGCCGTCGCGCTCTCGCCCATCGTTTGCTGGTTGGCGTCGCGCATTTGCACCTTATATATTAATGTGGTTGCCGCCGCGAGGTCAAGGTTGGAATCAAGGAAGGTCGTGTCGGCACCTTCGTAAACGATGGAAGTCGCACCGTCAAGGATGCGGGTCAAGGTATAGTTGAACGGCGCAACATATTGGTCGTCAATTTCTTTTGGCTTTGCCCAACAGGTGACGATATGCCCCGAAATGAGGTCGATGCTGTCATTACTGACATGGGTCATCAGCGGGCTGTCGTTTTTCAATTCCACACAGGCCGCATCACTGACGATACTCAAAGCGCCATCGGGGAATCTTGCCAAAATACGATACTCATACGCAACGCCTTGAGAGAGGTTGGAATCGGTGTAGGAAGTCATGGAAACATTGTCCAAAGTGGCAATGAGTTGGTAGCCTTCGCGGATGCCCGTTTCGCATTCCTCAGGCACATAAGCATTGCAACCTGCCTTGCGATAGACGAGCAAAACCACTGCATTCGGGCACGAATAAGCCGCCCACGAAAGCGCAACATCATGACCATGCAAGTCTGCAACAAAACCTTGCACTTTGGGAGCCATCACATTGATAGTCACCGTTTTTATATTGGTCAGGCTGACAGGCGATCCATCGTCCTTGGCATGAATCACCACTTGATAGGGCGTATTGCGGATGTGGGCGTAAGTCGTGTTCCAAAGGAATTCCATCTCAGGTTGCATCCCATAAGCCGATTCGGGGTTCAGGATGGCCGGACTGACCGCCACCTCAAAAGGCGCGCCCGAAGCCGTCAAAGAAACATGGTCGCCGTTGGGGTCGGAGGCTGAGATGATGAAATCGAGTTGCTCGCCGGCCACGAGGCAATACTGGTCATCGCAATGGATTTGGGGTAGGTCGTTATCACAATGGGAAATCAAGATTTGCATGTCGCGGATGACGGAACCGATTTTCACGCCGTGCCGCCATTCCTCGATGATGAAAGCCACATTGTATTCGCCTTGCAATACGGGATTTTCCCAATGCAATTCGCCTGTAACAGGGTCGATGTCAAACGATTGCGAGGCTTGCGGATAGGTATAGCCCGCAATGTCCATGCCGTCCATGCCCTTGCACGGGAGCAGACGATAACTCAGGCTGTCGCCATCGGGGTCGTAGGCCGAAGGATTATGCAAATACAACTTGCCCACGCAGCCCTTGTCGACAGGCGCATTCAGCAATTGCACGGAGTTGTTGTAGCCCAAGAACGGATTGATGACCAATTCCGTCTCAATGTGCATCGGCACCATCACCGAATTAGGCACATTGACCACGCCGTAATTGCGGTTGGCATCCTCCATGCTGATCGTGTAAGTCCCTGAAGTTGAGTAGTTATGGATGGCTTTATAATGGTTCACCACACAATCGTCGCCAAGATTCTGCCAATTGATGCGCGGGATGTTTTCCTCCGCTCCATCGCCCCATTTGACGTACAATGAATCGCGCTGATCCCAAGCGGCATTGGGCACATTGTAAGTCGTAAGCGTAAACTCGTAGGCATTGCCACCCAACCAAATGTAGGTGATTTCGGCAGCACGTTGGTGCGTCGCCCTCGCGGTGAAGGCGAAACAGAACAGCAAACCGATGACAAACAACAGTTTACGCCACATAACAACTATTGTGTATTCTTATTCATCAGATTAGCCACCTCCGCGTTTTGTGCTTCGATGTAGTCCAAAATCTCATCGCGGCCAGTCTTTTTCTCCGACGAAGTGATGAAGATGGGCGGCAGTTCCTCCCAATCTTCCAGCAACCGCGCCTTGAAAGCCTCGACATTCCTGTCCAATTCGGCCTTAGAAACCTTGTCGGCCTTGGTGAAAACAATGCAGAACGGCACCTGATGCTCGCCCAACCATTCCACGAAGCCCAAGTCGTTGTTTTGCGGCTCAATGCGTGAATCGATGAGAACGAAAGTGCAAACCAAGTTGCGCCGACGCGAAATGTAGTTGTTAATCATGACGCGCCACTGCTCGCGGGTTTTCTTCGAGTGTTGCGCATAACCATAGCCCGGCAGGTCGACGATATACCATGAATCGTTGATAATGAAGTGGTTAATGGCCACCGTCTTGCCCGGAACGGAAGATGTCTTGGCCAAACCCCTCCGCTGCACCAACATATTGATTAGCGAGGACTTGCCCACATTCGAGCGACCGATGAAGGCATATTCGGGAATGTTGTCGTTAGGCAAAAACTCGAAACGAGTGTTGCTCATCAAAAAATTGGCTTTCGTGATATTCATGTCTTTATTTGATTTGAATCAAGTGTGATGGGGTTTCGTCTTTGTCGTAAGTCAGGTGGCGTTTCACCTTTTCCTCAAACATGTCTTTGATAGTCACCAAGATACCCGTTTCTTCCACCTTGCCGAAGCCGGGATTGAGGGCCGTGCCAAACGAGCGCAAGGTGGGCGAAAGGTTCATGTAGGCGTTCACCAAGGGCGGCACAGCAGCACCGCGCTCACGCACCAATCTCACCAAAGTTTTGTAATCGTCGCGGTAGTTGTCGGCACAGAAAAGGCTCTCCAACCAAGCGCGGTCGGTGAGGATGGGCAGGTCGAGTTCGGGGCGCACCGTCACCAATTTATCCTTGTCGGGGAAATGTTTCTGCATGAAATACAGAATCATGTCGCGCGAGGTGCGTTCCAAATGCGGATACATGGTCACCTTGCCGAAATAATACTGCGCATCGGGATAGAGGTCGACCAACGAGCCTAAGCCATCCCACAGATTGTCAAGGGAATACATTCCTTTCGACAAACTTTTCGAGGGCTGGTAGTCGGGCTGCACAAACGAGCGGCCCAACTCCAAGGTATATGGCAAATACTCATTGACAAACTTCTCGGAATAGTGGAAAAGCTCGCTCGTGGGCGTGTCAACCTGTCCGTTTTCGTCGATTTGCAAACCATCGCAAAGCAGGAAACGATAGCCGCCCATGATGGCCTTGTCGACTGGATTCCAAACAATTAGCTGAATGAAATAATCCTCCTCACGGGTATCGAACTCGTCGATGTCGCAGTCTAAGCCCGTGCCGCCGCCCGAGTCGCGGAAACTGATTTCGCGCAGGCGACCGATTTCGCGCATGATGTTAGGCGAATCGTGTGCGGTGAGGACGTAAATCTCATTCCCGCCGTTGTTCGTCTTGCGGAAGAACTTGTCTTGGGTCAACTCGTCCATGATGGCCTCCACAGGCACCGGTGCAATAATATCTTTCATATCGTGTATTCTTTTTCGGGGTCAAAAATCTGGTTGGGGTCTTTCGGCAGTTGATAGGAGAAGGTGCGCAGTTTCTCGGCCCATTGTGCGTCGCTGAAACGATGGTCGAAAGTCTGGTAAGGGATGGGCTTGCCGAAAGTGATGGTCAGTTGCTTGTTGCGCTGCTTGAAAAACTCGTCGACGAGGAAAGCCATCTCAATGTTCACCTTGATTCCCAAGCGTTTGCGCCATAGAGCAAGGTTGTAGAAGAAATTCGAGTTGCGCCCTTCGATGTGGACGGGAACAATGTCGCGCTGGCTGGCCCGCGACTTGGTGACGAAGGTCTTTTTCCAGTCCAAGTCCATGATTTTGCCATTGGACTTGCGCGAGCAGAGGCCGAAAGGGAAATAGCAAATCGTGGCAGGGCCGGCGAAGGTCTCGTTGAAGAGTTTCAGGCTCTCCTCGCGGTTGGCTGTCGCACTGCCCACTTTGCTCACGGGGATAAAGATGGGTTGCAGGTTCTTCACGAACATCAGGAAGTCGTTGACGGGGGTAAGGGTTTCGCCACGATGATTGCCCACGGCACCTATCAAGGCGATGCCGTCCAAACCGCCCAAAGGATGGTTGGAAGCCACGAGGATACGGTCTGAAGCCATCAGATTATCAACGCCTTGCAGCACCACCTCAAGGTTGAAGTCGGCCACCACCGCATTGATGAAGTCAAGCCCCTGTTGGTCGGCATACTTCGTCAAAATCTCGTTGATGTCGTCCTCGTGCAGCAGCCGTTGGATTTTCCTGAACAGCCATTCGGGCATGTGTTTCATCAACTTGGGCACCTTGGCCGTGAAGATTTTCCGAAAGTCAATCAAATTGTTTTGTTCCGTTTCCATAGTCGAAAAACTCTCTACAATCGGCAAAAATAGTAAAAAGAAAAATCGGAATCGCGTTTTCGGGCAAAAATCCTTCAAATAGCGCGAAACCGCCTTTATCAACAAATCATCTCCGCATTAAGCCATAATTCCTTAACAACAATATGAACAAGTTATCACAAGGTTATCAACAATGGATGTTGAAAACTTTTAAGAAAAAAGTGGTACGAAGTGTCACAAAGTGGGAGAAATTGCATAATTTTGCACCTGAAAAACAGACGAACAAAAATGAGTTACCCGGTAGGACATTTCAATTGCAAGTTGGACGCCAAAGGCCGCCTGATGATTCCTTCAGAATTCAAGGAACAGATGGGTGAGCAGGTGGAAGAAGGCTTCGTGCTTCGTCCCGGACTTCATGCGACCTGCCTCGAACTCTACACGAGAAAGGACTGGGACGAGGTGCAAGCACAACTGCGCGCCTCCTTCAGCCAATTCATTGCCAAGCAGGAGGCCGTGCTGCGCAAGTACAACGCCGGCGCCCGCTTCGTGAAACTCGACGCCACCGGCCGTCTGCAAATTCCCAAAGACCTCATCGAAAAGGGTGCGCTCGTGAAAGACGTCATCATCACTTCGGTCACGACGAAGATGGAAATCTGGGACAAGGAACGTTACGACCAGTCCATCAACGAACTCGACGATGAGGAATTTTTCAACCTGCTTAGCGAGAACATTAAATAAGGAGGAGGCATCATGTATCACCAATCAGTCATGTTGGAACAGTGCCTCGAAGGACTGAACATCAAGCCCGAAGGCGTTTATGTCGATGTCACTTTTGGCGGCGGCGGCCATTCGAGGGCGATTTTGGAACGCCTCACCACGGGCCATCTCTACGCTTTCGACCAAGACGAGGACGCAGCGCAGAATGTTTTCGACGACGAGCGTTTCACCTTCATTCCGCAGAATTTCAAGTATTTCAAGAACTTCGTCCAACTCTACCACGGCGGAAAGATTGACGGCGTGATTGCCGACTTGGGCGTTTCGTCGCACCAGTTCGACACGCCCGAAAAGGGTTTCTCCACCCGTTTCGACGGTCCGTTGGATATGCGCATGAGCCAAATGACACCCAACGATGCGGCCACGGTGGTGAACACCTACGACCACGCCGCCCTGACGCGCATCTTGCGCCTCTACGGTGAGATGCAGCAGCCCCAACTCATCGCATCCGACATCATCATGGCCCGCGACGCGGAACCCATCGAAACCACTGCGCAGTTGAAAATGGCCGTGCAACGCCATTTGCCCCGTGGCAAGGAAAACAAGGTGTTGGCGCAACTTTTCCAAGCCCTACGCATCGAGGTCAACCAAGAGTTGGAAGCCCTCACGACATTCCTCGGCCAATGTCCTGACATGTTGGCTTCGGGCGGTCGGCTCGTCGTGATGTCGTATCACTCGCTTGAAGACCGTTTGGTAAAGAACTTCTTGAAAACAGGCAACGCCGAGGGCAAGGAGGAGAAAGACTTTTTCGGCAACCTGCTCACACCTTATAATATAATCACGCGCAAGCCCATCGTCCCCTCCGACGAGGAAACCGAAAGCAACAGCCGCGCCCGCAGCGCGAAACTCAGAATCGCAGAAAGGAAATAAGCCATGAAAGAACAGAAAGACAAGAAAAAGAAAGGCAACAAAGGCTTGATGGGCTCCATCTTGAACGGCACGCTTCTCGTGAGGGAGGAATTCAGCAAGCAATTCCCCTTCATGGTCTATATCACGCTGTTGCTCATGGCCATCATCACCAACACCTACATTGCCGAGGGCAACATCCGCGAACTCACCCAAACCACGCGCAGGCTCAACGACTTGCAGGTGGAATATGTGCAAGTGAAGTCAGCCATCATGGAGGCCTCGAAGCAGTCGGTATTAGCCAAGAAATTGGTGGGCACCGGACTCAAGGAAGCCATCGAACCCGTGAAGCGCATCGAAATTGAACAACCCGAAAATCAGGAGAAGCCATGAAAATCGACCCAAGAACCGATACCCTTTGGAAGACCTATTTGGTGTATTTCCTCGTCCTCATTTTCGGGATAGCCATCATCGCGAAGATCATCCTTGTACAAACCCGCGACAACAAGGAACTCATGGAATTGGCCGAGCAGAACGAGTATCGCGTCAGGGTTTTGGAGGCTGCTCGCGGCAACATCATCTCGAGCGACGGCCACCTGATGGCCACCTCCATTCCGCTCTACGATGTCTTTTTCGACTACAAGGCCGTCGACTCCGTGCTTTTCGCAAACAGCATCGATTCGCTTTGCGTACAGATGTCAGGCTTGCTGCCCCACCGCAACCCTGCCCAATGGAAAGAGTTTTTCGCCATTGGCAAGGCCAAAAAGAACCGCCACTACAAGATTGCCCTGAACATCACCCAACCCCAACTGCGCAAAATGCAGAAATTCGTGGTTTTCAAGGAAAAAGGCTACAAAAACGGACTCATCATCGAGAAGAAAATCCGTCGCAGCCATCCTTACAAGGACCTTGCCAGCCTCATGCTCGGCATGGCCAACGAGGAAAAAGGCTACTATTTCGGGCTTGAAGGTGCCTACAACGACTACCTGAAAGGGCAAAACGGTCGCCAATTGGTGAGGCGGTTGCACCACAACGACTGGATTCCCGTCGATTCGGACGAAGACGTCGACGCGCAAAACGGCAACGATGTCATCACCACTTTCGACATCAAACTGCAAGACATTGTGGAGAGTGCCCTCAACAACACCCTGACGGAAAACAAGGCCGAGCAAGGCTGCGCCATCCTGATGGACGTGGAAACCGGCCATGTGAAAGCCTTGGCCAACCTGTCACTCAACCACGAAACGGGAAAATACGAGGAAGCCTACAACGTGGCCTTGACCGAGCGTTACGAACCCGGCTCTGTCTTCAAGATTGCCTCGATGGTGGTGCTGCTCAACCACAACAAAGACCTGAAACTCGACGACCATGTGAACATCGGCAGCGGCCCCATCAAGTTCTCGAACCGCACGATGAAAGACGACCACGCTTTTGCCAAAAGCGGCATCTGCACCGTGCAGGAAGTGATAGAGCAATCATCGAACAAAGGCACGGCGGTACTCATCACGAGAGCCTTCGCCGCGCATCCTGAAAAATACGTCGACGGCCTTTATGCCCTCGGCCTGAACAAGAAAATCGGGACGGGCATCACGGGCGAGGCGCAACCCGTCATAAAGCACCCGACCGACAAGGACAAAAAAGGCAACAAACTTTGGTCGAATGTATCACTTCCTTGGATGTCAATTGGTTATGAAGTCAATGTCACGCCGCTTCAACTGCTGATGCTCTACAACGCCATCGCCAACGACGGCCGCATGATGAAACCGCAATTCGTCACCGAAATCCGCCGAGGCAACCAAACCATCGAAAAATTCGACCCCATCGTCCTCAACGAACACATCGTTTCGCCTGAAGGCATCGAGAAACTCCAAACCATGCTTGAAGGCGTGGTCATCAGGGGCACGGCCAAAAAGCAGTTCAAAGACTGCGTGGTGAGCGTGGCAGGCAAAACCGGCACGGCGCAATATTACGACAAGGTGCAGGGCTACGCCTACCATGAGCCAGGAATCGGCAGAAAACTCTACAACACCACCTTCGTAGGCTACTTCCCCACCGACAAGCCAAGATACAGTTGCATCGTCATGGTGAGCCGCGCCCGTGGCCGCTTTTGGGCAGCAGGTAGCGTGTCGGCACCCGGATTCAGGGAAATCGCCGAAAAGGTCTATGCCATGCGCATCGGCTCGTCGGATGCAGACACACTTCCTCCTGTAACACTTGCATCGACGGAACCCATCATCACGCGCTACAGTAAGGAAACCAACTACCTCAACGGTATCGCAAAGAATTTCAACGACTTCGCCATCAACAGCGATTGGGTCACCGTGGAACATACCGAAAGTGGAGAAACCCTCCTCAAGGAAGCCCAACTGCCAACGAACACCGTACCCAATGTGGTCGGCATGGACATCACCGATGCGGTTTATCTGCTTGAAAACATGGGCATTGCAACGGAATTTGCCGGACAAGGGAAAGTCAAGGAACAATCGCTGCACGCCGGCGACACCATCAAAGCCAACAGCGTCATTCACCTAAAACTCGAAAAGAAATGAAAATCAAAGAGATATTGGTCAACTGCAACCTTTTGGAGATCGAAGGCGAGAAGGATTTGGACATCCTCGACATCTCCTTCGACTCCCGCAAGGTCAACGAAGGCACGCTTTTCTTCGCCGTGAAAGGCACCCAAGTGGACGGCCACGACTACATCGACAAGGCCATCGAAAAGGGCGCGTCGGCCATCGTTTGCGAAAAAATGCCCAAGACGAAAGCCGAAAACGTCACCTATTTCCAAGTCGACAACTCGGCGCATGTGTTGGGTGTGGCCGCGTCCAATTTTTTTGGGAACCCTTCGGAAAAACTGCGTTTGGTCGGCGTGACCGGCACCAACGGCAAGACCACCATCGCCACCTTATTATATAGGCTCTTCACCGATGCGGGCTACAGTTGCGGACTGCTCTCCACCATCGAGAACATCATCAACCGCGAAGTCATCCCATCGACCCACACCACTCCCGACCCAATCGAGTTGAACACATTGTTGCAAAAAATGGTCGAGCAGGGCTGCGAATTCGCCTTTATGGAGGTGAGTTCGCACAGTGTGGCACAAGAGCGCATCGCCGGACTGCATTTTGCGGGCGGCATTTTCACCAACCTCACCCACGACCATTTGGACTACCACAAAACGATGGCCAACTACCGCAACGCCAAGAAGAAATTCTTTGACGGCCTGCCGCAATCGGCCTTCGCCCTCACCAACTTGGACGACAAGAACGGCGCGTTCATGCTGCAAAACACGAGAGCCAAAAAACTGACCTACGCCCTGAAGCACGACGCCGACTTCAAGGGTATCATCCTTGAGAGCCATTTCGACGGGATGTTGCTCAAGGTGAATGGCACAGAGGTGTTCACGCAATTGGTGGGCGGCTTCAATGCCAGCAACCTTTTGGCCATTTACGGTGCAGCATTGGCCTTGGGCTTCAACAAGGATGAGTTGTTGGTGGAAATCAGCAAGTTGCGCGGTGCCAATGGTCGCTTCGACATGGTACATTCCAAAAGCGGCATCGTCGGTATCGTCGACTATGCCCACACGCCGGACGCTTTGGAGAACGTGCTGGAAACCATCAACGAAGTGAAAAAAACAGGAACCTTCTCCTCAAACTCTCAACTCTCAACTCTCAACTCTCAACTCATCACAGTAGTCGGATGCGGCGGCAACCGCGACACCACGAAACGCCCCGAAATGGCAGCCGTGGCGGTGAAACTGAGCGACAAAGTCATCCTCACCAGCGACAACCCGCGCTACGAAGACCCCGACGAAATCATCCGCCAGATGAAAGCCGGCATTGCCGATGAGGACAAACACAAGGTGCTGAGCATCACCAACCGTGGCGAGGCCATCCGCACCGCCGTGGCCTTGGCCAAAAGCGGCGACATCATCCTCTTGGCAGGCAAAGGCCATGAGAACTATCAGGAAATCAACGGACAAAAGACGCACTTTGATGACAAGGAATCCTTGTCGGAAGCATTTGAGGAGGCACGCTGATGTTATACTATCTGTTCAATTATCTGCAAAAAGTCAACTTCCCGGGCGCACGGGTGTTCAACTATGTCACCTTCCGCGCTGCGGTAGCCATCATTCTTGCCCTCGTCATTTCGGTGTGGTTCGGCAACTGGTTCATCAAGATGCTGAAACGCAAGAAAATCATAGAAACCCAACGCGACGAGGCCACCGACCCCTACAACACCAAGAAAGTGGGCGTGCCCACTATGGGCGGCGTCATCATCATCGCGGCCATACTGATTCCCGTGCTGTTGGTCGGGAAGCTGCATAGCGTCTACACCCTTTTAATGATAGCTACCACCTTGATTCTCGGACTTTTAGGCTTCGCCGACGACTACATCAAGACCTTCAAGAAGAACAAGGACGGACTGAAACCGAAAATCAAGTTGGGCGGACAAATCTTGCTCGGCCTTATCGTCGGACTCACCTTGCGTTTCAATCCTGCCGTGCAAATCAATGAAACGGTGCAGGTGAAAATCGAGGACAACAAGGAAATCGTGGTGAAAAGTCCCGACGTGAAATCAACACGCACGACCATCCCATTCCTGAAGAACCACAACCTCAACTACGCCGACTTGTTCAAATGGGCCGGTCCGCGCTGGATGTATAATCTCGCGTGGATATTTCTCGTGCTGCTCACCGTGTTCATCGTGGCCGCCGTCAGCAATGGTTCCAACCTCAACGACGGCATGGACGGCATGGCCTCCGGCAACTCCGCCATCATTGGCCTGACTTTGCTGATATTGGCCTACATCTCCAGTAATGCAGTCACAGCGAGTTACCTTAATGTTATGTATATCCCTGGAAGCGAAGAAGTTGTCGTTTTCATGGCCGCATTCGTCGGTGCCCTCATTGGTTTCCTTTGGTTCAACTCCTACCCCGCCCAAATCTTCATGGGCGACACGGGCAGCCTCACCATCGGCGGCATCATTGCGGTTTCGGCCATCATCATCCACAAGGAACTGCTGCTGCCCTTGCTCTGCGGTGTGTTCCTCTTCGAAATCCTTTCCGACTTGGACGTGAAGCGTTTCGTCAAGACGGGCAAGAAGCACCGCATTTGGAAAACGGCTCCATTGCACGACCATTTCCGCATGAGTTACAGCAAGTTCAAAGAAAGATGGCCCAACTCGACCGTCACCTTCAAAGGCCACGGCGAAGGCCACAATACCGTCCACCATGAGGTGAAAATCACCATCCGCTTCTGGATTGTGACCATCCTTTTGGCGGCGTTCACATTGATAACTTTCAAAATCAGATAAAAAATGACTTACATCGAAGAATTGACCAACACGAAGCAGAAGCAGCGCAACTCGATGGTTGCGGGCATATCGTCTAAAATCTTGCAAATCAGAAAAGAAAGCATCAAGCAAAGCCTGAGCGACCTCGACACCATTGAGCACAGGCAAGACCTTGTTGCCACCATCGACGGCGTGATGTATTACGACGACTCGAGAGCCGAAACCGTGAACGCCACTTGGTTCACTTTCGAGAACATCGTGCGCCCCGTGGTGTGGATTGCAGGAGGCTACGACCGCGACACCGACTTCAAGGACCTGAAGCATGTGGCCAAGAAGAAAGTCAAGGCCCTGATTTGCATTGGGAAATACAACGCCAACCTGAAAAACGCCTTCCAACGCGACATCAAGGACATCTACGAAGTGAAAGACTTGGAGGAAGCCGTCGACACGGCCTCGTTTTTGGCCAACGAAGACGACATTGTGCTGTTTTCGCCCGCCTGCAAGTCGGACAAGGAAGACGAAACCTACATTGAGCGTGGCAACTTGTTCAAGGCAACCGTAAAGCATTTGGAAAATGAACATTGTCAATAGGATATTGAAAGGCGACAAAGTCATCTGGATTGTCGCGCTGCTGTTGGGCATCATTTCGCTCATCGTGGTCTACAGCGCGACCAGTGCCTTGGCCGTTTCCAAATACTCAGGCAGCACGGGCACAGTGCTGATGAAGCATTTGGGGATGCTCGTCTTTGGCTTCCTTATGATGTTTGCCGCCTCCAAAATCAACTACAAGCACTACGCGAAAGCCGCCCTGCTGCTGATGATTCCGTGCTTGGCGCTGCTGCTTTACACTCTCGCCTTCGGCCAAAATCTCAACAGCGCAAATCGCTCCATCAATGTAGGCGGGTTCTCTTTCCAGCCGAGCGAAATGGCGAAAATCATCCTCATCACCTATTTGGCCCGCCAATTGGTGATGATGGGCGACACCAAGGACAATTTCAAGGACTTCTTGGTCAAGTTGGCTTTGCCCATCTTGGCCACCGCCGGCCTGATTTTCTCCGAAAACCTCTCAACCGCCCTGATTTTGGTGACGGTCTGCATGGTGCTGCTGTTCATCGGCAGGGTGAAATTTCTCCACCTGCTTGCCCTCGTGGGTCTTTGCGTCGTTGGCATGGGATTCTATCTTGCCTTGGATGCCGTCAAGACCAGCATCGACAACAAGCACCGGCTGAAAGAACACGAGCAAGCCCTGACGATTGGCGCGAAACAAGGCGAATACAAGGCCAAGCAAAACCGTATTATGACATGGTCGAACCGCCTGAAATCGATGGGCGAGGACAAGGGCGAAATCAACCGCTTCGACGACAAGCACCTGCAACGCACATACGCCGACATTGCCGTGGCATCAGGCTCGGTGTTCGGCAAAGGTCCCGGTAAGAGCGAGCAGCGCAACTTCCTGCCCCACCCCTACTCCGACTTCATCTATGCCATCATCATCGAGGAATACGGGCTGTTGGGCGGCATCATCGTGCTGATGCTGTATGTCATTCTGTTCACGCGCGTCATCCGCATCGTGGGCAAACGCCCGCTCACCTTCGGCTCGTTGATGGCCTTCGGATTGGGCTTTTTGGTCATCATGCAAGGAATGGTCAACATGGGCGTCAGCATCGGACTGTTGCCCGTCACGGGCCAACCATTGCCCTTCGTCAGCATGGGCGGCACCTCATTGATGGCCACGGGACTCATTTTGGGCATGATTCTGAGCGTCACTTGCAGCATGGACGAAAGCATCAGCAAAGAACAAGAAATACAAGCAATTACAGAAATATCTGAAAATGAAAGAGAACCTGAAAGTCGTGATTAGTGGCGGCGGCACGGGCGGCCACATCTTTCCCGCCATCGCCATCGCCGATGCCTTGAAGCGGAGATTCCCCGAGGCCGACATCCTCTTTATTGGTGCCAAAGGCCGTATGGAGATGGAGCGCGTGCCGAAGGCTGGCTACCCGATTAAAGGCCTATGGATCAGCGGCTTCACCAAGGACATCCGCTCACTCGCGCTGCCTGTCAAACTGATGGACAGCATCAACCGCGCCATCGCCATCCTGAAACGCTTCAAGCCCGATGTGGTGATTGGCGTGGGCGGCTTTGCCAGCGGACCTACTTTGATGGCTGCCAACTACTTGCGCATCCCCACGGTCATTCAGGAGCAGAACTCCTATCCGGGCAAGACCAACCGCAATGTGGGCAAGAAAGCCAAGGCCATCTGCGTGGCATACGACCACTTGGACCAATGGTTCCCTGCCGAAAAGATACACTTCACGGGCAATCCGCTACGGGCCAACATCGTCCTCAACGGCACCCGCGAAGAAGCTGCCGAATACTTCCATCTCGACCCGAACAAACCTGTTGCGCTGTTGGTGGGCGGCAGCCAAGGTGCCTTGGGCATCAACAAGGGCATCAGCGCACAATTGTCCGCATTCAAGGACAGCGACCTGCAACTCATCTGGCAGACGGGAAAGACCTATATCACTCAGGCACAGGAGGAAGTGAACCGTTTGGGCTTGCAAGACCAAGTGAAGCCCACCATCTTCATCGACCGCATGGACTTGGCCTACGGCTTGGCCGACATGGTCATTTCGCGTGCCGGTGCCATGTCGATTTCGGAATTGGCCTTGGTGCAAAAGCCCGTCATTTTCGTGCCGTTGCCCACCGCCGCCGAAGACCATCAAACAAAGAACGCCCAGCAACTCGTCAACGCCGAAGCCGCCCTCATGGTGCGCAACGCCGACACGGAGAAAGAACTCGTCCCGACGTTGTTCCGCCTCAAGGACGACCGCGAATTGCAGGCCAAACTCAGCGCGAACATCGGCAAATTTGCCCGGCCTAATGCCGCTGATGATATAGTTAAGGTGATAGTTGAGAGTTTAGAGTTTAGAGATTAGAGTTAATAGTTAAAACCAGCCCCGTAGGGGCGACAGAACAATAGGCAGGCGGTGTAAACCCCTGCCCAACAAACAACAAACAAAAAAACGAATGACAAAATGACCAACGGAGAAGGACATACGATTTATATGTTAGGCATCGGCGGCATAGGCATGAGCGCCTTGGCCCGATACTACCAAAGCATGGGTTACGCCATTGCCGGCTACGACCGCACCAAGTCGCGGCTGACCTTTCAATTGGAAAAGGAAGGCATGGCCATCCATTACGAAGACCGTCCCGAATTGTTGCCCGAATCCATCGACATGGTCATCTACACGCCCGCCGTGCCTCACGACCTCAAGGAATTTGAGGCCTTGCGCCAACGCGAACTGCCGATTCTGAAACGCTCAGAAGCCTTGGGCAAAATCTCGAAAGACCACTTCACCATCGCCGTTTCCGGCACCCACGGCAAGACCACGACCACGGCCATGATTGCCCACATCCTCAACCACAGCCGCCTCAACACCACAGCTTTCATCGGTGGAATCGCCAAAAACTTCGACAGCAATTTGCTCTTGGGCAAACCCAAAGACAGCATCCTCGTGGTCGAGGCCGATGAGTTCGACCGCTCCTTCTTGCAACTCCACCCCGACGTCAGCATCATCGGCTCCATCGATGCCGACCATTTGGACATCTACGGCGACAAGGAGCATCTCATTGAGAGTTTCAACGACTTCGCGAAACTCACCAAGCGCAATGTCATCGTCAGGGAAGGTCTTGAGGTAGAGGCTTGGAACAAAATCACTTACGGTTTCGGCGACGACTGCAAATACCAAATCATTTTGGGGAACAGCGGCAGCGGCTACACCATGTTCTACATCAAGGGCGAAGGTCAGGACAAGTTCAAGATCATCATGCCCCTCGCCGGCATCCACAATGTGCTGAATGCCACCGCCGCCTTCATTGCCGCACGGCGCATCGGTGTGTCGCGCAATGCCATCGCCGAGGCACTCCACACCTTCATGGGCGTGAAGCGTCGCTTCGATGTTCGTATCAACACCGAAAAATATTGCTACATTGACGATTACGCCCACCATCCCGAGGAAATCCGCTCGTGCCTGCAAGCCATCAGGGACTTCTATCCCAACCGTCGGCTCACCCTCGTTTTCCAGCCCCACCTCTACAGCCGCACTCGCGACTTCATGGACGAATTTGCAGAAGTGCTGGCCACCGCCGACGAACTGATTCTCTTGGACATCTATGCCGCGAGGGAAGAACCCATCGAGGGTGTGTCGTCGCAAGTCCTGTTGGACAAGATACAAATGCCTGACAAGAAACTCGTCGCCAAGACCCAACTCATCAAACTGATTGACAGCGAGAAACCTGAACTTTTGGTGACGATGGGCGCGGGCGACATCGACCGATATGTTGAACTTTTCGAAGAACTGATAAAGTCATGGTAAAGAAGATTTTGAGCATAGTGCTATGGGTTGCAACGGCTGCCGCGTTGGTCGTTTTGTTCATCTTCGCGAGGGAAAACTACCTGAACACCCCCGTCAAGTCCGTCAATCTGATGCCCGCCACTGACAGCGGTTTCGTGAGGAAAAGCGTGCTACACCGCGAAATCGAGGAAAACGTCTGCCGCTCGAAAATCGGCACCGTCGACATGATCAAAATACAAAGACACCTCGACGCCAACCCGTGGATTGAAAGCAATGCCGCCTACATCGACCTCGACGGCAACCTGAACGTCAGTTTCAAGGAATACGAGCCGCAATTCAGGGTGTTCGGCAAAAACGGCCATTCCGTCTACGTCACCCGCGAAGGCATCGTGATTCCCTCGTGCAGCAACTACACGCCTTACATGCTGATTGCCAGCGGCAACTTCGACCTGCGCAACGACACGACCGCCTACGCCCTTTGCGACACCCTCGACCCCGACCGCAACATCCTCAACGCCCTGCATTGGTTCAAGGCGATTGACGCCAATCCCTTCATCGAGAGTTGCGTCGGGCAGCTGTATTGCAACAACCGAAACCAGTTTGAACTCACCGTGAAAGGCTTGGATGCGCGAGTCATCGTGGGCGACACCTGCCTCGCCGCCGACAAGTTGAACCGCTTGGAAATCTTTATGAAACAGCGGATTGACAGGCCCGAAACCCAAACCATGAAAATCATCAATCTGAATTATAAAAATCAAATAGTCTGTACAAAACGATAATGCTATGAGTGAAGGAAAAATCATCGTCGGATTAGACATCGGCACCACCAAAGTGGCCTGCATCGTGGGCCAGAAAGCCGATAACGGGAAAATCGAGATTCTCGGCTACGGAAAAACCATATCAACGGGCGTCAGGAGAGGCGTCGTCACCAACATTTTCGACACCGTCGAGGCCATCAAGACCGCCGTCAAGCAGGCCTCCGACCAGTCGGGCGTCGAAATCAACCGCGTCAGCGTGGGCATCGCCGGCCAGCACATCAAGAGTCTGCAACACCGAGGCGTGATGATGCGCGACAACCACGACACCGAAATCACCGAGGCCGAATTGGAACACCTGCGCAACGACACCTTTAAAATCAATATGACCCCGGGCGAGGAAATCATCGACGTCATCCGTCAAGACACCTACGTCGATGGTGAATTGGCCACCAACCCCGTGGGCATGTTGGGCAATAAAATCGAAGCCAATTTCCATGTCATCATCGGGCAGACCTCGGCGGCCAAAAACATCGTGAAGTGCATCCAAAGCGCTGGCCTTGAGATGGATTACATGATTCTTGAGCCTATCGCCTCAGCCCAAGCCGTACTTGATGAGGAGGAAAAAGACGCGGGTGTGGTTCTCGTCGACATTGGCGGCGGCACCACCGATATTGCCATCTTCAAGAACAAGAAAATACAGCACACCGCCGTGATTCCTTTCGGCGGCAACATCATCACCGAGGACATCTGCACCGGCTGTTCCATCATCAAGCATTACGCCGAGGAAGTGAAGGTGAAGTTCGGCTCCGCCCTTGCCAGCGAGAACCGCGACGACGAGGTTGTGTCCATCCCGGGCATCCGTGGCCGCGAGCCTAAAGAAATCTCTTTCAAGAACTTGGCACACATCATCCAAGCCCGTTTGGAGGAAATCTTCGAGTTGGTGAACTACGAAATCCAGAAGGCGAAAACGGAGAACCAACTCATTGCAGGCATCGTCCTCACCGGTGGCGGCGCCATGATGAAGCACATCCAGCAGTTGGCCGAGTTCAAGACTGGACTGGAAGTGCGCATCGGCTACCCCAACGAGCACCTCAACCAAACCAAGATGAAGGAAATGTCAAGCCCGATGTATTCCACCGGCATCGGCATCGTCATCGAAACCGTTGCACGGATGGAGCACGACGACTTCCTTCAAGCCTCGAAGCAGGCGGAAATGGAGCGGAAAAAGCAGTACGAAAAGCAAGAAATCATCGTGACGCAACCCGAAACGACACAAATCCCCGACGAAAAGGACGAATCGACCTCCAAAAAGAAGAAGAAAAAAGGAATCGACCTGAAAAAAATCGTAACTTCGTTCACCGAAATTTTCATCCCTGACGACATTGATTAACCCCTAAAAAATCCTCAAAACCATGGCAGAAAACTATACATTCAGCAACAGCAACGATGAAGTGTTCAAGCCCGTCGATGCGCAAAAGCCCAACTATATCAAGGTCGTCGGTGTGGGCGGCGGCGGCGGCAACGCCGTCAACCACATGATGGAAGAGGGCATCCAAGGGGTTGATTTCGTGCTTTGCAACACCGACCACCAAGCCTTGCTGAAAAGCAATGTGAAAACGCGGGTTCACCTCGGTAAGCGCGAACTCGGGGCCGGCAACGACCCCAACATCGGGCGCGAGGCCGCCGAAATGAGCCGCGACGAGATTGAAGCCCTGCTCGACGACGAAACCAAGATGCTGTTCGTCACCGCTGGCATGGGCGGCGGCACAGGCACAGGTGCAGCCCCCGTGGTGGCCAAATTGGCCAAAGACAAAGGCATCCTCACCGTGGGCATCGTCACCATGCCGATGGAAAGAGAAGGCCGCCGGCGCAAGTTGCAGGCCCTGTCGGGCATCGAGGAACTGAAAAAGTGCGTCGACACGCTCATCCTCATCAGCACCGACAAACTCCGCGACCAATACGGCAACATGAAACTCTCCGAAGCCTTCAAAAAGGCTGACGACGTGTTGGCCACCGCAGCCCGTGGCATCGCCGAAATCATCACCGTGCCCGGCTATGTCAACGTCGACTTCGAGGACGTGAAAACTGTGATGAAGGACAGCGGCAAGGCCATCATGGGCGCAGGCGTGGCCGAAGGCGAAAACCGCGCTGAGAAAGCCATCAAGGATGCCATCCACTCGCCATTGCTCAATGATTCCAATATTGAAGGGGCAAAGAACATCCTGCTCTACATCACCTCCGGCACCGATGAAGTCTCGTTGGATGAAGTCGACGAAATCCTCGAAATCGCCCAAAACGCCTGCGGCAACAACTCCGACGTGATTTGGGGCAACGGCACCGACGAAAGCCTCGGCCAAGCCCTCAGCGTCACCCTGATTGCCACCGGTTTCAACCACGACGCAAAGCCTTACAGCACAGTTTTGAACGAGAAGCAAGCCCCCACCCCTTCCACCCAGCCGAAGAAAGTCTACGACCTGAACGGCCAAGTGAAGGACGAGGAAAATGCCACTGCCGTCAGGCCAGCCGTGGGTTCCATTGCTGCCACAGAGGTAGGCCAATTCGTTCCTCAAGAAAAGCACGAGGAAAAGACCGTCCACTCCCTGTTTGCGGAAGAGTCCAAGGCCCCTGAGCCTGTCGAAGGGCCGACACAAACAGTTGAAAACAACCATCCCGAAGACGACGAGCCACTCAATGAGCCGACGGTGGAGTTTACACCCGCTGCCCCCGTTCAGGAAAGGCCTACAGCGGTGCATTTCGAGGAGGAAAGACCCGTCGTCAAGGTGTTCGACAATCCTTTCCGTTCCACCGGTAGCGACGATGAAGGCTTTGAAATCACCTCGCGCATCATGACCAAGGAGGAAGTGCAGGCCAAGGCCGAGCAGAAGGTGGCCGTCCTTGAAGCGAAGAAGGCCAAGGAAATCGACCCGAAAGAGATGCTGAAGAAGCAGCGACTCCGCGCCCTGAGCATGAACTTCAGGACCGCACGCGGCTTGGAGGAACTCGAAAACCAGCCCGCCTACCTGCGCCGCAACGTGGACATCAGCCACCCCGACGAGGAACTGTCGCAATATTCCGCCACCAAAAACGGCATCAGCGGCGAGAACTCCTACTTGCATGGGAATGTGGATTGAGCCTCGCTAAAGTTTGGGACGTTCAGGCAAAAGGCCTTGCGAACTCCGAAAAAGTTGTATCTTTGCGGCGTAAATAACCACAAAAACGGAAAGGAAAGACTATGGCACGCCCAATCAAGGAAACACCCATGCTCTATGGCGAGGAAGCACTTCAGTTCGAGATGCGCATGATGGATCCGTTACCGATTCCCCCTGAGATGCTTGAAAACATTCTCAACGACTACGAGTTTCTCCGCACAAAATGCGTAAACTGCTCATTCTGAGGCCATGAACAAGGAAAAACTACAACTGCGACGACTCGGTAAATGTTCAAGAGTTACCCCGCCCTCAAGATTTGCCGCCTTGCCACCGACAAGAAGTATCGTGGCGAAAGCATAGGTGCCATGCTTGTCAACACCATCATCGGTTCCTATAGGAACGACAACAAGGCTGGATGCCGATTCATCACCGTTGATGCGTATGCCGATGCTTTGCCGTTCTATTTCAAACAAGGTTTCATGCCCCTTTCGAAAGAAGATGAGAGAGCCGAAACGCGCCTGCTCTATTTCGACTTGGAAACCCTGAAATCATAATCCACAATCCCAGCCCCGAAGGGGCGACACCCAAAAACCAGGCAGGCGGTGTAAACCCCTGCCGGCACCACCTACCACCCAAACCATCCACCAAGCCCCCAACGGCATAAACGAATCGTTTGCTGGCATTTTGGCACAAAATAATTTTCCTCCCCCCTTAAATTTTTTCAAATTTTCCGCTCCGCGAATGAAAAAAAACATTACTTTTGCGGGGTCGTATACTATGCACTGAAGTTAAACCTAAATAAAATCGAATAAAAAAGAAAAACACAAACAACAAACAAAACAAAAAAAGAAATCAAATGTAATTAATTAAACACCAAACAATTAAACAATCAAAACAATTCATCAATTCACTAAATTATTAACCTAAAATTCAAATCATTATGTGTAAAAAATCACTACTAATGATGCTGCTATTGGCCCTATTGGTGCCTTGGGCAGCGAATGCGCAGACTTCGCTTTTCAGCGAAGACTTCGAAGGTGGCACTATGCCTGCGGGCTGGACCACAGATGGACCTGGTAGCTGGTCAGTTGGAGTAGGAGACTACTCCACTAGCACTGGTGCCGGCCACGGTTCCTACAATGCCAAGATCACGCATGGCAGTACTGGCAATGTCACCAAACTGATCACCCCTGAAATCGACCTTTCGTCGGTCGCTTCAGCCGAATTGAGCTTCATGCACGTCCAACGTTCGTGGGCTGGCGACATTGACCAACTGAGAGTGTATTATCGTACCTCAAGCAGCGGTTCATGGACACAGATTGCGGAATATACCGCAGCTTTTGCTTCCTGGACTACCGAGGACGGCATCGTCTTGCCCAACCTCAGCAGCACCTACCAAATCGCTTTTGAGCACACCGACAAGTATGGTTACGGTGTTGGCGTTGACAATATTGTAATCGTGCAAGGTGCCTCTTGCCCCAAGCCCGCCGACTTGGCAGCGACTCCCAATGGCCAATCCGCTACCCTGACTTGGACTAGCGATGCCTCTTCGTTCGATGTAGCCTATTCCGCTGATGGTACCGCCAACCCTGACGACCTCACCTATACCACGGTGACCACCAACAGCTACACGAAAGACAATCTGGCTATTGATGCTGACCATTATTTCTGGGTGCGCGCCAACTGTAGTGGCACTGACCAAAGTGCTTGGGCTGGCCCCGTCAGCGTACATATTGGCTACTGTGTTCCCGCCCCAACTTCGGTGGACGGCAACGGTATCTCCAACGTAACCTTCGGTATAGACGACTATGTCGTCAACAACGAAACACCTAAGGCAACATACGCCGACTACAGCAACCTCGTTGGCGCTGTGCGAGCTGGCGTTGAGGCTACCATAGCTATTACTTTTAAGACTGGTTACACCTATAACACCTACGTTTGGGTTGACCTTGACAATAGTTTAAGCTTTGACGCTGACGAAGTCGTATGCTACGGCGAAAGCACAAGCTCCAATCCCACGACGCTGACCCTCAACTTCACCATCCCTGCTGACCAAACTTTAGGCGACTTCCGTCTGCGTATTGGTAGCGCCGACTCCGGCCTGGGTTCTGACCCGACTGCAGCCAATCCGTGCTATACGGGCTTCTATGGCTGCTTCCAAGATTACACCCTGCGTGTGCTTGAGGCCCCTTCCTGTTTGCCTCCTACGGGTCTGACCGTTTCCGACGTGACGGCCCACACTGCCAACATCAGTTGGACCAGCGATGGCAATGCTTGGCAGATTGGCTATTCTACCGATGGATTTGTTACAGAGCAATATGTGGATGTCACAGAAACTTCTTACACGCTCACTGGCCTCGCTCCCGAAACAGCATACCAAGTCAGAGTGCAAAACAACTGCGGTGGCGGCACTTATAGCGTATTCACCAACCCCGTGAGCTTCACCACCGGAATAGCTTGCCCCGCTCCTACGGGACTTGCCACCAGCAACCTCACCGGCCACGGCGCAACCATTACCTGGACTGCCGAGGAAGGCGCTTTGTACCAAAGCGCACTGGTAAAGACTGCCGAATATGATGCGAATAATATCACTTGGAGCGAATCGTTCGAAGGTAACAGCCAGACCTGGAACAATTTGGATCCCGAGACGGGCTACACCTTCGCACTGCGCAAGGATTGCGGCAGCGAGGATGGCTACAGCACGGTTGTTACGAGAACCTTCACCACCACCGTGGCTTGCCCCGCTCCTACGGTTGAGGTGACCAACATCACCACCACCACCGCCGATGTGAGATGCACCAACACCGATGCCTCAGCGTTCAACGTCCAGCTCATCAACCCCAACGCCACCCCCGCCGATACTACCTTGTTTGAAAATGTCGCCATGCCTTACACGCTGACTGGCCTCACCCAGAACACCAGTTACAGAGTGAGAGTGCAAGCCCTCTGCGGCGGCGACGGCGAGAGCGCCTGGAGCAACGGCACCAACTTCATGACCGCCGAAGAATGTCCCGACGGCATGGTCTGCATCGGCGCGGGCACTGCCACAAGTTCCTACGTGCCCGTCACCACTTGTTATAACTACTCATTGTCGCAGCAAATCTACACTGCCGCCGAGATCGGTGAGGCCGGTGCCATCTTAAGCATTGACTTCTACAGCACAAACGGTGCAACAAAGGCCCGTAACTTCGACATCTATATGGTCAGCACCGACAAGAGCAGATTTGAAAACACCACCGACTGGATTGCCGTCACTGCCGCTGACCTTGTTTATAGTGCAACTAACTACACATGGCAAACAGGCTGGAACAGCTTCGAACTGGATGTTCCTTTCGTCTACGACGGCACCAGCAACGTGGCCATCGTTGTTAACGACGAAAAGGTAACCAGCTACGAGTGCAGCGTTAATTTCCGTGTCTTTGAAGCCACGGGCCAAGCCATCTACGCGAGAAATGATGATGATGGACCCTATGATCCATTTAATACCTCATATACAGCCTATGGTTTGCTGAACACGAAGAACCGTATCCGCCTCGCCATCGGCGAACCGCCTGCGTGCCCGAAGCCCACTCAATTGGCTGTGAACTACGAAGGCGGCACCGAAGCCACCATCAGCTGGACCAGCGATGCCGAGGCTTGGAACATGCGCGTGAACGGTACTCCTATTAACGGCACCATCACCAATCCTTACACTTTGACTGGCCTTGAGCTCGCCACCACTTACGAAGTGGAAGTGCAGGCCAACTGCGGCGACGCCACCTCAGAGTGGGCTGGCCCCGTCAGCTTCACCACCGATGCTTGCATGCCTGAAGACATGACCGTCATTAACTATGAACTGGAAGACAGCTACGGCGACGGATGGAACAGCAACTACATTCTTGTGGTTGACGGCGATTGCAATCTCGTCGAGGCTTTGACCATTACCTCTGGAAACTCAGCCTCTGGCACACTCAAAGTTTGCGGCCAATATGTCAGCTTCATGTGGTATAACGGCAATTATGCCGACGAAACCTCTTGGACGTTCACCGATGCTGAAGGCACTGTGCTCTTCTCGGGTACTGGTTCTTCAAGCATGCAAAACTACGATGTCCTCTATGTCTATGACCATGAATCGGTGAAGCGTCCTTCCGACCTTGTCGTTCACGAGGATGCCATCGGTCCTTACGGTGCCAAGCTGAGTTGGACTGAGAATGGCACTGCCACCGCTTGGCAGATTGGAGTCTATGACGAAGAAGAAACCCTCGTCAATACCGTTGATGCCAACAGCAATCCTTTCATGCTGACTGGCTTGCAGGCTGAAACGACCTACATCGTCAAAGTGCGTTCTGTCACGTCCGCTGGCCAAAGCGCATGGACCTGCCCTGGTGTTGGTTTCACCACTGGCGTAGCCTGCGGTGCTCCTTCGGCATTGGATGTTACTCCTTATCCTATCACTGCCGATGTGAACTGGACTGTATTCGAGGAAGGCTACGACATCGAATGGACTGAAGTTTCAGCCGCAAAGGATGGAGGCCTCTGGCTGCAATACGACAATGGCATTAATTATACAAATATTGGTGGCACCACTTCTGGTGTTCGCACCTGGGGCGTGATGTATCCTGCTGCCATGCTTGAAGGCAACAAGAACCTCACAAAGGTCGCCGTCTACGAAAATGCTACCTACTACACCTGTGAATCTTACACGATTAACATCTATCAGGGCATCAACCAACCCGAAACACTCGTTGGCACCGAAACCGTGGTTCCCACTGGCGAAAGCGGAATGCACGAAATCACCTTGACAGCACCTATCACCCTCGACCTCACACAAAACTTGTGGATCACTATGACTGTGGAAGGCACTTATGTTATGCCGGCTTGCCAAAGCACTGAACGGAATAACCAGTGGTGGGACAACAATGCCGATGGCGTTTGGACCAACATGGGTGATGACAGTTCAAATCTGGCTGGTTATGGCTGGATGATTCGTGGTTACGTTGAAGGTTATGATCCCGCTGACTTCAATTGGACTTCTGAAACTAACGTTTTGCCGCCTTATACCATTGAGAGCCTCAGCCCTGAGACAACTTATTTCGTCAGAGTGAAGGCCTCTTGCGGTACCGATTGGATTTGGGCTCAGTTCACCACGCCTTCGGCCTGCGATGCTCCTGTCAATCTGACCGCCGTGGCCGAAGCCACTTCGGCTACCCTCAACTGGGTTGGCTATCAGGACAGCTACAATGTGCAATATAGAACGGCTGTGAAATATATACCTGTTTGGGAATATGACTTCGAAAACGGTATCGACAGCACTTGGACCATTGTTGCAGGAGATGGTGCCACCCATCCGGCTGCCGGTATTTGGTACACCATTAATCCTATTAGTGGTTTGAACTTCAATGCCCACAGCGGAACCCAATGCGCCAGTTCATGGAGTTGGAACAGCGATGCATACCATGCCGATAACTGGCTCATCACTCCTCAACTCGACCTCCAAGGCGTACTGAAGTACTATGTGAGAACCAGTTCTGGTTATCCTGACAGTTACGAAGTGCTGCTTTCCACCACTGATGCTGAAACCACCAGCTTCACTGTAACTTTGCAAGCAATGGCCCCCGCTCCTGCCAATGGAGAATGGAACGAGGTTGTCATCGACCTGAGTGCATACGCTGGACGGCAAGGCTACATCGCCATCCACCATGTGGATTATGACATGAACTACCTCTGCATCGATGATCTCGGTATCTATACTCCTGAGGCTGCTGGTGCTTGGATTCCTGTCACTGTTAACGAGCCTACATGCACTCTCACAGGTCTCACTCCCGAAACCGACTATGAATGGCAAGTGCAGGGTGTGAACGCCAGCTGCGACGGTGGCCTTACTGAGTGGTCTGAAATCCAAAACTTCACCACGCTTGAGCAGACTTTAGTTACCCAGACGACAGAACTTGCCACTGGCTGGAACTGGTTCTCGACCTACATCGATGCATCAGGCGACCAAGGCCAAAACATTCTCAATCAGTTGAAAGAGTGCTTGGGCACGAATGGATTGCAGATTAGAACCCAAGGCGGAGGTATCACCTACCGCAATGGCAGATGGTGGGGTAGCATTACCATAAACAATGTAAGAGGCTACCAAATCAAAACCAGTGCCCCTGTCACCATTACGATTACGGGTACCGGGTATGCCAATCCCGAAGAATGTGAGATAACGATTAATGAGAATTGGAACTGGATTGGATACCCAGTGTCGGAATCCCAAACCGTGACGAATGCATTTGCTGATTTCCAACCCAACACTAACGATCAAATCAAGACATCGGGAGGAGGAGCCACCTACAGGGCTGGCAGATGGATGCCCAACAACTTTACCCTTGAACCCGGAAAGAGTTACTTGTATAAGTCGTCCTCTACAGAGCAAAAAACGCTTGTATTCCCGAATGTCAACAGGAAGGCCGAAACGATGCCAGCAACTGTCATCAATAAAACTGTCATCAATAAAACTGTCATCAATAAAAAAGTTGAGTCTAAACCTGTCCAAAAAGCGAAAGGCATCAATAAAGAATTCAAGAGCATTAATAAAATCAATAACAATCTTAAAATCAAGTAAAAATGAAAAAAGTATTAATGACCTTATTAGGTCTCTGCGTAGGAATTACATTGGGGTTCGCACAAACTGGAGTGAATTGCCCATGGACTCCCAATTATCAGTATGAAAAAGTCATGCTTGTATTGGCCGTTGTCGACATCGACGGCGTAGAACAGTATGATGAATCTTTCGGCGTGGCTTCATTTATCAACGGTGAATGTCGCGATACCCAAACTAACGCTGGTGAAGAAGATGGCCACTTGCTCTATGTACTGGCTGTTTCCGGAGACAACGGTGATATGATTTCCTTCCGTTTGTGGAACCAAGAAACAGGAGAGGCCTTGAATCTTGATTCTGATTTCACTTTGGTATTTGATGAAGAAGGTGCAGGGTTTGATGAGTATGTCCGCATAGCCTTCACCACCCCTGCCGCCACCGGCATCACCAAGGATATCACCCCTTGGACAGTCGAGACGACCGAAGGCGGACAAAAGGCCAACGGCTGGTATCTCCTCGCCTCTCCCGTGGGAACCATCGAGGTTGCCTCTGCGGTGACGAACCTGTTCTCAAACAATTATGACCTCTACGCTTTCGACGAGGCCCAAGAACTGGAATGGCTCAACTACGATGGCGACGAGGCACTTGAGTATGCAGGCCATTTCAGCATCGAAGCCGGCAAGGGCTACCTCTATGCCAACAGCGGTGATGGCGTAAGCGAAACCGTCACCCTCACCTTCCCCGGCGATGCCAACACGAATGATGTCACCATCACCCTCGCCAAGACCGAAGGCGCTGTTTTTGAAGGCTGGAACCTCATCGGCAACCCGTTCAACGAGGATTACTTCATGCCGGATGCCCACCCATTCTATGTGATGAATGGAGACCGCACCGATGTTGCCGTCCCCAACCGCAACTATCTCGAACCTATGGAAGGCGCATTCATCATTGCAACGCAAGACGAAGAATCGTTTGTCTTCAGCATCGCTTCACCTGGACCCACTCCCGGTGGCGGCGGCGGCGGAATGGGTGGCGACGAACCAGAGTTCGCCATCAACCTTGGCAATAGCCACACCATTATCGACCGCGCCGTTGTGCGCATCGGCGAAAGTCGCAGCGAACTGCGCAAGTTCCAACTCAACCCGAACCACACCAAGGTCTTCATCCCGAAAGAGGGCAAGGACTACGCCGTGGTGAGCGCAGGCGAGATGGGCGAGATGCCCGTCAACTTCAAGGCCGAGAAGAGCGGCGCCTACACGATGAACCTCAGCAGCGAGAACGTGAAGTTCAGCTACCTGCACCTCATCGACAACCTGACCGGCAACGACGTTGACCTGCTGGCCAACCCGACCTATTCCTTCAACGCCCAAACGACCGACTACGCCAGCCGCTTCCGCCTCGTGTTTGCCACGGACAGCAGCGTGAACAGCGACAGCTTCGGCTTCGTCAACAACAGCGGCAACTTCTGCGTCTACGGCATCGAAGGCGAAGCCACCCTGCAGGTGTACGACGTGCTCGGCCACATGCTGAGCAGCGAGACCTTCAGCGGCTCCATCGAGAAGAAGGTCAATGCCGCCACGGGCGTCTACATGATGCGCCTCATCAACGGCAACGATGTGAAAGTTCAAAAAGTAATCATCAAATAAATCCATACCACAATGAAAAAGTTAGTATTGACAATCGCAATCGTCCTCGGACTGAGTATGACCACTTTCGCCAACAATGATGGAGGCGGCCTGTTCCAGCGCGGTGCAGCAACGCCCGAAAACAGCACTGTCTTCAGCAACCGCGAAAACAACCCGATGCTTCCCAACCACAATTTGGAGGGCAACCAAGACGCCAACGAACTCCCATTGGGCAGCGGCATTGCAGTGCTGGTTGGCCTCGGCGCGGCTTACCTCGTAGGCAAGAAGCGCAGGGAGGAATGAATCTACTGAAGTCGCAATAGCGACAGTTCCCGAAAGCGGTGCCCCATTTTGGGGTGCCGCTTTTTTTATAATCAACATCGGAATAACCGAAAATATCGGAAATCTTTCTTCTGTTCCTTCCGGTTTTTCTGATGTTACATCAAACCATAATATCAACATCGGAATAACCGAAAATATCGGAAATTCTTTTTTCTGTTCCTTCTGGTTTTTCTGATGTTACAATACACACATATCTCAGTCAAAAAAATGCAGTTTGGTTTCAATCAGTTACTTAAAAAGTGTAATTTTGCACAAAATAAATCAAAATGAAAAAACCACTTTTCCTCTTCATCATCAACCTCCTGACCATCAACCTCTTTGCGCAAGAATGGGTGAATTGCGGCAGCACAAGCCCCACTGCGCCCAGCGTGAAACTGCTTTCCGATTCGGAGCAAGAAACCACCGTGAGTTTCGCGCTGCATGGGTTCTTCAGGGAATCCATCATCACACCGAGAGGCACGCAAAACCTCATCACCGTGCCCAAAATGGCCTCCATGTTGGAAGAAGCCGCCCCCGACCTGCCGTTGTTCGCCATCCCCATTCTCATCGGCGACATGGCCGAAATGGAGATTGAGGTCAATGAGGCGGAATTTCAGGAGTTTGAAAACATGGAAATAGTGCCTTCGAAGGGCAATTTCAGCCGCGAAATCGACCCCGAAAGCGTTCCCTACCGCTATGGCGAAGCCTATTCCCGAAACCGCTTTTTCCCTGATTTTCAGGCACAATTGGATAAGCCTTACATCCTCCGCGATTGCCGTGGTCAAAACATTTTGGTCTACCCCTTTGCCTACAATCCGATGGCGAAAACCCTTCGCGTCTACACCCATTTGACCCTGACGATGAAAAAGGTCGGCGACAAAGGAAGCAACTCGAAAATCGCCAGCAAGAAAGGCGCGTTGAAACTGTCGCCCGAAACCCAAGAGATGTACCGTCACCGTTTCATCAACTATCGGGAAAAGGCCGCGAAATACACCTTCATCCCCGACGAAGGCGAACTATTGGTCATCTGCCCGAACCAGTATTTGCAAGCCATGCAGCCCCTTGTGGATTGGAAAAACGAGTCGGGCCGACCGACCACGATGGTCAGTCTTTCGGAAATTGGCGGCAACAACGCTGACATAATTAAGTCGTTCATTCTCAGCCATTACAACAACCCAGAAGAGAACCTTTGCCATGTGCTTTTGGTCGGCGACTACAGCGACCTCACGCCCAAAGCCATGTCGGGCGGACGCTCCGACATTTGGTTTGGCCAACTGGAAGGCAACGACAACTATCCCGAAATCCTTGTAGGACGATTTTCCGCTGAGAGCGTGGCCGATGTGCAAAATCAAGTCGCCAAGGTGTTGTATTACGAGCGCGACATGCCTTCCACCGTCGATTGGCTTGACAAAGGCATCGGCATAGGCTCCACCGAAGGCGCGGGCAGCGGCCACAACGGCGGGGAGTCGGATTACATGCACATTGAATACATCCGCGACACCCTGATACATTACACCTACAGCGAGGTTTCGCGACACTATCTCGGCGTGGGCGTGGGCACCAATGCCGCCATGCTGAGCGAGAATTTCAACGCTGGCGCAGGCATCTGCAACTATTGCAACCACGGCAGCACAACAAGTTGGTTTGTAGGCAATTTCAACAACGGCCATGTGAACGCCTTGGTGAACGACTACAAATGGCCTTTCATCTGGTCGACGGCCTGCTACAACGGCCAGTTTGACATGAACTGCTTCGGCGAGGCGTGGATGCGTGCCACCAACAATTCCACTGGTGCTCCCACTGGTGCCATCGGAGGCATGTTCAGTTGGATTTCGCAGCCGTGGCAACCGCCTATGACGGGTCAAGACGAGATGGTCGACATCCTTTGCGAATGGCGCAGTGCCGACCAGTTCCACCACACTTTGGGCGGCGCCTCGCTCAATGGCAACATGAAAATCCTTGACATGCACCCCAACGACTACGGCAACACACACAATACATGGATTCTGTTCGGCGACCCAAGCCTCCTACTCCGCACGGCCAACCCCACCGAACTCAACGTGACGTGCCAACCCGAAGCCATTTTACTTGGGCAAAGCGAACTTACAATCACCGCCGACGCTGACTTCGCCCTTGCCACCCTTTCCATCAACGGCGAAGTGCTTTGCAGCATACCGGTCATCGATGGAGAAGCCACGCTCAATTTCACCTGTCCTGAAGAAATGGGGACGGCGAAACTGGTGGTTACGAGTTTCAACAAAGCGACTCATGTCCAAGACATTCAAATCATTCCAGCCAATGGAGCCTACCTCACCTACGAGGCTGTTGCCGTAAACGACACAAACGGCCAAGCCGACTATGGGGAAACTTGCAGCCTTAATTTAACCGTCAAGAACCTCGGCAACGAGGCTGCTGCCAATGTGCAGGTGAGTTTAAGCACCGATTCACCTTTCGTGAACATTCTTGACAACACGGCCACCATCACCAACATAGGCGCGTTGGAAAGCCAAACCATCAACGACGGCTTCCAAATCTCTGTCAACGAACTGATTACTGACGGCAGCCAAGCGAATTTCACCTTGACTTGCACCGAAGGCAACCAGATTTGGGAGAGCCATTTCCGCTTGAAACTCCACGCACCATCCTTCACTTTGACTGAATTTCGACCTGTCACCACAGCCTATCCGGGCGTGATGGACACATTATTAATAAGCATCAAGAACATCGGTTCCACCGATGCACATGAGGCGCAAATCCAATTGTTCAGCAGTTCCAGCAACCTCGTTTTCAACCAAATGAGTCACTCTTTCGGCGACATTCCCGCCGGAAGCACAGCCACCGCCACGATTCCTTTCAACGCCACATACGAAGTGCCAACAGGCTCCACTTTCGAGGTGTATTACCGCTTGGAGGCCGGCCAATACGCCCTGAGCGGCAGCGAGTTCGTCAACATCGGCCCCATCAAGGAAACTTTCGAGAGCGGCGACTTCAGCGCATTTGATTGGGAAACCTTGGGCGGAGCACAATGGTTTGTCGACAATAGCACCTCAAACACAGGCACTTATAGCGCAAGGTCGGGAGCCATTGGCCATGCCAACCTCACCACTTTGCAGGTCGAAATCGAGATCCCAGAAGAGGGGCAAATCAGTTTCTTAAAAAAGATTTCAACCGAGGCGGGCAAGGACAAACTCACCTTCTACATCGACAACACGGCCAAGGGCGAGTGGTCGGGCGAAATCAACTGGAGCCGCGAAACCTTCCCCGTGACCGAAGGAACGCACAAGTTCAAGTGGATATACATGAAGGACAGCAACGGCAGTTACGGTGACGACTGCTGTTGGATTGACGATGTGCAATTCCCTGCTTCACATATCGTTACGCTATTGCCCCAAGTTGATGTTGAGGCGCAAGTCAACCTCAACGAAGTCACATTGTCATGGGAAAGCACCGACCCCAGCCAAAACTACATCATCCGCCGCGATGGAGAGCAGATTGCCGTGCAACACGAAACGGTTTTCACTGAATTACAGGACATTGGCACATACCTCTACAGCGTCACAGCCTTCAATGACAATCAGCAACTGTCCATCCCGAGTTTCGTCAAGGTGACGGTAGACACGGTTGGCACCAAAGAAATGTCACGCAAAGTGCAAATCTTCCCCAATCCAGTCAACAATATGCTGTACATCAGCCTTGGCAGTGCGTTCAAGTACAAGATCTTCAACAGCATAGGACAACTGATTGCAGTAGGAGAAAGTGCTGGAGCCACGCAAATCAATTGCTGCAACATGACCAAAGGCGTGTATGTCATCCAAATTGAATCGGGAGCCGAAATCACAATGAAAAAGTTTGTCGTCCAATAACTTGCACACGAAATGACCTATCTGAAATCCAACGACTTGTTCGGGAAACTTGCGCCAGAGAGACTTTTTGAGCAGGTTCCCCACCCCATCCTCATCGCAGACCACCTCCTCACTCCCGACAACATCGGAGCCATGATTCGCTTGGCCGACAACATCGGGGCTTCCGAAATCTGCTTCTTGGGCAACGAGGACGAGCATCGCCTCGGCAAGGTGCGCCGCGCCGCCGCCTCAAGCCGCGACAACATCCGCTGGTATTTCAGCGAAGAAACCGATTTGCACAAGATTGTGCCCGAAGGCAAGACCATTGTCGCCATCGAAACCGCCGACAACGCCACCTGCATCTACGAAACGCAACTTCCTGAAAACGTGGCCTTCATCGTAGGCAGCGAGAGCTATGGTCTGAATGAGGAACTGCTGGCGCAATGCGACATGGTAGTCTATATTCCCGTGCCAGGCCCAACGCGCTCGCTCAATGTGAGCCATGCCGCAGCCGTGGCCCTTTTTGAATGGCAAAGACAAATGAGATGTGGGAGGTAGGAGGTAGGAAGTATGAAGTTTGGTTATAAACATATTTTTTTCGATCTCGATAGAACTTTGTGGGACTTCGATGCTGCGGCGGAGGTGGCTTTTGAGCGCATCTATGAAAAATACAATCTGAAAAGCCTTGGCATTCCGAGTGCGCATGAGTTCCATGAAGTGTATCATCCACTGAATGAACAACTTTGGGTGCTTTACCGCGAGGATAAAATCACCAAAGACTACTTGAACCGCACCCGTTTCATGCAGCCTTTGGCGCATTATGGCATCCACGACACCGCCTTGGCCGATCATCTCAGCGAGGATTATGTGTATTGGTCGCCGCGCATTGTCCGATTGGTTCCCGGAACGATGGAATTGCTTGACTACCTGAAGCCGAAATACCATTTACACCTGATTACCAACGGTTTCCAAGAGGTGCAACACACCAAATTGAGCGGTTCGGGCTTGGAACCTTATTTCGAAACCTTGACCGTTTCGGAAGAAGTCGGGGTGAAGAAACCCAACCCTGAGATTTTCCTTTACGCCTTGCGCAAAGCCAATGCCTCTCCAACAGAAAGCCTCATGATTGGCGACGAGATGGCCGTCGACATTGACGGTGCCCGCGCCGCCGGTATCGACCAGATTTTCTATAATGCAAGTGGGAAAACGGTTGTGGGAGAGCGGACGTTTGAGGTTCGCAATCTTTTGGAAATCAAAAAAATCATCTGACGCAATACAAATAATTACTATTTTTGCACTTATAAAGCCAATTTGTTGCACCATGCAGAAACTACCCATCGGAATACAGAGTTTTGAGAGCCTTCGCCAAGACGGTTTTGCCTACATTGACAAAACCAAACTTGTATATGACCTTACACAAAATGGAAAATACGTCTTCCTTTCCCGCCCCCGTAGATTTGGCAAAAGCCTGTTGCTGTCTACCTTGAAAGCCTATTTCGAGGGAAAAAAGGAACTCTTTGAGAATCTGGCCATTGCTGAAATGGAACAGACATGGGAAGCCTATCCGGTCCTGTATCTCGACCTGAACGTGGGGCTATATACTTCGACAGATGGTCTTTTGGAAGCACTCAATTCAAATTTAGTGGACTGGGAAGAAAAATACGGCATCAAGCCGAACTCGACAGACACTGCGCAACGGTTCAAGTACATCATTAGAAAAGTAGCGCAAAGTTTGGGCAAAAAAGTTGTCATCCTTATAGACGAATACGACAAGCCGCTGCTTCAGGCCATCGACAATGAACCGCTGCAACAAGACTATCGCAATATCCTGAAATCGTTCTACAGCAACCTCAAAACCTGCGACGAGTATATCCGATTTGCCATGCTCACAGGCGTTTCAAAGTTCTCCAAAATCAGCCTCTTCAGCGACCTCAACAACCTGACAGACATTTCGTTGTATGAGCACTATGCCGACATTTGCGGCTTAACTGACGAAGAAATTTCCTCTTCGTTCAGTGATTATCTTGAAGCGTTTGCACAAAAGGAAGGTATAAACAAAACTGCCATAATCGAACAATTGCGCCAAATGTATGATGGCTACCATTTTTCGGAGGATCTTACAAAAGACATGTATAACCCTTTCAGTGTACTCAATGCACTTGCTGAAAAAAAATTCCGAAATTTCTGGTTCTCGACCGGCACACCAACCTTTCTCATCAAGCTGTTGCAAAATGGCGACTATGACTTGCAGGATTTCTCCTCGGGGAACATTTTGGCAAGCGACCTCGCCGCCAAGGAAAGTTTGAGCAAAGAACCTATCGCCATGTTCTATCAAACTGGTTATCTGACTATTAAAGGATACGACAAAGAGATTGAGTTGTTCTGCCTCGGTTTCCCCAATCGCGAGGTGGAACAGAGTTTCCTCAATTTCCTGCTGCCACGCTACACGGGAAACACTGACAACGATTCCTCGGCTTTCATCGGGTATTTCGTGCGTGACTTGCGCAAAGGCGACATCAAGAGTTTCCTGAATCGAATGAAATCTTTCTTTGCCGACACGCCATACGAAATAGTGCGCGATTTGGAAAACCACTACCAAAATGTGATGTTCACCGTTTGCCGCTTGTTAGGCTATTACACTACCTCAGAATACCACACCTCAAACGGGCGCATTGACATGGTGGTGAAAACGCCACAATTCATCTATGTTTTTGAGTTCAAGTTCAATAAGTCGGCGGAGGAAGCCTTGGCACAGATTGATGAAAAAGGCTATCCGCTACCTTTCGAAGCCGATGGACGGAAGATTTTCAAAATAGGAATCAATTTCTCGAAAGAAACCCGCAATATTGACAATTTCGTCTGGAAAGAAGGCTGATTTCATTTCAGCACCGCCAAAACCGTTTCCTTGCCCGTGGTCTTTTGGTTGATTTTCACCTTGACTTCAGCATCCAAAGGCAAAAACACATCCACGCGCGAACCGAAACGAATCATTCCAAGCTCCTCACCTACAACGGCCTCATCGCCAGCCTGGAGGTCGCACACGATACGCCGCGCCACAAAACCTGCAATCTGCCGAACAAGGATTTCACGCCCTTTCTTGTCCTTCAAGACAATCGTATTATGCTCATTATCAGTAGACGACTTCGGCTTGAACGCCAAAAGGAACTTTCCGGGATGGTATTTGTAATAGGTCACCTTGCCGTCAAACGGAAAGAAATTGATATGCACATCGTAAATCGACATGAAAATAGAAACCTGGCGGCGGCGGTCGTGGAAATACTCGTCCTCAAGCACCACCTCATTGGCAGCAACCAAGCCATCGGCGGGCGAAACCACTGCATCAGCCTCCATCGTTGTCTTACGCCAAATCGGGACGCGGAAAAAGCGGATGGTCAGTATAAAAACCACAAATTCAAACACATACAACAAATAATGCCAAATGGTTTGCGAAGGCCAAAGCCAATTGACAAAAACAATTGTTGCGGCAATAACTGCAAAGGCAATCAAAATGGCTCTTGTCCCTTCCTCGTGTAACCTTTTATTGATCTTCATAGCAGCAGCAAATAAACGAAAATAAACGGTACGCTGAACATCACCGAGTCGAAACGGTCCAAAATGCCGCCGTGGCCGGGGATGAGTTTGCCCGAGTCCTTCACTCCAGCCTGCCGCTTCAGCATCGACTCGCAGAGGTCGCCCAATGTGCCGAAAATGACGACAATGGCCGCCATGCCAATACCTTTGGAAATGGGAAGCCATGCGGCATAATGGGCGAAAACCATCATGGCCACCACGGTAAACACCAATCCTCCAAGGCTACCCTCGATGGTCTTTCCGGGAGAAATTCGAGAAAAAAGCTTGTGCTTACCCAACATTTTTCCCGTCAGATAGGCAAAGACATCATTGGCCCACAAAAGGCAGAACACCAAGACTATCAGACCCGAACCGGCCAAACTGCCAAACAACTCCGCACGATACATGAATAGCATCAAGGCGGAAGGCAAGCTCAGGTAGGCAAGGGAAGCGTACAGATAAGGGAGGATATGCTTGGCATCGTGCTTTTTGGAAAACAAGGCGAAGAGGAACGGCAACATGAGCAACGGCAATTCGAGCAGCAGCCACTGCTGGCCAACGACCTGCAAGGCCACCATTGCCGCCAAACCGAATGTACCCAAAACGCAAGCCTCGCCTACGGCAACGCCCACCGTGGAATTCATCTGAAACAGCCTCGACATCTCGTAAGTGCCGACTGCAACGATGAACAGCAGCAAAGCGGCACAGGTGTAGGGCGAAACCAACACGCAAGCAAGGATTACGATGCACAGCAGCAAGCCTGAAACCGAACGAACCAACAATTCTTTCATAACGACTGCGAAATGATGCGCAAAGATAGGAAAAAGAATCATACGATGAGCATCATTGGCCAACACGATATCACATAGTCATGTCGCAAAAAAGCGGCGGGGGGAAAAACGGGAAACCCTCCCAGTTCTCTCTGGGAGGGTTTCCGCTGTGGGTGGGCGGCGGGCTGCTTTCCCACGGTCTCCCGCAGTATCATCGCCGCTGCGGGGCTTAACTTCTCTGTTCGGAATGGGAAGAGGTGCGCCCCCGCGCATTGCCGCCACTCGTCTCTCGGCGGCCTTCTC
>CACXUM010000026.1 GCA_902770835.1 uncultured Bacteroidia bacterium
TGCTGCATAGCCAACACTGGCCAAAAGCAGGGTGAATAATCCGCTCCCAAGCGGTGCGCCAAAGGTCTGGTTGGTGACGTTCACGCCATCGGTCGGATTACCGAAAGTCTGATTGGTGACGATGTTTCCGTCCAAGGGATTGCCAAAGCCTTGGTTGGTCAAGGCTGCCGCGCCGCTGTTTCGTGGTCCCGCAGGTTCCTCACCGCGTTGGAATAAACCGCCTTGGGCTGTTGCAACAATCGGAATAGACAATGCCATCACCATTGCCAACATTTTAAGTTTCTTTTTTGTCTTGTTGTTTCGCATGATTTGAAACCGTTTTTGCCCTTTGGCTCGATCGGGCAATTTTGAAAACGACTACAGAGCGGAGCCTCCCAAACTTATCCTTATTTCAAGTAGTTGGGTCTGCACTCCCATAAGAAGGAAAATAAGAATCAAGGAATTGCTCCGCTGTTTATGTTGTGTTTGATTAGACGCAACATAACAGCGAAAGCAACCTCTTCTCTTAACCTCCCTCTTACGCGAATTGTGCAGATTCACTACATTAGGAACAAAGCGAAGAATGTGCTTTCTCTGGCCACTCCGATTTTTCCCGGAATGACGGGGGCAAAAATACAAAGATTTTCTTTTGTGGAAGAAAAATGGCAGAAAAAGACCTATAAAATGGAGAAAACTCATATTTTTTTGTCAAATAGTTCCCAAATTTGGGAATTTTTGTGTATTTTTGCAGCCGATTAATAAAAACCCACCATAGTATGAAAATAACCATCCAAGATGAAGACTTACAGGAACTCATAACGACAGGAACAAATACAGGCAAGTATAAAAAGTTGGCTCGAGACAAGAAATTCATAGAAAGATTAGCCAATGTCTATCGTATCATGACTTCTGTGGAAAAAACAAGTGATTTAGTGCCATATAGTTATCTGCATTACGAGAAATTGAAACACATAAATTTGAGTTCTGTCAGGATAATGAACAATCGTGTTGAAAGACTACTGTTTATCGAAAATGAAGATGGAATCGAAATAACACTTATTGAATTAAACGAAACTCATTATGGAAACAAGAAATGAAAACCCAACTCCTTGGATTGCCACACATCCAGGCACAATATTAAAGTTGGAACTTGAGGAGCGAGGCATTTCTCAAAAAGAGTTCGCTGAGATGTTAGACATGCAAAAGTCGCATCTCAATGAAATTATCAAAGGGAAAAGGGCTATGAGCATTAGTGTGGCCGACAAAATTGAAGAGGTATTAGGAATCTCTTCCGTATCACTTATGAATTTGCAGACGCAATATGAGTATGATCTCAGACAGATTGAAAACAGAAGTATTGAGGAACAAGAGGCTATCAACAAATTGAAATTGTTTGATGAAATCTTTGATGTCAAGACTTTATTAAAGCGGTTGGGGTGCATGTGCAAAACAGCTGTTGAGAAACTGCGTTGTCTTGTTACAGGGATACAACAACCTGAACCAGCTGAATTGAAACTAGAAGCATGCGGTATGTTCAAAAAGTCGTCAAAAACTGGTCAAGACCCACGAATGTTGATGACATGGAAATTGCTTGCCGAAGCAACAGCAAGAAAAATCATGCCACAAGGTGTTTTTCGATCTGAAAGAAAAGCTGATTTAGTGAAAGAATTGGTGGATGCTTTTCATCAAAACAAGGATACTATCACAGTCATCACTCGTGTTTTTTCCAAATACGGGATTGCTTTTTGTGTCGTGAAAAAAGTGGAAAAGGCATCTGTTGATGGATATTCTTTTATCGAAAAAGATGTTCCATACATTATTGTTACAGAACGGTTTGATAGGATTGACAATCTTGCTTTTGCTGTTCTTCACGAAGTTGGTCATATCTTCCTTCATTATCTTGACGGAACGCAAAAGGAGTTTCATCTTAGCATCCAAGATTATGATAATGAAAGTGCCGAAGAACGAGAAGCAAATGCCTTTGCTGCAAATGCGCTTATTCCATCCAATTTATGGAAAAACGCCCCCAAAGTTAGAGTTAATCCACTCGCCATTCAGAGAACATACACTGATTGGGCTGCTGATAATGGCTTCAACAAATGGATTGTCTTGGGAAGGATTTCCTACGAGACTGGAATGTATAAATTCAAATCCGACGATAGCAGAAGAATAAACTGATACCAAATCACATCAACTTCTGGTAAAACTGCCACCACTTGTCGGGCAGTTCGTTGCGCATGGCTTGGTCGTAGTCTTCCTTCGAGCAGGGGATGAAATGATGCCGTTCGTAACGTTTGTCGTCGTTTTGCAGAAACGACATGTCCATCCACCATTTGCCCGTGATTTTGTGGCAAAGGAAAACCACATCCTGACTGTCGCTGATTTGCACATTGTAACGCTTGAAGTCGGTGCTTTCGAGGGTGGGGATGTCGTCTTGGCGGTTGGCGAAGCCCTCGATGAAATACCAAATCATCTCGGCGATGAGGTTGGCTGTGCGCGAGTTGATGTCGTAGTGCGGGTTGTACTCGAAGAAACCAATGGACGAAAGTTTGAAACTCAATCCGGCATAGCGCGTCATGCGGCAGGCTTCCTCACCGTTGAAACCATTGGGCGAGGCGTTCTTTACCCCAGGGGCATCGGAGGCACGGACGGCTGCGATGTCGAAACTCAAAAGGTTGGCGTTGCGGATGAGCGGCTCGGTCAGTTCGATGTTTTGCTTGATGCTGCCCAAGCGATAGGCATCGAAGAGCAACTGTTTCATCAACTCAATATTCTCTGTGTCAACATAATACGACTGGTAGCCGATGTTGGTGAAATTGAACAGGAAATTGGGCTGGTGCAGGATGATGTGGCTCAAATAAGAGTGCGAATTGAGGGCTTCTTGGTCGTTGCCGATGTCGAACATAGGGTCGACGGCGGCAATGTTGATGAGCTTGCCCGTCGGCTCATACACTTGGTACATCGTGTAGGTGAGGTCTTGTCCCGCCCCGATGACGATGGGCACGATTTTGTTCTTCAACAACTCCGTAAGCACCTGATTGAAGGCAAAATAGGTATCGTTGATTTCCTTCCCAATCCTCACATTGCCAATGTCGATGATTTTCAGTTGAGGCCAATGGTTGAAGAGTTGGTAGAGTGCTTTGCGAATGTAATCGACGCCATCGGTGCAGCCTTTATTGTCGACCGCGCCACGTTCTTCCTTGATGCCTACAAGGGCTAAGTCTACGCCTTCGAGGTCGGGAAAAGTGTCCTCGCTGCGGAAAATACCAAGGGTTTCGCCCAAAGTTTTCTTTCCGGGACGGAAGCTTTGGGCGAAACACTTTTCGGATACAGGCTCAAGGAAAATGCTGATGTCCATGGTGGCTTTCTGTCGCTTTGCGTCATTGCGAGGAACGAAGCAATCCAGAGAATAATATTAGAGCCCTGGATTGCTTCACTGCGTTCGCAATGACGACGAGCGCGTCTTATGATAAATTATTATTGATACAACTTTTGCCAGTTCTTATACTCGCGGTCTTTCCACGGTGCATTGTGGTAGGCGTAACTGACGATGGCGGGGATGACGGTGGTACCTTCGGCATAGACCATCTGCTGGAGTTCCTCGCTCACCTTGCCCCACGAGCCGGCTTCGAGCAGCGTCGACGACGAGCAGGCGCCGTCACGCACGTCGGCCACGGTGATTTGGATGGCGTATTTGTGCATAGGCACCTCAACGCCAAGGATTTCGGCGCAAACCACGGTGTCTTGGGCAAAGTTCTTGGGTGTGCCGCCACCGACCATAAACAGGCCGCTTTCGGGGCTGTTCATCTTGATTTCGGTGAGTTCGAGGAAGTCGGCCACCGAGTCGATGCTGACGTAGGGCTTGCCGGCTTTCTTGCGCAGCCACTGGTGCTTGCCGATGCCGAAACCGGCGCTGCTGTCGCTGAAGGCGGGGCAGAAAATCGGGACACCGCACTCGTAGCAGGTCTGGATGAGGCTCTCTTTCTTCACGCCATGACCGTTGGCCAACCATTTGCCGACTTCGTAAAGGAACTCGCGGCTGCTGTAGGGACGGCACTCCAAAGTGTCGGCCACATCGCAAGTAGCTTGGTCGCAGGCTTGCAGTTCTTCCTCGTCGATGAAGGTATCATAGATGCGGTCGATATAAAGTTCGCGCAGTTTAGTGTCGGGGATGACGTTCTCCTTCGTGCCGATATAGTGCTTGTAGCCAAGGGCTTCGAAGAGGTCCATGTCGATGATGCTGGCGCCTGTGGCGACCACGGCGTCAACCATCTTGTTCCTGACCATCTCCACATACACCTGCATACAGCCGGCAGCCGAGGTGGAACCGGCGATGGTGAGGATGTTGGTGCAGTCTTTTTCGGCAATCATCTGGCAGAGGATGTCGGCGGCGCGGGCCGTGTCGCGCGAGGTGAACGACATCTTGCGCATGGCATTAATCAATTCAGTCGAATCATACTTCTTGATGTCGATATGTTCGACAACGTCTTTCAGTAAGTCTTTTTTCTCCATTTTTTGTATTCGATTTAAGATTTAAAATTCAAGATTTAAGATGGCAAAAGGAATATAATCATGGTTCTCCCTCGTCCTTAACTTGTTTCGGCAGTTTCGGAGAGGTCTTTTCTATCTGTTTTTCATGGCTTGCCACTCGACGCTCCACCTTCTTGATGTCTTCGGCGACTGGCAGGTTTTCCGGTCGGATGCCTCTTTGTCCCAGCATCTGACGAACACTGATATTGTTTTGAACATGTTCTTGTGTGATGGAAATTTCGCCTTGCAAGTCTTTTTGTTCCACATTGTAGTTGGTCATTTCTGTTGCAAGGTTTTTTGCGGCAATAGTCAGTGTGGGAAGAAAATCAGCCAACGGTCGGCTTGATTTGATGCCAAGGCGTTTCTTCATGTCTTCCGTTGTGTTGCCACCAAACAAAGCAGTATCGCCTTTCGAGCGGATTCTGCCAAAGCCTTTGTCGTCAACACCACGTTCATAGATGTTGCGCGACAGTTGTTTTTCGGAAGTGCGCAAACGCTCGCGGGTTTCCAATCGTGATAGTTGGTTAAGATGTTCCGCGATTAATTCGGCTCGACGGGTTTGCAATGCAAAATATCCCTGAGCGAAAGCAATTTCTTCCTTTTTCGGGTCACCATTCTGCGCAATCAGGTAACAGGCGTATCGGGTAAGCATGAAATCGGTGATTTCTCTTTGAGATCCGCTTCCCAAAGTGACCATTTTCGTGACCTCACGAAAATGGTCATCTACATTGATATTCTGCGTTTTACAGGATTCAACGGCTCGGCTGATAGCCACAAGGAAATTCTCCCAACGGGCATAGCCTAAAACAGGTTGCAACTCCCTCGCAAACCAAATCTCCACTTGTTCCTGACCATCATCGCTTTTGATGAAATGCATGATTTCGTCAAAAGTCTGCTTATGCTGATTGATTCTTGCAATATCCATAATTCTTCCTAATGCTTAGGCACTGCAAAAATAGTCAAAACAAGTGACAAACGCAAATTAATTATTTCTTCCTCACCACCTTCTTCTTAGGCGCGTTCTTGGGGTCTTCCATGATGGCCATGCAGTCTTTGTGGCTCAGCGTGGAGGGGTTGGTGTCTTTCGGAATCTTGTAGTTGCTCTTCTTATAAGAAATGTATGGCCCGAAACGGCCGTTCATCACGCGCAGGTCGGGGTCTTCGTCGAAGGTGAGGATGATGTTGTCCAAGTCCTTCTGTCGTTTTTCGTTGATGATTTCGACGGCGCGGTCGTATTCCACGAGGGAAGGATTGTCGGTTTTGGCAAGGCTGTAGAACTTGTTGTCGTGGCGGATGTAAGGCCCGAAACGACCCACAGCCACAGTGATTTCCTTGCCTTCAAACTCGCCGAGAATGCGCGGGAAGTCGAACAGTTTCAGCACTTCCTCCAAGGTGACGCTCTCGATGCTCATGTCTTTCTTCAGGCCGGCAAAGCGAGGCTTCTCTTCCGATTCGGTGTCGCCGATTTGCGCCACCGGACCGAAACGCCCGACTTTCACATACACATTCTTGCCCGTGGCAGGGTCTTGGCCAAGAAGTTTCTCGCCGCTGAACTTGCCCGAGGTCTCCGTGGTGGAGATAACCTGCTTGTGGAAGTCCTTGTAGAAGTCCCTGATCATCGCGTTCCATTGGCGTTGGCCTTCGGCAATCTTGTCGAATTCTTTCTCCACGTTGGCGGTGAAGTTGTAGTCGATGATGCTTTCAAAGTATTGGGTCAGGAATTTGTTCACCAAAATCCCGATGTCGGTTGGTAGCAGTTTACCCTTCTCGGCACCATAATTTTCCTTGCCTGTCTTATCGGTTATTTTGTTGCTTTTCAAGCTGATGATTTGATAAGTCAATGGCTCGCCCTTGATGTCGCCTTTGGTCACATACTCGCGTTTTTGGATGGTCGAAATGGTTGGCGCGTAGGTCGAAGGACGCCCGATGCCCAATTCCTCCATCTTTTTCACGAGGCTGGCCTCGGTGTAACGCAGCGGATGGCGCGTGAAGCGTTGCTGGGCCTCCATCTTGTCCAAGTCGAGCAGGGTGCCGACCTCGATGGGCGGCAGGATGGCGGAGGTGTCTTCGGTGCGGTCGTCGTCGTAACTTTCCATATAAACTTTCAGGAAACCGTCGAACAAAATGACCTCACCCGTGGCCACAAACTGCCTGTCGTTGGTCGAAATGCCGATGTTTACGTTGGTTCTTTCCATTTGTGCATCAGCCATTTGCGAAGCGATGGTGCGCTTCCAAATCAGTTCGTAGAGTTTGCGCTCGTCGGCGGAGCCTTTGATGGTGTGTTGATCCAAGTAAGTCGGGCGGATGGCTTCGTGGGCCTCTTGTGCGCCCTTGGTCTTGGTTTGGTATTGGCGGGTTTTCACATATTCCGCGCCGTAGTTTTCGGTGATTTCCTTCTTGGCCATACCGAGGGCGAGGCTCGAAAGGTTGACCGAGTCGGTACGCATATAGGTGATTTTCCCGGATTCATAGAGTTGCTGTGCGATGCGCATCGTGTTGGCCACCGAAAAACCGAGTTTTCTTGCGGCCTCCTGTTGCAAAGTGGAGGTGGTGAAAGGCGGCGCGGGATACCTCGCGGCGGGTTTTTTCTCGATGGCTTCCACCTTGTAGTTTGCATTGATGCACGACTCCACAAACTTGCGCGTTTCTTCCTCAGTATCAAAGCGATTGGGCAATTCGGCGGCGATGGTGTATTCCTGTCCGTCCTTCAAAAAAGTGAATTGCGCCGTCACGCGATAGGCACTGGTCTGCACGAAATTCTTGATTTCCTCCTCGCGCTCCACGATGAGGCGCACGGCCACCGACTGCACACGACCTGCTGACAATGAGGGTTTTACCTTCTTCCAAAGCAGGGGCGAGAGTTCGTAACCCACGAGGCGGTCGAGCACGCGGCGGGCTTGTTGGGCGGCCACGAGTCCCATATCGATATCGCGTGGATTCTCGATGGCGTTGAGAATGGCCGATTTGGTGATTTCGTGGAAGACGATACGTTTCGTGTCTTTCTTCTTCAGGTCAAGGGCTTCGTAAAGATGCCACGAGATGGATTCTCCTTCGCGGTCTTCATCGGATGCAAGCCACACGGTATCAGAGGCTTTCGAGAGTTTCCTCAACTCGGCCACGAGTGCTTTCTTGTCGTCCGAAATCTCGTATTCGGGTTCAAAATCCTTCTCGATATTGACGCTTAAAGTATTCTTGTTCAAGTCGCGCACGTGTCCGTAGCTCGACTTCACCGTGTATTCTTTGCCCAAAAAACCCTCGATGGTTTTGGCTTTGGCCGGTGACTCCACGATAACTAAATTCTTTGCCATAGTCTCAATTTTTCACTTTTGGAGGGGAGGTTTGCCCCCGTTACACTCCGTTCAATGCTTCGCATTTCGCGTGCAAAATTAGTGGAATAAAAGCGGACAAAACACACTTTTTTGAAGATTTTTTCTTATGTCGTTGATTTACAGTAAAATAATTTATCAAACTACGAATTACACTAATTTCACGAATGTCTGTTTTTGAATTTTGGACGCATGCGTCCGAATATTTACGAATATTGGCATAACCGCGAAATATTCGTTTTATTCGTGCCATTCGTAGTTATTTCTTTGTACTTTTGCACCAATGAAAACGCTTTTGCACTACGCCATCGATGCTGCACTTGAGGCTGGAAAGGCCATTATGGAGGTTTATGCACAACCTTTCGAGGTTTATACCAAAGACGATGACTCGCCTGTCACCCAAGCCGACCTTCGCGCCAGCAATATCATCAAGGAAATGCTGAAACCCACGGGATTGCCTTTCGTCAGCGAGGAAGACTTGCCCCCTGACCGTTCGCAATTCAACCGCTATTGGCTCGTTGACCCATTGGACGGCACAGCCGAATTCGTGAAGCGCAACGGCGAATTTACGGTGAACATCGCCCTGATTGACAACAAACAACCCGTTTTGGGCGTGATTTATGCGCCGGTTTTAGACAAACTTTGGACTTCGGAAGACAAAAACCTCTCAACACTCAACACTCAACACTCAACTTTCACAGTTTTGGTCAGCCGCTCGCACCGCACGCCCGAGGTGGACGCATATATTAATAAGGTATTGCGCCCCGCCCATCCCGACCTCGTCATCGATACCCAAGGCAGCAGCCTCAAGTTCGCCCGCCTTGCTGAAGGCAGTGCCGATGTTTACGTTTGCTATAGCAAGACCAAGGAATGGGACACCGCCGCCGCCGATGCCATTCTCCGTGCCGCCGGTGGCAAGGTACTCCGCATCAGCGACGGGCAGCCTTTGGAATACAGCAAGAAAGAATACCCTAACCCGCCGTTTGTGGCTTGGGCAAAATAGTTGTATTTTTGCGCCCAACAAACAGCTAAGCATCCGAAAGATATGAAAATAGAATTGCCGCAAAGCATCGAATTGAAAAAACATACTGGTTTTTGGAAACAGATAGGAATGATCATCATCGGTACCACCATCTCTTTGGTGCTTACCATTGGAGCGAGTATGGCGCTTGAACTCAGAGAACGGGCCAACGACCGCAGGCTTTCAGCTCTTATGGTGATGGGTACCATAGAGGACTTTGCCAACGGTATCGAACAGATTGTTGAAAAACAACGACGTTGTGACTCTCTTTGCGCCTGGCTCCTCAGTGTGCCCGTCGATGAATTGGAACTGATGCCAAAAGAAACGCTTGAGAATTTGATGTTTGATGCCTTGAGCAACAGTTTCGTTTCGTTCGACAAAGCCGCCGAAAACATTTTTTCAAACAATCTTGAAACATGGAAAAACTTGGGTAATTTCCAGTTTATCAGCAATGTCGGTGACTGTTTTACGCGAATGCACAGCATCGAGGATTATTGGAACAACAGGGTGAAAGAGGAGGAGAAAATCTTCGATGACATCAGCGGAAACCCCGAGCAATATCCTGGAAAATATATTTGCACAAAATGGTTGCGAAATGACAATGTGCGCCAAACGATGGTAATGAAGCACAACTGGATTTGCTGGCTGCATTATCAGGCCGAACTTATGCGCTACACCAACAAGCAGAATATGAGCGTGATAGGCATCTCAGAGAAAGAATTGAAGGAGTTTATGGAGGAATATCATAAGGAAATCGTCATCAAGGAGCAAGCTCCCGTCAGTGATGATTTCTACACTCCGAACCTCAAGCCTGAGAACCTTTACACTTTAGAGATTTATCAAAAACAGCTTGATAGCCTAAAGGCACTACACCGTTGATTTTTAAAGCATTAATGAAAAATCCGCACCAATCCGCACCATCATTTTTTTGACGGTTTTTGCCATTGAGGGGATTATTTTCTTACTTTTGCCCCCTATGAAACTATCGCGCATTATAGCAGGCTTGTTATGGATTGGTCTCGGAGCTTCGTGTTCAAGAGCCTTGGAATCGGAAATCAGTTGGCAAGAAAACAGTTGCCCACGTTTGGTAGTGGTTGACAGTCTTTTGCAGAGCAACCCAGACAGTGCTTTGAGGTATCTTGAGTGGTTTTATGAGAGTATTAATCCCGCTTCGTCACCTGATTTTGAATACACGAGTTTGATGCTTTCGGAGGCCTGTTTCAAAGTGCGCCGCGAGGTGGCCCATTGTAATGAAGTGGGAGCTGCTTTGGCTTATTTCGATAGCGTTTCCTCTGTTTACCCCCACGACAAGGCTATGGCTTTCCTTTCCGCCCGCGCCCATTATATGAATGCCATTTGCATTAACAATGGCACTATATTCACCGACGATTCCCTCACGATGTTGGCCTGTCAAGAGTATTATAAGGCCTTGGCAATTATGGAGCAACATTTTGTCGAGGAGCAGACGGTGGGACACAAAGCGAGTTTCATTGCCCTGATTTATGCCCGATTGGCAAACATTTATTCCGACAAATTTCTTATTGAGCCGACGGTTTATTTCTACAAAAACGTGCTGAAATACAAGAAGAAAGCCAACAACCCACCTTCGAGTTTGGCCAACACCTTGTTTTTCTTGGGCTACGAATTCGAGAAGTCGGAGCAATTCGACAGTGCTTTGTATTATTACGACCGCTCGTTGGCGAGTATGAAAGACACGACAGGGGTGCTTTACCGAAATGTCATCAATCGGAAAGCGTTGTCGTCCTATCATTTGGCGCACGATGGACCGGCCTCCGTTGACGCGCTCAAACGTATTGCGACGGCTGGCAATGAGTTCGAAAAGCACGACCGCTATTTGGGTATTGGCTATATCTATAAACTTGACAATCAGTATGATTCGGCCATCGTTTACCTCAATCGGGTCTTTGAGGAAGCACCCAATATGTTCCTGAAAACCCAAAGTGCCGATTATTTGCGCGAGATTTACGAAGCCCGTGGCGAATCGGACAAGGCTGGCGAATTTGCCCGATTTGTGGCACAAAACACGCCGCCCGAGTTTGGCACCAAGGCGGATGAATGGCGGTTTACAAGCCTGTTTCAGGACTATTTGCAACAAAAACAGGACAATGCCCGACTTCAAGAGGAAAGGGAAAACCGTGGACGGATTATGAAAATCGTCTTTCCGCTGATGGCTTTGCTTTTGGTGCTTGCGGTTTGGCTGATGCTCAATCGGAAACGGCATCAACGCATTGAAGCAGAGAAAGAAGCCCTTTCGGGACGTTTGCAAGAGCAAGGTGAGGCACTTTCAGCAATGAAAAAGCGGATGGAAGCCGCCTCGTTTGCCGAGGAACCCGTCTGCCGCCTGATTATGGAGCGGGTGAACGAAGGGCAGTTCAAGTCGAAGGTGGATTACCTTGTTTATAAGGACTACGCCCTCAACAAGGAGCAACTGTTGGCTTTGCGCGAGGCTGCCGATGCCCATTTTGGAGCGTTCACCGCCCGACTCAAAAACGATTATCCCGCACTGACCAAAGGCGACATCGACTATTGCTGCCTTTATCTATTGGGCGTGGAGGAAGCCGACGTGGCCGCCTTGATGCAACGCGCTTTCAACACCGTTTGCGAACGCAGCCGCAAACTGAAAGGCATTTTCGGCAGCGACGAACCGCTTTCAACCACTTTGCGCAAGCTGGCAAAATCGGATTAACCCACTGATTCCTATTTATTTAACGAAATCCGCACCAATCCGCACCATCATTTCCTTGACTGCGGTTGGAGCTGTTTGTAGTTTTGCCGATGAAAAAACTACAAAACCCTACAACTATGAAAAAGAAAGCATTTTTCTTGATGCTATGCGCGATGAGCATGGCATCCGTGGCGCAGCAGCCACCCATCTCGCATGTCGAGGCCAACAATGTCAGAGCCACAATCCTTGGGAATGGGACATGTTTTGTTCCCCAACGGGATTGGGAAGATGGTCATAAAAGTTGCCCAACTTGGGAAGTACCTCAAGGTAGTGGCAAGGAAACCATTTTCCAACATGCCTTGTGGTTGGGTGGCTTGGATGCCGACGACAGCCTTCATCTGGCCGCGTTCACGTATGGTCAAATAGGTGAGGAGTATTGGTCAGGACCCCTAAAAACGACCGATGCTTCCATTGACCTGATGACGGCCTTGAAGTACCATCATGTATGGAACCTGACTCGTGTCGAAATCGACAATTTCATTGCCCATCACGGCAACGAGAATTACGAGATTCCTGAAGACATACTCACTTGGCCGGCGCATGGTGAGGAAGGCTATGCCGAAAACATGGCGCCTTTTGTCGATGTGAACGGCGACAGCCATTACAATCCCGCCGACGGCGACTATCCTGACATCAAAGGCGACCAATGCTTGTTTTTCATCTTCAACGACAGTTGGGCCGCGCATACCGAAACTGGCGGAACACCTTTGGGGCTCGAAGTCCAAGCTATGGTCTACGCTTTCGATGCGCCCGACGATGAAGCCCTCAACAACACTATCTTCTTCAATTACAAGTTGTTCAATCGTTCTTCTTTTGATTACCATGATGTGTATTTGGGCCTCTGGAATGACTGGGACATCGGTTATGGTTGGGATGACTATGTCGGTTGCGATGTGCTGCGAGGCTCTTGTTTCTGCTACAACGGTACGCCTGTCGATGGTCAAGGACAGTCGTGGGCCTATGGCGACAATCCGCCCGTGCAGGTTTGCACCATATTGGCTGGGCCTTATATGGATGCTGATGGCCGCGATAATCCAACTTTTACTGGCGATTGCGAAGCCTTGTTTGACGCTACACATCCTTTGGACAAATACGCCTACAATGGCTACAACTTTGGTAACGGTATTGCCGACGATGAGCGTTTGGGTCTATGCGGGTTTATGTATTTAAACAACTCAGTGCCGATTAATGGAGGCCAACACACGGCACAAGATTACTACAAATACTTGTGTGGCCAGTGGAGAGACGGCACTCATTTGCAGTATGGCGGCAACGCTTACGCTGGAGAGCACGTGGTTGGCCCCGACTGCAATTTCATCTTTCCTGGCGACTCCGACCCGGGCAATTTCGGCACCAATGGCATCGCGCCCAACGATGGCTACAACATGGAAGGCAAATACTGGACCGAAGAGCAAAGCGAGCAGTCACCCTACGACAGAAGAGGCCTCGCTTCAATCGGACCATTCAGTTTTGGCAGCGGCAGTATGCAAGAACTGGACTATGCGATGATTACCGTCTGGAAAAACGACAGCCAGTCGGCCCTTGAGCGCAAAGGTGCTTTCATCGACCATATAAAGGCCTTGTTCAACAATGGTTTTGGAAAATAAAGAATGTCTAACAATTTAACACTGAACACAATGAAAAGAATGTATATCATGATGATGCTCCTTTTGACGGGCATCGTGGCCGAAGCCCAAACCAGCGTTTGGGACGGAAGCAGAAAAATTTGGACAAGAGGTAGTGGAACGGAAACCGACCCTTACCTAATTGAGTCAGCTGAGCAACTGGCTTTTCTGTCTTACATGGTCAATAAGAGTTTCGACACGCAAGGCCTCTATTTCTTCCTGACTACCGACATCGACTTGAACGGCAGCGAAGACCAGCAGTGGAAGCCCATAGGTTTGTACGACAAGGGCTTCGATGAAGACGGTTGTGATAGAGGAAAGCCATATAATACGGGCTATAATCCCTATCCGATGTTCAGAGGCCATTTTGACGGTGGCGGTCATGTCATTTCCAACATATACGTTGACAATGAAGGTGGTTATGCAGGCTTGTTCGGCTATGCCGATTGTTGGATTGCGGATGAAACGGCGGTGATAGAAAATCTTTGGGTGAGCAATGGATACATTCACGGCAGCACTTGTGGCGGTATTATCGGAAAAGGCGCAAAATGCGAAGTGTCTAATTGCAGGAATGGTGCTGATATTGAAGGCTCAATGGTAGGTGGTATCATGGGAAGCGGAGGCATCAAGGTCAGTAATTGCTCCAATGTGGGAAGGCTCACGGGCATGAATGTCGGTGGAATTGTAGGTGACCTTTCGGGAGCCGAAGTCACGGAGTGCTTCAATGAGGGTGACATTGCGGCAAGTCGGATTGCAGGAGGAATCTTATGCAATTCCTTAAGGGCTACCCTTGACAACTGCTACAATACAGGAGCGGTTTCCGCTATCGGAGATAGTTCGACCTATTATCCCATGGCAGGAGGTTTAGTAGGTACCGCAACGTATAATGGTACAGCGGTGAGCAACAGTTATAATGTTGGAGAGGTCACGGGCAATCATTATGTGGGTTGTCTGCTTGGATACGTTTCTTCGCCTGAAGCCGTCAGCTTCGAAAACTGTTATTATCTTAACGATTGCTACGAGAGCGAGCATGGCACCCCAAAAAGCGCGGAAGAGATGCGTGCCGAAACTTTTGTGAATGTGCTCAATCAAGGCGATGTCGTTTGGGGCTTTGACGTGAACCATATCAACGATGGCTTCCCTGTTTTGGTCAGAACCGACCTCTCCGTTGACAGTCATGCAAAAAAAGAACTGATTATCTATCCTAATCCAACCAGTGGAATGGTAATTATAGAGGGAAAGGAAGTTGCCCAAGTGCAGGTTTACAATATTCTTGGTCAGGTGGTTAGGACATTCAGCTCTAACAGGATTAATGTAGGTGATTTGCGGGAAGGCATTTATCTATTGCAGATTACCGATAGGGAAGGCTTGACTCATTCTACAAAGTTGGTGGTGGAATGAATGATAAAAGCCTCGCTACGGATGAAGTTGTGGCGAGGCTTTTTTGATTCTTTAGTTTGCAAAATCAATCTGCCAACAGCCTCCCCACTTCCTCCATCAATGCCTCGCCTTCAAGGTTGCGAGCTACAATCATTCCGTCTTTGATGAGGGCGTTTTGAGGGATGAAGGCGATGGCGTACAAGGCTCCGGCGGCGTTGCCCCAGCCTTGCAGGTCGCTGACGTGGGTCCAAGTCAAGCCGTCTTTCTCGATGGCGGCGAGCCAGGCTTCCTTGTTGGTGTCGAACGAAACGCCGAGAATGTCAAAGTCTTGGTCGTGGTATTTTTGGTAGGCGGCCACCACGCCCGGATTGGCTTTGCGGCAATCGGGGCACCACGAAGCCCAAAAGTCGACCAAAAGAAGTTTGCCTTGGGCGAGTTCGCTGAGCGTCACGGGGTTGCCGTTGGCATCGTTTTGGGTGAAGTCAATCATCGGCTGACCGGCCTGCACGCGCTCTTGCTTCTCCACATATTCTTCGGCCATAGCCAAATTCTTGGTGGTCAAGGTGCTGTCAGCGTGGTGGATGTTGTCGATCATCGTGCGCAGTTCGCAGGGACCGAAAACCCACTTGTAACGATACATCACATAATGTGCCACAGGGTCAGTCGGGTTCTCCCAAACATAGTCGAAGCAGTGCATTTTCAGGATTTCGTCCTTGTCGGCTTGGACCATTGTGCTGTCGGCTTCGAGTTTGGCTTCCAAGGTGTTATAACTCTCGGTGAAGGCAATCAGGCGGTCTTGCGTTTCAGAGCCTTTCACCACAATAGCGTTGGGATTCTGTGCATCGCCTTCCAAGGTAACATCCACATTGTCAGTGAAGAAGTGAAAAGGACGACGCCAGCCTTGCAGCATGAGGCCGTACATTTCGTTATCCTTGCAAACGGGCGTGTTGAACACGGCATCCCAGTTTTGGATGACCGCCGAATCTAACACTTGGCCGTCCTTTTGCAGATAAACGGTCTTGCCATCGGCATTGGCGAGGTTCACATTGACCTTAAAGGTCTCAGTCTTTGGTTTAGAAGTGCAGGCAGCCAATAAGATAGCCATTGCAGCAAAAACTAAATATCTTGTTTTCATAACGTAATTATTTAGGTACGGGCGTTTCGACAGGCTCAACGACACTTAGGCTTTAATAAGTTAAGGGCCCTGAGCTTGTCGATGGGCCGAAAATTATTGTAACAGTTCTCCTAATTTCGCCGTCAAGTCCTCGCCGCGCAAGCCTTTGGCCACCATCGTGCCGTTCTGGTCGAAGAGGAAGTTGGACGGAATATAATAAATCAGGTAACTTTCGCTGACATTGCCTTCGCTGTCGCGCACCTGCGTCCACGGCAGTTGGTCTTCTTCGACGGCCTTCAACCAAGCATCTTCATCTTGATCGACGCTAACGCCAACGACATCAAAACCGAGTGTGTGATATTGCTCGTAAGCAGCCTTCACCACGGGGTTCTCCTTGCGGCACGGACCGCACCACGAAGCCCAAAAATCGACCAAAGTGAGTTTGTTCTTTCCGATGACTTCAGAAAGTGTAACATTCTCACCCTCTTTGGTTTGCAGTGTAAATTCAATGAAGGGTTGGCCCACTTCAAGGCGTTCTTGCTTGGCGATGTAGTCGTTGAGGTCGGTCTTGTAAATGGATTCGGTAGTGAACGCGCCAACCATCTCTTTCAGTTGGTCGAGGGGATAGTCTTGCTTCACTTGGTCGAGGATGTAGTGCGTAACAAAACTTTCGGGATGGGCTTTGATGTAGTCGTCGCGGAAGTTGTCCTGTTGTTCCATCAGGGCAGTGCCGACTTTGTTTAGCGAGTCCATTTTGATGGAATCGTTGTCGGAAAAAGCCTGTTGCATGACGGCATACAATTCGCGGATTTGCCCGTCAAACTGGTTCAGTTGGTCGTTGTAGGCCTCCAATTCGGCCTGCGTTTCCGAAGCCATGATTTCCACATCTTTCGGGTTGTTGATGTCGCCCACAAAAGCCACATCCTTGTTGTCGGCGAAGAAAGGCATCGAGCCGCGCATCCCTTTCACTTTCAGGGCGTAAAGGATTTGCGGGTCGTCTTTTTGGGCGGTCAAGACGGCGGTTTCGTTGGCGATGACAGCCGAGTCGATGGTGACGGGCGCGTTGTCCACAAATTTTTGAAGATAGACGGTTCTTTCGTTGCCGTTAGCCAAACTGACATTGACCTTGAAGTTGTTTTTTTCGCTGCAAGCGGTCAGGCCGAGCGCAAGCGCGAACAGGAATAGTACGTTTCTTTTCATTGTAACTCAGATATTTAATTGATTTCTTATTCTCTTTTCTTGTCTGTTTTGAAAATGTATAAAATCATCATAATCAGGAAGATGGAAATGGGAACACTAAGCAAGATGCGCAGCATCACCTGCCCGAAGAGCCTGAAACTGAACGACTCAAGGAGAAACAGGGCGAAATGGTGAACCAGCACCATGCAAAGCGTGTAGCGGAAAAACCAAACGCCGTCCAATTGGCTGAGGTTGGGTTCTTGGATGTTGTCAAACTTCAAAGTGCCCGAAACGAGCGAGATGATGGATGGTCGGCAGAAGGCCATCAAAGTGGTGGCCCCCGCGTGAAGTCCGGGCGTTCCCGTAAACAGGTCGATGGTGAGACCCAAGACGAAACCCAACACCAACAGTTGCCACTTCGGTATGCTGAAAGGCAACAACATAATGAAAATCAAATAGATATAAGGATGCACATAGCCTCCCAAGCGGATGTGGTTGATGACCAACACTTGGAAAAGCACGAGCGCGATGAAGCGAATGATTTGGAGAATTGACTTATTCATCTTTCTTGAATTTTGCTTTGAGTGAGTCAATTTCTGGTTTGTACAAGTCCCTGATGACATAGACATGCCGCAAGGTGGCGAAGTCGGTGGCAAACCGAATCTTGGCCTTGTTGAGCGCGTCGATGGCGGTGGGATAGAACTCCTCCACCGTGCCTACCATCAGGTCTTCGGGGAAGATGTAGGAGTGCGAACTGGTGAGGATGGTGTCACCTTGTTTCAGGATGATGTGCGTGGGAATGTCCTCTACCATGCCGTAGCGATAATTGTTGGTTTCCCACTTCAGGCTGGCTAATTCTTGGCTTTCCTTGATGCGCACGCCAACGACGGATTTGCTATGCAGCAAGCTCATGATGGAAGCATAGTGGCGGCTCACGTCGGTCACCACGCCCACAATGCCGTCGGACGAGATGACGCTCATGTCGCGCTTGATGCCGTCAACCGCACCTTTATTAATAATGATGTAGTTGTTGGTTTGGTTAGTGCTGTTGTTGACCACCTGCGCGGGGATGTATTCATAGAGGGTGTCGCCCCTGTCGATGTCATAGATGTGGGCTGCGGTGTCGTAAACGATGGAAAGTTGTTTCCGGAGCATGGCGTTTTCCTCGGCCAATTGCTTGTTGGCGGAGTTGAGGCGGAAATAATTGCCCACTTCGCTGCTCCATTCGTAGATTTTCCCTACCGCGTCGTTGGTGGAGTTCACCATGCGATTGCGGTGGAAATTCTGGCTACGGGCGAGCAGCAAAACAGAAATCACCTCGAGCAAGATAAAGAGGATGACGAAGTGATGTTTCAGTATGAAACGCCGCAGGTTATACATAGTTGTTTAATTCGGAATGTGGAATGTAGAATGCGGAATATCGCAATGCGACATTGGGCTTTGCCCTATTCCGCATTCCGCATTCATAATTCCGCATTTATTTGATCAAGAATGTAAAGCGGTCAAAGTTCTTCAAAGCGATGCCGGTGCCACGGGCGACGGCACGCAACGGGTCTTCGGCCACATGGATGGGCAGTTTGGTCTTGGCGTTGAGGCGCTTGTCCAAGCCACGCAGCAAGGCGCCACCACCGGTGAGGTAGATACCCGTGCGGTAAATGTCGGCGGACAACTCGGGCGGTGTTTGCTCCAAAGCGTTCAACACGGCGGTCTCAATCTTCATGATGCTCTTGTCCAAGCAATGCGCGATTTCGGCATAGTTGACGCGGATTTCCTTCGGGATACCCGTCAGCATGTCGCGGCCTTGCACGGCGTAGTCGTCGGGCGGGTTGTCCAATTGCGGGATGGCCGCGCCCACCTCAATCTTGATGCGCTCGGCGGTGCGCTCGCCCACGATGATGTTGTGCTGCTTGCGCATGTATTCCTCGATGTCGGCGGTGAAGTCGTCGCCCGCGATGCGAATGGACTTGTTGTTAACGATGCCGCCCAAGGCGATGACGGCGATTTCGGAAGTACCGCCACCGATGTCGATAATCATGTTGCCAGTAGGCTCCAGCACGTCGATGCCGATACCGATGGCGGCGGCCATAGGTTCGTGAATCAAACGCACTTCCTTGGCGCCGGCCTGTTCAGCCGAGTCCTTCACGGCGCGTTCCTCCACCTCGGTAATGCCCGAAGGGATGCAGATGACCATCTTCAGGCTGGGCGGAAACAGGGTGTTCTTGAAATTAATCATCTTGATCATCTCGCGCATCATGTATTCGGCGGCTTGGAAGTCGGCGATGACACCGTCGCGCAACGGGCGGATGGTCTTGATGTTTTCGTGGGTTTTGCCGTGCATCATCATGGCGCGCTTGCCCACGGCGATGATTTTCTTTGTGTCGCGCTGCAAAGCCACAATCGAAGGCTCGTCAACGACGACCTTGTCGTTGTATATGATAATCGTGTTGGCCGTACCAAGGTCAATGGCGATTTCTTTGTTGAGGAATGAAAATGCTCCCATTTCTATGTTGTTATTTGTTGGTTGTTGAATCGTTTAATTGTTGGTCGGGTCTTCGACTGGCTCAGGCACTTTGGCGGTCGTTGAGCCTGTCGAAACGCCGCTTCTTAATGTCTAAAATGCCTGTATCCCGTGAATACCATACTGATTCCGTGTTCGTTGCAGCAGTCGATGGATTCTTGATCGCGGACGGAGCCGCCGGGCTGCACGATGGCCGTAATGCCTGCTTCGTGGGCCAATTCGACGCAATCCTTGAAAGGGAAGAAGGCATCGGAGGCCAAAACTGCACCTTTCAAATCGAAATCGAAAGACTTGGCCTTCTCAATGGCTTGGCGCAAGGCATCCACACGCGAGGTTTGCCCAATGCCAGAGGCATAGAGTTGTTTGCCCTTGGCCAAAACAATGGCGTTGCTGCGGCTGTGCTTCACAATCTTGTTGGCGAAAACCATATCTTCCACTTCGTTAGCGGACGGGGCTTTCGTGGTGATGACCTTGAAATCGGCAGCCGTTTCGGTGTGGAGGTCGCGGTCTTGCAAGAGGTAGCCATTCAAAGCGGTTTTCACGGTGAAAGGCTTGTATTGGTCGGCCTTCAGGCACAGCACGACACGGTTTTTCTTCGAAAAGAGCAAATCGAGCACACCGTCCTGATATTCAGGTGCTACGATGACTTCGATAAACAGTTTGTTGATTTCCTCGGCAGCGGCCAAATCGATGGGGCGGTTGCAGACCAACACGCCACCGAAAGCCGAAACGGGGTCGCCGGCCAAAGCGTCAACGTAGGCCTCCTTGACGGTCGGGCGGCAGGCCAAACCACAAGGATTGTTGTGTTTGAGGATGGCGAAAGTCGGCTCATCGAACTCGCGGATGAGGTTGAGGCCAGCGTCAAGGTCGAGCAAGTTATTGTACGACAGTTCCTTGCCGTGCAGTTTCTCGAACATCGCATCCAAATTGCCGTAGAAAGTGCCTTTCTGGTGCGGGTTTTCGCCGTAGCGCAAGGGTGTGCCCTCTTCTTCGCAAATCCTAAGCGGCTGTTTTTCATCATCTTTCGTGAACCAGTTCATAATCGCGCTGTCGTAGTGCGAACTCACGCCGAAAGCGTAGGCAGCAAAACGGCGGCGGTCGTCAAGCGAAGTCTCACCATTTTGGTTTTCAAGCAGTTGAATCAATTCACCGTAATATTTCTGGGAAGGCACAATCAGCACATCGTTGAAGTTTTTCGCGCCTGCGCGGATGAGCGAGATGCCGCCAATGTCAATCTTCTCGATGATTTGCGAAGCGTCCTCGGTCTTGGCCACGGTTTCCTCGAAGGGATAGAGGTCGACAATGACCAAATCGAAGGGCGGAATGTCGTATTCCTGCATTTCGCGCTGGTCGGATTCGAGGTTGGTGCGACCCAAAATGCCGCCGAATACTTTAGGATGCAAGGTCTTCACGCGACCACCCAAGATGGACGGATAGCCCGTGAGCGACTCGACGGTCTTCACCGTGGGGTCCAAAGGCTTGATGAAGTCGTAGGTTCCGCCAGTGGAGTAAATTTGCACTCCATTTTGCTTCAACAAGCCGACGATGGTGTCGATACCCGTCTTATAAAATACTGATATTAAAGCAGTTCTAATTTTTTTCAAGGGTGTAAAATTTTGCTAATTTAAGACTGCAAGATTACGGAAAAAATGAAAGCGGCGCAATAGTTGGGCGACAATTTTTTGAAGCCTCAAAATACACCTTTTTGAGTTTTTTTGGCTTTTGTCATCGTTTTGCTGCGAGTTTCAATAATTGAAGTTTCTAATTCGCTGAAAGTAAACACAATACGACTAATACAATTTTTATTTTCATTTTTCCCTTGTCGCATTGGAAATTTCCTTATCTTTACCGATTCAAAATTGCGCGGATGGAAACGAAGTGGATTTTAAACCAAACTGTTGACAAACAGAAAGTTGAAGAAATTGTCAAGGTGCTCAATATCGACGAGAACCTTGCCACTTTGCTTGTCCAACGCGGAATTACCAACTACGAAGAGGCCAAAACTTTCTTCCGTCCATCGCTTTCGCAACTGCACGACCCCTTCCTGATGAAGGATATGGACAAGGCCGTCGACCGCGTGTTGCGTGCCATCAACAACGGCGAAAAAGTGTTGGTTTACGGCGACTATGACGTGGACGGCACGACTGCCGTGGCAGTGGTCTATTCTTACCTGAAGCCTTTCTTTAAGAAGAAAAAAATCGAGTTCTACATCCCCGATCGCTACGAGGAAGGCTATGGCATTTCCTACAAAGGCATTGATTATGCGGCAGATAACGGTTTCAAACTTGTGATTGCCCTCGACTGCGGCATCAAGGCGGTGGAGCGTGTCGACTATGCCAACAGCAAGGGTGTCGACTTCATCATTTGCGACCATCACCGTGCCGGCGAGGTCATTCCCAATGCTGTGGCTGTGCTCGATGCCAAGCGCCCCGACTGCAATTATCCTTACGACGAGCTTTCGGGCTGCGGCGTGGGCTTCAAGTTGGTTACGGCACTCTCTATGAGGGGTTTGGGGACCATTGAGGAGGTGTTTGACCTGCTTGATTTCTTGGCCGTGAGCATTGCCGCCGACATTGTTCCGATTACGGGCGAAAACCGTGTGTTGGCCTATTTCGGCTTGAAGCAATTGAACAAGAAACCGCGTCCGGGCATCGAGGCCATTTTGCAACACGCCAACATCTACCGCCGCGACGAAGACCAACTTGACGAAGACGAAAACGTGCTGACACGGGAGTTGACCATCAGCGATTTGGTGTTCCTCATCGGGCCGCGCATCAATGCAGCCGGACGTATCGCCAAAGCCTCCGACTCGGTGCGACTGCTCATTGCCGAGAAGAAAGACCACGCCGAAAAATTGGCCGCTTCCATCAACGACCTCAACGATGAACGCCGCGAGTTCGACAACCGCATTACGGAAGAAGCCCTCGGTATGATTGATGCCGACGCTGAACTTCGCGATGCCAAGAGCACTGTGGTTTTCAACGAGCGTTGGCACCGTGGCGTTATCGGTATCGTGGCTTCGCGCCTCACCGATTACTATTACCGCCCGACCATCGTCCTGACCCGCGCCAATGGTTTGGTCACTGGCTCGGCGCGTTCCATCAAGAGTTTCGACATATACGACGCCATCGACCATTGCTCCGACTTGCTGGAACACTTTGGCGGCCACAAATACGCTGCCGGCCTGTCGATGAAGCCTGAAAACCTGCCTGAATTCCGCCGCCGCTTTGAGGCATACGTCAGCGAACACCTTGTGGATGAGGACTTTGTGCCCGAACTTGAGGTGGACTTGAAAATCAATTTCTCCGACATCACCTCCAAGTTTATGCGCATCCTCAACCAGTTTGCGCCTTTCGGTCCGGGCAATATGGCACCCGTGTTTTGGACGGACAATGTCGTTGACGCTGGCGGCTCGCGTCCCGTGGGCGGCCACCGTCACCTGAAACTCACCGTTTCGCAGATTGGCGACGCCGAGCAAGGCATTGCCCCGCTGTCGGGCATCGCTTTCCAGAAAGGCGACCTCTACGACCGCATCCATAGCGGCGAGCCTTTCAGCATCTGCTACCACTTGGAATACAACACCTGGCAGGGCAAGACCAACTTGCAGCTTAATGTTAAAGATATTAAGTTTGCGGAGGAGTTGTAGACCTTATTTCCAAAACTGCCACCATTTTTTTTGTCGGCCTTCCACCACACGCGCATAGCGGCTGCCCGATCTTCTCATTTTCGAGAAACTCGTCACCGTGCCTGCCGAAGGGCCTTTCAAGGTGGTGATGGACGACCGCGAGGCTACGAAACCGTTCTCATCGGTGTCGTCGATGTCGCCGTATTTGTTCTTTTTCGCCGCGAAAATGATGACATTGTCGATATACCAACTGTTGACATAGGCTCCGTGCCCCGTGAAATAGAGGCAAAATTGCGGCTCTTTGCTCGGCCATTCCTCCATATCGAAGGTGAGCAGATACTGGCTTTGCTCGATGCTGCCCCTCACTGTGTCCTCCCAAATGCTCTCCCAATCCTCGCCGTTTGGCGAAATGCCAATGCCGATTCTGACATCCAATTCGCCTTGGGTGGCTTCAAGGGCGTGGTTGAACTGAAAATTGATGAAGTCGTATTTGCCCAACTCCACGATGGGTGTCACCAAGCGGGTTGTACCTTCAAAGTTGAAGTCGGGATACATCTGCATTTCGCGCGGCTTGCATCCCGCAAAAGTCGTGTTGGAAATGTACCACACCACCCAATCGTCGCCTTTCGCGTCCCAGCCTTCCTCGAGCCAAGGGTTGAAGAAACCCTCGCACAACACCACGTCGCCCTGCTGCGCAAAGAGGGGAGAAGTGAGCAATATGACGAGGAATGTGAGAAAACGATGCTTCATCCAAAGTGCTGATTTGGCGACAAAGGTAGGAAAAAACTTGGTTTTTTGTATTATACGAGGCTATTTTCTTATTTTTGCAGGAAAATACGGACGCGCTTTGCGTCATTGCGAGCGAAGCGAAGCAATCCATTCGCATAATTAGCTCAATTCGCCGACGACTATAACGGCTAATTTTACGAATTCTGCGAATTTACAGATAGCTTCGTTGTTCCTCCTCGCATTGACGCGAAGCGACGAGAAAACAACAAGTCATGGCAAAAGAAAAAACCGTCTTCTTCTGCAAGGAATGTGGCAACGAATCGCCGAAATGGTTCGGGAAATGCCCTGCCTGTGGCGCGTGGAATACCTGTACGGAACAGACCATCGTTACGGGAAAGGATACCCAATCGGTGAGGAAAAACATTGGTACTGAGATGGATAAGGGGTTCCCTGTGCCCATCAAGGAAATCGGCAACGCCAAGGAACAACGAATCATTCTGCCCTACGAGGAACTTAATAGGGTTTTGGGCGGCGGCTTGGTGCTTGGCTCTTTGACCCTCGTGGGCGGCGAACCCGGCATCGGCAAATCGACTTTGCTCTTGCAGACAGCCTTGCAATTGGCTGGCCGTAAGGTGCTTTACATCTCCGGCGAGGAAAGCCAGACCCAAATCAAGATGCGAGCCGAGCGCATCGGCATCCACAACACCGACTGCCTCATCCTCACCGAGACCAACACGCAGGAAATCCTGAAGCACTTCAAGAATGTGCAGCCCGACATCGTTGTCATCGACTCCATCCAAACGCTTGAATCGCCTTATATCGACGCTACGGCGGGCAGCATTTCACAAATCCGCGAAACGGCTGCCGAGATGAACAAAATCGCCAAGGCCTATCAGGTACCTGTGTTCCTCATTGGCCATATCACCAAGGACGGCAGCATCGCCGGACCGAAGATTTTGGAGCATATCGTTGATACGGTTTTGCAGTTCGAGGGCGACCGCCACTATGGTTTCCGCATCCTGCGCACCATCAAGAACCGTTTCGGGTCGGCCTCCGAGTTGGGTATTTTCGAGATGAACGCCACGGGTCTCCGCGAGGTGACCAATCCCAGCGAAATCCTCCTCTCGCAACGCGACGAGGAAGTGAGCGGCATCGCCATCGCCGCCACGATGGAAGGCCAACGCCCGATGCTCATCGAGACGCAGGCCTTGGTGAGCAGCGCGGCCTACGGCACCCCGCAACGCTCTGCCACCGGCTTCGACCTCCGCCGGATGAATATGCTCTTGGCCGTTTTGGAGAAACGCGCTGGTTTCCGCCTTTCCGTGAAAGACGTGTTCCTCAACATCGCAGGCGGCCTCCGCGTCGATGACCCCGCCATTGATTTGGCCGTCATCGCCGCCATATTATCCTCAAATGCCGACATTCCCATTTCTTCGCGCTATGCCTTTGCCGCCGAGGTGGGACTTTCGGGCGAAATCCGCGCCGTCACCCGCATCGAAGCCCGCATCGCCGAAGCCGACAAGTTAGGTTTTGAGAAGATCTTTGTCTCGAAGTATAATGCCAAGGGATTGGACACCAAACGCTTTAAGATTCAGGTTATCCCCGTGGCTTCGGTTTACGAGTTGGGAGCGGAGTTGTTTGGGTAAGGCAATTTTTACTTTAGAAAAGGAGCGACGAATACGATTTTGGAAAAGTCGTTTTCTTCGGCAAATTCCTTGACACAGGTTTCTAAATCTTTAAAGTAATTTGTGTTGGTTTGCATATCATCATCTTTACAGAAAAGAGTCAATCCGTTTGCACGAGTGTATTGGAAAAAATGCCAATTATTAATACCTCCTTCAATAATAGTTGGGTAATGTTGTCTTAAATCCCTAACGCTTTTTCTAAACTGTGCTACAAACTCGTCATTTCTTGATTTCCAAGATATTCTACCCGACAAATCATAATACCTTGGCGAAAACAAAAAGATTTCATTAGGATTGGTTACATCATCATACCAATGGCATGGTGAATCTGGATCAATCTGCTCATAATAGATTGTGTCTTTTGCCAAAGCGATCAATAATGTGGAATCTTCACAAAGCCATGTTAGGTCGTTTTGGTTTTTCAAGAAAAAGCGTAATAGAGCAGCTTCAGCTCGGGAATGGAATGAACTTAAAAACACATCATCTTGTGAAACAGGAACAGTGTCGTATTCAAGCAACTTTTCTGTTCCTGAATACTCAATCAATTCTTCCAAACCAGGAGGAAATCTAAAATAGTCTTGGATATAGTCTTCAAATAAGCCAGACCAGCAAGTTCCCATTAAGACGAGGTCAGGTTTTTCTCTAACAAGAGTGTCTTTGTTAACCAATACCAATAATTCTTTTTCTGCCCAAGGATACGAATAATTGTCTTTAGTCCATGGATCAGAATAAACAAACTTCCATTGAATTCTTTTTTTCTCTTTCTGGAGATAATATAAGGTTGTCTTGATACTATCTATTTCAGGATAATCATTCCAGCTCTCCAAATATACAATACAATAGTTTAGCAACTCTTCTGTTGAGGTCGGATATTCATAATAACGATGGTAATAAGACTCGATCAAATCTCCTAAAACAGAGTATTTTTCTTCGTTCGATAACTGATTATTGGCACAAGATATAGTGAAAATACTAACAAGTAAAATGAATACAAACTTTTTCATAGGATTTGATTTTTTTATGGCAAAAATATAAAAAAACAAAACATAAGGTGAGAAAACATAAACCAAGTAAGAAAAATCTAAATTGTTCTCGGCATAATCTCACCAAAACACCAAGATTACGCCAAAAATCTCACCATTTGACAACAACTAGAATACCGCCGCCGCATTCCGAATCTTCGCCATCCAGCGAATGACATCCTTGTCTTTTCGGGTGGTTTGAAGATTGTATTTAGTCTGGATGCGCATCAGCAATTCAGCGGGCAGACCGATAGCCGCCTTCATAGTTTCTTCAATCATATTACATATCCTCAAGCGACAGCCCTTTCAATTCAATCGTCCAACGACGGTGTTTTGCTATGATGTCGGTGGCCCTATCCTGAAGCGTTTTCATGTCGATGCGCTTAGCTTGACGCTTACATTCCGCGATAACCAAATGCTTTTCCGCTTCATTTACAGCAATCAGGTCAATCTCGTCCTCACCGCCCTTCCAGTAATTGGTGACGATGTTGTAACATCCCATTTCTGCAAATTGTTGGCGGAAATAGCGTTCCAATATAATGCCTGAAAACGTGTTGTAGTCAGCCATGACTTTGTCGCGCACATAGTCAAAGTTGTCTATTTCAATGGCACTGTGGTATTTATGGATGAAGCGGAACCAAAAAGTCAGGAAATTGTCGCGGATAAAGTATTTCACGTTGCGTGTGCCTTCGGGCTGCATATAAGCGCGATGACGACTCACAAGGTTATAGGTTTTTTCCAATTTGTCGAGATAACCTCCAGGTTCAATGCCCGTAACATTTTTAATGTCGCCACGTTCAGTGTTGCCTTCTGCAATGGCTTGAAGGACAGAAAAATAGTTGGAGTATTCCTTGCCAAATTCGTCGCGTAGCATTTCGTAGCCTTCTGAAATGAAATAAGAACCGAAAGAAAAAACGGAGCGATTCATGTCATCGTGGGTGAAGGCCTGGTCCATGACCAATTGCTCAACATATTTTGCCACACCTCCAGTCAGCATGTACAGCGTCAGTAGGTCATCGGAGGTATAGTCAGGATTACCTTCCGCAAGGATTTCTTTCAAAGTATCTGTTTTGAAAGGCTTCAAATGGATGCGATTGGTGGCACGACCGTACAAAGGCTCCTCTGAGTCATCGAAAATCTTGGTCATCAAGGAATAAACCGACCCACAAAGCACAAGATTTATCCGGCTTTCTTCCTTGTTGGCATCCCAAAGATTCTGAATCTCAGAGAAAACGGATTCATTGATGTATTTGAAATTCTGAAATTCATCGAGTACTAAAGTGAAATTCTTCCGCTTTGAAAGGTTCATCATAGCTCCGAAAAGTCGGGCAAAAGACGAGAAGTCTCCTAAATCTTCGTGCAATACTTCACACACTATACCACTTAATTCTTCGCACAACAAGGCTTCGCTTTTTCGTGCAACGAAGAAATAAAGGAAGGGAATCCTGCCAAAAGAGTGCCGAATAAGCGCGGTTTTTCCGATGCGCCGCCTCCCAGTGACAACCGTCATCTGGGCATAGTCTTGCGATTTCCTTTCAATGCCTTTTAAGGCATTTATTTCCGTTTCTCTGTTATAGAATTTCATGGATTTCAATGTTTTAATTTTGCAACACAGGTTACTGTAACGGCTGTTGCAGTAGTATTCTGCTGCAAAATTACACTTTTCCTGACGACTTTTCACCTAAAAACAGATTTTTTTTGACGACTATTGTACGATTTTAATGCTTGTGACTTCAGGTTATGAGTTTGGAGGGGAATTGTTTGGATAGAATGTAATAACAACAAGAAAATCGCCCAAATGTGGTATAAAAACACAAGATTTGGGCGTTTTTCTATAGAATTTCGCCTAAATGTACGAATTTATGGGTATATTTGGGCGATTTTCTAAGGCTTCGGTTAATGACTTGGGCGCGGAGTTGTTTGGCTGAAAAATTTCATTTTTTGCAGGTCTTTTATGGAAAATGTGTATTTTTGCACCAAAAGTCGGGTGGAAAATGTGTGTAGAATACGCAAAACTCGGTGTGAAAATGTGTTCTTATGTATAAGCGCAAGATTGAAAACATACTCCAATTGTGGTTGGATGACGTCTCCCACAAACCCCTTGTGGTGAAAGGTGTGCGTCAGTGCGGCAAGACCAGCAGTGTGATGGACTTCGCCCAAAAACATTTCAAAAACGTAATCTATCTCGATTTCCATGAGCATCCGGAATACAAGAAGTTCTTCACTCCGAACCTTGAGGTTGATGCCATTGTCATGCGTATCACCGCTGCCATGCCCGATGCCGAGATAGAAGCGGGCAAGACTTGCTTTGTCTTCGACGAAATACAGGATTGTCCGAGGGCAAGAGGCTCGCTGAAATACTTTCATTTGGACGGCCGCTATGAGGTGATTTGTACGGGGTCTTTGCTTGGTGTGAACGGATACAAGACTCCAGACGAAAAGGCAGAGGAAGAGGCTGCCTCCATCCCTGTCGGCTTTGAGGATATTGTCAATATGTACCCGATGGATTTCGAGGAATGGCTGTGGGCCAATGGCATCAAGGACTTGCATTTCGACTACCTGAAAAAGCATCTGAACAACGAAACGCCCGTTGAGGAGGCCCTGCACGACCGTTTCCACGAACTGCTTCTGCAATACACCATTGTTGGAGGAATGCCGGAGGTCGTTACGACTTTCATGGAAACGAAGCAAATCGGGAAAGTGCTCTCTGTGCAGCGGCGCATCATCGATGACTACAAAGCGGATATGGTGAAGTATGCCGCTACTGCCGACAAGTCGCGGATACGCGAATGTTTTGAGTCGATACCAGCCCAACTTGCCCGTGAATACAAGAAGTTTTCCTATACCGCAGTACGTCATGGAGGCCGTGGGCGCGACTATGCCGGAAGCCTGCAATGGATTGAGGATGCGGGCATTATACGCCGATGCTATAATACATCAACAACCGAACTGCCGCTTGACGGAAACCGAATCCAAAGCGAGTTCAAAGTCTATATGGCGGACATTGGCTTGCTCGTTGCCATGTTGGAAGAAGGAACGCAGTCAAGCATATTGGAGGGCGATTTGCTCAATTATAAAGGTGCCATCGCCGAGAACCTTGTGGCCGACATTTTCGGCAAGATGGGGCGCAAGTTGTATTACTACCACAAAGACGGCGGCGTGGAACTTGACTTCCTTGTGCGTTACAAAGGGCAATGTACTCCTGTGGAATGTAAAGCCACCACGGGCAACGCCAAGTCGATGCGCACCGTTTTGAAGCATCCTGAAAAATACCACGTTACAAGTGCCATAAAATTAGGCGACTACAACATTGGCAAAAGCAATGAGCTGTTGACCCTACCAATGTACATGGCGTTTCTTCTGACGGAGGTATAAGGTTTCAGTTTTTGAGTTAGGCGGGGAGTTGCTTGGATAAAAACCAGCATCTACTAACCCAACAAATCCATAGCATTGCCCACAATTTCCTGATGCATCGACTGTTCCAAAGTGTCAAAATCCGCTTTTAAGACATGTTGCTTGAAGCAGCCCTCGTCCAAAAGGCAGATTTCATCGCAGGTTTGGGTCAAGGTTGTGTAGATGTGCGACGACATGATGACGGTCTTACCCTTCTGTCTCAAGGCTTTGATGAGTCCTAAAACCAATTCGCTGCTTTGCAAATCGATGCCATTGAAAGGCTCGTCAAAGATATAATAAGGCAAGTCTTGAAGGAGTATGGCAAACAAAGCCAACTTTTTCTTCATACCTGTGGAATACGTTGAAATATAGTCGTTTAATGGCAGATTGAAAAAGTTCTTCCCAGCTATGTTTTCTATCTTTTTGTTGCGGGCATGACAAACGAATCGCACATATTCCAAGCCTGTCATCAACTTGAAGAAAAACAGTTCCGTCGGCAAATAACCAATGTGGTTCTTCAATGGCTGATGTTCCGAAACGACTTCTCCTTTGCAAGATTCAAGTCCCGTCATGCAACGGAACAAAGTCGTCTTTCCCGAACCGTTTTTCCCGACGATGCCGTAAACCTTATTGTTTTCAAAGGTAAACGACAAACGGTCCAAGACGACATGCGAGCCAAAGGATTTTGATATTTCAACAAGTTGAATCATAGGTAGTTGTTTAGGTTTTGCTTAGCTTTACCGAATAAATAGAACGTCAGAGGAATCGGAAGAAGGACAAATGGAGGATAGATGGGACAAATCACGCAGGCGGCAAGAAGAAGCCCGTCGCCAATGTGGAATGGTTTTGGAAATTCCTTGTATTTCAGCAAGATAACAATCGACAAATTCAAGAAGCCTGTCAATACGGCCAACAAGAGAATCCAAATGAATTCAGAGAAAAAGGCCGATAATGCTACAATGGGCACGACAACCAATGCAAAAGCTTGAAGAATGGCGGTTTTTAGCTTTTGGAAAAGAAACCGTTTTGGGCTTGCATTATGAAGCCACACATAATAATCGGGTTCCATTGCGGAATAATAACCCATACAAGTGATGATGATGGCATACACCGCGACGATGCCCAAGTTGAAGTTGTCGTGGACGATCGCCATCAGGACGACATAATAGAGGAACAGCACCAGCGGAAAACTGACGCGAAAGCCCAATGCGAACTCGAAAAGCCTTTTGGAAAACGGAGTGGGCAAAGCTGGAAGGTTCAGCTTTTTTCGGTTCAAGCAAGCAGCGTAGGCAACAAGGATGGCGATAACGAGCAAGCCCAATGCCAACAAGAACTGCTTGTGAATCAGCAACACAAAACTGAATGGAAGGACAAACATCACATTTTCAGTTGCATGAAGAAAGAGGAAATCTCGTTTGGAATAACAGGTTTTCAGGAACTCGATGCGCCCGTTGCTGTGGAGAGGTTTCGTGGCAAGCAACCCGACAGCGGCATAGATCCAAGGGAAATAAGCCTTTTGTGGCCAAAGCAAGGCAGGCAGCACGATTACAACAAATGCCAAAACAACGTATCCTGCCGCAGGAGGCAACCCAAACTGCCTTATGCTTCTTGAAAACAACTTGAATTGCCACGAAAAGTAATGCTTGTATCTTTCCAAAATGATAGAATTATGCCTTAATAACTATGAAACAATTCTTATATTGCGCAAGTTTTCCTCATAGTTGGCGCAATCTATGTGTTTTCATTTTTTGAACTCAAAAAAACTCTATTTTTGCAGAAATGAAAGAACGAAGCGATAAAACAATGAATCCAGAAAAAATCATATTAGGCATCGACCCGGGCACGATGGTGATGGGCTATGGCGTTATCCGCGAGCAGGGCAAGCAGCTGGAACTCATCACGATGGGGGTCATCAACCTGAAGAAGTTGGAGAACCAAGCGCTCAAGCTGAAGAAGATTTTCGAGCGCGTTTTGGAAATCGTTAACGAATACCATCCTGACGAGTTGGCCATCGAGGCGCCGTTTTTCGGGAAGAACGTGCAGTCGATGCTGAAGCTGGGGCGTGCCCAAGGGGTGGCCATGGCCGCAGCGCTCTATCGCGACATTCCCATTTTCGAGTATTCTCCCAAGACCATCAAGCAGACCATCACGGGCAACGGCAACGCTTCGAAGGAGCAAGTGGCCAAGATGGTGCATTTCATCCTCAAGACCGAAGAGAATCCTGAGTTTTTCGACGCCACCGATGCCGTGGCCGCGGCCGTTTGCCATTCCATCTCGAAAGGCAAGGACGTGAACTATACCAAGCACACCACCGAAAAGGCCAAGGCACACCGAAAGGCCGACTGGAGCAAGTTCATCGCTGAAAACCCTGACAGAGTGAAGTTGTAATCGATTTGGAATGATATTTGAGGCATTTCTAAGGATTAATCATTAACCTAAAAACGCAAACAATATGTTTATCACAATCATTTGTATCACCATTTTGGCATACGCCATCGGAGGCAAGGACATCAACAAGCATTTGGATAAACTGAAAGATGTTGACTGGAAGGCCAAATCGTCTGATATTTTCAGGAAAATCGGGAATTATGCCAAAAAGGCAGGCCGTATGGCCACGAAGCCCCTGTTGCAACTCTATTATGTGCTGACTATGGGCGAAACGACCACTTTGGAGAAAGCCCTCATCGTGGGTGCCATCCTTTACACCGTCATGCCGTTCAGCCTGATTTCCGCCAAGGCGCACAAGATTCTCGGCATGTTGGACGAAGGCCTCGCGGTGCTTTATGTCATCAAGAAGGTGCAAAACAAGATTACGCCCGAAATCAGTGCCAAAGTGGAAGAAACCTTGAACGCTTGGTTTGGCGCACAACCATTTGCACAAACTGCTCAGTAATAAGACTTTACAATTCCGAAATGAGATGATGTTTCCCGCTGCCGAAGATCTTGGTTTCATGGCCTTTGGCGGTGGGAATTTGTATTTCCGCCGTAGTGTTGGCTGGAATGGTGAAATCCCATTCAAAACGATTGCCTTCTCGTTTCCAGTTGCTTTCGATGCGGCCTGAAACGGAGTTGTAGGCACAATTCACGAAGTCCAGCCCTTCAATGGGATAGGGCTTCAGTTGGATTTTGCTGTAGCCGGGTTCCAAGGCGCGGATGCCGCCGAGGTATTCATATTCCCAAAGGATGAGGTCGCCGAGGAGCATGACGTGGTTGCCTGAGTTCATGGCGGGATCGGCGGTGTTGCCGTTCCAGAGTTCCCAAATGGTGGTCGCACCGTTGCGCACCATGTAGCCCCAACTCGGATAGGTCTCGTTGGAGGCAATTTTGAGAGCCAAGTCGCCGTGGCCATATTCCGTTAAGGCACGCATCAGTTGCTGGATGCCTATGACACCCGTCGAGACATGGCCGCCACATTCGTTTTCGGTTTTGTTCACAATGCTTTGCACGACTTTGTTTTCCAGGCCCTTAGGCACCATGCCAAACCACAATGGTAGGATGTTGGCCGTTACAGTGTTGTTGGCGTAAATGCCCGTCACGCGGTTGAAATACTTGTCGTTGAAGGCCACGGTGGAGGTGGTGATTTCTTGTTGGAAGAAGGACACATCTACCTTATAACCAAGGATTTCAGCAAACTTGGCCATTTTTCCGCAAAGGTGGCAGTAAAAAGGCGTGGAGATTACTGTAGCCGAAGTGATTCGGTTGGGGTCGTTGGAGTGAATCATCTCCAATGACTCAGGCGGCATACACCAGTCGCCGTAGGTGTCGCGAGGCATGAGTCCTCCTCTCATGTAGTCGTTTTTCATGTGTAATATCCACTTTTTCAGGGCGTTGTAATGTTGTCGAATGGGTTCAAGGTCGCCGAAACGGGTGTAAAGCATGTCGGCCACGGTGACAACACATCCGGGCCAAGTCATATTGTCAGTGTAGCCGCGCCAATAAGGAGGGATTACGTTGGGAAACGAGCCGTTTTCCCATTGACTGTCCTCGGCATCGGTGAGCCATTTGGCGTAGAGTTGGTGGTTGTTGAAGATATACGACTCACCATAGTTGCCCGTGGTGCGGTCACCAGTCCAGCCCATTCGCTCGTCGCGTTGCGGGCAGTCGGTGGGCATGGAACGGTAGTTGCCGCGAATGCCCCAAAAAGCATTGTGATACACCGCGTTAATAATTTCATTCGAGGTTTCAAACGAGCCTGTGATGGGCATTTCGTCGTAAATCACCCAGCCCTCAAAATCATCCAAATTGGGCATCTCGCGCAGGCCGGAAATCTCAACATAGCGGAAGCCGTGGTAGACGAACATGGGATGCCATTGTAGTTGAGAGTTGAGAGTTGAGAGTTGAGAGTTGTTGGCGACGATGTAGCGGTCGGTACATTCCGCGCCGCGTAGGTTGGCGGTGTAGAGCAGGCTGTCAGGTGTGAGGAGTTCGGCAAAACGTAGGGTGATGATGTCGCCTTGTTGCTGTCCGCGCACCTTTATATTAATGAAGCCGACCATGTTTTGGCCCATGTCCAAATACCATTTGTCATTTTTTTGGAACAGGCTAATAGGTTTCAGTTTTTCCATGACGGTGATGTTCGGGTTGGGTTGGGCACTGAGTTGGCCTTCGGGAGCTTCGACTAATTCGGCTTGGAGCCAAACGGAATCATCGTAACCTGCTTTATTCCAGTTGCCAAGTTCAAAATTCTCGTCGTAAGTTTCGCCGTCATATTCATTGGCGGTGCGAACGGGGCCTTGGTTGGTGATTTTCCATGTTTCATCGCTGACAATCAGTTCTTTGCGGCCATCCTTGTAGGTCACTTCCAACTGAAGGATGAGGCGTGGCGTACCGAAATGCGGCACATGCTCAGACCCGTCCCAGCCGTTGGGACTATTGAGGTCGTGGCGGATGGCCGAGTAGCGACCGCCAACGAGAATGATTCCGATGGCGTTTTCACCTTCATTGAGCATCTTCGTGACATCAAAAGTGTTGAAATACACGCGCTTAGGAAACCAAGAAAGGGTGGGTTTCAATAGCTCTTCGGGTGCGATTTCGGTGCCATTCAGATAGGCACTATATTGCCCCATACCGCTGACGTACAGCCTTGCCTCGGCAACTTCGCCTTGCAGTGCAAACTCCTTGCGAAGATAACGCGCTGCAATTCGTGTATGTCCCACCAAAACATCATCCTCAAAATCATGACCAATCCATTTGGCCTGCCAATCCTCTTGATTCAAAAGGCTGATTTCAAACGACTTGACTTCGCTTTCAACCTTGGCTTTCTTTCCACCTTTGGCCGTCACCGTTGTGATGACTTTCCAAAAAGCCTTGTCGCGGCTTTTCAGTTCCTTGCCTGCGTAAGGGATGTAAAGCATTTGGCTTGAATGAACCACCCCTGAATCCCAGAGGTCGCCGATGCCTTTTTGGGCGTTTTCGGCAGTAGTGGCCACAATGATTCGGTAGTTTTGTTGAACTACTTCGTTTTCGGTGGTCTCATAGTTCCAACTGAAGCGAGGCTGGTTTGTGGCCAAAGCCTGTTCGTGGAATTGTTGCTCAACGTTAGGTTTGGTGATGGTGATGTTCAAATTGTCATTGCAGGCAGCGAAAAACAAGGATGCTGCTGCAAACGCGAGGAAGAATGAAAGTCGATGTTTCATAGTATTCTGTTTATCAAATACTTGTTTGGGCAGAGATTCCACTACCCAATAAGGCTTTCTCAGATCTACCATCGGAGCATTACTCCGGAATCACGAAAACCTCTGCTGGTACCTCCACGTTTTCCTGGAACTCAGTCACCTCATAAAAGGTCTCCTGACGACCGTTTTTCATAATGCTTTTCAACACGATGCCTTGATACACCCAAACGGTGTTGTAGATGACTTTTTTCCTCCTGCCCATCAAGGTCTCATAGGTGAATTTGCGACAGGTTCTGCCCAAAATCACTTCATCTTCGCCAGTGTCAACAAGTTTGTACTTGTCAATGATTTCTTGGGAAGGATTGATGAAAGTCAAGTCGGGGAGGGGGTTGTCGAAACTCTTGGGTTTGCCAGCCTCGTTATACATCCATGCTTTTTCCTTCTTGGTAATGGCTTCGCTGTCGCCGTAGTCATCGAAATAGCGTACATCAGGAGTGATGTGCTCATTCAATTTGGAATACTCATGGATGATGCCTGACTTGATTCCATAACGTTTCGTGTTTTCTTGTGCATTGACATTCAGTGCGATGATGAGCATGAATGCAAATAATACGTTTTTCATATTTTTATTGTTGTTGAATTAAAATACAATCACGGCCCCGCCGCCCTTGGCGAGATGCACTATTACCTTGTTGCCCCAAACTTGGGCTTGTTCCGACACATAGTCGCGGGCGGCGCGGTTGGCGTTAGGGCCGTCGCGGAAGATGCGTCCCGACTTGGCGCTGAAGTTGGGCAAAACAGAGAGGTCGATTTCAATGTCGCGCTCTTCCCAATTCGTTATCGCGCCCACATACCAACGGAAATCCTTGCGGCGGGCAATGACGAGATATTCACCCACTTTGCCGTCAAGGACAATAGTCTCATCCCAAGTGGTCGGCACATTGGCAATGAATTGGGTGCATTCATCCTCTTTAAGATAGTTGCTCGGGCTGTCGCAAAGCATGTTGAACGGCGACTCAAAAATCACGTATTCAGCCAATTGGCGGCATCGTGTGCCTTGGCTCATTGGTTCGGTGTAGACGGCGGCGAAATTGTTCTTGTTGGCGTTTTTCATCGCGCCTTGGGTGTAGTCCAACGGGCCGGCCACCATGCGGATGAAAGGTATGGTGACTTCGTTGGTGACAAGGTCGCTTTGGTTGTCCCATTTGGCTTGTTCGAGGCCATAGACACCCTCGTGGTTGAGGACGTTGGGATAAGTGCGGTTGAGGCCAGTGGGTTTGTAGGCACCGTGGAAGTCCACAAACAGATGATGCTTGGCGGCGGTTTTGGCCATGCGGTAGTAGAAATCCACAATCATTTGGTCGTCGCCGTCCATGAAATCGACCTTGAAGCCTTTCACGCCCAAGTCGGAATAGTGTTGGCAAACGTGTTCCATGTCCTTGTCGATGGCGGCATAACCCACCCAAAGCACGATGCCCACGTTGCGCTCGATGCCATAGTCCACCAACTCCTTGATGTCGATTTCGGGCATCACTTGGAAGAGGTCGGCTTGTTTGTTGACCGCCCAGCCTTCGTCCAAGATGACGTATTCGATGCCGTATTGCGCGGCGAAGTCGATATAATATTTATAGGTGTCGTTGTTGATGCCCGCCTTGAAGTCTACGCCATAGATGTTCCAGGCATTCCACCAGTCCCAAGCCACCTTTCCGGGCTGAATCCACGAAACATCTTCCACACGGCTCGGCGCGGCCAAAAGATAAACCAAGTCGCTGTCGGCCAGTTCCTTGTCGTTTTCAGAAATGACGATGCAACGCCATGGGAACGAGCGTTTTCCTTCTACTTTGGCAATATAGTTTTCGCGTTCCTTCACAATCCATTGGAGGTTGTTGTGGCCGCCTTGTTCGCGGGTCTTGGGATAGCCGGCATGAACCGCAAACAGGCCGTTGCCAACATTTTGTTTGCGAAGATATAGACCAGGATAATCTTCCAAGTCGGCCTCGGTGATGACGGCTTTCTTGCCATCCTTGAGTTCGACCAACAAGGGCAGGAAGGCCAGTTTTTGGGTGTCCATCTGGCTCAACGCAGTGTGCGTGTAGGTGTTCTCAAATGAGTTGTAGAACTGCTGGTTGATAAGGTCGCCTTCTTGTCCGGCGCGTCTGAGAACATACGGCACAAGCGCTTGATAATCATCATCGAAATTGAATTGGGCAGTTTCGCGTCTCACTTCGAAAGGCTTTTTGAAATCGGTCTGAAAACGATAGGCAACACCTTCATTATAAGCGCGGAAAACCACTTTGTAATTGCCTTTGAAATTGAGTACCAACTCGTTATATTGGTCACGAATTTCGGCTCTCTTGTAAAAAGGTGCCTTGACGGTTTGATTCACGGATTTGGTCTTGGCAGTAGTGATGGATGGCTTGGAGGAAACGCCAAGCATTCTGCCGTTATCGATATGCATGGCTATTTCAGACTTGTCCAAGACAACGGTTTCATCGTGTTTTACGGAATAGTTTAACCAGTACTCAGATTGTTCGGAACCCATCTCAATTACCTCATCTTCTGAGACGGTCACGGTGATTTTTCCGTCGGGCGATTGCAAAGTGTATTGCTTTTGGGCAAAGGCGCTCACTGTAAGCAATAGGAGCGCAGAGAAAAGGAGTTTTTTCATGCTGGTAAGGTTTTATGAAGGCAAAAATAAAGATTTTTGTCGAACTTCAGCAAAAATACTGAAAAATAGTGGTTCAATTCCGCCAAAAACTCCGCGAGAGCAAGGTGATTAATGAGAACAACTCCAACCTGCCGAGGAGCATTAGGAGCATGAGAATCCATTTGATGGCAAGGGGAAAAGCGACATAGGACCCCCCTGGCCCCACTTGCCCGATGCCCGTGCCGACATTGCTCAAAGAGGCCACCGAAGCACCCATCGAGGTCTCGAAGTCGATGCCCGTGGCGAGCATTAAGACCGCCCCGATGAGGAAGAAGAGGAAATAGAGGAAAACGAAAGTGATGTGCTTGTAAATACCATTATTGGAGATGGCCTTGCCGTTGACTTTCACAGGCAACACGGCGTTGGGATGGATGATGCGCTTCAGCTCAAGCACCGAGTTTTTGACGAAAATCAGATGCCTGAAAATCTTGATGCCACCCGAAGTGGAGCCTGAACAACCACCGATGAACATCAACAGGAAAAGGATAACCCACAAAAAGACAGGCCAAACCTTGTAGTCGCTGACGAAAAAGCCCGTTGTGGTGAAGGCCGAAATGACGCTGAAGAACGACTCGCGGAAGGCCGTGCCTAAACTTCTGTTGCCGCCGAACAGCAGCACTATTCCGATGCCGATACCCAAAATCAGAGTGTATAGAAGGAAAGTCCTGAATTCTTGGTTTCTCAAAATGGTGAACGATTTCCAACTCAACGAGAGCAGGAGCAGGGAGAAATTGCAGCCCGAAAGCAGCATGAAAACACCTACCACGACTTGCGAATAATTGGAAAACGCCCCGATGCTCTCCGTCCGTGTGGAGAAGCCGCCTGAGCTTATGGTGCTCATCGAATGGCAGAGGGCTTCGTAGAAGTCCATGTCGCCGTAATAGAGCAAAAGGGTTTCCAACAATGTGAAAAACAGATAGATGAACCAAATGCGCTTCACGGTGTGCATGATGCGCGGGTGCAGTTTGTCGTAGGTAAGCCCGTTGATTTCGGCGACGAAGAGTTGCATTCCGCTCATGCCGAGATAGGGCAGGATGGCCAACGAGAATACGATGATGGCCAAGCCGCCAATCCATTGCGTCATGCTGCGCCAAAAGAGGATGTCTTTCGGGACGGTTTCGAGGCGGGTGAGGATGGTGGCTCCTGTGGTGGTGAACCCCGACATGGCCTCGAAGAAGCCGTCGGTGAAGTTGGGAACGCTCTTGCTGAGCAGGAAAGGCATGGCCCCGAACAGCGACAGCACAAGCCACGAGATACAGACGATGAAAACGCCGTCGTGCGATTTGATGGTATCGCCTCGGTGTTGTCGGGTGGCGATGATGAGGATGAGACCGGTGAGCAGGGTGATGAGGGCAGAAAACGGCATACTGAAAGCGTACAGCCCACGATAAATATAGGTCACGGGAAGGGTTGCCAGCATGAAAAGGCCTTCGATGAGCACCAGAAAGCCTTCAATCCTGAACACCAACGGGAGGTTTATTTTGGTCTTAAACTCCATCATTTTTTCTCACAAAACAATCAAAACCTAATGGAATAAGCGTTCAACAGCGGGAATGCCATTGGGCAAAGCCAAAACAACCACTTGGTCGTCGGTCTCGATTTGGAAATCGTCGGTGGCAATGTAACTTTCGCCGTCGCGGGTGACGCCGCAGATGATGGCGTCGGTGGGCATGGGCAGTTGTCCGATGGGCTTGCGCGTGACCGCCGAGCCAGCCCTCACCTCAAACTCAACGATGTCGGCGTCGATGCCGCTCAAACTTTTCAGCGTGGAAACTTTCGCGCCGAGGGTGTATTTCACCATGTAACTGGCGGCGATGAGTTTCTTGTTGATGATGGAGTCGATGCCGATGTTCTGCGAAATGTCGATGTAGTCGATGTTCTCAACAAGGGCGATGGTCTTTTTCACGCCGAACGATTTGGCTTGCAGGCAAGTCAGGATGTTGGTTTCGGTGTTGTCGCTCACGGCGATGAAGGCATCCATGTCCTTAATGCCCTCGTCCTCAAGCAGGTCGAGATTGCGGGCATCGGCATTGACCACCAAGGCCTCAGAGAGGTAGTTGGTGAGGTCCATGCAACGTTCCTTGTCGATTTCCAAAATCTTGATGTTCAGGTCTTTCTCAAGGCGTTTGGCAGTAATGCGTCCCACACGGCCACCGCCCACAATCATCACATTGTGGACATTGATTTGCTTCTTTCCGCTCAGTTTGATGATGTCCTTGATGGCGTGCGGCTTGGTGACCACATACACCATGTCGGCCACTTGAAACACCTCGTCGCCTTGAGGCACAAAGGTATTCTGGCGGCGGTGGATGGCGGCCACGCGGAATTCGATATGCTCGTATTGGTCGATGACCTCGTCAACGGTCTTGCCGAGGATTTCGGCTTCCGGCTCCAACTTCACCATGAAAAGTTGCAGGTTGCCGCCCGCAAAATCGTAAGTTTCGGAAGAGGCATTTTTCTTCAGCAATGAGATAATCTCTTGTGCAGCAATGTCTTCTGGCGAGAGCAGTCCATCGATGCCTAAGTCTTGGTACATGCGCCACACTTCGGGACTCAGGTTTTCCATCGTATTGACACGGGCTATGACTTTCTTCGCCCCGAGTTTCTTTGCGATGATGCCCGTCAGCAGGTTGATATGTTCGTCGTGCAGCACGGCAATCATTAGGTCGGCCTTTTTCACGTTGGCGCGTTGCAGCACGGCGGTCGAGGTGGAATCGCCCGTGATGGTCATCAAGTCGCTGTGCGATTCCATCATTTTCAGCAGTTCCTCGTGCGGGTCAACGATGGTGATGTTGTGGTTGCTGCGCACCAAGGCCTCCGCAAGGTGCATCCCAACTTCTCCGTCTCCGGCTATAATAATGTTCATATTTTATGCAGTTTGAATACCCAAGATGTAGTTCTATTGTAATTCAGCCAGATAATCCACTATTTGTGGTCTTAAAAGATGCAAATCTTCCTCGATTACTTTCCAAACAATGTCTTTTTCCACTTGATGGTAGCCATGAATGAGGAAGTTTCTCATTCCCGTAATTTGCCTCCATGGGGTAAGTGGATGGCTTTCGCGAAACTCAAGAGTGAGCATATTAGCGGCTTCCCCAATAATCATAATATTGTAAACCACAGCATGATAGCGCATGTGATCGGCAACAAATGCTGCCATATCGTCATCTCCAACATATTGGAAAATGTTGTCGATGGCTTCCAAAATGTCGGCAAGCCTTTTCGGATCTTTACGCGGTTCTCTCATAAATCAATATTTTGTCACGATCGGCACTTTCGCGGGCGAAAGGCAAAAGGCCACCGTCAGTAATCAAATCAACCTCACATCCTAACAGGTCTTTCAAGTCTTCGTACATGCCTCCCAATGTGAACAGGCTGAAATGCTGCGATTTGTCGGGAACAAAAAGGATGTCGATGTCGCTATCAGGAGTTTGTTCACCTCTGGCATACGAGCCGAACAGCCATGCTTTCAAAACAGGCTGGGTAGCGAAATAATTGGCAATGGCTTGTTGAAGTTGCTTGGTGTCCATTTTTTGATTTGTTTTTCAGAAGGCAAAAATACATTTTTTTCACTTATTCGGATTGTTTTTCTGGTATTTCACCACACATCCGACCAAGTGACTGAAATCACATGGTTGGTCGACTTCTCGCCGTCCTTGAAGACGTTGGCCATGCCGAAGGTATAGCGTACCTCGATGAACCAATAACTTAATGCCGCTGTGAAGCCATAGTCGATGCGGTTGAAAGTGCCTGGTTTCCAAGGGGTGATGAATTGCTGTTTTTTGTTGATTTTCACTTCCTTTACCTCGTTGCCCCCAATGCAGAAACCGATTTGAGGCCCGATGCGCAGTCGTGGAATCATCGATTCGTCCTCGTCGTCCTCAGTCCACTTGCGGAGATAGATGTTGAGCAGCAGCGGCACATTAATATAATGCGACTTTTCCAAGTAGCGGATGGTGTTGTTGTTTTCGCTAACCCACTTTTTCGAGCTTGTACCTTGCCGCGAATAAATGACGTCGATTTCGGCTCCGAAGATGGAATGTTCTGGGATGAGGGCGATGCGCACGCCGCCAGTGAGGTCAGTGCGAAATTGTGTGCTGTCGTTCCCGCTAATCTTCATGGTGGAAAACGCAGGGCCAATCATCAGGCCGCCACCGATGCGTTGGGCAAACACCTGATACGCTCCGAAAAGAATGATTATGAGCAAGATAAGATGTGTTTTGTTTTTCATATCCAGTTGTTTTTTCGTTCAATTGTTATTTGATTCTTTCCCGAAGTTGGACAAAAGGCTTTTCGACAAGAATGTGCAACAGGTAGGAAACCGCCAGCACCACAATCCAATAGACACCGTATGCCAAAACGCCATGATGGTGCATGAATTGGGGACAAACCGTGTCCATCGTCAAGATAACCAATGAGTTGGTGAGGAACATGGCATACGACAAGATACTGATGCGCGAGATGAATCCGCCCACGGCAGTCTTGTATGATTTCCATCGCGTCAGAAGCGGAACCCACAGCCCGACCGACAAGGCGGAAATCGTGAGATACACGGCATTGTGATAGAACGAACCGAGGTTGCGCGGGATGATGCGCGTGGCGGCAAACAGGGCTATGCCGAGGATGAAACAAAGGATGCCGTAGCGTTTCCATTGCTTTGGAAAATAGTGCATTAACCATGCGGCAAGCACGCCTATATAAATGTTCTCAATGCGCGAAGCCACCGTTTTTCGCATCCACACGTCATAACTGAAGCGGTTGGTCACATGGTCGGCCACGGAAAGGCGGAAAGTGATGGAAAAAACGACGAAAAAAAGGCAGAGCCAAGGGATGTACTTCTTGGGTTGCGCGAAGCGGCTCAAAAGAACCAAAAACAACGGGAAAAAGATATAGAACCACCATTGCACAGGCAGCGACCACGACTCCCAATAGAAGTCCCAAAACGGAGTGAAAAGGTTTTGGGTGAAGGTGGCGAAACGCCAAATGGGGAAGGCTTTCGTGTTGCCCACAATGACTTGGTAATGCACCAAAAGATAGTTGACGAGCAAGATAAAGAGGTAGTTGGGCAAGATGCGCAGTGCAGTTCGGGCATAGAAAGTCCGGATTTTTTGGCGACCAAGGCGGTTGTTGTGACTTTCAAGGTAGGAAATGAAAGATTTTCCGATAAGAAAACCACTCATAATGAAGAAGATGTCGACGCCATGAGGCACGGGAAGGTCGGTGAAGCGGTCGAGGGCGGTGTCGTAGAGCAGACGCTCGCCATGCCCCTGCACCACGCAAAAAATGGCAAAAGCCCTCAGCAAGTCCAAACCGAAGACGCGCTTGCGGTCCACCTCGATGCTCAGGAAGTTTTTCATCCCGCCGCAAAGCCTTTCACCGTGTCCTCCGTCATCCGCTGCACCGTCCATTCGTCCATTGGCACGGCTCCAATGCTGCGATAGAAGGCCAACGAAGGTGCGTTCCAATCGAGGCAAATCCATTCCATGCGGCCACAGTTGCGCTCAACGGCAATGTTGGCCAAGTATTTCAAAATGGCCTTGCCGTAGCCCAAGCCGCGCTTTTCGGGGATGATGAACAAGTCTTCGAGATACAGCCCTTTTCGTCCCACAAAGGTCGAGAAATTGTGGAAAAACAAGGCAAAACCGATAACCACGCCATCCTCTTCTGCAAAAACGACTTCGGCGGCCTTTTCCACAAAAATGGAGTTGTAAATCGTGGCTTCGTCGGCAACGACTTCATCGGAACATTTCTCGTAAGCGGCCAGTTTTTTGATGAATTCGAGAATCAGGCTGGCTTCGGTTTCTTTTGCGGAGCGGATGTTAAAACTGGGCATAGTTAGTTCAGGGTTTTGAGCCATTTCCATTGGAAAATCAACATATAGAACACACCAATGGTGATGGCCGAGTCAGCGAAATTGAAGATGGGGCGGAAGAAGATAAAATGCCCATCGGGGCCGAAAAAGAAATCGGGCAGCCACGAGGCGTTTTCCTTCGCCACATCAATGAGGGGGAAATAAAGCATGTCGACCACGCGCCCATGCAGCCAATTGGCATAGCCGCCGCCATCGGGGAAGAGGGTCGCGACTTGTGTATAGGTGCTTTCGCTGAAAATGCGCCCGTAAAACACGCAATCGATGATGTTGCCTATGGCTCCCGCAGTGATGAGCGCAATGCCGAACAACACGCCGAACTTGGTGTTTTTCCTCGACAAGCGAACCAAAATCCAAAACAGGGCGACAATAGCCACTATCCTGAAAATGCTCAAGGCCAATTTCAGGAAACCGCCGCCGCCAAACCAGCCGAAAGCCATGCCGTTGTTCTCGATGAACAGCAAATTGAACCAACTCCCGATGACAGGGATTTCCTGCCCGAGGGTCATACTCGTCTTGACCCAAATCTTGAGGATTTGGTCGAAGAGCAAAACGAGAAAAATCACCACAAACGACCAGATGAGGCCGTGGTTGCCTTGCTTTTTCACTTCCTTTTCAGTTTAGCGTCCAAGCAGCGTGTGGTGATGGGCACGCAGCGCAGTCTTTCCTTTGGGATGAGTTTGCCGGTTTCGCAGCACACGCCGTAGGTCTTGTTTTCGATGCGCATCAGGGCAAGTTCAAGGTTGTGGATGTACTTCTCCTGACGGGCCACGAGGCGGGCGTTTTCTTCCTTTTCGGCCACGGCGTAGCCTTCTTCCAAAATCTTGAAGGTCGGAGCCGTGTCGTCGGTGCTGTGCTCGCCGCCTGAGAGGTTGGCTTTCAGGTTTTCCAAACTGGCGTTGGCTTGTTCGAGTTTTTCGAGTATCAAGGTCTTGAATTCCTCAAGATCCTCGTCGGAATATCTCACTTGAGGGGCTTGTTTGTTTTCCATAGTTGTATAGTTATTTAGTTGTAAAGTTGGCTTATGGTTTTTGACTATCAGCCTTATTTTTTCTGTATTTTCAGTTTTACATTAATTCCTTCAACAAGTTCCTCGGCCTCAACGCCTTCCAAGGTGTCCACTTTCGTGATGGTGGCCAAGGTTTCGTTGCAGATGTAGTCGTTGAATTGCTCAACGGCGGCATCGGTTTTTTCGTTCTTTTCGATGATGAGTTCGATGCGGTCGGTGACCTCGAAGCCGCCGGTCTTGCGGAGGTTTTGCACGCGGTTCACGATTTCGCGGGCGAGGCCTTCTTGCATCAATTCGTCGGTGATGGTCATGTCTAAAGCCACAGTGAGGTCGTCTTGCGAAGTGACGGCCCAGCCGGGGATGTCTTGCGTCGAAATCAGGGCATCTTCGAGGGTCAGTTCAACGTCAACGCCGTCAATGTTCAAGTGGGTGCCGTTGTTCTTCTCAAAAGCGTGGATTTCGTCTTGGCCCATGTTGGTAAAGTAAGCCTGAATCTGCTTCATCTGCTTGCCGTACTTCTTGCCCAAAGTCTTGAAGTTGGGCTTTACGTTTTTCACCAAAATGTTATTGTCGGGCGACAAGAACTCGATTTCCTTGATGTTGACTTCACTCATGATGAGGTGCGACACCTTCTCGATTTGCGTCTTCATCTCCTCGTTCGCGACAGGAATCATAATCTTCGACAAAGGTTGACGCACGCGGATATTGGCTTTCTTGCGCAGCGAGAGCACCAATGAAGAGATGAGTTGAGCGGCTTCCATGCGTTCCTCCAAAGCCTTGTCGATGAACGACTTGTCGGCGACGGGGAAGTCGGTCAGATGGACGGATTCGGCCTTGTTTCGACCCGTGACATTGTTCAAGTCGCGGTAGATTTGCTCGCTGAAGAACGGCGCGATGGGCGAACTCAGGCGGGCCACGGTTTCAAGGCAGGTGTAGAGGGTCTGGTAGGCCGACAGTTTGTCTTGGTTGTCTTCACTCTTCCAGAAACGACGGCGTGAGAGGCGCACAAACCAGTTGCTCAAGTGGGCATCCACAAACTCGGCGATGGCACGACCGGCACGGGTAGGTTCATAACTTCCGTAAGCCTCGTCAACATTGAGAATCAACGAATTGAGTTCCGAAAGAATCCAACGGTCGATCTCGGGACGATCCTTAATATTAATGTCGGCTTCCTTATAGTCGAACTTGTCGATGTTGGCGTACAAAGCGAAGAAAGCGTAAGTGTTGTAAAGCGTTCCGAAGAACTTGCGGCGCACTTCATCAACTCCGGCCTCGTCAAATTTCAGGTTGTCCCAAGGTTGCGAGTTGGTGAGCATGTACCAGCGCACGGCATCAGCACCAAATTTTTCAATGGCACCAAACGGGTCAACGGCATTGCCCAAGCGTTTCGACATCTTGTTACCGTTCTTGTCGAGCACCAAACCGTTGGAAATCACATTCTTGTAAGCAACGCTATCGAAGCACATTGTGGCGATGGCGTGAAGCGTGAAGAACCAGCCACGGGTTTGGTCGACACCTTCTGCAATAAAATCAGCCGGGAACGGGAGACCTGTTTTGTCACCCATGTAGTGATATTGTGCGTATGGCATGGCACCGCTATCGAACCAAACATCAATCAGATCAGGCTCGCGGAACATCTTCTTGCCGCTTGCGGAGCAAAGAACCACGCCGTCAATATAAGGTCTATGTAAGTCAAATTTGGTGTAATCGCTTGAAGCGTATGGATTTTCGCTCATAAATCCCGCCTTGACGGACTTCTCGATTTCGTTCCGAAGTTCCTCGACACTACCGATGCAGATTTCCTCCTTGCCGTCCTCGGTGCGCCAAATCGGGAGCGGTGTGCCCCAATAGCGCGAGCGCGAGAGGTTCCAATCGACCAAATTTTCAAGCCAGTTGCCGAAACGTCCACTTCCAGTGGCTTCGGGCTTCCAGTTGATGGTCTTGTTGAGTTCTATCATCCTGTCTTTCAAGGCTGTGGTCTTGATAAACCAGCTGTCCAAAGGATAATACAGCACGGGTTTGTCGGTGCGCCAGCAGTGCGGGTAGTTGTGGGTGTGTTTTTCGCTCTTGAAGAGTTTGCCTTCTTCCTTCAGCATGACCACGATGTCCACATCCAAACTCTTGTCTTTCTCGGTCTTGGTGGGGTCGTAGGCGTTTTTCACAAACTGGCCGGCGTATGGGCGATAGGCCTCCACATTCATGTAGTTTTTCACAAACTCTGGGTCAAGGTCTTCGATGCGCCAGAACTTGCCTGTACGGTCAACCATCGGCTGGGTTTTGCCGTCCTTGTCGATCATCTGCAAGGGCGGGATGCCAGCAGCGGCAGCCACGCGCTTGTCGTCGGCACCAAAGGTCGGCGCGATGTGGACGATGCCTGTACCGTCCTCGGTGGTCACATAGTCGCCGGGGATGATGCGGAATGCGCCCTCGCCCGGATTGACCCACGGGATAAGTTGCTCGTACTCAATGCCAACAAGGTCAGTACCTTTCACGGTGCCTAAAACCTCGTAAGGCAGTTTCTTGTCGCCGACTTTCCAATCCTCGAAAGCAGGTTTCTCTTCTTCGGCGGGGAAGAAAGAAGACATCAGCAGCTTGCCGAGAATGAGGTAAGTCTGCTCGCCCGATACAGGATTGACTGAACGGACGAGGTTATATTCAATGTTCGGGCCAACGCAAAGTGCGGTATTGCTCGGCAAAGTCCAAGGTGTTGTGGTCCAAGCGATTGCGTAAGTTGACAGTTGAGGGTTGAGCGTTGGGAGTTGGTTGCCAAAGATAACTTTCAACTTTTCACTGTCAACTTTCAACTTGAACAACGCCACGCAAGTCAAATCCTTAACGTCGCGGTAGCAGCCAGGCATGTTCAGTTCATGGGAACTGAGTCCTGTGCCGGCAGCGGGCGAGTAGGGCTGGATGGTGTAGCCTTTATAAAGCAAACCCTTGTTATACAAGTCTTTCAGCAAAAACCACAAGGTCTCGATGTAGTCGTTGGTGAAGGTAATGTAAGGATCATCGAGGTTGACCCAATAGCCCATCTTGAGGGTAAGGTCGTCCCACATGTCCTTGTATTTCATCACTTCCTCGCGGCAGGCGCGGTTGTAGTCATCAACAGAAATCTTCTTGCCGATGTCTTCCTTGGTGATGCCGAGTTTCTTCTCTACGCCTAATTCCACAGGCAGGCCGTGGGTGTCCCAACCGGCCTTGCGCACCACATGCTTGCCTTTCAGTGTCTGGTAGCGGCAAACTACGTCTTTAATCGAGCGGGCCATCACATGGTGGATGCCCGGGGTGCCGTTGGCGCTCGGCGGACCCTCGTAAAATACAAAAGCGTTGTCCTTGTCGCGGTTGTCAAGGCTCTTTTGGAAGGTGTTGTCTTCTTCCCAAAACTTGCGAATCTCGTTGGCTGTCTCCGTGAGATTCAACTGTTTATATTCCTTGTAGTTGTTTTTCATAATACTATGAATCCTAAATTAAGGCGCAAAAATACAGAAATTTGGTGAATGGGTGGCAAAGTCATAAAAAAAACCAATAATCGCCCCTTCAGGGTTTGGCGAAACGCAACCCCAAAGGAGCGATTTACTACTGTCGGATGCCGAAACTTCGTATCGCGATAGCGAGGTATCGCGGTAGCGACAACGGGGCATGCCACGTTGTTAGAATTCCACCACGATTTTCTGTGTCCGAACCGTGTCGCCGCCCACCAAACGCAACACATACACTCCCGGGGCAAAGTTGGAAGTTGAAAGTTGAGAGTTGAAAGTTGAGAGTTCCTTTCTCACTAACTCTTTGCCGAGAATGTCTATGATTTGGAGGGTTCCCGTGCCGTTGATGATGATGTTGCCGTTGTTGATGTAGGCAAACGGCGCATTGGGTTCGCAGACGTCCTCGTCTGCGGAGAACACTAAGCGGAAACGACTCTCGTAGTCGGTGGTTTTGGCGGTGAAGGTGTAGGGTTTTGAATTCCCCTTGCCCCCTTTGCAAAGGGGGACGCCTGCCGGGGTCAGAAGGTCAATGTCTGCGCCGGTCATGTTATCGATGAGGTGGAGGTAATCCAAATCCATGTTTTCAACGTTCACGGTCAGGGTGTAGGTGCCGTTCTTGGCGGCCTTGAAGTTGACGGGTTGTTCTGTGCGGCTGGATTGCTTCGCTTCGCTCGCAATGACGGCGACAGCCCAATCCTGTGCGCCCTCGGTGGCATAAACCCTCGTGCTGTTCTCGTTCAGCGTGAATTTCTCCAAAGGTGCGCCGTCGCGTTTCAGGATGAAACGGTCGATGATGAGGCCATTCTCGCTGACTTCCAAGGTGATGTTGCTGCGCTCGGCATTGGTGGCGCGGCTGTTGAAGGTGATGGAAGCCTCGTCGCCCGTGGCCTTCACGAAGAAGCCCTCGCCGGGTTTCAGCGGGTCGGTAGCGGTGATATAGGCCACCGTCAGGTCGTCTTTGGTCTCATTCATGCGGTAGACTTCCGTGGCCACATTGCTGCCCGTGAAGCTCGTCACGTTGTGCGCAAAGGGGTTGCCCACAAGGTTGAAGCCTGCCAAGGCGATGCCGTCGGTGTAGCTCAGCGGAAAGTTCACCGTTTCCGTGGCCGTGCGCAGGGTGCCTTGCAACTGTAGCGTGTCGTTGGCGCTGTTGGCGTAAAGGTAGCCTTTCAGCGGCTCAATGTTGAAGTTCGCGTATTGGCCGTTGGGCTTGTGGTTTCGCCAATGATGTGTAGATTCTTCATAGAAATACAGGTCGTATTCGTTGGCGAGGAAGCCGTTGTCCGCCGTGGGCGCAAAACTCTCGATGGCGGGCGAACTGACCAAATGCCAACCATTCTTGCTGTTGGGCGTGTAGGCGGTGATGTTCTTCTCCACCGTGGCCTGTGCGCCCGTGTTGGGATGGATGACTTGCGCCCCGTCCTTGATGATAAGGTTTCCAGGAGTGGTTGAGGTGTAAACATATTCTGTAGCGGTGAGTGTCACGCCCGTTTTCACGGTGAGCGGAAGCACTTCTTCATAATTGGCGTTAGTAATGGACTCTACTGTCACGTCCACATCGATTTCACATTCGGCGAAAATGGCCACTTGTGCGCCCTCGCCCGGAAGATTGGTGCAAGGTTCACTGTTCGCGTCCATCCAATTGGCTGGATTCGACCAAAGACCGTCGCCTCCAAAGCCCATGAAGTTGTATTCGCAGAGTTCATAGCCTTGAACATTTCCGCATTGGCCGAAAACCTCGTGTTGGCCATAGTCGTACTGCGAGCAGTAAGGCACACCCAGCAATATGTCCTCCCAAGGCACATTCTCAAAGGCTCCTTCGCCCACAGCGGGTGGCGTAGCAGTGTGGTAGAAGCCGAAAGACATGATGCCCGTGCAGTTGCGGAAAGCGTTGGCGCCGATGGTGGCCAATTGTGGAGTGTGGCAGCTAACCCCTGTTAATTCGGTGCAACCGTCGAAAGCATTGTTCGCAATGGCAGTGACAGCGTAAAAGGTTCCTTGATATTCGAAGTCTTCAATGCTGGCCCATTCCAACGTGGCGTAAGAAGCATCGTAAACCACCGTGGCCGTGCCATTGTCACAATGTAACTGGTAGTATATGCCATTCATCTCGACAATACTCAATCCGATGTTAATAGCCTCGGCGGGCATGATGAAGGTATAAGTTCCGTCGCCATTGTCGGTGAAAGTGCTGATGCTGAACGAGACGCAATCCAAACTGACCGATGGGTCGGAGCTGCTGAGGCTCACTGTCACTTCCTGGTTCTCACCGGCATACACCTTATTCTCGTAGGCCACGCCTACGCTGGCGCTTTCGGGGAGCGACACCACAATCGAGTCGTTGCCCGCTATGGTGTAACCGCGCATGGCCTCGCCCGCCACGTCGTTGCCGTTGATGTGGCCGATGGTGCATTCGCCCGCATAATAGTTGTTATTGAAATCGGCTCCCATACTCCAGTCGCCCGATATGCTTCCCAAATAGTTACTGTTGCTTGCACTAACGCCTCCAAGGTTTAGGCAGTTGCTCACGCTACAGAAACAATTGCCACTTTGTTCATTAATGAATCCTACTATACCACCGACATTTTCGTCGCCACTGATGCTTCCCTCATTGATACATTCCGTGACCATGCTACAATCTACTAATCTCCCAACAATGCCTCCACAATTCTCCGATGCCTGCACGGAGCCATAATTGCTGCACTGAAGAACTTCTCCACCGCTGCTCACAATTCCCACGATACCACCACATGCTATAGTGTTGGACGAAACATCAGCGCGATTCTGACAATTGCTCACATTGCCACCAACGCAGTCGCCCACAATGCCACCCACAAATGTTTTATTGGCACTAATGGTGACACCCTCGACAATGTTACAGCCATTAATAGCACCGCCACATTGACCCACAATGCCGCCAACCCTATTCCATCCTGCTATTGAACTGCCTTCGCCCAATGTCAGTCCGTTGATGCTGCCACCGCTTTCTAACCATCCAAAAAGACCAATGAAATTAAGAGTGCTTTGAATGATGACATGGCTGATGGTATGGCCGTTGCCGTTGAATGTGCCCTTGAAACCGTAGTTGTAATTGCCCACGGGCGTATAGGTCTTGCCACTAAAGTCGAGGTCAGCGGTCATCAGGAAGAACTTGCCACTGTAGTCGTTTCCGTTGTTCACTTGTGAGGCTAATTCGTCCATATCATCAGTGGTGGCTATAATATACGGGTCGTCTTCGGTGCCGCTGCCGCCGCTGAACTGTGCCCAAGCTGCCGTGGGCGCAAGCAGCGCAAAGAGCAAAAGCGCTGCAAAGGTGCGTTTCATTTTGGTTTTCAAATTGTTGGTTCTCATGATGTTTTTGGTTTGAATCAAGGCAATCATGGGCGCCTGTGCTGTTGTTGGTAAGTTTGTGTCCATGGTTAGGGTTGATTTTGTTTGTAAATATTGATGATAGAACACTTTGCGGCTGCAAAGATAGGGGATTTTTCGGGAAAGTCAAGTTTTTTCGTCGAAGTGCTTGCGGAGTGGGGGAAAATACCGTGTATTTACGCATAGAGTTTGTGTACTGCTTCCATCAGTTTTTTCTCAAACTCATCCAATGTGATGTATTTCTTAGGTCTGCTTTCTGCAATGTCGCGCATATCGCGTTTGATGGAGGCTTACCAATAGGCACGTTGCTCTGACGTGAGGTCGTCTTGCACCTCAGTGGCAGCGGTTTCTTCCAATGTGTCAATAAACGTAGTCATCGGTTTTTCTTTTTATTCGACTGCAAAGTTACAAATTATTCCCAAAACTGCAAATATGTTGCAGATAAAACCACGGCGGAGATGGCTATCGTCTTCGGGTTGTTGGAAGTGATGGTCATGCTTTTTTGATTTTGGTCAAGGGGGAAATTCGCAGCAGCAATGCCTTGGCTTTTACAAAATTCCTATTTTTGCGCCATGAATCCCAAAAACAGAAAAATACAAATCGCGTCGTTTGAGGACACCACGGTCGTCGGCATCAATTCGAGCATGGTCGACTACAAACTGGCCTGGAACATCAACACGAAACTCTCCATCGACCTTGTCAGATACGACGACCTCATCTTCGAGGGCAACCCCTTCTCCTTTTTTTATTATACCGCCGGCGACAACTACAATGTCTACAATCTTGTTTCGCTCACCTATAGGGAAAGGATGCTCTATGCCTTCACGCCGCGCCTCGACTATCTGTTTCTCATCCAAAACCACCTGCCCGCCGAAAAATTGACACATATCATGCGCAATCTCCGCGAGATTGAAGGTCTGGGCCATGCCTTCCTACTGGAAAAGGACAAAAATTTGCGGCAGGTGCTGGAAACCATCGCCGACGGCGAGCAAAGGATGATCGACAAGAAGAAGAAACGCAACGACATCAACGAAATACGCAGGCAGATGCGCGAGGAGGAAACCCAACAAAAGGCGTTTTGGGCCGGCACAAATCCTTAGTTTTTCTTTTCGATTCGCACTTCCACGGCTTTTCCTTCGGGGGTGAAGACGGCTATGCGGTCGCCGATGGCGAGTGTCAAGCGGCAAGACCCAGTGGGGAGGTTGTTATATAAGATGGCTTTCAGTTGGCCTCGATAGGCTGTATTGGGTTGGAGCGGGGGAAAGTCTTCGTAAATGCAAGGGTAGGCCAAAAGTTGGTCGGGGAACAGCACGCGGAGATTCATTTCCATTTCGCTGTGGTTGAAGTCGATAGGTTGGTCGTAGGGATTGAAAATGGAAAAATCCATGTTGATAGTGTCGCCAATGCGAAAAACGGGGATTTCCTCATCATTAGCGGTGTTGATGCTGAAATCCAAAACCAATCTGTTCGCCGACTGGAAATGCTCGGCAAGATAACCTTCAAATTCCACGCCGTCAATATGATATGTCTTTGACAAGTCGATGACGGGGCCACAAATGAACGCTTTTCGACCTGTCCAAGCCATGTCGAACTGCCATAGGTCGAACTGGGTCTTTCGGTCGTAATAGCTGCGCAAGGTGGAACTTTCCTTGCCCGTAAAGTAATGATACAAAGCAGGTTGTTGGAACGAGCCTTGAAACACCACGGGACTTTCGCCCGCTACTTGTTCGACGGCTTTGTAGTATTTTTCCTTGCCGTGGTAACCGAAACGGTCGGCCAAAGGTGTCAACAAAAGAATCCTTATGGCCATGACCAACAAGAGCGAGGGCAAAATGAAACGCTTGGTGTATTTTCTTAACTTTTCGTCAACCAACGCTTTGCGATAAACCAAAACCACCGCTGGAATCACGCAAACGATGGTCCAATGCGGCTCAACATGCCCACGGAAAGCCATCAACCAGAAGAAGAAAAAGAACCCGATGAGGATGAACTTCAGGCCGCGGTCGAAGACTTGGTTTTCAGCAGGGACTGCACCGCCTGCCACTGTTCGTGTCGCCCTTTCTGGGCTATGTTTGATCAGCACATAAACCAACGCACCAAATGTAAACGGATTAAAAATCAGCAACTGATTGGGAAGATACTCAAGGAAATAACTCCAGCGGAACGGCTCGCTGCGCTGCGAAAGATGGTACTTGAAACTCGGAAAATCCGCGTTGATTTGCCAAAGGATGTGTGGCATCAGCAAGGCCAAAGCCACAAGGCAAGTCACATAGAACTTGCCGTCTTTCAACAATTTAAGGTTGGAAAGCACAATCAAGCCCAACAGCAAAAAAGCGTGGTATTTGCTGTAAACCATGCAGGCCATTAAAACGCCCATTAGCAAGGCGCGAGGCCAAGTGTTTTCTGCCAAATAACGCTGATACACAAGGAGAAACAAGGCCGAAAACAGAATCAATCCCACATCGGGCGTGGTGACGAAGCCGTAAATGTTGAACATTACGACGGAGAAGGCGAGGGTGAAGAAGAGAAGTGTAGAGTTTAGGGTTGAGAGTTTAGAGTTTAGATTTGGGAGTTGAAAGTTGGTTAGTTGTCGCTTTGCGTCATTGCGAGGAACTAAGCAATCTATATTAGCAATTCTCCAAATCACAAATAGCGACAAGCACGAAGCAAGAATCGTGAAAAACCTCACGCCCAAGGTGCCCGAAAAGAAAATGCTACTCAAAAAGGTCATCAACCCCACCATGGGCGGGTGGTCGAAATAACCCCAAGCGAGGTGTTCGCCGTAAAGGGCATAATAAGCCTCATCCTCCTGAATTTCAGTGAAAATGCCTTGCAAAAGGTTGACAATGAACCAAATGCAAAGGCCACAACAAAGGCAAAATCTCCAATTGAATTTGTCCTTTGTCATGGCCGTTTTTGTTTGTAGGGCTGTCACACTGTGGCAGCCGCATAGGAAACCAATCCAAGCGGCTGCCATGATATGACAGCCCTACAGTTGATTATCCGACATGGATGTTATCCTTCACCAATTTCAGAATCTTCTCCGTGTCGTTGCCGAGTTCGGCGCGGAGGTTGGCATCGTTGAAGTTGGTGAGGAACTTGATCATGTAGTCGATGATGGCATCGGAGAACACGCCCTTGGCGGTGTAGATTTCGCGGTCTTTGGCCAATTCCTTGGCGGCGGCCACGCAGCTGTCGGGCAGTTGTTCGAGGCTCTCTTGGAGCTTCTTGTTCTTGTCGTCGTGGATGTTCACGCCGAGGCCGACGTAGGTCTTTTCGGCCACTTCAAGGGCATTGGGCATCTCGAAACCGTGACGGGCGGCGGCGCAGAGGGCGGCCATCAGCAGGTACATGTCGGCGCAACCGTCGGAAGCACGCCATTCGAAGGTCTGCTTCTCGCTGAAGTCCTTGTTCGACTTCTTTTCGAGCGGGTTGGCGTTGGCGGCCATGTCCTTTCCGTTATTAATCCAGCCGAGCGGCACGCGCACCAAGGCGCTGCGGTTCGAGTAGGACCAGCACAGCGAGGTCGGGGCTTCCTGATGAGGCACCAAACGCAAGAACGACAGCGGGTTAGGATTGCCGAAGGCAGGCAGCGAAGTGCCAGCTTCCATGTAGCCGGCGATGGCTTTCTTGCCAAAGTCGCTGAGTTCGCCCTTCTCGACCATCACGCTCTTGCCGTTTCTCGTGAACTTGCAGTGGACGTGCATACCCGAGCCGGCCTTGCCCACGGTAATCTTCGGGGCGAAGGTCAAGGTGACGCCGTATTGGTAGGCCAATTGGCGCATAATCCACTTGGCCACAACGAGTTGGTCGGCGGCATCCTCGATGTTGGTGGGCAGGAACTCGATTTCGTTCTGCTCGTAAATCTTACCTTCATAGGTGAAGTTGCCCACTTCGGAGTGACCGTACTTAATCAGGCCGCCAGCTTGGGCGATGAGGCGCATGGCCTCCACGCGATACTCGGTGAACTTGTTGAACGGTGCGCTCTCGTGGTAACCCTTTTGGTCGGGCACCTCGTAGATTTCCTCGTCGTCGGCGATGATGTAATACTCCAACTCGCCCATGGTTTCCATTTGCAGGCCTGTGGTCTTCTTGAACACTTCATGTGCCTTGTGCAGGATGTGTTCGGGTGAACTCTCGAAAGGCTCGCCGTCGCGGTTGTAGAACGAGCAGAGGATGTCCAAGGTCGGCACCTCAGTGAAGGGGTTGCGGAAGGCCGTGCGGTACTTCGGCACCACATAGAGGTCGCTCTTTCCGGCTTCGATGAAGGGGAAGAGGCTCGAACCATCGACGCGCTCACCGGCAGTGAGGATGCTCTCAAGGTGTTCGAGGCTGTGAATCACGAAGTTGAGGGTCTTCAATTTGCCGTCCCAGCCACAATAGTGGAAGTTGACGAATTCGATTTCATTTTCCTCGCAATAACGGATGATGTCGGCGCGAGTGAATTCCGATGCAGGCTTTTGGAGGTACTGCACCAGACGATTGGGGTTCATGGAAATTCTTTGGTCCATTACGATTTTGTTATTTAAGATTTAAAGATTTAATATTCAAATATTTAACTACGGATTTGACGGATTTTACAGATAACGGAGTTTGAAATTTTGCAACTTCGTTGCGGATGGATACGGATGTTCGCAAAATCCAAAACTTTGGCTGCCAAATTCGAGCATCGGCATCCGTTTAATCCGTATAATCTGTAGTTTTTTTGTTGCCAATTCAATGTTTTTGTATTTTTGCGCAAAGATAGAAATAAAAGTTCAACATTCTGCGAAAACAGGAAAAATAAAGAAAATATGGCACTAAGAGACTGGATGATTTCGTTCAACAACGCCAAGACGATGGAGTCGAATGGCGAGCAAGGCATGGAACTGATTGAAGAATACGAGCGCGTATTGGAAAAACTAGGCGAAGGGCCTTTCACCGAGGCCGAGAAAAATGTTCGCGAGGAAGTTTGCCGCAACCTTTACGAGTTGTACCTTATTAATTATGATGCGGCGAAGGCGGAGGAGTATCGGAAATTGTCTGAATGATAGGGCTTTGTAGAGACTCGCCAGGGCACATCTTTACAAAAAATGTGCGTAAACCAGCGGAATCGCGATTTTTTTGGCACTTTCCGCTGGTTTACGAACAAAACGAGTTGTAACTATCAACGTTTCAGCATATTAAAATAAGCATCCAACAACTTCTGTGCCCCGATATAGGCACTCATCCGCTGGCCGCGCACGTCGCTTTCGACCAAGGGGAGGAGGTCGGAAACGAGTTGGTTTTGGATAATTTGCTTTTTTAATCAAAAGAAAACCAAGTTTTTATATTATGAAATGTTCGTAAACCAGCGGAATCACAGTTTTTTGATAGATTCCGTCGCTTTACGAACAAATAGGTTGAATTTGCTATAATAAAAACCAACTTTCAACGTTCAATACAAAGCTGGATGTTCGAAAAACCTCGAAGAAAACGTCCGCAAGGAGGTTTGTCGGAATCTATACGAATTGTATGCCCTCAATGGGGATGAGGCGAAGGAGGAGGAATATCAGAATTTGGCTGAATGACAGTGAAATATCATAGAATTGTAATACGCATTTCTCTTTTGTCGTAATACCACGAGAAGGAGATGGAACATAAATTCAACAACAATAGTATTGATCTCCAAGTGCTGCGGGAGTTCTGCGAGCAGGAGGGCGAGGCGGTCGTTTATCGCAAAGGTGAACGGATGGAAAGTGAGGGCGAGCCGTCGAAATGGTTCGGCTTTGTGGCCGAGGGATGCTTCAAGTACACAGTGCGGGGCATTGACGACGAGCGGGAACATATCACTTGGATTTCGTTTGATGGCGAGTTTGTGGGCGACTATCCAGCAGGTCTTGATGGGCGTCCGTCGCAGAACACTATTGAGGCAATGGTGACCAGCCGCGTGTTCCGCGTGAGTTGTGAGCAACTGCTGAAGTGGTTCGGTGAGAGCAGCGAAAGGATGGAACTACGCAGTCTCATAGGTGAACACTTCCTTTGGCAAATAAAAGGCCGCTACCTCGATTTCTTTCGCGCAACGCCACGCCAGCGATACGAAATGCTGCTGCAACGCTGTCCTGGCATCGTTCATTTGCTCGACTTGCAGGACATCGCCTCGTTCCTTTGCATCACCCCACAGATGCTCTCCAAAATACGCAAAGGAATCACTTTCGAGACCAAGCAGTAACAAAACTCTGAAACTATTTTCAGAACTTACACTCTTGACTCCCAATTTTGGGGATTTGCCGGGGATTGTTTCTTGTCTTTTTTTACCTTCGCCAAACGAATTGAAAAAGACAAAGAAGATGAAACACTATAGACGATTCCTACTCCTACTGGCGATGCTATTGACAGCGACATTCGCATCGGCACAAACGGCAAATGATTATTGGTTAGCGGCCGACAAAGCACTGGCAGTGGGAAACATTGACAGTACATTTTACTATCTCAATCTGTTCAGGGAAAAGTTCGGCAGACAATATGCATTTGCTTATACGACATTCTTAACGGAAGAAGACTACAGAACACTTCACAATGATGCACGCTGGACGGCTTTTATGGACTCTATGCGTACTTACAAGCATGAAGCCGAGGATAAAGAGGAAATTGCTTATCCAAGGAAAACGGTTGTGGAGGACGCCAGCGCCCCAATCGTCAAGCGATACGATATACAATTGAACATTGACGTGGATAAAAAAACACTCACAGTGACAGCAACGGCGCAGATTGATTTCAAGGGTAGGGAGAACATTGATTTCACGCTCTGGAAATACTCGACCATCAACTACATCCATTGCAAGAAGAAGGAACTAACATACTCATTCGACACTAAGGCCAAATCGCCTAACACCTACATTCCGCAAGGAACACTGCTATGCCTAACCGCCCCAAAGAAGAAGGGCCTTTGCAGCATCACCTTTGACTATTCCTGCAACCTCGACAGTCTTGACACTTGGATGAGCTCGATGGAAAGGGATTGGGTGCAGCTGGGCTATTACATGGCATGGTTTCCCATCAACAGCGACAGTCGCGACTTCACGGCAAAAGTCTCCGTTTCCATCAACGACGGCTATACGGTTAGCGGTTCGGGTATCGTACAGCGCAAGGGTGAAAAGTGGGAAATGTCGCAGCCGTGGGGAGGTTTTGACCTTCAGATTGTGGCTTCGCCAACACTCAAATCGAAGAAGATGACAAGTGATGGGCGTACATTCGAAATAGTCTATACTGACTTCGCCGATGCAGATGCCGACTCTGCGTTGGTTGCATGTAGCGAGGCGCTGCAATTCTATACCCGCTTGTTCAAAACCAATCCCAGCAACGACTATATGAAATTCCTTGTTGTACCACGTTGTGGTGGGGGTATCAGCCGAAAGAACTTTATTGCTTACCAAACGAGACACTTCAACGAGGATTTCAAAACTGCTATTGGCCACGAAATGGGTCATTTCTGGTGGAACAAGGCACCGACATTCAGTTGGGAAGACTGGCTCAACGAAGGCTTTGCAGAATTCAGTATGTTGTGGTACATCAAGTGTCATTTTGACAAGCACGTTTTCGACTGTTATCTGGAAGCCTGCCGCGAAAATGCCCGCCATGTCTGTCCCATCTACGAGGTTGACCGTGATGCTCCTGAAGCTTACGATGCCCTGTATAATAAAGGTGCCTTGCTTCTGTATGACTTAGAGCAGGAAGTCGGTGAAACGCGCTTCTTCGAGTTTATGCAGGGAGTGGCTGAACGTGAAATAACCTCAACTGCCCTTCTTTTAGATTATGCAGAAGAGAAGTTTGGGAAAGAGACAAGAGAATGGATAGAGAACAGGATTAAATCATAAGCAAAAACGATGAACGAATAATCCATCCTAATTGCCCTCATTGCAATGGCGGGGCAGACACAAGACGCACGCGTCTTAGCTAAGCCGAAAATGGTGACGGAATATCACAGCCAAATCTCTGAATTTTTCCACGATTTGGACAAACTATCCAATATTGTTCAGCCAAATCTCCAAAATTTTACACGATTTGGACAAACTATTCGATATTATGCAGCCAAATCTCTGAAATTTTATATGATTTGGACAAGTTATTTAATTTCCTTTGTCCATTTCTCCCCTAAAAACCGAGTTTCCGACAAATTCGTTATCTTTTCAGCATATTAAAATAAGCATCCAACAACTTTTGTGCGCCAATATAAGCACTCATTCGCTGGCCGCGCACGGCGTTTCTATTTTGCGATACGTTCATTAACATTAATCCAGCGTTTCAGTAGGAATGTTGCGAAGTAAGGCAAGGTGTAGAATTTCCCGTTGAAACCTTATGTTCTTGTAACAGAGTTTGATGCCGTAGCGAATGTCCTTGTATTTTGTGTTGGTGACCAGTTTGTTGAAAAAGTCTTTCCCACCTGCCTTGAACCTTTCACAATAAGCGGCAATCTTTGCAGTTTTTTTCAAAAAGAAAATACAAGGATTTTGCATGATTCCAAAAAAACTACTTATTTTTGCAACCAAAATTGTCACATTTCAATGAAAACCTACGACACACAAGAAGACAAAAAAACGGCAATAGCCTCCGAACCAGCAGTAACCTATGGAAATTTGGAGCAAGCCCATTGTTTTCAAGGTTCTTCTTTGCAAGACATACCATTTGGATGTATGACATTGGAGCGTTTTGGAGAACTCTTCCACCAAAAACTTGATGCCTACTATGCGGAATTACAGGGTGATAGTCAGCAATGATGCAACTGACGATCTCGATGGAATGGTGCGTTACATCGCGTCGTTGTACCGTGTTGAGAGCGGACACAATTATGTGAACAGGATATTAGGCAAATTGGCTTCGCTTTCCTACACTGCTGATATGTATCGGTATAGCCAATTTGCGACGGCAAGAAGAATCCATCCGAAGGCCAAAACACTTTCCATCATGAACCACAAATGGACAGTCGTGTTCCATATTGACGGTAATTTCGTGATTATCGACCGTTTCATTCCCTCCAAATTGATGGTGGACTAACCTCTAAGCTACAATACGTTCATTAATCCATCGTTTCAGCAGAAATATTTGGTCCATAAGGAATTATGTTTTAGAAATCACAAAATTTCAACTGTTTTTGTCCAAAATATCACAAAATTCCGAAAACGAAGGTTGTGTTATTCCCGTTTCAGCATATTAAAATAAGCATCCAACAACTTCTGCGCACCAATATACGCACTCATCCGCTGGCCGCGCACGTCGCTTTCGACCAAGGGGAGAAGGTCGGAAACGAGTTGGTTTTGGATAATTTGTTTTTTTAATCAAAAGAAAACCAAGTTTTTATATTATAATATGTGCGTAAACCAGCGGAATCGCAATTTTTTTGGCACTTTCCGCTGATTTACGAACAAATTGAGTTGTAACTATCAGCGTTTCAGCATATTACAATAAACACCTAACAACTTCTGCGCCCCAATATACGCACTCATGCGGTGGTTGAATATAAACACAATTTTTCAGGGTGACTGCTACTCCATACAAGTCGCAGTTTGTTTTTATTTATACGATTTCAACTCAAATTTGACCTTATACTTTCGGTCTGGATTGGTGGCAGAAGTCTTACTCTTATAGTATGCAAATTGTTCTCTATGACCATAACCCCTCAATGAGAAACTTTTCACCATGCCAGGTTCTATTGTAACAGACTTTGTGAAGTCTTGATAATCCAGCATATTACCGCTCATGTCGTAATATATCATACGTCCTGCGACATAGGTAATTGTACGGTTTGTGTTGTTTTGCAACGCCACTGTTGCCTCCGATTGTACCCAGTCGTGATGATAGTTTGCTAATGTAAGTGCATTTGGATCTATTGTTGTGCTTGCAGTTTCTTTTGTTTGAGATGTTTTAATAGAGGAGGGATTTGCTGGTGTTGATTCCCGTACTTCTATAGTGCTTTTTGCTGCTGGTTTGGATGGTTGCGGCGGTGTTAACTCATTTTGTGTTGTGGTTTGTTTTGGTGTGGATGTGGTTTTGGGCTTGGCCGCTTTCAGTTGTTCCACCTCCTTACGCAATTGTTTGACCTCATTTTGAAGAGTCTCCCAATCCGATTCTGAAACCATAAAACCAGAATTTGGGGTAATTGTCGATTCTTTTTCAACAGTGGCAATTTGTTCGTTTTGCTCCTCGGGCGACTGCTCCCAATGAATCAATCCTTGTTTCCATAGAATTGCTATCAAAAAGGCAATGCATAGGATTACGAGAAGAATCACTCTCGTACCGCTTTTTCTTTCTTTTGTTTCGTCGTACATGGTTGTGTGGTTTGGTTGTATTAGAATATAAAATGTCCGAAAATCTATGCCATAGGGGCAATTTGTTTCAATGATGCAAAATTATGATTATTTTTGACAGACTTTGCTTTTTCATTTGGATTTTTAAAGCATAACTCATTAGAACTAACAGTTGTGTGATGGTCTTTCTTTTGCTAACCATTCTAATTAGTGCGTTGTAAACCTACAACGGGGATAGTTGGAGCATCCGTAGAAGTTGCCGTATTTGCCGTGGCGGAGAACGAGGGTGCCGCCGCATTGGGGACAAATGCCGGAGGCTATTTTGCTGTCAGTTTTGTACTTGGCGGCATAGACGTTGCTCACATGGGTTTGGTCATCCACTTGATCTCTGACGTTTTGCTGGGTTAGACGGTTGACCACTTGGGCAACCTCGGCATCAGAGAGGCAGGGATAGCTGTAGCTTTGGATGGTAGCCAGCAGCTGGTCGTCGTAGACGACATGATGCTGCGTGGTGACGTTCTGAAGGACGGCACTGCCAGCAAACACGACGATTGGCACCACTTTAAGGTTAGGCCAGGCGTTTAAGGTTTTTCTAATTGCATTGGCATGTGACACGGACTGCTTCACAGGATTGTAAAAACGGTTCTTTGTAACATAGCTATAGGTCTTGTACCACTTCTTCTTGTATGTGACATTCGTCACAATTATTTGCGTCCATTGTTGGCGGTCGTCACTACCATAAATCTCACCACGATAGTTTTTGGTTTCAATGGCAAACACTCCATATCTCGATACAACTATATGGTCAATTTGTGTGGTGCCGTTAGTAGTTTTCAGTATCACATCGTCAAATACAATATATTCATCTGGAAGATGTTCGAGAATGTTATGGACGTGAAGTTCTCCTTCTCTCCCTTTGTGTTCTGGAGTGTTTCTGGATGCCTTGAGAATTACAAAGGCAACGATTAACACGATTAGGATGATGCATAGTACCATTTCAACCTCAATTCAAAATCTTGTGCACAAAAAGCAGGTTGATAATAAACCGTTTATTTTATGGTTGCCTACCTTTTCAGCATATTAAAATAAGCATCCAACAACTTCTGCGCTCCGATGTAAGCACTCATCCGCTGGCCGCGCACGTCGCTTTCGACCAAGGGGAGGAGGTCGGAAACGAGTTGGTTTTGGTAGAAATCGTTTTTCAAGGCACTGTCCATCGAATCGTACATCATCTGCACGTCCTGCTGGGCGCGTTTGCGGTAGAGATAGCCGTTGTCGCGGATGGCCTGGACGTGATCGGCCACCATCTGCCATACTTCATCGATTTGGAAGCCCGTCAGGGCGGAGCAGGTCAGCACTTTTGTCTCTTGTCCCGATTCGGGCAAGGGGAAGAGATGCAGCGCATTACGACATTCGGCAGCGGCGCGGTTGGCACGCATCACATTGTCGCCGTCGGCCTTGTTCACCGCTATGCCGTCGGCCATTTCCATGATGCCGCGCTTGATGCCTTGGAGCTCGTCGCCGGCACCGCTGATTAATATAAGGAGGAAGAAATCGACCATCGAATGTACCGCCGTTTCCGATTGGCCCACGCCCACGGTTTCCACGAAAATGGTGTCATAACCCGCTGCTTCACAAAGGATTATCGTTTCTCTTGTCTTGCGAGCCACGCCACCCAAAGTGCCTGCCGAGGCCGATGGACGGATGTAGGCGTTGGGATGCACGGAAAGGTTTTCCATGCGGGTCTTGTCGCCCAAGATGCTGCCCTTTGAGCGTTGGCTCGATGGGTCAATGGCGAGGACGGCAAGTTTTTGTCCCTTGTCGCAAAGGTGAACGCCAAGAGCCTCGATGAAGGTGCTTTTGCCCGCGCCCGGAACGCCCGTAATGCCCAATCGCAAGGCCTTTCCCGCATGGGGCAGGCAGGCCGCGATGATTTGTTGCGCCAAGTCCTGATGCTTGGGCAAGGCACTCTCAACCAAGGTGATGGCCTTGCTCAGCGTCACGCGGTCGCCTTTGAGGATGCCTTCAACATACCAGTCCAACGGCATGAGCTGCTGTTGGTTGCGTTTCATGCGTTCCAAAGCGTTGGGGTTGACTTGGATGGGACCATCAACGCCTTCGGTGACTTTGAGGTTCGACTCCCATTCATGTTCTTGATTTTCAAAGTGTTCGTGTTCCATAGCGGGCTGCGGTTTGTGTTTGCAAAGGTAGGGTTTTTTATTTTTATTTGCGTTATTCCAAAAAAAATGCGTAATTTTGTAGTTTCTAAGCAAAACTGTAGCCCATGACTACCAAAACAAGAGTATTATTTGTCCATCAAGAAATCGCACCCTATTTGCCGGAAACCCCGATGAGCCTCGTCGGTCGTTATCTGCCCCAAGCCACACAAGAAAGCGGAAAGGAAATCAGGATTTTCATGCCCCGCTATGGCGTCATCAACGAGCGGAGGAACCAACTCCATGAGGTGATTCGCCTCTCGGGCATGAACCTCATCATCAACGACACCGACCACCCGCTCATTATCAAGGTGGCCTCCATCCAAAAGGCGAGGATGCAGATTTATTTCATCGACAACGATGATTTCTTCACCAAGAGGAAGCACTTGATGTATGACGAAAAGGGTGTGTTTTGCGAGGACAACGACAGCCGTTGCATCTTTTTCACCCGTGGCGTTATCGAGACGGTGAAGAAACTTAACTGGTCGCCTGACGTCATCCACTGCCACGGCTGGATTTCGGCCCTCATGCCAGTCTACATCAAACGAGCCATGAACGTGAGGGACAACCCGCTCTTCAACGAAACGAAAATCATCTACTCGATTTACGACGACGGCTTTGAGGAGAACTTCAATCCCGGTTTCGACAAGAAGATGAAACTGCCGGGTATGACCTCGAAAGACCTCAAATATTTCAAGGAGGCCAACTACGTCAACCTGACCAAGGCCGCCATCGACTATTCAGACGGCGTTGTGGTTTGCACTGACCACCTGAATCCTGAGATTGAGGCGCATTTGCAGACCGTCAGCAAGCCCGTGCTCACCTATCCGGAGCAGGTGCATTATGCCCAAGCCTGCAATGATTTCTATGATTCCTTCCTGAAAAAATAAAAAACATAATGAAAACACATCATTCAACCGCTCGAACCTGTTTGGCGTTAATGATTGGCATACTGTTGTCGGCTTTTGCGGCGTGCAAGAAGTCGCCCGAATCCATCGGCAACAACCTGATTTCGGAGAACAACTACATCGGCGTCTACCATACCGACACGGCGGAAATCGTCTGCCATTCCTACCTCGACTCCATCATGACCAAAAACGCGACCTATGCCATGCTTGGTGCCATGAACGACCCCGTGTTTGGCACGACCGAGGCGGGGTTCTATACCCAGTTCCGCTTTTCGGTGGCCGGACAGAATTTCGGCTCCAATCCCGTGCTGGATTCGCTGGTGCTGCAACTTTACCTCGGAGGTTACTATGGCGACACCACCGTCATGCAAACCGCCCGTGTCTATAAATTGACCGACTCGCTTTCACTCGATGCCACTTATTACAACCATTCGACCGTGGCCACGGAAATGGTCGACCATGCCAACGGCTTCCAATTCTGCCCGCATCCCCGTACCAAGATTCATGTTTTGAACAACGACACGGTAGGGCAGCCTGTCATCCGTATTCCGTTGAGCCAAGAATTGGGCGAATTCCTGATGAACCTCGACACCACGGCCTATTCGCGCCCCGACCTGTTCAAAAAGGCATTTCCCGGCCTCTATGTCACTTGCGATGCCGTAAGTCAGAATGGCTCAGTTAGTTACATCAACCTGACGAGCAATACCTTCTCGATGCTGCAACTCTATTACCACAATGCCGCCACGCCCGACAAGCCCATGCGCTACAATTATCATGTAACCTCATACGACACCTATTTCAACCACTTCGACCACGACTATACGCAGGGAAGCCCTGAATTTGTCAGTCAGGTGTTGGATAAGCAGTGGGACTTGGGCCAGTCGACGTTGTATCTTCAAACGATGGGTGGCGTGAGGGCACGTGTCATGTTCCCCAACCTCAGCCATTGGACTGACTCGCTGGAGGGTTGTCACCTCGTCGTCAACGAGGCCAAACTCATTCTGCCGGCTTCCTCCGCTTTGGCGGATTCGAGCGTTTTCGGGCCGCCTGTAGCCTTGATTCTGTTGGGCTTCAACGCCGACAGCACCACCTACCTCTTGCCCGACTATTATGAAGGCTCGGGCTTCTTTGGCGGAACTTATAATGCAAGCACGCAGTCGGTCGCCTTCCGTATTTCGGAGTATTTGCAGAGCATGATTTTGGAGAAGAAGGAGAATTTGGGACTCAGTTTGGGCATCAATGGGGCAGCCTACAACGCGCAACGCTGGATAGTGAACGGCCCCGAAGCCGAAACAGGCGAAAAAATGCGCCTTGAAGTAACCTATTCCCTTGTGAATGAATAAATTGAATTGTAATTCTTAAATTGTAAATCGAATATGAAAAAACTGATTTTAGCCGCTTTGGTGTTGGTCGGGCTGACCTGCCAAGCACAGAAAAACACAGAAAAGGAAACCGTTGTTGTCATCAAGACCAGCATGGGCACCATCAAGGCCAAATTGTATAACGACACACCCTTGCACCGCGACAACTTCGTCAAATTAGTGAATGAAGGCTGGTACAACGGCTCGCCGTTCCACCGCGTCATCAACCAGTTCATGATTCAGGGTGGACAGAACAAGGATGGTCGCCTCGATCCGGGCTATACCGTTCCTGCCGAGTTCAAGGCCAACCATTTCCACAAGAAAGGTGCCCTTTGCGCTGCCCGCCAAGGCGACCAAGTGAATCCTAAGAAAGCCTCCAGTGGCTCGCAGTTTTACATCGTGCAAGGCAAGGTGTACGACGAAAAAACGCTTGACATGTTTGAAAGCCGTATGGGCAAGATGTTTTCTGCCCGCCAGCGTCAGGCTTACCAAACCGTGGGTGGCACGCCGCATTTGGATGGCGACTACACCGTTTTCGGCGAAGTGACCGAGGGTCTTGAAGTGGTCGACAAGATTGCCGCCGTCAAGACGGGCAACATGGATATGCCAGTCGAGCCTGTCACCATCATTTCCGTTACGATTGAAAAATAAGGCCGTAAGCTATAAGCCATAAGCAGTAAGCATTTGATTTGTTGCTGCTTATAGCTTACGGCTTACAGCTTAAAACTATAAGAACATGAAAGAAAAAGTTGAGGAAATATTAAACCAAGTGCGTGATTTCCAAGCTGAAAGCAAAGAGGCTTTGGAGAATTTCCGCATTACTTATCTAAGCAAGAAAGGCGTTATTCCCGCCTTGTTTGCCGACTTCAAGACCGTTGCGCCCGAACTCCGCAAGGAGATGGGTATGCGACTGAACGAACTGAAGAATGTAGTTCAGGACAAGGTGGAGGAGCAACTGCAAAAGTTTGAGAACCAACACAGCAACGATGCCGGCTTCGACATGAGTATGCCCGCCAACGAAATGCGTGGCGCAAGGCATCCGCTTTCCATCGTGCGCCGCGACATCAATGAGATTTTCGCGCATTTGGGCTTCACCATCGTTGAAGGCCCCGAAATAGAGGACGACTACCATGTGTTTTCGGCCTTGAATTTCCCTTTAGACCATCCCGCCCGCGACATGCAGGACACCTTTTTTATTAATAAGGAACCGAATGTGAACAAGGTTACGGACATTCTGCTGCGTACCCACACTTCGAGCGTGCAAGTGCGTGCCATGGAGAAACAACAGCCGCCCATCCGCGTGATTGCGCCGGGCCGCGTGTTCCGCAACGAGGCCATTTCGGCCCGTGCCCACTGCATTTTCCATCAGATTGAAGGCCTTTATATTGATGAAAACGTGTCGTTTGCCGACCTGAAGCAAACGCTTTACCATTTTGTCCAAGAGTTTTTTGGCGAAGGCACCAAGGTGCGCTTCCGTCCTTCTTATTTCCCCTTCACCGAAACCTCGGCTGAGATGGACATTTCGTGCAATATTTGCGGCGGCAAAGGCTGCAACATTTGCAAGCACACCGGCTGGGTCGAAATCCTTGGCTGTGGCATGTGCGACCCCAACATTCTCATCTCCAGTGGCATCGACCCAGAGAAATACACGGGCTTTGCCTTCGGTATGGGTGTGGAACGCATCGCCATGCTGAAATACGGCATCAATGACTTGAGGCTGTTCTTCGAGAACGACTTGCGTTTCTTGGAACAGTTTGAGCTTGCCTGACGAAACCTAATCAAACAGAGCATAAAACAAGAAAGTCGGCCTAATGTTAGGTCGACTTTCTTTTTGTTTGACCCTTGGTAGGGCTGCCACAATCGTGGCAGCCCTACGGGCCGAATGTCATTTAGCGCATGACAGTGACGCGCTTGACGGTCATGCCGTCCTCAGTGTAGACGCGCACCATGTACATGCCAGCGTTGAACTGGGCCATGTTCAGGGTGAATTCGTCAGCATTGAGTTCGGTATCGTAAACCACCTGACCGAGGACGCTCACCACAGTGATGCGGCTCATGCCCGTGGCTTGGATGGTCACGTTGCCATTGGTCGGGTTCGGGAAGAGGGCGACATTGCTGTCGTTCTCGTTCAAACCAGTGACACCAGCCACGACATAGTTCTGGCTGGGGTTCTCGCCAGAAACGGCGGGTTCTGACTCGCAGTCGCCATAGTCGGCGCGGACCTGATAGTAGTAGGTGCCGGCATTAGCGGGCGTGTCGATGTACTCGTAGTAGGTTTGGCCAGCAACGGCAGCAACTTCACCAATCATAGTGTAGTTGGCATTGTCGGTCGAACGATACACGTTGTACTTCACCAAACCAGCACGGTTCTTGGCACCGTTGTTCAGTTCGATGTCGTCGACATCGAGGTAGAACATGTCGCTGCAGTTGAAGTGACGGATGGCAATGTAACGGCCTTCACCAGCGTAGGCGCTCAGATCGACCGTGTACTGATACCAGCTGCCTTGGGCACGACCGCTGCGGTTTGCGCTGCTGGCTTTGCCTTCACCCTTGGCAGTCATCGTCCACTCTTGAACCATGTCGAAGTTGACACCGTTTTCAGAAATAGCCACGCCGAAGTGTTCAGCGGCATAACCTGCATCCTGAGCGCAAGCCCAGAAAGTGAATTCTGAACCTTCGCAGAGGGTCAAAGCGGGAGACACAAGGTAGTTGTCCGGATAGAGGACACCCACGTTGTTATCGTAACTCTGTGAGAAGATCATGTCGGACGAATTGTTGTGGCCGTAGCCAGTACCCATGGTTGTGCTGGCAAGATTCCAGTTGTAGCCGTCGCCATCAGCATCGATGGTGGTCCAGCCAGCAGGAATGCCGCTTTCGAAGTTGACAGAGAACTCGTCGCCTTCGCAGCCGCCAGGACCTGGGCCAGGATTCTGATCGCCCCACCACACCTTCACTTGGTCGGTAGCAGTGAGTTCTTCGGCATAGATAGGAGCACCAGCGGCGCAGGCATCGCCGTCACCGTAGCAGACCGGGCAACCCATCGACCAACCATAGTTGTGGTCGGGCAGGGTCATTTCGCCAGGATAGATCGGGCGGACGCAATACACATGGTTGCCATATTCGCCGAGGTCAGTGTACTCACGATCGTTAGGACCGGCAAAGGCAAGGAATTCGCCATCTTGAGTGATCAAGAAGCCGATGATATCAACAACCGCAGGAGGAATGATGGTGCAGTCGGTGCTGCCAGAACCAGCGACCTTGCTGAAGTTGATGTTGCAAGCCTGGTTCGAGTAGTTGGTGATGACCAGGATGTAGTATTCACCAGTCTGAGCCGAAGCAGGAATCATGCAGTGCTCGGTCGGGTTGGCTGAGTAGCTGCAGCTGACAACCTTGTCGGAGGTCAAGCCATTCGGGCAAGGCGAAATCGGGTCGGCAAACGGGCCCCAGCAGCAGAAGTCGATGTCGACGCTCGGCGTGCTGTACATGTAGATGTCCATGTCGCCCGGATCAGCCATCTTCATGTAGTACCAAGCCGGGTTAGGCGTGGTGTAGAGGCAGTCGTAGTCAGGACCGGGTTCGCCGCTACCGGCATTGACGCCAGCCGGGAACTCATACATACCTTCGTCGGTGCAGAACGGATAAGCATCGGCGCAGAGGGCGTTTTCACGCGACTTGGCGTAGATGTCCATCATCAGTGAGTTGGTGAATTCGGCAGGCATTTCGGACTTGTAGGCGCGAGCCACATCGGCGGCTTGAACCTTATCCATCATGCTGAACTGGTTGGCGTTTTCGGTGGTGAATTCCTTGACGGCCAGTTCGAGGTCGAGGTCTTCATAACCTTGGGCGGCGCTCACGATGAACATGCCGGCGGCTTCGCCGTTGATGACATCGAAGCGGGCATCCTTAGCAAGGTTGTGGAGGAAGATCACGCGCTCGTCGAAGTTTTCGATTTCGGTGATGTTGACAGCATAGACACTGCCCATCATACCGCTTTCCATAGTGCTGTAAGCCTTGGCACCGCTGGTCAGTTCAACGTCATCGACGCACATGATGTATTGGTCGGAGCAGTTGAAGTGACGGATGGCGATGTACTTCTGGCCGGCATAGGCGCTCAGG
>CACXUM010000027.1 GCA_902770835.1 uncultured Bacteroidia bacterium
TTGGAAAATTTTCCATTTTTGCATAAATTTCGGCAAAAATACGGAGTTTTTTCCTTTTTATAGGTTGTTTCTTGGAAATTTTTCCATTTTCAAGCGGAAATTACGGAAATTTTTCCATTTTTACAAAATCTCCCGTGCAATCCAAGCGCAAGCCTCGGCATCGACCAAGGCGTGATGATGGTTGAAAAGGTGATAGCCGCAGGCTTCAGCGACGGTGTGCAGTTGATGGTTTGGCAATCGTTTCCCGAAATGCTTTCGTGAGGCGCGACAAGTGCAATAAAACTGATAGTCAGGGTAATCCATTTGGTAGCAACGCATCACGGCCTTCAGGCAGCCTTCATCGAAAGGACTGTTGTGCGCCACCAGCGGCAAGCCCTCAATAAGCGGCTCGATTTGTCGCCAGACGTATGGAAACACGGGCGCGTCCTCGGTGTCCTCCTTGGTAATGCCGTGGACGAGCGTGTTCCAATACAGGTAATAGTTCGGCTCTGGTTGGATAAGCGAATAGAACGAGTCCACAAACTCGCCATCGCGGACAATCACAACTCCAACGCTACAAACGCTCGTGCGCTCGTTGTTGGCGGTTTCGAAATCTATGGCGGCGAAGTCTTTCATTTTGTGTTGTAATGATTCCACATCCGTTTCACTGTGCCCGCCAACTCTTGCCGCAGCCAAAGCGGTTCCAGCACTTCAAGCGCGTCGCCGTTCCAAAGGAGTTCTTGCTGGAAATCGAAGGTCGGGCGGACTTGCAGGGTGAAAATGCTATGGTCGGCGTTGCGCTCGGTTTCCTTTTGGCTTGGGTGCAAAGGCAAGGAACGCAGGTAGTTGGCTTGGTTGGCATTAACCTTAATCTTCACCGTTTCTATTCCGGTTCCGTCGCCACGGATGACACCGAAACAGCCCTCAAAATAGACCTCGGGACTGAAATCTTTGGGATAGGAAAAAGGCGCGTCCGTCAGTTTGGCCTCCAAAACGCGGTCCATAGAGTAGATGCGGATTTTGCCCTCATAAACGCTGTTGCCGACCAAATACCAGCGTTGGCGAAACAATTTCACACAATAAGGCGCCACTCTGAAAGTGCTTTCGTGTTCTCTCCAATAACCCTTGTAGGTGATTTCCAACACCTTACTTTTCTTCATCGCGGCCATCACCGTGTCCAAGAAATCCTGTCCCGATGGTATGTTTTCAAGCAAAATGCGGTCGCTGAGCGATTTGTTTTCAAGTAGCGTGTTGCTGACCGACATACTGTTGAGCAGCCAGCGTTGCAGGCCGTCGTCCTCAAGTGCCTCGCGGTTCTCGATGTAATAGCGGTCGCCGTCGTGTTTGTCGCACATGATGACGAGGCCGAACATCTCTTCCACCGTGTTTTTCCAAGTGTGGAACGTGCGGCGCGGAATCTCCAGACCCTCGCTCAAATCGGTTTCGAGCCACCTGCGGTTGATTTCCTTCAGGGTGATTTTCTTGGCGCGGTAGAGCGTTTCTACAAGCCAGACGTATTTGTTGATTTGGTTTTTAGACATACTCATACATTTTGATGGCGCAAAGATATAAAAAGCCTGTGCTAAATCGCTGCACAGGCTTTGAAAAAACTCTTCTTTTTACTCTCCAACAATCTGTTTCACAACTTCAACTCCTTGTTCCACTCTATCTTTTATATCGATACCATCCTCGTCTTGTTCGATTTGGTACACATCTTGGTTAATTTCGTTGCCATCGGCATCGGACTCGTAAATGACAATCTTGTCGTTGAAATACTGAAGAGAAAATTCCTCTGTAAGTTGCAAACGGTCGCCATAGTCTCCTAAACCATACTTTCGCTCTAATCTATCATGCAATGCGAGGGTGAACACGTTCCAATGCCTTACAAGTCTTTCTGATGTGTGCATCTTGGCGGTATGGTAGGCTCCATCGTCATAGGAATAATACATTCCATAAGTATCAGAAAGCATAACTGGATATTTTACAAAATAATAACGAAGATCCTTTGGAGTAGCAATATCGTTTAGATAATGTTCGACGTTTTCCAACAAGGCATTGTCACTTACTTCTTCAAGTCTGTTGAGTAGGCTGTTAAGAGCGTTTTTGGTGTTTTCAAAGCCTTTGCGCTGGTTGGAAGGATGGAACAAGTCTCGCCAAGTGGAATCATTTCTCGTTCCAAGCTGCCAACGCCAATCAAGCCGTTGCGAATAGTTGCCAATGGTTAATAAAGCCCTTGAAATCAGTTTGCGTTCACAAATGTTAAAAAGTTTTCTGAATTTGTTGAAATTGGATGGGTTTTCAGTGCCAATGATAGCGATGCATCCATAAAGCAAGTTGTGGTCTTCGAGATGGAACAATTCTTCTTCGTACTGCCGGTTTTGCTTAAGCCATTCTGATTTGGCAAGCTCCTCCTCTCTTTGTCTCTGGTTATAGGCTCCTTTCTCTGGAATAATACCTGTAAGAATTATCTCTTTGGTTTCCGCCAGTAATACGGGCATATTGTTGCGTTGGGCATCGGCACGAATTTCGAACCGAGAGTTCCAAATCAGGTTGCGAACAATTCTGATTCTCCTTTGGAAATCGTTTTCGGAAATATTCTGCCTGTTTTGCAGATACACTATCACAGCATATAGAAGCAGTGTCAGACTTAACGGGAATTTGCGCGTTCTGTTTCCACTGTCAACATATTCGCCGTATTCATCGCAGCATTGTTTGAAAAGGTTAAGATTGTCTTGGAAAATCTTTGTCTTGCCCGATTGGAATTGGTTACCAGAAAAATGTTTGCCAAAGAACTCGTCAATGTTGAAACCGCACCAGCAATCGTATGCTGATTTTAGGAAATTAAGATTGTCTATTGCGTCTGGATTCTCAAAACTGTATAGTATTTTGGCTAATTTGAACTCATCTTTCTGCAAAGGTTTGTCTTGTATGTAGCAAAGCAAGTCGCTGACGAAGAAGAAATATCGCATGAACTCATCGTCAATGATGTCATTCCCGCCGCGATAAGGAAACAGCATGTCGGTCCAGTCCAAGTCGAACTTATGACGGAATTCTTCAGCAATATCGTGATTGACTTTTTCGGCCAAAGACTCAAATTCGGCCTTGAAATGCTCAAATGAAGTCAATGGTTTGCCACGAGAATTCATTTTAATGTACAATTCGTCAGTCAGGCCCATTTCGCTGATGGGGAGGAAATAGAACGACACCGATTGTTCATCGACAAGAGCGTGCCATAGCCCCGTTTCTTTTCCAAACAATTCGTGGATGGCATCAATCATCACCAACATTCCTGTGATGGTCGGATCGTTTTGCCATTGATATTGAAACCATGTTTGGTCTTTTATTTCATCGGACAAAACTATTTCAAATCTTGGCTTGAATTCTGTTAGTTTCTGGCAGAAGTCATCCGAACTGGGGCGAGTGTAATAACTGAAATTCCTCAAAAAAGCCCATTGATCTTCGTCTATGTTATCTTTTTTTGAGGCATACCAATGAAGTAGAAATAAGGTAGTGAGTCGTTGCTGTCCGTCAAGAGGTGTCAGTTTGCCGTCGTTGATTTCGCCATATACGAAATCTAGGGTAAGATGCCGATGGTTTTTAATGGCATCAAATATGTTGTTAAGAAAGCGTTCCCTAACCCGTTTTACTGTGCTGGTTTGTCGGCCTTGCGCGTAATCTCTTTGTATGATAGGAATCTCTATTTTGTTGATTTTGTATTTGGTTCCGTCTGATGCGATATGCTCGCCAAACACGCTTTGAAAAGTACATTCATTAATATTCATGGCTGATTTCCTTTCCTATGATTGAAAGATAGGGTTTCAAAGTTTCATTCATTGCCTTCAAATAGGCTTTCCGGTCATCTTCTCCCCAAAAGTGTAGTTGGTTCTTTTCTGAAGGTGTATAGTATTTCAAAAACACACGGCGAGTGCAAACGGGAATATAGCTTCCTTGCTTGTCCATCTCAATTATTTTGTCGCGCTTCACGTCAAAGGTGGAGTTGTTAAGAGCAGAATTGTCGAACTTTCCAAGCAAAGCCATGTTTCCCAACAGGTCAATGTAGTCGAGATTGCTTTCCATCCCAAAAGCAGCAATTGTTTTGTCAAACCAAGAGTTGAATGTGTCGCCGCTGAATCCTTCCCTGTTGCGACTTTCAATCTCATTTGCAAGTTCCGAATTCTTTTCAGCATTAATGTTTCGCAAAGATTGCACATGAAGGTCAAGCCATTCATTCCATTGCTGGCGTGTTTTCAAACCTTCCGAGTTTTGTGCATGGATGTGTTCGAGAGACCATCCGCCTTTTTGTGTCTTGTGCAGCCAAAATGGAAAACGCATCGTTTTGTCGCCGTTCTTCCTTGCACTCTCCACATTGAACAGAAGCAAGATTTTGTTGATATTACCATCATCGTTGCCGTATTTCAAGTCCTGATAATCCTTTCCAAAATCAATACTTTTGGCGATTAGTTCGTCTAAAGATTTGCGGAAACCTGTTTTGGTCATCTTTGAGGAATCGTTGATCAACTCGCCAAGCGTTTTTTGTCCAACGGCAATGAGATAGCCAATCTTATGGTATAATTCATGGTCATTGAACCATTCTTTCAGTCTTTGGTAGTTTTCGACTACTTTTTTCCAGAGGTCGATTTTTTTGTCCATGAATTCATTGGAACGCGTTTTTTTGGCAAACCAGAAAAAAGTGCGGAGCCTTTCTCGGTCGTCATCTCGCTTGCCTGCCATTAGGTCAAACAAAAACTCTATTCTTGTTGGAAAGTCATCTGAATCTTTGTTTGTTATAAATCCCCAAAATCCATCGTCGTGCAATTCGTTTTCAATCGAATCCCACTGTGTGCAAATTTCAAGTTGATAACGTTTGTCAATGCCATTGTTGCGGCTTAAAAAGATGGCTTTAACAAGCTCTGCATTGGTCAGCGGGATTTTACCGATATTGAGTCGTGTAAATAGGACGGTTGCATCCTCCTTACTATCAATCTCATACCAAATGACACTTACTTTGTTGTTGAGTTTGTCAGCCATGCGAATTGCAGCATTGTTGGCATCGGGCGTTCTCTCAAACCAGTCACTGATGGTTTGAACCGCTCTGTTGATAAAGAGTTCGTCAATGTTACTGACTTTTTTCTTGACGTTGTAAAAATCAATTTCTGTCAGGAACTTTTTGCTGTCCTTTCTGATTTTGTAGTCGATGCTGAATTTGATGTTCAATCTTGGCAGATAAGTCTTGAGATAGTTCAAAATCAGATACAGGGTCGTAAGTCTTTGTTGTCCGTCAATCAACTCAAAACTGTCGTTCTCTAATTTCTTCACCACGATAGGTTGTAGGCAATAGTTCTCCCCTTCGGGTACCGAAGCAATATCGTCAAGCAACATTCTCACCTCTTCATTCCAGCGATAGCCTCGCTGATAAGCTGGAATAATGAAGTCACCGCCGATTTCGCCTACTTTCTTCAGGTCAAGTTCTACATTTCTCATAACACATTGTTTAATTTGGTAAGAGCTTTGCTTCATCCAATTTGACGCAAAGGTAAACATTTTTCCCAAACACAACCATTATTGACATATTTTTCAGACCGCTTTTGTTTCACGCTGCAAAGAAAAAGCAAGCCTATGCCAAATCGCAGCACAGGCTCATAGTTTTTTTCAAAAAAGACGCTTTGAGCCTTTCATGCCGAAATAAATCTTACTTTTGCGTCAGGGTTCTGTCCCTACCACGGGAATTCCATTCCCGCCGCAAAAGCCCCAAACGAGAATGAACACCATCAACAACATACCCAACGAAACCTCCACATGGCAGCAGCCCGGCGCATGGCGCAAGCCGTGCATCGTGCATGTGACAATGGTGGCCAAGGGACGAGAACCCATTTTCGGCAAACTCACCCACAACGGCACACGGGCCGAGGTGGAAAAGACGGCCATAGGCTGGGCGCTCATCAACCAGCAACAACGAATGTTAGTGCTTTGCCCGGAGATGAAAATCCTTGCCGACAAGGTCATGCCCGACCATCACCATATCGTTTTGCAGGTCAGGCGCACCATGACGCGCAGCATCAAGGAAGTGGTGCGGGGCTATATGCAGGGCTGCAAGGCTGAAGCCCGAAAATTGGGCTTTGAAGGGAACTTGTACGACGCGCCGCCATATTACCGTGTGCTTACGCACAAAGGGCAACTTCAGGCAATGATAGATTATGTGTATGCCAACGCAGAGCGGGCATGGCAACGCAAGCAAAATCCCGAACTGTTCAATATGCACCGTAGGACTGGGGCTTGTGGCCTATTATTCACCTCAATGGGCAACCATTTCCTTCTCGACTGGCCAGAGCGCCAATTGGTGGAAATGTCGCGAAGTGCCACTGAAGAGCAAGTCCAAGAAAGGCTGAAGGCGGTGTTGCGTGCAGCGCAAAATGGAGCGGTAACCTATACGGCTTCCATCAGCAAGGGTGAGCAATTCATCGCACGGACGCTACGGGCGCAGGGTTTCCCATTGGTCGTCCTTCTCAACGATGGTTTTCCCGAGGAAGGTTCGCCACATGAGCGGTTCTACAAACCTGGTGGCGTTTATTTTGAGGCATGTTCACAAGGGAAACTGTTGCTTTTGGAGCCGACAGAGCAGGCTTTCATCAATCCTTTCATCCGCCAATCCGTTGAAGAAACGCTTCGCCGAAAGGCCGAGGCCAAGCATTTTGAATATACGCCGATAACAACGGATTCGTTGCGGTATCGTTTTGTTGCGCTTAATGAGATGGGGAAGAGGCTTGTTGAAGGGCGTGGGGCGGATGGAATCCGCCTTGAAGGGACGGAACATGAGTAGCATAGACCTCAATGCTCAAATCATTCCATGCCCTTCAATCAACTTGGCATGGGTGCGGTTTTTGGATTAATATATGTGACAAAGTTTAACCTTCGCTTCAGGAATTGCCCTTTCGTCCACCGTCATTATATCGCGGTCAAGTATCACGAAATCAGCGTCTTTCCCTACTTCGATGCTGCCTTTTCGGGCTTCAAGGAAACAGCCTTTGGCCACCCAAATCGTGATGGAGCGCAAGGCTTGCTCGCGGGTGAGGGCGTTCTCCATTTGGAAACCTTCGGCGGGCGTGCCGTCCAAATGCTTGCGGGCGACGGCGGCATAGAAAGTGTAAATCGGGCTGATGTCCTCGATGGGGAAGTCGGTGCCGTTGATGACCCAGCCGTTCTGTTGCAGCAACTGTTGGTAGGCGTAGGCGTTCTTGATGCGCTCGCCAAGACGCTCATCGGCCCAGTCCATATCGGAAGTGCAATGCGTGGTTTGGATGGAGGGGATGACGGAAAACTCGCCAAAACGCTGGAAATCAGCGTCGCTTACCGTTTGCGAGTGCTCAATGCGCCAGCGGAGGTCGTTTTTGCCTTTGAGGTATTCGGAAAAGATGTCCAAGATATGATGAACTCCGCCGTCACCGATGGCATGGCAGCACACTTGATAACCAGCGTCGTAGGCCTTTTGGCAAACGTGGCGGTAGAAGTCGTCGCTTTCCAGAATCAAGCCGTCGTTTGTCGGGTCGTCGGTGTAAGGTTCAAGCAGTTTTGCGCCGCGAGAGCCTAAAGCGCCATCGGCGTAGATTTTCACGCTGCGGACGGTGAGCCTTTCCTTGTCGATAACACCTTGATTCATAAAGTAATCCATCGTCTCGTTGTCGGGATTGACCATCGCGTTGACGTGCATCTTGAGCTGTCCGGCCTGTTGCAGACTGTCAATGAGTTCGATGGTGGCGATGTCTTGTCCCGCATCGGTGACGCTCGTCAGGCCGACCGCCATGCAGTTCTCTTGCGCTTTCAGCAAGGCTTGAACCCGCAGTTCGGTTTCCATTTTCGGCACCAAAGCCTTGGCAGCATCGGCCAAATTGTCCAACAACACGCCCGTGCAGCGACCTTCCTTGACGATGGCCATGCCGCCGTCCATCTTTGTGTTTTCGTTAATGCCCGCCAAATCAAGCACTTCCTTGGACACCAAAACGGCGTGACCGTCCACGCGGGTCAGCAGGACTTTTTTTTCTGGAAAAGCCTCGGCAAGTCTTTCATTGTCAGGAAATTCGGCCACTTCCCAAAGGTTTTGGTCCCAGCCGCGACCCAAAAGCCATTCGGAAGGGTAGAGGCTATCGTGGATTTTTAGCCGCTCAATGATTTCATCGTAGGAGCGACTGCCTTTCAGGTCGGCCCAGCGGATGAGGTTTTCGCCGTATCCCGTGAAATGGCTGTGGCCGTCCATAAAGCCCGGATACACCGCATCGCCTTGTGCATCAATGGTTTCCTTGGCGTAATAATGGCCTGTGATGGTCGCTTCATCGCCGATGGCGACAAACTTTCCGTCTTTCACGGCAAAGGCTTGGGCTTTGGAGAAATCGTCGTCGACGGTATAGACGTTGGCATTGTGGACGATGAGGTCAACGGGTGTTTTGTGTTGGCAAGCTGTGCTCATAATCAATGTGATAGCGAGTAATGCAATGGTTTGAATGACAATTCTTTTCATGGTTTTTTGTGTTTCATTAACTTATCGACTGCAAATCGGTCAGTTTCTTGTAAACCCCACCAAAGGCAATCAGTTCATCGTGTTTGCCGCGCTCGATGATTTGGCCTTTTTGCAGCACCACGATTTCATCGGCGTGTTGGATGGTGGAAAGGCGGTGTGCGATGACGATGGAAGTGCGCTGGCTCATCACCTTCGACAAGGCATCTTGCACAAGTCGCTCGCTTTCAGTGTCTAACGATGATGTGGCCTCGTCCAATATTAATATAGGTGGGTTCTTCAGCACGGCGCGGGCTATGCTCAGGCGTTGCCTTTGGCCGCCGCTGAGGTTCATGCCACGGTCGCCGATGAGGGTGTCGTAACCGTGTTCCAGCTCCATGATGAACTCGTGCGCGTTGGCGATTTTGGCGGCTTCGATGACCTGGTTCTTTGAGACATCCTTCATGCCGAAGGCGATGTTGTTGAACACGGTATCGTTGAAGAGGATGGTCTCTTGCGACACCACGCCCATCAGGTTGCGTAGGTCGCCGATCTTGTAGTCGCGGATGTCATGCCCATCGATGCTGACGCAGCCGCTACCCACCTCGTAGAAACGTGGCAGGAGGTCGGCCATGGTGGATTTGCCGCCGCCGCTCTCGCCGACAAGGGCGACAAACTTGCCTTTCGGAATCTTCAAGTCGATGCCTTTCAAGACCTCGTCCTTGCCATAGCTGAAATGCACATTTTTGTATTCGATACTATTTTTGAAGTTTTTGATTTCCAGTGCGTTTTCTTTCTCTGTAATGATTTCTTCTGCATCCAAAATCTCAAAGATGCGTTCTGCGGAGGCAATGCCTTTCTGAACATTGTAGTAGCCTTGCGAGAACGATTTGGCAGGGGAGATAATCTGCGAAAACACAACGATATAGCTGATGAAGCTGCCTGCGTCGATATGGTTGCCGCCGCCGAGGATGAGCTTGCCGCCAAACCACAGCACGAGAATCACCACCGTCGACGAGAGGAATTCGCTCATCGGCGAACTCATGTCGCGCTTGCGGTGGATGCCGCGAAGCACCTTGGTGTAGTTTCCGTTTTGCTCCTCAAACTTGTCGCTTGAATATCGCAAAGCGTTGAAAGCCTTGATGATACGAAGCCCTGAAATGGTCTCCTCCACCGTGGAGATAATGCCCGCCAGTTTGGTCTGCCCTTCCTTGGATTCCTTTTTCAGCATCTTGCCGACCTTGCCGATAATCAGACCTGCCAAAGGCAAGACAATCAGCACGAAAACAGTCAGTTTTGGGCTGAGCGTAATCATAAAGGCGAAATAGAAAAGGATGGTCAGCGGGTCTTTGATGAGCATTTCGAGATAGTTCAAAATCGAGACCTCAACTTCCTGAACGTCAGTGGTAATACGGGCTAAAGTGTCGCCCTTCTTGCGGCTGTGGTAGAAAGACAGCGGCAGAATGAGGATTTTGTTATACACGTCGCGGCGCAGGTCGTGGACGGCTCCCACGCGCACGTTGGCCATGAAATAACAGGCGAAGAATCGTCCCAGATTGCGGAAGAAAAACGCCGCAAGCAGCAACAGACACATGAACACCAACGCATGGTATTTGCCTCCTTCGGCGATGAGGCTGCTCATAAACCAGTTGAGGTAGCCCATCAGGTAGTCGGAGGTGAAAGAAAACTCAGGTTTGGCCACGACTTCCACCGCGCCTTCCTTGAATAACAAGGTGAGGAACGGCCCGACCAAGGCAAAGCTGAACAGCGAAAAGAAAATGGTGATTAGGTTGAAGACCAGATTCAGGACGATGCTGCCCCAATAGGGCTTGACGTAGGTCAAGGCCTTCGATGTCCTCGAAAAACAATTCTTCAAAGTAGAGTTTTTGTTCGTCCAAACTCCACACATTAAAAACTCTACCCGGAAAATTGTCATTGAAATACAGCCCCTTCGTTCCGCCTAAAAAGCCAAGGACACCTTTTATAATATGCTCATCTTCAATGTCCACCACTTTAATTGCAGTTTCAGGACTTTGCCCCGTGCCTTCAGAAAAAATGGCGTCAAGCAGCTTGGTAAATAACGTGTTATATTCTTCCCATCTTTCGTCTTTCTTGTCCTTCATGCATTTGCATGTGTGAAGCAAAACAGTCAGATCAACGGGGTTGCTTTCCAAAAGAGGTACACCAGCGCTGATAATTTTTTTACAGTTATTTTTGGCGAGTGCCTTGTCAAAATCCATTCGCTCAGAGGAAGCAAGAAAAGGCAAACCTTTGTGCTTATTTTTAAAAAGACGGCCATAATACAAATAGTAACATTCAGTTGTAGTCAATTCGGACATGCTGTTTTTTGTTTTCTCCTCTAACTTTGGATAGTAGTAATCTGAATTGGAGTCGCTCACAACATTAAAAACAATGTGTTTGAAATCTGTGGATACCGTGTATGTGGAATCTACAGTTTGTCCAAGGGCAATGATGAATCCTAACAGTAAGACGCTGGTTAACAAAGTCTTTTTCATGATACAATAGTATTAAAAATTATACCCCGTATAATTCTCCGGCGTAATGGCCATCAGCTCCATCTTGATTTCCTTGCTCACTGGCAAGCCTTTGATAAACTCGTCAATGGCCTCTTTGTCGATGTGTTTGTTGGTGCGGGTGAGGCCTTTCAGCAGTTCGTAGGCACCTTCCACCTGCTCGCGGCGGAGGATGGTCTGGATGGCTTCGGCCACCACGGCATAGTTTTGTTGCAGGTCTTGGCGGATTTTGTCCTCGTTGAGCAAAAGCTTGTCCAAGCCCTTCATCAGCGACTTGAGCGCAATCAAAGTATGGGCAATTGGCACGCCGATGTTACGGGTGACGGTAGAGTCGGTGAGGTCGCGCTGGAGGCGGCTGATGGGCAGTTTGGTGCTGAGGAAAGTGAGGATGGCGTTGGCCATGCCGAGGTTGCCTTCTGCGTTCTCGAAGTCGATGGGGTTCACCTTGTGGGGCATCGCCGACGAGCCGACTTCGCCCGCCTTGATCTTCTGTTTGAAGTATTCCATCGACACATAAAGCCAGATGTCGCGCGAGAGGTCAATCAGGATGGTGTTGACGCGGCGCAGGGCATCAAAGTAGGCCGCCATGTAGTCGTAATGCTCAATCTGCGTGGTGGTCTGCTGTCGCTTGAGTTTCAGGCTCTTCTCCACGAATTTCTTGGCGAAGGCGGGCCAGTCGATGTCGGGGTAGGCCACCTTGTGGGCGTTCATGTTGCCCGTGGCGCCGCCAAACTTGGCCGTGAAGGGCACGCTGTTGAGCATCTTCAGCTGGTCGTTGAGGCGCTCCACGAAGACATAGATTTCCTTGCCCAGATGCGTCGGGCTGGCGGGCTGACCGTGGGTTGTCGCGCCATTCTTCGGCCATGCCTTTCAGTTTGTCGATGAGTTCCTCCAAGGCGGGCTTCACCACTAATTTGTGCGCTTCCATCATCGAGAGCGGCACGGCGGTGTTGTTAATGTCCTGCGAGGTGAGGCCGAAGTGCAGAAACTCCTTGAATTCGGTGAGGTCGAGTTCGTCGAAGCGGCGTTTCAGGAAGTATTCCACGGCTTTCACATCGTGGTTGGTCTCTTTTTCTATTTCCTTGATTTCCAATGCGTCTTCCGTTTGGAATTCCTCATAGATGGCGCGGAGGTCGTCATAATCGCCATCAAAGTTTTCCAACTGCGGCAGAGGCAGTTCGCACAAGGCGATGTAATACTCCACTTCGACCATCACGCGGTAGCGGATGAGGGCAAATTCACTGAAAAAGTCGTCCAACTCGGCGGTCTTGGAACGGTAGCGCCCATCGACGGGCGATATGGCTGTTAAAGGATTGAGGTTCATTATTGATGTTTAATTGTTGATTGTTGAATCGTTTAATTGTTGTTGTCTTTGTAAATATAATTCTTTTTGCCGTTCAATCTCACGGCGCAACTCTTCCTCTGTAGGTAGATAGAGTTTGTATTTTGAGGCATAAAGTTGCTCATTTTTTGACAGAGAAGAGAATCGAACAACATCGCTATCGGTGTCCGAACAAAGGATGATTCCGATAGTTGGGTTGTCGTCAGGTTGTTTCATCAATTGGTCATACAATTGCAAGTACATATCCATTTGTCCGACATCTTGATAACTCAATTTATTGGTTTTCAAATCGATAAGAACAAAGCATTTCAATATGTAATTATAGAATACAAGGTCGATGAAATAGTCGTTTTCTTCTGTGCGGAGGTGTTGCTGGCGGGCGACAAAAGCAAAGCCTTTGCCCAATTCCATCAAAAACTGCTGCAAATTGTTGGTGATGGCTTCCTCAAGCGTGGATTCGTGTAACGAAGGGTGTTGCTGTAGTCCCAAAAACTCCGCAATAATCGGATTTTTGATATAGGCCAATCTGTCTTTTTGAAAATCAGCCGTTTTTTCCTGCATCTCTGCGATAACCGGTTCTTTTTTTTGCGAAAGCAGAAGCCTCTCGTAGTATTGCGTACTGATGTTCCTGTCGAGGGTGCGATAGCTCCACATCTGTTTGGCGGCCTCGTTCAAATACCAAAATCGGGCCGTTTCGTTTTCAACTCTCATCAGCCTCTCGTAGTGCGTCCATGACAGTTGGGGAAACAAGGGAATTGTGCTTTCTGATTCGGCAGGCACTGCCTGCCCTTTTGATTCAGCAGGCACTGCCTGCTGAATTGAAAAAGGTAATGACTGAAAAATAGCAGGCAGTGCCTGCTGAATTTGTAAGTTGCTGAATGTGAGATAGAACTTTCGCATATTTCTAACATTCGTTTCAGAATACCCCTTGCCAAATTCCTCGGTAAGTGCAGCTGAAACAATCTCAATGACATGCTTGCCGTAATCGGCTTTGTCTTTGCCCATTTGCTCCTGAACGACAATTCTTTGTCCAATTAGCCAGTTGCTGACAATTTGCATAACATTGATGGCGCGATAGGATTGGTTACGTGCGGCTTGCACGATTTGTTTTACTTCGACAATCAGTTTCGCTTCCGAATTGTCGGGGTTTTGATGTGCTCTATCTGCGTTCATATTTTGAATAACAAAAGTATCGCAAAAATAAGAATAATATTGTTTTGTTATGAAACAAATATGCCGTTTTTTGGAAAAACGGACAAAATAATTCAAAAATTTGTTGGAAAAACGGACAAAAAGTAGTTATTTTGCATTGGAAAAACGGACAAATTATGCTTAAAAGAAAGATTGACAAGTATTTATATGATTTTTTCAAGACCAATAACAAAGCTTTGCTTGTTACAGGTGCGAGGCAGACGGGGAAATCGTTCTCCATCAGCCATTTCGGGACAACCCATTTCGAAAGTTTCATCGAAATCAACTTTATTGAGATGCCTGATGCTGTGGATGTTATTGCCCAAGCGAAAGACCGCGACGATATGCTTTTGAGGCTCTCCGCTCTTGCCGACCGACCGCTCATCGCGGGCAAAACCTTGTTCTTCTTCGATGAGGTGCAGGAATGTCCTTCCATAGTCACCGCTGTCAAGTTTTTGGTCTCTGAAGGCAGCTACCGATACATCTTGAGTGGCTCGCTTTTAGGCGTGGAACTCAACGACTTGCGTTCCGAACCAGTGGGTTATATGGATGTCGTTGAAATGTTTCCGCTCGACTTGGAGGAGTTTTTTATGGCATTGGGCGTAAATGATGATGTGATGCAGGCCGTCAAGGATGCGTGGGAAAGCAAAAAGCCCGTTCCCGATTTCATCCATACGAAACTGATGGAACTGTTCAGGCTTTACCTCATCGTTGGTGGTATGCCGGCGGTTGTGCAGAAATATTTGGACACCAACAACCTTCAAGATGTCCTTGCCGAGCAACAGGCCATCATTCGGCTTTACAAGCGTGATATTGCCAAATACGACCGCAATCATAAACTCTACATCGAGGAAATCTTCGATATGATACCTTCGGAACTCAACGCCAAGAACAAACGGTTTATCCTCAAGGATTTGAACGAAAATATGAAATTCTCGCGTTACGAGAACAGTTTCATCTGGCTTAAGGATGCTGGTGTGGCCTTGCCTGTTTATAATGTTGAGGAGCCGACTGTGCCGCTGAAACTCTCGCGCTCGCGCAATTTGTTCAAGTTGTTTCAAAACGACGTAGGACTTTTGACATGTCAATTTGCGGAAGGCATTCAGTTGCGGATTCTCAAAGACGACAAGGGAATTAATTTCGGTTCTGTGTATGAGAACGTTGTGGCGCAAGAATTACATGCGCATGGTTTTGAGTTGTATTACTTCAACAGCAAGAAGCAAGGTGAACTGGACTTTGTCATAGAGAAGGACGGCAAGGTTGTTCCCATTGAGGTGAAGTCGGGCAAAGACTACCAACGCCACAACGCCTTGACTAATGTCTTGGCCAATCCCGATTACCAAATCAAGGATGCTATAGTGTTCAGCAACAATAATTTGAGCCGAATCAACAAAACCATTTACTTACCGATTTACATGATAGCCTTCCTAAAAAAATCTACATTGCCACCAATTACATACACTGTTGATTTGTCGGGATTGAGATGAACTGAAAAGTATCGCAAAAATAGTGCTTTTTGCGATACTCTTTCATTTTAATTTGAAAAAATGTTTTGCTTCAGGTGAAAACAAAAAACAAAACGACGGAAAGAATAAACAGAAGAAAGAAACTCACACCGTGTAGCCATTCTCGGTTCTTTATTGTTGGGAAAACCTTGGTGCGGTAGGCGAGAAGCCTTGTCATAAAGTAAATCACTGTGCTAATTGGGACAAAGATAAGAATCAGCATAATACCTAATGTCGCAATGAAAGGGCCCTCCTCAATGTACCATGAAAAGATAATCCCCGCAGCGAGTACAACAATAGCAAACGAAATCAAGGCTATGAAAAACTTCACGACAGAGCCTTTTCCATTGCTAAATATATGAGCATCTTTCAGTTTTCCCATGCCTTAAGCATTTTCCAGTTTGTCATTCGAGCCTAACACGTTGATAATCTTATGTTCGTAGAGTTTCTTCATACTATCGCGGGCGGGGCCGAGGTACTTGCGCGGGTCGAACTCGGCGGGCTTTTCAGCGAAGGTCTTGCGGATGGCGGCGGTCATGGCCAAGCGGCTGTCGCTGTCGATGTTGATCTTGCAGACGGCACTCTTGGCGGCCTTGCGCAGTTGCTCCTCCGGGATGCCCACGGCTGCCTTCAGCGCACCACCATATTTATTAATGGTATCGACCTCGTCTTGCGGCACCGACGACGAGCCGTGCAGCACGATGGGGAAGCCGGGCAGCTTCTTTTCGATGGCTTCAAGCACGTCGAAAGCCAACGGAGGCGGCACGAGGCGACCCGTGGCGGGGTCGACGGTGCACTGCTCGGGAGTGAACTTGTAGGCACCATGTGAGGTGCCGATGCTGATGGCCAAGCTGTCCACGCCAGTCTTGGTCACGAAGTCGATGACTTCCTCGGGCTTGGTGTAGTGGCTTTCTTCGGCGGCCACTTCGTCTTCCACGCCAGCCAACACACCGAGTTCGCCTTCCACAGTCACGTCAAATTGATGGGCGTAGTCGACGACCTTTTTCGTGAGGGCCACGTTCTCGTCGTATGGCAGGGCAGAGCCGTCGATCATCACCGACGAGAAGCCCATGTCGATGCAGCTCTTGCAGGTCTCGAAGCTGTCGCCGTGGTCGAGGTGAAGCACGATTTCAGGATGGGCGCAGCCGAGTTCCTTGGCGTATTCCACGGCACCTTGGGCCATATAACGCAGCAGGGTCTGGTTGGCGTAGTTGCGTGCGCCTTTCGACACTTGCAGGATGACGGGCGACTTGGTCTCGACGGCAGCCATGATGATGGCCTGCATCTGTTCCATATTGTTGAAGTTGAAAGCGGGGATGGCATAGCCGCCGTCCACAGCCTTGGCGAACATTTTGCGGGTGTTCACAAGCCCTAATTCTTTGTAACTAATCATGTTATGATGTTTAATTGTTGATTGTTTAACTGTTTAATTGTTGGCCGATGGCTTACGGCCTATAGTTATTTCCTGCAAAAATAGAAATTACTTTCCAATAATTTTCATTTGACGCTCACTTTCTTGGAACAACTGCCATTTTCGGTACTTAACTTGATGATATACAGCCCCGAAGCCATTCCGCTCAGGTCGAGGGAAAGGGTTTCGCTTTGGCGAGAAAGGTAGGCTTGCTTTTGCAACATCCTTTCTCCCAATAGGTTATAAACCTCAACGGAGGCGTTTCCATTTAGGTTTTCTCCCATAACAAGGGTGACTGTGCCGTCAGTAGGATTGGGGAAAACATCGAATCGAACCATTTCCCATTCGGTAATTCCAGTTCCTACAAGGTCGATTCTCTTGCTGATAGGTTCGGTTTCGCAATCGCTATCCACAGTGACCGAAAGGATGGCTTCGGCATCGTCCTCTTGCAAATTCCAAAGGATGTCGATTTCGTTGCCGTGGTCGAAAATGAGGCCAACGGATGCAGGCTCAAGTTGCCAAATGTATTGCATACCCTCTTGTCTTTCAATGGAATAATGGCTTGTCGGTTGCGCTTGGATGTTCACTACACTGTCACCAACAATTTCGCTTTCCCATTGGATTTCGTCAAGCAAACTGACTTTTACGGAACTGGACAAGGAATTGATGCTGTCAACTGCATGAAGCGTCAAAAGGACTTCTCCATTCGCAAGGTCTTGATTACCAAGGTGATATTGCGTGTTTGCAATTGTGTCGTTCTCGAAATGCCCATCGCCGTTGGTGGTCCAATAAAGCGAATCGCAGTCATAGGCGTAGGCCTCGCGGAGTTCGATGGCGGCTTCCTTGCACGAAATCAGGTCGTTGCCGGCAAAGACGATGGGAACATGGGGCGGCGGGAAGCAAATGTCGTCGATGCGAATGCCAAACTCTTGTTCGCCGTGCATAATCATTCGGAATTTGAGGGTTTCACATTCGGGAAATACCGTGACTTCCCAATAGTGCCAGTCCTCGCTCGATACGGTTTGGGTCTTGTTGCCAGAGGCGGTTTCTTCTTCGATGGTCAAGGTTTCAACAGTGTTGGTGGCGTAGCACCCCGACTTGCTGAAAAACGACATCTTCCCCTCTGGGATGTAGCCCTCTGTGCTAATCCAAAGTCCTGATGGTCTGTTTTTCGGTGGCGTAACTTCAAGGCAACGAAGGCCCTCGGAGGCATCGGCTTCGGTTTGTATCCATGGGAAATATGTATTGTTTTCCCAAGTGAAAAATGGATTTAAGGTATCGGTCTCGAAGTTTTCGAAAATGCCGCCGTATTGGATGGTCGGCATGTAAGTGGCTTCGTTGAAACCGTTGCTGATGAGGAGTTTGGTTTTGAGCCATGCGCCTATGAGGTCATTCGGCTGGGTTATGAGGCGGAAGGTCAAGTCTATGGGTTCGTAGGGCTTAAGGCTGTCGAGGATGCGATGCGGCGTTTCCACGGTTACGAAAGGCGCCAAAACATTGAAGTCGATTATGACGGGGCCGCCGTCGCAATGGCCATGATTGGTGATTTTGAACCCAATTTCGGTGATGCCTTCGTTGAGGATATGGGTGGTGCGTTGCCCGTCGTCCGTTTGAAGTGTATAAGAAGGTTGGATGACAAGGATGGGAGCGGCTGCCATGCGCTGGAAATCAAAGGTTTGAACCATAATGCCATTGTCGAGGACAATTTGGAAAGCGATTTCCGTTTGGTTGGGAACATCTCGCCCGACCTTGATTTTGAAGGCCTCTTGAAGGGTGATGTGTTCGTCATGCCCCAGTCGGGGACAAATGGCCACGGAATCAATGAGTTCGACATACGGCGACTCGCAAACGAGGTGGATTTCAGTGTTTTCGGCCACGTCCACGCCTGCATTGAGAAGCGTTAGGTCGATTCGGGCGGTTTCGCCAAATTCGAGGGTGTCGTTTCCGCTTTCGTCGCGGAAAAGGTAGTTCTCCATCACCATGTAAGGCCCCGAGGCGGGTGTGATGGTCACGTTACGATGGAAGCGTTTATGGTTTGCCTTGGTTACGGTCACGTTGAATTGTTCTGCGGGCTGCATGGCCGGCAGGTTGAAGGTTTGGGCTTGGCTGGTGGCTTGCGTGAGGTAAAGGATTTCGTCGCCTTTGGCAATGCAAATGAGTGCGCCTTCATCGGCTTTGATGGTGTATTCGGGTTGGTCTTCTCGCTGGAATGCACTGGCTTCGACGGCCATCAATTGCGGCGCCTCCGTAAACAAGTTGATGTAGGTTTCGCCCAAGTAATTGAACAGGTTCAGGGTCTTTTCAGTTTGCGTGGGCCATGCGCCATGCGGCAAAAACGACTGTTGCCCGAGGAACATCTTACCTGCCATGAGTGAAAATGACGGATACACGATTTCGGGCGCGTTTTGGCTTCCAAGGGTGGGCATGAAATCGGGCCAGATGTAGTCGAACATGCCCCAAGCGAGCAGGTCGTTGAAGTGGGAATAGGTGACGCTGGTCGACCCAATGCCCCCGATAGCGCCCACCTCGGCCTTGATGAACTCTTCCATGAGGCACACTGTCCATGCGTCCCAAAAATTGTTGGTCAGGCAGCCGATGGAAAAGACGAAGGTAGGATGCTGGTTGCGGAGTAAATGCACATCTCTTTTGTGGAAATAGGGACTGCCCCAAGATTCGTTTGCCGAATGGTCGCGATAGAGCGTGAGGAAGGTTCCGTCGCTGATGGCATCACTGAGCAATTGCTTGTCCATCATGGTTTTCCAGTCGTCGAGTGCGCCGATGGAGGTGGGAATATAGTTGGCTCCGTTGGGCCCGAAATAATTGAGAACGGCTTCTGTATTGGTCGCAGTCGACCATATCGAGTCGGGTGGCGTGACATTGGGGTTCATTTGGTCAAACACCATGTAGAGGTTGGTCGGGTGCTTGCCGAGGTGGTTGCGAAAGAAGCCATCAACGCTTTGCGAAGTAATCAGAAACCACTTGTCTTCTTCGTAGCCGGAGGTGATGACGGGGTGGTCGTAATAGTGCGCGTCGGTGGGCGGGTTGAGTTCATAGTCGATGCACTTTTTCACATAAAGGCGGCAGTTGTTTTCGGAATAGGCAGGCAGGCGGCTGATGGCCAAGTCGGGGATGCTGTCGCCGTTCATGTCGGCATAAGGGTTGTCGGAGGGGAATTGATAGGAGTGGCCTTGCGTTACGGGGATGCTGTAGACATAAGGCTTGATGCCAAAATCGGGGTCGGTGTTACGGTTGCCGCCGAAAAGCAGCACGGCAGCGGGCGGAATCGTCCAATGGTTGTAGGCGTTGAGGAGGTAGTTTCGGATGGCTTCAGGGTCGTTGCCGCCACATTCCGAAACGGTCACCACCTTGGTAGGGATGCCTTGGCGAAGGCGGAACTGTTTCAAGGTGTCGGCCCAAGCCAAAAAAATGGAGTCGTCAGGAATGATGATGAGGTATTCGCAGCCTTCCTCGTGGTTGTGGAGGGCTTGGTTGAGGAAGTCGTAATAATGCGCCTCGGGCAGCATCTTTTCATTGATGACCAAGTTGCGCAAAATGTTGTCCCATGCGGGATTGCGATAGCGGGCATCGCCAAATTGGCCGTTGCCACCTTCAAAACTGACTTCGATGTCCATGTCGTAAACCACTTCCAAAGTCTTCCGCAAAGGGTTGTAGCGGAACGGTGTCACATTGAGCAAGGCCACATCGAGGCCACGGATTTGAGTAGTTTGCACAATAGAAACGTTTTTCGAGGGGAAGTTGGCATCTCGTCCGAAAACGCTCATGTCCTTCTGCAACTTGGGCAAACCCTTGGCACTGTTTTCCACGATGGGTGCGGCAGGCAGTAAGTCAATGCCGCTAAGGGTTTTCGTTCCTTTCTCCACGATTTTCACGCTGACCGTCGCACCTTGCGGCACGGCTATATAGCGGTTCTCGAAAGGCAAGTTGGGCAGTCCCTCGGCATTGGGCGCAAAGCAGCCTTTCAGAACGATTTCGTCGCCCTTGGCCTCGCCGTTGTCTACACGGGCCACCGTGATTTCATTGATGGAATAATGCAGCGAAAGCCCCGAAGCCGAACTGCTTTCAATGCTGAAGCCTTGCGGCGCATCGGTGCGGAAGCGGTAGGTTTGTTGCGCGTTGAGTGCGCCAAAGGCAAAGGAAAGAATGAGAAGGAAAAGATTCTGTTTCATAGCGAAAAAATTTGTTTCAAGCGGCAAAATTATGAATTAAAATGAAACAAACAAAAAAATGCGCCATTATTTGACGCATTTTCCTGTAAAGCAATTTTTCAATTAGGGTAGCACGATAACTCTTACATTTGTCGCCACATTGTTTTGGATGACTTGCAGCATGTAAAGGCCACTGCCTCCTAATTTTGAAGTTTCTATTCCACATTCTGAATGTTGCATCTTACATTCATAAACCATTCTGCCCCACAAATCCACGACGCGCAGCGTTGCTTCGCCCTCAAATTGGGTCTTCACCTGAATCATGGTTTTGGCGGGATTGGGATAAACCTCAACGGCACTGGCCTGATGCTCGTCCGTCCCGGTGGAATTGAACACATTGACCGCCAAAGCCTCTGAAACTGCCGTGGAGCCGCATGGGTTCTCGTAGCGGTAACTCACCTTGGCCTGACCGCGATACTCGCCGCTCCACTGAACTTGGGCGCGGTGACCTTGGCTCGTTATCGTGCCCGCCGTTTCGGGTTCGAGGTTCCAAATGTAGTGGACCTCGCTGATGTCCTCGCCTTCAAAATCGCTCTCGTTGACCAAGCGCAAGTCGACTTCGGTCGCTCCATTGGGCGTTTCGGGCGAATAATTTGGCTCGAAACTCGGAATGAGGCTCACGGCGACCGTGCTGCTTTGTTGGCTTCCGTTGAGTGCAGCGGTGCCTGTGAGCGTAAGTTCCACTTGGCCTTCAGCCATGTCGGTCGGGCCGAAGGTGTAGGTTGGATGCTCCAAAGTGCTGTCGTCGAAAGTGCCGTCGCCGTTAGTCGACCATGCAAATTCGCTGTGGTTGTAGATGTAGCCTTCGGGCGTGAAGGTTTTGTTCGAGCAGGCTTCTGTGTCGTTGCCGGCAAACAGTACCATGTTAGCGAAAGGTGGGAAACAGAGATGGTCAACCATCACGGCATCCTCGCCGCCGCTGCCTTCGGTGTTTTTCTTGAAGGTGAAACGAATCAGGTTGGTGCCTGCGGGCAGGTCGACTTCCGCTTTTTCCCAATCGCTAATGCCGCTCCACGTTTCCACTTCCTTGCCGTTCATCCAAAACTGGAGAATGTCGCCCTCTTCGGTGGAAGTCTTGTGGAGGAACGAAAACTTGTCTTCGACTTCGGTGGTAATGCCGATGTTCACCGTGGAAACCCCGTTGTTGTTGAGCACGGGCGACCGCAGGCAATGGCCTCCATGTGCGGTGGTGTCGGCCACGATAGTCCACTGTTTGTTGCCCGAGCCTAATTTCCATTGCAGGTTGGCGTTGAGGGTTTCGCCTTCAAAGTCCTCGATGGTATAGCCCAATGGAATCTGGCTCTCAAGCAGGTCGGTGTAGTGTCCGCTTTCGGCTTGCAGGCTGTAGTTGAGAATGCCGTCAGCGGCATCGTCGTCCACATTCACGATGAAAGTGACTCTCGCCGAGCCGCCCGCATCAATGCCGGGAATGTCGATTTCGCTCTCAGCAACATTGAGGAAAGGTGCCAATAGGTTGAATTTGTTGCTGATTTCCAATGACTTGCTATGACCTTGGTTCTCAATGTCGAAGGTCAAGTAGGAGGATTGGCCTTGCATCAGGCGGTCCATTTCGGCTCCGTCCAAATCGGTGAGTGTGAGTGCGACGTATTTCAAAACGGGTGCGTTCACGGCAAGGGTCACGCTGTCGATGAAAACATAATCGGCATTTTCCATTTTCAGGTAAAACTTCACCTTCTCTTGGTCTTCAAGGTCGTCGTTGAAATGAACCGTGAAAGCATTATTTTGCGATTGTATCTCATTGACATTCATTCCGTTGTAGGAGAACTCGCTTTGCGTAATTTCCACGGAAGGATGGCTGCAACTGAGCGTGACTTTGAACTCGTCCAAATTGTCGAAACCCGCATTGTGGATGCTGATGCCGAAGCTGCAGGTTTCGTTATAGTCGGGGGCATGGTTGTCGTTGCCTTCTGCGTCGTTGATTTCCAAGGCGTTGAAAATCAAGTAAGGAGCATCGGTCGGAATGGTGCTGATGAAATGCTCGTAGCGGTAATAATTCTGTTTGGTGATGGTGAGTTTCACCTTCGTCCCAACATCTTGCGGCGTAACGGCGATGGTTTGCGTATCGCCTGTTGCAATGTCAAAACCTATGATTTGTTCATTGGCACTCAGGCAGATAACGGAGCCTTCGTCGGCCTTTACCTCATATTGGTCGCTGCCAGCGGGAATTACGGGCAACATTTCCACAGTGAGCGGCTGAGGCATTTCGCTGTAAAGGGTCATGTAGGCGTCGCCGTGCTGGTGGAATAGGTAATAGGTGATTTCCTTCACGCTGTTGTCGGTCCACGAGGACTGGCGGAGGAAGAATTTTCCGGCGGCGTTGCCGAAAGCGGGACGGATGAAATTGGTCTCGTGCTGCGTGCCGTAGGTGGGCATGAAGTCGGGCCACATGTTGTCGTATGCGCCCCAAACGTAAATGTCGTTGACGAAGGAATAAGAAACCTGCGTGGCCGCGATGAGGCCCAACGCGCCAAATTGGTGGCGGTGGAACGCCTCAGCAAAACAGCCGTCAGCACCATTGTAATTGAACCTCCCCGTGAGGCAGTTGTTCGACATGACAAAAGTCAAGTCCTTGTTGGTCAAGCGTTTGATGTAACCAATGCTGTAACTCGGTTCGCCCCAAACCTCCTCTGCGCCGTGGTCGCGGTGCTGGATGAGGAACGCGCCGCTGTTGATGGCCTCGTTCACCGAATTGCCATTGGCGCTCCAGTCGGTGAGGTGTGACATGGTTTGCGGAATGTAGCCGCAGCCATTAGGCCCGAAATAATTGAGCACGGTGTTGGTGTGCTCGTAAGTCGACCAGCGGCTGCCGGGTGTGCCTTGGTAGATGGCGTTTTGGCGGACGGGGTGCTTGCCGAGTTCGTTGGTCCAAAAGCCGTTCACCACCTCGGAACAAAGTTGGAACCAACGCTCCAATTGGAATCCCATCGCCGTGATGGGCTTGTCGTAGAAGTCGGGATTGGTGGGCGGTTGTCGCTCATAATCAAGGTCTTTCTTGATGATATGGTACATTTCTTCGGGGTTGCGTCCCGTGATGCGTCCCAAAATGATGTCGGGCATGTCGTTGTTGCCCATCACGGAATAGATATGGTCGGAAATGTAAGGGTTGTAGCCGTCGCCGCCTGGGTGGTTGTTCATCGTGTAGGAAATGATGCCTTGGTTGCCGTCGCTGCTGTGGTCGCCAAGGAAAAGCACCGCCGCTGGAGGCATGTCCCAATTGTTGTAAGCGTTACGGATGAAATTGCGGATGGCCGTTTGGGTGTTGCTGCCGCAGTCGCTCACGGTGAAAACCTCAGTCGGGATGCCTTGCTCCATCCTGAATTGCTTGATGCTGTCGGCCAATGCGATAAAGTCCTCATTGTCAGGCGTGATAATCATGTATTCACAACCCGTTTCGCGGTTTTCGTAATGCTTGCGGAGGCGTTCTCCGTAGTCCACTTCGGGCAGGTCGTCACGATTGAGGAGGATGTCTTGCAGGATTTGGTCCCATTCGGGAGTGCGATAACGCAGGTCGCCGATGGTGTCGTCGCCGCCTTCTATGTCAATTTCCAACTCCAAATCGCTGTAAACGACCAATTCCTTGGTAACGGGGTTGTATTGGAATGGCATCACGCCCACTTGCACCACTTGCACACCACGAATCGTGCTGATGTCCGAAATCCGGAAAGGCGTTTCCGGATAGAAGGCGTTGCGCCCGTAGATTTCGGGGTTTTTACGATAAACGGCGGGCGAATTGTCATTATCCAACTGAGGCTCAGCCGTCGGAATGAGGTCGACATTCTTGATGACCTTAGTCTTTGACGAAACCATCCTGAGCGAGGCCGTTGCGCCATTGGGGATGGCAACAAAGGTGCTGTGGCTCGGTAAGTTGGGGGCACCAGCCTCGTTGGGCACATAGATGCCCGAAAGAGTGATGACCTGACCCTGCACCTCGGCGCGGTCAGCGTTTTCGATGGTGACGGCACCAAGATTGTGCTTGAGAGTCAATTGGTTTCTGCTTCTGTTGCTGATGCTGAACCCGTCAGGTTCGCCATTGAAGCGGTATTTTTGGGCTTGGAGTGTGAAGCCTGCAATGATTGCAAGGACGAAAAGTAGTGTTTTCTTCATAGTTGATTCATTTATAGGCGACAAAAATAGGAATAATTTTGTGAAAAGAAAAAATCCGCCCCCATTTTGGACGGATTTCTTTTTCTTGAAGTAATATTAATGGTGATTAATATTAACCACTATTTATATTAATCATCATTTACATATCTTCGATAGACAATGCTTGAAGCGAAAGTTTATACTTTCCGAAAGCGCCGGCGGGCAGCGCTTTTGTCTTTTCTTCAAGCGTTTTTGGGTTGATTTTCTCAGGGTTGCGCTTGATTTCGGCCACGATGCCCGTGCCCTCAAACTCGTTCAGGGCTATCATGTCGATTTCGTTGCCGCCTTTGCGGTCCCACCAGTTGCCGGCCATCGTGAACTCGCCCGATTCCATCGCTTTGGCTTGGAAATACTGCTCCAACGTCCTTCCGGAAAACTGCTCGTAATACTTGCCCATGTTTTGCCGCAAGGCGGACATCTGCTGCCGCTCAATCAGCGACTGGTAAGGCCAGATGAAGCGGAACCAGAATCGCAAGAACTGGTCTGAAATCTCGTATGCCGTGACCTTGCTGTTGGGTTTGGCCAGCATGGGTTTGAGACGTTTCACGAGCATGAAGTTCTTCTCCAAGTTCTGCAAATAAACGCCCATGTCCTTCTGCATGACCCCATCGATTTCGCTGCGTTTGTTCATGCCTGCGGCAATTAGTTGAAGGACAGAAAAATAGGTGTTGCTCTCGTCGCTAAACTCTTGGTTCATCAGGTCGCGGCCTTCGCTGAGGAAATAGGAGTCGGGGCGGCACACATAGTTGAGCATTTTTTCCTTTGTGTAGCATTGCGCGTCCATCAGCAGTTCCACGTATTTGGCCACTCCGCCGGTGATCATGTAAAGGCAGAGCAGGTCTTCGTTCTTGTAGTTGGGGCTGTGGTCGCGGAAGATTTGCTTCAGCACCTCGATGCGGAAGGGGAGGAGCGTGAATTTCGAGGTTGGGCGTCCGTAAAGCGGCTCGTTTTCGTCCTCGAAGATGCGTTTCATCAATGATTGTATGCTGCCCGAGGCCACCAAGTGCAGGTGCGACTCTCGATGATAGCGGTCCCAAAGGTCTTGTATCTCGCTGAAGATGGCGGGATTCACCTTTTGGAGGTTCTGGAACTCGTCGAAAAAAACGGTGAAATGACGCTGCAACGACTCTTTCATGATGACTTCAAACAAGTCGCGGAAACGGCTGATTTGGCCGTAAACTTGAATGTTCAACTGCTCTTGAATGGTCTGCTGGAACTTTTGGCAAAGCACGGCCTCGCTGTCTTTCGAGACAAAGAGATAGGCAATGTTTTTCCCTTCCAAAGCCTTGTTAATCAACGAGGTCTTTCCCACGCGGCGGCGACCTGTCAGCACGGTGAACACCGCCGACCTTTCGGTTTGCTTCTCGCTCTGCAATAGCAGATCCAGTTCCATTTCCCTGTCGTAGAATTTCATAATATTAACCGTAATTTATATAAATCATCATTTACATTTATGCCGCAAAAATACAAAAAAGAAAAATCCGCCAAACATTTTGACGTATTTTTTCTCGAAATAATGTAAATGGTGATTAATATTAATCGCCGTTTACATTTTTTTTGTTTGGGCCGTTATCAATAACCCTTAATGTACTCAATAGCCGCGTCAAGTTGGGGCTTGAGGTCGTCGTTGTGGTCTTTGCGCAGTATGATTTGGTCGGGTGTGTAGCCTGTGCCTTCCAACACCTTGCCGTCTATCCGTGCCTCGAATGTCGAGGTGTAGATGTAGTGGTGCATCGTTTCAATATTGCCAAAGGGGCCGCCATAGTTGAGGTTGATGCTCGATGTGGGCTGCAATGGCCCAGTGGCGCCGTAGGTGCGCTCGCCTATGGTGTGGCTCGTGGGCAGCACTTTCTTGATGATGGAGGTCTCGATCTCGCCCATGCTGATGGAATTTATGTCGCAAAGGACGACGTATGGGACGTTTTCGGCGGTGAGGTCACGGTGGTATTGGCTCTGAGGGTCAATATAATAGGGTGTCCAAGCGGAGTGCTCGTATCGTCCAGGGCCCTCCTTGTAGCGGGTTTGCATCACCTCGGTGCGCTCGTTGATGAACGAACCTACGAGATAATCGAGGTCGTCTTGGTAGCCGCCTGAGTTGGCGCGGTTGTCCAAGATGATGCCTGCCAGTTGCTCGCGCGGTGTTTCCTTGATGGCGGTCAGCCAATGCTCAATCAAGGCTGCAGCCTCTTGAATGGTCGGGTCGTTGCTTTTCAGGATGGGTGTGATAGCCGCGCACGACTGCCAAAGGTAGGGAATCTTGCGTCCGTCGGGAAGCCTGAACAGGCAATAGGCAAAAAGCCCAACTTGACTGGTTCCTGGAATCCCGACAATAAAAAACTCGTTTGCTTCGAGTTCATAATGTGTGCCAACCTCTTGGAAGAAGCCATAAAAACGTGCTTGCTCGATGAATGACCATTCAATGTAATAGTCTCTTTTTTCCACTTCGTATTGTCCGGGAGTGACGGCGAATAATTCAGTCGTGTCGGCAGCGGCAGGGAAGATGTTCTTGATCTGAATCGCCATGTGATGGTCTCTCAAACCGCCCATCGCGCCTTTGTAGAGTTCCTTGAGCTCGTCCAAGGTCACATCCTGGCCGGCTTCGTGTTTTGCATCGAGGGCGCGGAATTTGGGCATGTATTCGCTGTAAACGGCATCCCAGTCGGTGTTGTCAACGTCCCAAAACACATAGCCCGTGCTGATGCATTTCCAAAGATACTCGAACTGGCCGGAATAGCTATCGTAGGCCAACTTGTCCGATTCGCCGATATAGGGATGATAGTCGGCTTCTTTGCGGCAACCGCTGAAAACCAAGGCGATGATGGCTAATATGATGATGTTTCTTTTCATAGTTGTAATAATCTGACAATTAATAATTTAGAAGTTAGCAGCTATGCCGAGAGTAATGGAAAGCGTGTTCAGATACCGTGGGTCGCTCAGATGCGCGTATCCTTTGTGATGGCTTACAAGGTCGTGGTAATACATGACATCCAAGCTAACGACAGGGCCTCCGCCGCTTACACTACTATCGAAAAAGCTATAACTTAGTCCCAATCCCCCTACTGCTCCCGCGATGAGACGTTGGTCTTCGCTATTGAACTCACGAATTTCATCGAAGTCGTTAAAATAGACATAGTAATCAGTCATCCAATAGGTTGTGCCTTTTGCCCAGGCTTTTATCCAATAACCGCCAAAGCCACCACAATAGGCATGGCCACGCAGTTGACGCCCGCCAAACGAGAAATCGTCCATCAGAGGAAGCATGAGATAATCATTGTTGTAACATGTGAATACAGGTTCTAAATAATGAAGATTACGGTCCATGCGGTGCCAACGTGACATAATGTCCAAATCGGCACGGATGGCCAGCCAGTCATTTAATTGATAGCGTGCCTGTAATCCAGCATCAGGGCAGATGAGGGCAGAATAGGTTTCATCGATCCGACCCATGTTGGAACGGGAGATGTTCGTCCAATTCAAACCTCCTTTCACGCCAATTGTCCATTTGGGATTCCATTGTGCATTGGCCTCCATCGCCGTCCAGCAAAACAGGACGAGAACGATGGCTTTGATAAAATTGTTTTTCATAAACAGAATATTTAGTTAAACGTTAATTGTTTTCTTTAGTTACCACTTGTTCAGCCTGTTTCTTCGGCTCGCGGCGGGTGTCCCAGAAAGCGGCGATATAAATGGTTTCGCCATTGATGAAATACACCATTTTGCTTAATCTGTTGATAACCGTGTTTCTATAGGAAAGTTTTCGGCCTTCAAACAATGGGTCAATCGCCCCAAGAAAAGGGTTGGTCAATATCAACCGTTCTGTTTCACGAACTTGCTTAATAAAGTCTTTCCTTGCTTCGCTGCCAAATCTTTTTTGTATGTATTTGGCAATTTGGTACAAAGACTTCTTTGCTTTCGGGTCCCAAATCGCTTTCATGCCATCTCAAGTTGAAGTTCTTTTTGCTCAAATTCTTCTTCCAAATCACGGAAAACTTCTTCGCTGGGGATACCTAATCCTGCCTTATAATTGTGCTCTGCCTCGTCAAGCATGGCATTGAGTTCGTCCAAAGTGTATGGCTTCAGGTTTTCCTCATCGGCATCGGCGTATGCCATCAAGTTCATAGCCATCCAACGCATATTGTCGGGTGAGAGTGTGCTGTGGAGATAATCCAACAATCCTCTTAATGTTGATTCGCTCATGGTTTGCCTGTTTTGTTATTATGCGACAAAAGTACAATTTTTCGTCAAAATGAAACAAAAAAATCCGCCAAACAATGTTGGCGGATTTTTCTTGGTGTTTATCTTTACGATTATTCCTTCGCGAGGAACGGATACCCGTAAGCGGCAGCAGGAACAAACGTGTTCTTGATGGCGCGAGGGCTGGTCCAGCGGATGAGGTTCCACAGGCCACCGGCCTTGTCGTTGGTGCCGCTGGCGCGGGCGCCGCCGAAGGGCTGCATGCCGACCACGGCTCCCGTGGGCTTGTCGTTCACGTAGTAGTTGCCGGCTGCATGGCGCAGCTTGTCGTTGGCAATCTTCTGGGCCTTCAGGCAGTTGCCGAAGAAGGCACCGGTGAGGGCGTAAGGCGAGCTCTGGTCGCAAACATCCAACATTTCCTCAAACTTGTTGTCGTCGTAAACGTAGATGGTGATGATGGGTCCGAAGATTTCTTCCACCATGCTCTCGTAGTTCGGCACCTTGGCGAGGATGACGGTGGGCTCCACGAAGTAACCCACGCTCTTGTCGCAGTTGCCGCCGAACACGATTTCGGCATCGGCGCTGGCCTTGGCGCGGTCGATGTAGCCCTTGCAGTTGTCGAACGAAGCCTCGTCGATGACGGCGTTCACATAGTTCGAGAAGTCTTTCACGTCACCCATCTTGATGGTGCTCATCATGTCGCCCACGCGGTTCTTCACGTCGTTCCACATCGAAGCGGGGATGTAGGCACGCGAGGCGGCTGAGCACTTCTGGCCTTGGTATTCGAAGGCGCCACGCACGATGGCCACGGCCACTTCTTGCGGGTCGGCGCTGTTGTGGACGAAGATGAAGTCCTTGCCGCCGGTCTCACCCACGAGGCGAGGATAGGCCTTGTACATGTCGAGGTTCTGTCCGGTGGTCTTCCACAGGCTCTTGAAGGTGCCCGTGCTGCCGGTGAAGTGAATGGCGTTGAAGTTCTTGTCCTTCAGGGCCACGCCGCTGATCACGCTGCCCTTGCCGGGCAAGAAGTTGACCACGCCGGCGGGAAGTCCGGCTTCCATGAAGATGCGCATATCGGTGTAGTTCGACAGCAGTGCAGTCGTCGAGGGCTTCCAGATGGTAGTGTTGCCCATCAGGGCGGGAGTCATGTTCAGGTTGGAGGCGATGGAGGTGAAGTTGAAAGGCGTGATGGCGAACACGAAGCCTTCCAAGGGACGGTATTCGGTGCGGTTCAGCTGGTCGTTGGCCGAAGCGGGCTGCTCGGCGTAGAGCTTGCTGGCGTAGTAGTTGTTGTAGCGGAAGAAGTCGATGGTTTCGCAGGCGCTGTCGATTTCGGCTTGGAAGCAGTTCTTCGACTGGCCGAGCATGGTGGCGGCGTTGATACGGGCGCGGTACTTGGTGGCCAACATCTCGCCGATGCGTGCCATGATGGCGGCGCGCTCGTCCCAAGGCGTGTTCTCCCAGTCGTGCTTGGCGGCTTGGGCGGCGTCGATGGCCATGCGGACTTCCTTTTCGCCTACCTTGTGGTAGCGTGCGATGACGTGTTTGTGGTCGTGAGGCATCACCACTTCGCCCATGTCGCCCGTGCGGACTTCCTGGCCGTTGATGATGGCGGGGATTTCAACGATTTCGTTGGATTGTCTTTCGAGTTCCTTCTGGAGTTCGATTCTTTCCGGACTGCCTGGCTTGTAGCTTTTTACAGGCTCGTTTTCCGGCTTCGCAAATGTGATCAGTGCGTTGTTCATTACTTGTTATTTAAAGATTTGAAGATTTAGAATTTCAAGATTTTTGCGGTGCAAATATAGTAAAAATCATTGCGAAAAACTTCGTTGCGAAATTTTTCGCAACAATAAGCCTAAATAGTCGGTTCAAAAAGACTATCTAAAGTTACGGTTTTTTGGAACACACCGCTGTGCAGGCCATATTTCAGGCCGTATGTGGTGACGAGGGTCATCTGCACATTGTGCGTCCGGCTCACATGGTCAATCATCCATTGCAGGCGCTCGCGAAGTTGCATCTCATAGTCGGCCTTGACTTCAAATTCCTTATTGACGAATTTCATCTCGCAGAGATTGATTACCCTATCGGAGCGGCTGATGATGAGGTCGATTTGCATCCCTTTCTGTCCGTCAATCCCGCGCATTGTCCAAGGGGAGTTTTCCGAACTGACGCCAGCCACGCCCAAACCGGCCTTGACTTGCTCGACATGGCCGAGGCAGGCGTTTTCGAATGCCCGTCCCCGCCAAGGGTTGAGCGAGGGATGGTTCTCGTTGTCGCGCCAGAAATGTCTGCCCCGTCCGCGTCCTTCCACTTGGTCGAGGTAGAAAAGGCAAAACGGGTCGATGAGGCGGTATTGCAGGTTTCGTTTGTTGTTCTCGAAAGGCTTGTAGCGTTCGATGAAGTCGCTGGCTTCCAAGGCGTGAAGTGCTTGCGAGAGCGACTTGCCCGCGACAATGCCCGTTTTCTCCGCGATTTCTTCGCGGCTATATCCGCTTTGGCGTTTGGAAAGTTGTCGGATGATGGCCTTGTAAGGCTCGGGCGACCTGAACAAGGAGTTGAACAGCCTTTCGAATTCGTTTTTCAGTTTTGCCTTGTGGTCGAAATACAGGCTGTCGATGGTTTGGGCCAAACTCAGTCCGGGCTGTACATAACTGAGGTACATCGGTATGCCGCCGACGGCCATGTAGAGTTGGAGAATGTCGTAACGCGAAAGGGTAACATCCTGTGATTTCAGCAGTTGCTCGGCCTCGTGAAGTGTGAAAGGGGCAAGTTGTATCTCGGCGTTTACGCGGTCGTAAAGCCCACCATACGAGTTGATGAGGTTGTCCTGAATCCAAGAGGTGGCCGAGCCACACACGATGAGCATCAGGTTGTCTTGTCCGGCTCCCCAACCGTTCCAGAAATGCTCGAAGGCAGTGACGAAGCCCGACCGTGGCGTGTCCATCCAAGGCATCTCGTCGATAAACACCACTAATCTTTTGTTTTTGTCTTGTTTTTCAAGCAGTTCCCTCAGTCGGTCGAAGGCTTCCATCCAGTTTTTTGGGCGCGAGATTGTTTTGGCACCATATTGAATCAGGCAGGAATGGAAAGCCTCAAGTTGGGCTTCGAGCAGGTTGCCTTCTTCCAACTCCAAAGGCGAAACGCCGGTGTGGTAGAACGCGAGGTGTTCTTTGAACAGTTCTCTCACCAAGTAGGTTTTTCCCACTCTTCTGCGACCGTATATGGCCACCAATTGCGATTGTTTCTTGCGGAAAAGCCTTATGAGTTCTTCGATTTGTTGTTTTCGCCCGATAATGTTGCTCATTGCCTTACAAATGACTGGTTTAAGGCTGCAAAACTACGGAATATTTCCAAACCAGCAAAACAATTTTTGTATTTTATTTACCCGCGAAACCCTATTTTTATCATCTCGTGGGTAATTATAAATTTTTTATTTACCCGTGAAATGGTGGTTTCTGTGTTTCGTGGGTAATTATCGTTTTCTTATTTACCCACGAAACGGCATTTTAGGTATTTCGCGGGTAATTTGATTTGGTTTTTCGGGAACATTACCCCATTCGCTTAATGGCTTGCAACCGATGTGTATGCACATTCAATTCTTTATTAAATATCCCCGTTTGGTCAAGGTAGTCGATGCGGACTTGTCCCGAGGCGTGGATGATTTGCTCGTCGCCCATGAGGATGCCTACATGCGTGATTCGTCCATCCTCATCGCCGAAAAAGGCCAAATCTCCGGCGCATGTTTCTTGCAGGAAATACACCAAATCGCCGCAAGCCACCTGCTGTGAAGCATCGCGGGGGAGGAGCAAGCCACTCAAGCGGGCGCAAATTTGCACCAAGCCTGAACAATCAATGCCAAATGCCGTGCGGCCTCCCCAAAGATAAGGCGCACCGAGCAGTTTCTTGGCGTTTTCAACCATCAGTTCAGGCTGAAAATGCTGTGGCATTTCCGCTGCGTCAGGATACGGCTCGTAAAGTGGCGTGCCCAAGGTCAATAATTTGCTATCGTATTCCGCGACGGCCTTATTAATAAGGTATGGCTTTTTGCTTTTCAAAGCGATGAAATCCGCATCGTTGATTTCGCAAAACTGTTTCGCCTGAATCCAGCCTTCGTAAAACTCGGTTCCTGAGCCTGTCGAAGGGCCGTTTTCTGTTTGAATCAAAAGCCATTCTGGAGCTTTGTCCAAAACGGTATAGGTTTCATTATAAAGCAGTTGGCTCACCATTTCGGAGGCGTGTCGGGCTTCCTTGCGCAAGGCGATGGCGGATAAATTGCAGATGCCGTGGGTCATGATTTTTCTTTGTTTTCTGACCGCTAAATTAGGTAACAAATCGGTGCAATCGGCCTTTTTTCGACGATTTTTTTCAAGCGATTGGAGTTTTTCTTAATTTAGCACACGGATTATAAGCCGATTGTAATTTTTAAATAATTGGTTATGAGTAAGATAAAGGATTTTCTGAACAGAATAAGGCATAGTTATTATGTTGTTGCCAAGGTGATTGCCTTTTTGGTGGCCATTGTTTTGGTTTGTTGGCAGATGCCGCGTACGGGCAAGTTCAAATATGAATACCAACTCTCCAAACCGTGGCAACACGAAACCCTGTATGCACCCTTCGATTTCCCGATTTACAAGGATGACGAGACGTTGAACGCTGAAACAGAGGCTGTTGCTGCCAAGGTGAAGCCGATTTTCGTCTTCAACGATGAGGAAATGACTGCCGCACGCAATGCTTTGTTCAATGCGTTTGAGGCGAAATGGAGCGGCAATTCCGATAAGGAATACAACCTCGACGAATTGTTTATTCTCTACGATTCCATTGAGGATCAAGGAATTGTGGCCTATGACAATGCGACGAGCAACCTTGCACCCGAAACCGAAGTGAGCGTGATTCGCAACAAGGTGATGCGCACCGTCCGCTATGGCGATTTCTATTCGATGAATGAGGCGACTGAAGCGGTCGCGAAGGCTTTGGAAAACATTGATAAACAGATAGATACAAAACTACTCTCGGAGTTGCTCAACGGCGCGTTGCGGCAGAATGTTTTCTACAATGCTGAGATTACCAAATTGGAGAAGGAGAAGGCGGTTTCGGCCATTTCGCTCACCTACGGCATGGTGCAGAAGGACGAAATCATCGTGTCGGAAGGGGAAATCATTAGCCCGCACACCTTCGACATTTTGAATTCGTTGCAGCATGAATACACCTCACGTTCCATGTCGAGCGATGAGTCGCTGCGGGTGCTGCTGAGCCAACTTTTCCTCGTGGCACTCATCTTTACACTTATGGGCTTGTACGGCAACAAGTTACACAAAAAAGTCTTTTCTGAATTGAAGAACATAGTGCTCTTGCTGACGCTCATGCTGATTGTCATCCTACCCTCGTATGTCCTTGTCAAGTTCGAGCCGGGACTGGTTTATTTGATGCCGGTGTGCCTGCTCGCCATCATGGTAAGTTCGTTCTTCAACCTGCGCTTGGCGTTTTCCACCCAAGTCTTTGCCGTGATGTTGATTTCGCTCGTGGTACCCAATCCTTTCCAGTTCATTTTCATGCAGTTGGTGGCCACGGTGCTTACGGTGTTCAGCATGTCGAACCAGCGGGCGCACCACCGTTTCATCCAAACGACCTTGTTTGTGTTTGTGGGCTATCTGTTGGTTTATGCGGCGTTCACGTTTTTGTCCACTTCCGAAATCGACTGGTGGGATGTTTTCCTTCTGGTTCTGAACGCTTTGTTCACCCTGCTTGCCCAGCCGCTCATCCTCATGCTTGAGCGCATTTTCGGTGTGCCTACTTCGCTCTCGCTTTTGGAGTTGAGCAATACCAACAGTCCGCTATTGCGACAATTGGCGGCAACTGCCCCCGGCACTTTCCAACATTCCATCCAAGTGGCCAACCTTTGTGAGGAGGTGCTTTTTGAAATCGGTGGCGACTCGCAGTTGGCTCGCACAGGGGCTTTGTATCACGACATCGGGAAGACGAAAAACCCAATGTACTTTACTGAAAACCAGCATGGAGCATACAGCCCGCACAACGGTCTTTCCAATAAGGAGAGCGCAGAAATCATCATTTCCCATGTGACTGACGGCATCGAATTGGCGCACAAGGCACATGTGCCAGAGCGCATCATCGATTTCATCCGCACCCACCACGGCACGCGCCGCACGGATTATTTCTTCATCAACGAGCAAAAAGCGCATCCTGATGAGGTGATTGACCCTGCACCGTTCACTTATCATGGTCCTGCACCATTCTCACGCGAGACCGCCGTGTTGATGATGGCCGACAGCATCGAGGCGGCATCACACAGCCTGAAGGAGCCTGACGAAAAGAAAATCAGCGACTTGGTCGACAACATCATCAACAAGCAGATGGAGGCAGGGCAGTTCCTCAACACCGACCTCACCCTCCGCGACATCGAGACCTGCCGCAAAGTGCTGAAAAAGAAGTTGATGAGCATTTACCATGTCAGGATTGCTTATCCGGAGAAGTGAGTTTTTGCGTAAAACCGTTTGACTTTCAAAAATAATCTGTATTTTTGCATCTATAAATACAACTATCGGATAAGTTAAGATAGAATATTATTCTTAAATTATCCGATTAGATAACTTAAAAATGAGATGTTATGTTGGATTATTACGAATACTCCATACCTGAGTTGGTACAGCTCCTTGGAACCCGTTTCAAGGATTACCGTATGCGCTCACGCATGACGCAGAAAGATGTTGCAGAGCAATCAGGATTGACTATCAACACGATACATAAGTTTGAGAACGGACAAGTGCCTAACATGTCGCTCAGCACTTTTCTTCTGCTGCTGAAAGCCATCGGCTGCATAAACAGCCTTGATGAACTGCTACCCGAACTGCCCGAATCGCCTTATCTGATGAAAGAAAACGGGAAAAAGGCGCAGCGCATCAGACATTCTTCTCCAAAATCGAATACCTAAAGCTGAACCACTATGACCACAAGAATACTGAAAGTGATGCTCTGGGGACGGGAAGTCGGGAGGCTTTGCATCGACCCGCGCCGCCGTTTGCCTTATTTCGAGTACAACCGCGAATGGATAGCATCGGGGCTTGACATCTCGCCCTTGGATGCATCCATCAAATTGCCGCAAAACCTCCGCCCGATTTTCGGCGCGTCGGAGAAAATATACCAGAAACTGCCTCCGTTTTTGGCCGACTCGCTGCCCGATGCATGGGGAAACGAACTTTTCGAGCAATGGCGAATCCAGCAAGGCATCAAGCCAAACGAGATAACGCCTTTGGACAAACTCGCTTTTATCGGGAAACGGGCTATGGGCGCGTTGGAATTCCTTCCCGAAACCTCGAACTTCAATGCAAGGGAAAGCCTCAACCTGAAAGCCCTGATTGACTTGGCCGAGCAAATCCACATGCAGCGCGAGAACGCCCGCATCGACCCCGAACAGTCGCTCACCATGCAAGCCTTGATGACGGTCGGCACTTCGGCGGGCGGACGACAGCCCAAGGCCATTATTGCCATTAACCGCGAAACGGGCGAAATCCGCAGCGGACAAATTGGAGGTTTAAAAGGTTTTGAGCATTGCATCCTTAAGTTCGGCATCAAGGAACGCTCGACGGCGGAACTCGAAATGACTTACTATGAGATGGCAAAAAAGGCCGGAATACGAATGATGCCGAGCTGGCTGATGGACATTGAGGGCGACAAGCACTTCATAACCAAGCGTTTCGACAGGGAAGGGGAGCGGAAACTCCACATGCAGACTTTGGCCGCGCTTTATCCCGAAGCCGACAGTTATGAGCGTTTGCTATGGGTCTGCCGGAAAATGCGTCTCTCCGAACTTGACAGCGAGGAGGTTTTCCGTCGGATGGTTTTCAACATTTTGGCCAACAACACCGACGACCACAACAAGAATTTCTCTTTCCTTATGGACGAGCAGGGCCGATGGCGCCTTTCGCCCGCCTACGACTTGACCTACATCTTCAACACGGGCGGCTTCCTTCCCGAAACGCGGCACTGCCTGATGATTCGGGGGAAGTATGACGGCATCACGCGGGAAGATGTTATGGAACTTGCTGCTGAAAACGGCATACGCAAGGCGGAGAGCATTATCGGTGAAGTTGGAAAAGCTGTTTCGGAATTTCGTGGGATTGCAGAGCAAAATAATGTGAAAGAGCAATGGGTTTCTGCCATTGAGAATACGCTTAACAAGAATCTGGAGTTTTGGGGACTTGTCCATGTTAAGGCCGCAAACACTTATCTTGATACCAGCGGTCGTAAGATTGAGAACGCCCGCATAGAGCAGCAATACAAAGGCAACTATCATCTTCTTGCCACTATCGACGGCAAGGAACGTAAGTTTGTTATCCGCAAAAAGACCGCTGAACATGAGGAAATTAGTTGCGTGGGAACGGCCAATCTGCCTGATGGATTTCTTAAGGACTTAGTTTCAAAATATTTGCTTTAAGTAATTTGTTGCTTCCGGCCCCTCATTGAAAATCAAGTCCAAAACACTCAAATCCACCGCAAAGGGAAATTTTGTGCTGAAAACTTGGTAATATGCTGGAAATGAGGTGTTTTTAATCTCTTTCTTCGGGCTGAAAGCCTCGCGCAAGTCGTTCTCCGCCTCGCGCACATAATCTGTAGTATGGACAGTTTCCATCTTGATTTTCAGCATTTTGAGGATTGCCTGCAAAGCCGCATCGTTCAAATCGATAAGCCGCTCGAAATGACCTTCGAAAATCGGCCGCAGATAGTCATAGTAATGGTCGAAATAAGGCGCAGCCTTGTACGCTGACTCCAAACAGCGGCTATGAATGTGCTGCCACGGCTCCACGGGGCTGATTATTATGTCCTTGGTCATCGTGTGGTTGCCGTGTACCTTAACCACTGGCACGCTTAGGCTCTCCACGCCATTGGCCGTCATCACGCGGCAGCGGTTGCGGTAGGTCTGCTTGCGGTAGGTCTCAAACACTTCAATTAAAGGCTCGTCTTCAGTGAGAAAACGAGCCATGTAACTGATGCTTGGGAAATAGGCTGTCGAGAAAAGTGTCACTTAATCAATTGTTCCTCAATGACTTTCCTGTAACCTTCTTCCGGCAAAGCCCCGACTTGCATCATCGGCTGGCCCTCCAAGGGGATGAACAGCACCATGGGGATGCTTTTCACCTGAAATGCTGCGGAGAGGCCGCGCTCTTGGTCAGTGTTGACCTTGTAAACCAGCAACTTGCCGTCGTATTCCTCGGCCAATTTCTCCATGATGGGAGCCACGCGGCGGCACGGTCCACACCAGTCGGCGTAAAAGTCGACAACGGCGGGAAGTTCGCCTTTATAGATAAAGGTGTTCGGGTTTTTCTCAAAGTCCCATACTTTCTTCAGAAACTCGTTGTAAGTCAAATGCTTGACCTTCGATTCTTCTTTCTTTTCTTGCGCGTTGGCAGTGAAGCCAAAGGCAAGGATTGCAATAGCGATTAGGATGGTTTTTTTCATGATAATGGTTTTTATTTTTTGCTTTTCATTTTTCCATTTCTTTGATGAAATCTTATAGACTGTCGCATTCGTACACTCGTCCTTCATCAAGGTCTTTCAAGGATCGTTCGTAGGCTGTCATTCTTTTGCGCCGAGGTCTTGATACCTTTCCAACCCCACGTAACATGCTGATAGCCTTTTTGATGTCGTTGATGAGCGACATGTCCTTGATGTCGACTATCAATTGCCCCTCGGCAGGAATGTTTGCTGTGTTTGCCATGATACCTGTTTTTTGTGGTTTTACGGCTGCAAAAATAATCAAACTATCGGAATTTTGCCGCAAAACATGTTCCAATTTCGCTTTTTTTTTCTACTTTTGCAGCTTCAAATCAATGCTAATAATTATGCTAAACACTTGTAAATCATTGATTATCAATGTAATGGGGGGGGTAAAACTCCTTTCCATGTTTTTTCATACCCTTAGTCCAAGACGGGCCGAAATGGCTTGCCTTGGATTTTTTTGTGCCTGCCATTGCGAACGGAGCGGCGCAAGGCGGGTCTTCGGAATCCTTGAATCTTAAATCTTAAATCTTTAAATGTTTCACTAAATCATCACAAAATGTTCATAAAAAAGAATTCCCTGAAAGCCCTTGCGCTTTCGCTCGGGCTGGCAGCCCTGATGGCGCCGGCCACCACACTGAACGGCCAGAGCAGGCCCGGCGGCTTGTTCGGCACCGACCCGCAAACCAACGACGACAGCCCCGAAGGCTTGATGAACCAAAACCGCAGCGGCGTGAGCTTAGAGGTGTTCAGCAACGGCAACTTCGGCGAGCAGCCCGCTCCCCTCGGCAGCGGCCTTGTCCTGCTGATTGGCGCCGGCCTCGGCTATGTGGCACTCAAAAAGAAGGAGGACGAAAAATGAAAAGACTTGGAATGATTGTGATGGCCGGCCTTTTGGTGCTGGGCCTCGCACAGTGCAAGAAAGAACAAACCAGCAACACCCAAAGCGAGGGCAACGCCGTGAGGATTACGCTGAACGTCAGCGGCAACGGCAACGGCTCAAGGGTGAATGTGGACCCTGCCGCTACGGAACAAGTCACTTTTACGAATGGCGACCAAATCCTGGTGGCTAACAACGGCGCTGTGGTCGGCACACTGACCCGCACCGATGGTGTCTTTTCTGGCGACATCACCAGCCCCACGGAAGGCCAACTCCTCTATTTCTACTTCCTCGGCAACAAGCAAGGAACGGTCGCCAACGGCGCTACCGAATTGACCGTGAACATCAGCGACCAAACCAACGAACTCCCCGTGATTTCGATGGGGAAATCGACGGTGGAATATTCCGCTGACGTAACTTCCTATACCTCGCGTCTCTACAACAAGTGCTCGCTGATGATGTTCAACGTGACCACGCCTTCCACGGCTGCCATCTGCATCACGGGGATGAACAACACCGTGACGGTTGACTTCAGCAACCCGACCGACGAAGGCTTCACCTACGGCAAGGACGGCGACGGACTGATCACGATGCCCGGCGTGACTTCGGAAAACGACACGACCTGGGCCATCGTGCTTCCGCAAGCCGCTTTGGCTGAAGGCGAGGACGGCTCAGTTTATACCGCCGACGATAAGTACGCCGGCACCCGCCCCAAAATGGATGCAATCGGGATGAACACGTTCCTCAATGCAGGCGTTGACCTGACTGCGGCAATTATCACTGCTTTTACCGTAGACTTCGAAAACGGCCTTCCCGAAGGCTGGACGACCATCGACGCCGATGGCGACGGCTACAACTGGGTGCTTGACACGGAATGCGAGTCTGCCTATGGCTATAACCAAAGCAATGCAGGTTTCAATGGCGGCCACATGATTCTCTCTGGCTCGTACCATAAAACTGCAGGTGCTCTCCATCCTGACAACTACCTTGTGTCGCCTAAAGTGATCTTGCGCAGCGGCAGCACCTTCAGCTTCTGGGCTGGCTCACAGGACTATCAATATCCCGCCGAGCACTTTGGCGTGTTCGTCTCCGACAACGACACGACCGACTGGACGATGGTTCAGGAGTGGACGATGACCGCCAAGGGCGCGAGTGGCAACAGAGGCGCAGGCCGCGACGGCAACACCCGTGACCAAGGCAATTGGCACCAATATACTGTCGACCTGAGTGCCTATGCCGGACGGAAATACATCGCCATCCGTCACTTCGATTGCACCGACAAATTCTTTTTGAATGTCGATAATATCAGATTGGGCGACCCCGAACCCGGGACCTCATTCTCACAGAACTTCAATAATTCTGTTTTGCCCGAAGGCTGGACCACCATCGACGCCGATGGCGACGGCTACAACTGGGTGCTTACCACGCAAACGGCAGCCTATGGCTATAGTGGTCACAATGATGGCCACTATGGAACCGTAGGGATGACTTCAGGCTCATACCATGGATCTGTTGGTGCCCTCCATCCTGACAACTACCTTGTGTCGCCTAAAGTGAACTTGGTTCAGGGCAGCACCTTCAGCTTCTGGGCTTGCGCCCAGGATGCCGATTATCCCGCCGAGCACTTTGGCGTGTATGTGTCCGACAACGGCACGAGCGGCTGGACGATGGTTCAGGAGTGGACGATGACCGCCAAAGGCGCGAGTGGCAACAAAGGCAATGGCCGCGACGGCAACACCCGTGACATAGGCAACTGGTATCAATATACCGTCGACCTGAGCGCCTACGCCGGAGAGAAGTACATCGCCATCCGTCACTTCAATTGCAGCGACGAGTTCTTTTTGGAAGTCGACGATATACTGCTGACCGTCAACAGATGATGGGCAGTTCTTCCGAATTTGCAATTCGGAAGTGTTGAGAGGGGAATTTGCAATTCCCGCATGATCGTAGAGACGTCACGGTGAGTGGCGTCTCTACGTGTTTTTTTGCCTGCCGGGGCACTGCCGTAGGCCACCAGCTTGCGTCCAAAGGTTACAAAATCCTTCAATGAGTGTTTTTTTTCAAAAAAATCTCCCTCATTGAGGGATTATTTGTATTGGAAAGCTATGATGTTTCCTCAAATCCAGTGAAATATTGTATTTTTGCCGCAAATTTTTTTGAATATGCTCATCGTCAATATCAAGGAACTCGTCGGCATCGAGGAACAAGGCCGACTGCTGAAACGCGGCCCCGAAATGGCCGAAACGGGAAGGATCAAGGACGCCTTCCTATTGATTAAAGGAAAGAAAATCGCCGACTACGGTCCGATGGACTCGGAGGCTTGTAGGAAATATCTTGCTGAAAACCATCGCATTCACGATGTGAATGGCAGCGTGGTCATGCCTGCTTTTTGCGACTCGCACACGCATCTGGTCTATGCCAATTCGCGCGAGATGGAGTTTGTCGATAAGATTCGCGGCCTCAGTTATGAGGAAATCGCGAAGAGGGGAGGAGGCATCCTCAACTCGGCCAAGGCAACGGCGGCGGCCTCAGAGGACGAACTTTACGACATGGCGCAACAACGCTTGGACGAGGTGATGCGCATGGGCACGGGTGCCATCGAAATCAAGAGCGGCTACGGCTTGACCACCGAAAGCGAACTGAAACTGCTGCGCGTCATCCGCCGACTGAAGGAAAACTCGCCATTGGTCATCAAGTCGAATTTCCTCGGGGCGCACGGTATCCCGATGGAATATCGCGGGCATCAAGAAGATTACGTCGATTTGGTCATCAACGAAATGATTCCGCTCGTGGCGGCTGAGGACTTGGCCGACTTCATCGACGTTTTCTGCGACCAAGGCTTCTTCACCGTCGAGGACACCGAGCGTATCCTCATGGCGGGCATCAAATATGGCATGAGGCCGAAAATCCATGCCAACGAAATGGCCATTTCGGGCGGCGTGCAGGTGGGCGTGAAATATGGCGCCATCTCCGTCGACCACCTTGAACAAATGGGCGACGAAGAGATTGAATGTCTGAAAGATACGGAAACCATGCCGACGGTTTTGCCAGGCTGTGCGTTCTTCCTCAACCTGCCGCTTTCGCCTGCAAGAAAGATGATTGATTCGGGTTTGCCGGTGGCGATGGCCTCCGATTTCAACCCGGGCACTTCGCCTTCGGGCAACATGCAACTCATCATGTCGATGGCCTGCATCCGTTACAAGCTAACGCCCGAAGAGGCCTTGAACGCCACCACTTTGAACACTGCCTACGCAATGGGCGTGAGCGATGAAGTGGGCAGCATCACCAAGGGCAAGTTGGCCAACCTCATCATCACCCAACCGATGACGCAATTGGAATTCATGCCCTACTATTACGGCGCGAACAAGGTGGCCAAGATGATATTGAACGGAAAATTCGTCTAACTAAAACAAATCTTTAATTCAATGAAATTCAGTAAATTGGTTTTGCTTTCTTGTTTGGTGGCAAGTCTTCTCGGCTCGTGTAGGAAAGCGCATTACGATTTGGATAATGTTCACGGCGTGAACGCCCAAGGTGAGTTGTTGTTGCCTATCGCAAGGAAGTCGGTGACGATGATGGACATGATGCAGCGTTTCCAAATCGATAGTTTGATTGATTGCAATGCTGACGGCACCCTTTCCTATAATTATTCGTATGAGCATTTTGGTGCGGTGAAAGGTGAGGAACTGCTGAGATTCAACGACTTGAACTACGAAGAACATTTCGCTTTCGAAAATCCCTTCCCGTTGGTTTTGCCCCAAGCATTTGACACGATGCTCCATTTCAACCATAAGATTCTTTTCGAGGCGGATCATATCAGTGTGTTGGAGGCCATGATGCGCTCAGGGCGGTTCGATTTTGATATTCAGACGAATATTGGGCTGTTGCGGCGGGTGGTCATACGCTCTTCCGACATAAAGGATGGAGCGGGAAACGACTTGGAACTTGATTTTCAAATCAATGCGGATTCCATCGGCTTCGACCTTGGCGGAATGAGGTATGAAACAGATTCTGCCAACACCCTGAACCTGAGTTATGACTTGTATTTCCGTATCCAAGGCTCGACCAACGACGAATTGTTTTTCGATATCGACATCAAGGGTCGCGACTTGGCCATTCAGGAGATGCGTGGCTTTGTGGAATCCTATGGTTCGGAAAGCCGAATTGACACTGCTTTCAACCTTTTCCCCGACAACATCATAGGCAGCCTTGAAATCAATGGGGCGCGACTCCATCTCAGCGAGCGCAACACTTTCGGTTTGGCGGCGCGATTGGAGTTGGACACTGCGTTGGTTTCGGGCGAGGGCATTGCTCCTTATTCCCTTTTCGATCCTATGCCAGTTGTGGTCGATTTGCCATCGCAACTTACTTTCGCTGAGGTGTTTAACCAATCATTGAACGGTCAGTTGAACGCCAGCAGCAGCAGGGTTTACTCGGTGTCGAACTTCATCGTGAATCCTTCGGGCTTCTCGGATATGGTCACGGTGGCCGACACTTGCAACATCGATGTTCGTGTGGATGTGAACATTCCATTCGCTTTCGCCGTCGAAGATGTGAGGTATCTTGATACGGTCCATTTGGGACTTTCTGAAATCAATATGCCTGATATGATTGAAAGCATCACTTTGGAGATGACTTTCAACTCGACCCTTCCGCTGAACTTGGGCGGTCGATTCTATATGTATGACTCTGAGAGTGATAAAATTACGGACACTCTTGTCGCCAATGACGAAATCATAAGGGCGTCATTCGATGGGCAGCCGACCACTACGGAGGTGAGCATCGAAATCACGGAGAACAGGATCGAAAAAGTCTTACATTCCGACCGAATCATCATGCTCTACGAGTTGGATACCGATGCCCGTGATGTGGTGCTGAACGCTAACCAAAAACTGGAATTGTATGTGAAAACCAAAGTAAAATACGATGGCGTAGCTGAAATTTAAAATGATTGGAAATGAAAAAGTTATATAAGAATTTTACCTTGATGATGGCCGTTTTTGCCATCGCTGCTGTGCAGGCTCAGGAGGTTTCTCCTGTCGATTTTATGAGGATGAACCCTTATCAGATGAAGGCCAATCCCGCTGCGGATTTGCCATACGAGAGCGTGATGTCGTTGCTGGTGGGCAACATCGGCTTGGATGTGCAAAACACCACCTTGCGCTATAACAACCTCTTCGATTTCGATACAGATGGCCGCCCCGCTGCCATCAATTTGAGACAGTTTTCCAACAGTCTGAAAGAGAAGAATTTCGTGGGCATTAATGCGAACATGGATTTCTTCACCTTGTATCGCCGCTTGAAAAAAGGGATGCTTACTATTAATTATGGTGTGAAGGAACATAGCGATGTGAAGTTCAACGATGGGCTGTTCAAGTTGTTGGGCTATGGCAACGCGGCCTTCACGGGCGAGAGCAATCCCGTCAAGGTCAATATGGACGTGAACGTGCAACTCTATCAGGAGTTGGCTGTGGGTTATCAGTTGAATGTCAGTGAGAAACTCTCGTTGGGAGGTCGTGCCAAGTTGCTTTTCGGCATAGGCAATGTCACTACTGATGCGATTGATGCCCGATTGTTCACCGACCCCGATTCCTACGCGCTCCGTTTGGAAGAGGAGGTTGCCGTGCGGATGTCGATGCCCAAAGTGATGTATGTCGACGACGATGGCCGATTGAAAACCAATGGCCTGTTCATCATGGGCGACTTGTTCCGCAATCTCGGATTTGGCATTGATTTGGCTGCCGAATACCGCTTTGATGATCAGTTCAGTATGGTGGCTGCGGTCAACGATTTGGGCTTTATTCATTGGGGATACAACAACATCCAGTTGAATGGCAGCATCCATGATGCGGGCCAGTTCTATGACAACAGCGGTTTCCTTTTCAACGGCATGGACATTGATCAGTTACAAAGTGTCATCGCCGACGAGTCTTATCGTGAGTTGTTCCTTGATACTTTGCAGCAGTATTTCCAATTGGAGTTTGCACCCATGGAGAAATACAATACTGCACTGAATACCAATCTCTTGCTTCGAGGCAACTACGACCTCGATGCCCATAACCGCTTCAGTGCGCAAGTGCAGGGACGTTTCTTGGGCAGCGGCTTCCGTCCTGCCTTTACATTGGCCTACAATGGCAACTTTTTCGAGAAACTGGATGTTTGCGCCACCTATACAATTATGCCCAACAGTTACGACAACATCGGTTTGGGCATTTCAGGCAGGCTGTTTAAGACTTGCAACATCTACTTGACAACCAACAATGTAATCGGCTTTTTCTCCCCAATGAACCTAAGCGGGATGAATGTGCAAGCGGGCATTGTGTTTGTGTTGCGTCCAGAGGACAAGAACAATGAATACGAATAAGGCTGGCTCTGATGCTGCGCTCATCTTCGGCATCAGCCGCCACCGCCTGACTACGGATGGCGAGGGCGTCACTACTTTGGTGGCGTTCAGCGGCTGTCCTTTGCGCTGCAAGTATTGCCTCAACAAGGCCTCGTGGGAACCCGATAAGGGTCGGCTTTATACGCCTGAAACGCTTTTCGAGGAGGTGAAAATCGACCAACTCTATTTTTTGGCAACCAAAGGCGGCATTACCTTCGGCGGGGGAGAACCTTTGTTGCAGGTCGAATTCATCAAGGAGTTTCGTGAGCTTTGTGGCTCGCAATGGCATCTTTTGGCCGAAACCAGCCTCAATGTGCCGTTTGAAAATGTGAAAACGCTTGATGCTGTTTTGGATGGCTACATTGTCGACATCAAGGACATGAATCCTGAGATTTACAAAGCCTATACTGGAAAAGACAATGCTTTGGTGTTAAGCAATTTGCAATGGCTTTTGCAGCATGGCGACCCAAACCGTATCATGGTGCGTGTGCCTCACATCCCCGACTTCAACATGGATGATGATGTGGAACGAAGCAAAGAACGTCTTGAAAAGATGGGCGTGACGAGCATTGACGAGTTCCAATATATAATAAGGTGAAGGAAAAAATCACTTCAAACCTTGTTTTGTATAAAATAATTCGTATTTTTGCCGCGTTAACCTAAAAAACTAATATCATGACAAAAGGCAAACAAACCTGCAAAATCCTGAAGGAAATCCGCAAGCAGATTGCGGCAGAGAACGATATTCATTTGGTTATCGAGGAATGTACCTACCAAGGCGACTGCAAAGGAACCTGCCCGAAATGCGAGGCCGAAGTGCGCTATTTGGAGCGCGAGTTGGAGAAACGGCAACGGTTGGGCAAAGCCGCAGTCGTTGCTGGCCTTTCAGTAGGTTTGTTGGGCGCAAGCCAAGTGGCTTTGGCGCAGGAGCCGGACAGTTTGAACATGAATCAAAATAATTTGGGGACGTTGCGAGGGGACATGACAATTGTTGAGTATGGAGCTATCCCTCTTTATCCTCCTCCAACTTTTCCCTACTGTCATGTGCTGACCCAAGAGGAGATAAGTAATGTGGCGATAAGCAAATTGCCTAAATCGGGCAATCTGATAGTGGTGGGTGGAAATTTGACATGTTCTGAAGAAGAATCTCTTTACAACAGGGAGTGGAAACCCCAGCCAGATACCTTGTTTGAAAAGACGAAGTGTCTTTATGCTCCAAAGTTTGAAGGCGGTGAGTCGATGCTTGTGGAGTTCCTCTCCCAAAACTTGGGCAAAAATGCCGATGGCAATGCTTACGGCGACATGGAAGTGGCTTTCACGGTGGAACCCAATGGCAAATTGTCGCACATTGATATAATAAAAGGTGTCAATGAGCAATTAGATGCTCAAGTCGCGGCGCTGTTCAAGTTCATGGAATGGAAGCCTGCCATTTGGGAATTGAATTCGGGAGAAAAAATCCCATTTGCCTGCCAATGCGTGCAGAAACTGCATTTTCCGATGATTACACATTAAATACATAAGGTTATGATTAAGAAATTCATTTTTGGGTTTGTTCTGTTTTTGCTGGCTCAAAGCATAATGGCGCAGACAACGGATACCATTGATTGCGAGTTTTGGTGGCCGGAAGGTGAGCAAATAATGTGGGGCGTTCCTGAGCAAATGCCCAATTTCC
>CACXUM010000028.1 GCA_902770835.1 uncultured Bacteroidia bacterium
CCTTTGGTGCGGCAGGTGATGAACGGGAAGGAGACCGCATTTGAGAGTGCCGTGTCGGTCATCGAGGCGGCCTATCCGGGCTTGCAGGCGATGATTGCCGAACAATTCCCCGATCTGAACGAAACCGACGCCAAGGTGTGTCTGCTTTCGTGCAGCGGCCTCTCCAACACTGAAATGGGCGACCTGCTCGGTTTGAGCGTCTATTCCATCAACAAAAGCCGCAGCGAATTGCGCAAAAAGATTGGTTTCGAGCCTGACGAATTGAAGAACCGCTTGTAATTTCACTTCTTTATCTTATTGTGTTTTAGTTGTTTGCAAATCAATCTCAAAGAAAGATTTGTAAGCCGCCAAATCAAAATTGTAAACCCGTTGACAGGTCATCGGCTTGGGCTACTTTTGCCACAAAATCAACAATTAAACAGTTAAACAATCAACAATTCAACAATGAAACACATTCCAACCTTAACACTTATGCTAATGCTTTCAATGGCAGGCATAGCCCAGACCCACACGTTGAGCGGTACGGTTTGCGACGAACAAGGAACTTTGCCCTACGCCACCGTTATGGTGTGGCAAGGTAACGACACTTTGAAAGCCACTTACGGCATCACCAACAAGCAAGGCGACTTCGCCCTACACGGCCTCAAAGAAGGCCAATACAAAGGCTTGGTGAAATTCACCGGCTTTGAGCACCTGTCTTTCTCGGTCAATCTCGACAAAGACGTGCGTCTTGACACGCTGCGCCTCAAGCCCGATGTGAAAATGCTGAATGAGGTGCAAGTAACCGCCTCAAAGGTCTTTGAGGACAAGTTCGACAAACTGAAAATGAACATCAGCGAACTGAAATTGCCGCCTGCGGCCACTTACATCGATGCCTTGCGCGAAATCCCCGGCTCGTTCTACAAGGTGAGCGAAAACACGCTGACCGTCCTGAACAAGCCCGTGCTCGTGCTGCTCAACGGCAGGCCGCTTCGCGTTTCGTTCAGCCAAATCACCGATATGCTGCAAGGCGAAAAGGCCGAGGACATCGCCGAGGTGGAAATTATGTACGAAACCCCGCCACGCTTCGCGGGCGATTGGGATGGCCCTGTGGTGAACATCATCACGAAGAAGAACTTGGCCACGGGTTTCTACGGCAGCGTTTCAGGCGACCTGCAACTGCGCAAACGCCTCGGCGTGAGGTCGTCGCTCAATCTCAACTTCAGAACCTTGAAAACCAACACCTATCTGTATCTGTCGCAAAACTACAATCCGAGGGAGTATGCCTATCGCTATTGGCAGTATCGAGAGGGTGGCGACACGCTGATGCGGCGCGAGGCAAGCCATACCAATAATATGAACTCTTATTATTTGAACACGGGCACAGGCATCCAGTTTGACGACAACAACTCATTGGACATCAACTTCTCGGGAGACCTCGATTTCGACCACGACAACATCGATGAGCATATCCTCGACCGTGGAACGGCCATCCATTCCACCGACACGGCGCGGAACGACTCGCGTTCTTATTGGGGCGACATCTATTACAAGCACAACTTCAAAGACCCCAAGCATTACATCACCGTGGATGCCAACTTGAGCCGCAACCTCAATGAGTCGGGCAACCTGCGCCAATACAACTATTTGCTTGATTCGGTGACTTACAACCGTGATGCTTCGCCCTATTCCGGTTGGCTTTTCTCGACCCGCGCCGACTATACCCATGAATGGGATAAAATCCGAATCCAATCTGGTCTCTCTTACAACTATTCCGATTTGGAAAATGATTTCAGTTATGAAAATCTCATTGACGGCGTATGGCAACCTGACTCTTTGGTAACCAACGATTTCAATTACAAGGAGAACTCCTTCATGGGCTATTTCATTTTTGACCATCAGGTGAGCGAGAAATTCAGTTATGCCGTCACGCTTACCGACTCGTATGTGCGCACTTTGGGCATTTCGGAAACCACAGGAATCAAGACGCCGTACAACTACAACGTCTTTCGTCCGTCGCTTTCCTTGCGATTCAAACCTCATGAGGACCATTACTTTACCCTCACCTACAGTCGCAACTATGGGAAGCCCAATTTCACCTACCTGAATCCCTTCCGCAAGTATGAGAGTCCTGTCTATTATGTGGAGGGCAATCCGAATTTGAAACATTCCATACAAAACGGCATCACATTCAAATACCGCTATCGTTATTGGTTGAACTTTGCTGTTTCGTATGGTCATAATGCGAACTATGTGCTACAGGTGCCGCAATTGGATGCTGACGGAGCCATCATCGGCTACACTTACGGCAATTTCGGCAAGAAAGACGAATTGTTGTTCATTCTGAATATGTCGAAAAGGTTCTTCGACAACCGGTTGAACATAGGTTTATTTGGTCAGGCGAAATATGAGAATTACAACAGCAGCGATGCCCTCGACTATGTGCTCTTCAAGAAATACGATGTGGAATTGGGCGGCTATGCTTTGTATTCTTCTTCGTATCTCAGTGGCTATGCCAAGACACAAGGTCATCCCAAAATTGGCTTGGACCTTTCGGCGAGGTTCTTAGACGGCAACCTGCAAACCACCCTCAGCGTGAACGATGTGTTCAACACCGATCTCAATAACTGTGAGAGTCTGTTGAATGGTGTCGTCTCAAAGAGTGACAACATTATCGATGCGCGTTATATCCGCTTTTCCGTGCGCTACAGTTTCAATCGCAAGAACCTGAAGCGTTTCGAGAACCATCAGGGGAGCAATGCGGATAGCGGTAGGTTGTGATTTGGCCCCCAATCAGATTCGTCAAATCAATAAATTCCTGCACCGATAGCTGCTCTGGTCGCTTGTTGAAGACCTCTTTTTCGATGATTTCGGGCCTGAGCATCGGGCGCAGCGAGTTGCGCATGGTTTTGCGGCGCTGGTTGAAAGCCTGTTTCACAATGCTCACAAACAGTTTCTCGTCGCAGCCCAAATCGGTGACCGCATTGCGCCGCATCTTGATGACCGCCGACTTCACCTTCGGCGGTGGGTTGAAGACATTTTCATGTACGGTGAAAAGATACTCAATGTCGTACCAAGCCTGCATTAATACGCTCAGGATGCCGTAGGTCTTGCTGCCTTCCTTGGCGGCCATTCTTTCTGCCATCTCCTTCTGCACCATACCCACAACTTCAACGACTTGTTCTTTGTATTTCAGCACTTGGAAGAAAATCTGGCTACTGATGTTGTAGGGGAAATTCCCGATGACGGCCATGTTTTGTTTCCCGAACTGGATGAGGTCGGTGCGGAGAAAATCGCCCTCAATCAGCCGCTCGCCAAGCATGGGGAAATGTTTCTCCAAATAGGCGATGGACTCCTTATCGATTTCGATGACATGGAACTTGTCGAGGACGCTTTGCACCAAATATTGGGTCAAAACGCCCGTGCCGGCACCTACCTCAATAACACTTTCCACATCGGGCGACAACTGCTCCACAATGCGTTGGGCGATATTTTGGTCAATCAAAAAATGCTGGCCTAAGGCTTTCTTGGGTCTAACATCATACATTGTCGTTCATTTATTTAACTACAGATTTGACAGATTTTACCGATTCATTTCCGAAAATTGTGGGTCGCAAGCTCCTGATTTTACAGATAGATTATTTGCTGATGGCAGGAATCTGTACCAATTGGCACTTGTGCCTCTGAATTTCATTGTCGGAAATCTGTTTCATCTGTGTAATCCGTAGTTTATTACAATTTTCTGTAGTTCTTTTTCGCCTGCCCCGTATAAATGCTCGTTGGGTATTCGTCAATCAGTTTCTCGTAATGTTGCTTGGCCAATTCCTTGTTTTTCAAATGGCTTTGCTCAATTAATGCGGCGTGCATCAGGGCGGCATCGGCCATGTAGCTGTCGGGATATTGCTCCACGATTTGCAAATACAACTGTTCGGCGGTCTCAAACTCCTTTCGCTTTTCGGCAATCTCACCTTTGCGGAACAGCGCATGTGGCTTGCTGACCTCGTTTCCGTTAGCGATAATCACGTCAAGCATGGCAATGGCTTCGTCTTCTCGCTGCTGGTAAATCCTATAATCAACACGAGCCAAACGGTTGAGTTCCATGCCAGTAGAGTCCACTTCAAGATTGTCCTTGATGACCAACGAGAGCGTCATGGCATCGTTGGCGATGAGCTTGGAGGTGGCGGCTTTCAGCACCTTCAACTGGCTCTCGGCCCACTCGTATTCGCCGATGAAATAGCGCAATTGGGCGTTCTTGAAACGGGCTTCGTGGCCAAGCGGCTCTTCCTTCATGCTCTTGTCGACCTGACTATATAACAAGGTGGCTTCCCAAACTTCGTCTTCGTGCAGATAAATGTCGGCCAATTTCAGTTTGAGTTCGGCCTTATCTTGCTTGCCCCCAACTTGTTCCACCGTTTTCGTCAGCAAAGAAACAGCCTCGTCCGTCTGGTTGAGTTGATAGGCCATGATGTCAGCCTGAATCAAGGTGAGTCTTGTCAAGTCGTTGGAATTGATGTCGTTATAGGCATCGTTAATGCGCTTCGACAAACGCTCGTATGCTTTCGTATCAGTGTTGTTCTCTGCCTTCAGCCTCAAATAGTCGGCCTTAATGGTTCCCGTCAATGCTTGCCCATAAAACGGACCGCTTTTGCCCTTATCCAAAATATAGTCATAGCCTTGCTTGGCAATGTCGAATTGCTTGTTGTTCAGGCAAATGCCAGCCAAATTGTTGATTTGGGCGTCTTGGTCGTGGGTCTTGCGGTCGATGCTTTGGCATTGGGCGAGGGCAATGTCGTAATCCTCCTGTTGCAGGGCAAACCAAACCAAAAGTTGGGCATACTCCAAATTGTCAGGTTTGTCTTGTGTTTGCCGCAGCAGGGCAATGCGCAACTCGTCCGAAATGCTGTTGTTCACATCGTAGAACATCATGGTTTGCAGGCGGTTACGGATATTGTTGTATTGAGCGGGATGGGCTTCCAACTCCAAAAAATAGTACCTGAACGCCTCTTGATAGTTGGCCGATGACTGGTTGAGGTAGGCTTGGTCCATGTAGAAGGTTTCCTTGCCGTCCAAAAGGGTGTTTCCTTTCTCCAAAACACTCATAGCCAAATCGTTAAGTCCCTGATTTTGGAAAGCATAACTGATGCTGCGAATGATGCCGGCATTGGCAGGCAAGTCTTTCATGATTTCGTTGAACTGCCTTTTGGCCTTGTCGGACTTGCCTTGCAAAGTGTAGACATAAACGAGGTCGGCAACGGCTTTGTAATAAGTCGGGTTTTTCTTCGCCATCGACTTGAGTTCTTTCTCAGCCCTGTCGTAGTCCTTCAAATTAATCAGACATTCGATAAGTTGTTGGAAATAACCCGTTTGTCCCGATTTTTCATAGAGTTTCGCGTAAAGGTCGCGGGCTTTTTCGTAGTCTTGCTCGCGGTAATATTGTGTGGCCAATTGGTCATCAATCTGAATCTGCTCCTTCTGCCGCGCATCGAGTTTCTTCCCCTTGGGCGGCATGTCAACTTGCCCGCTCACCGAAAGGACGAAGGCGACATTAATCAAAAAGACCAAAATCCAGCGGTGTTTCATGGCAGGTTATTTTTGTTTTTTCAGGGCTTTAAGGTTCTCTTGGCAAGTGCCGAAACGGTCTTGGAAATAGCGTACTTGGTTGCCTAACCTTTCCACATATTTCGCTTCGTCGTCGATATAAACCGTTATTAATGAATCGGATGGATAATGGATTTCGGCATCGGCACGGAGGCGGTCGAGTTGGCGCAGGGTGGAGTCCATCTCGGCCTGCATCGCAGGTTTGGTGATGCGGAATTGCTCAATGTAGGCCTGCACAAGTCGCAAAGTCTCAAATGATTTGTCCACTTGTTCGGGGCTTTGGAATTGCAGCATCGAGTCGCAGACCCTAAAATCCTTTTGAAGGATTACAAACTCCTTGTTTTCAATACTTTGTAAAGTTTTCGCGTCGGCTTGCACCTGCTTTATTAGGTCGTCAATCCTCTCGATATTGGTCTTGGGTGCATTGTGGCAGCCGCCCAAGGCCAAAACTATGGCCACCAAGCCGCCAACGAGCATCGTTTTTGTCAAAAATCTCAGATTCATGGAATCGGTTGTTGTTGATTAGAGTGCAAAAATACAAAAATCCCGACTATCGCAATGATGGCCGGGATTAGTTTTATGTTGCGAAATGCTTATTCGGTGACTTGACCTTCGACGGGGAGGATGGAGACGAAAGACTTGCCTTCTCTCTTCTTCCTGAACTCGACGATGCCATCACATAAAGCATATAACGTGTGGTCTCTGCCCATGCCGACATTCTTGCCGGGATAGTGCTTCGTGCCGCGCTGACGCACGATGATGTTGCCAGCAATGGCGGCTTGTCCACCGAAAAGTTTCACTCCGAGTCGCTTACTCGCTGACTCACGACCGTTCTCAGAACTACCTACACCTTTTTTGTGTGCCATATCTCTTTAGTTTTTTCGGGTTTTTATTCAGTGATGTTCTCAATTTGAATCTGGCTCAGATACTGACGGTGACCGTTAGACTTCTGATAGCCTTTTCTTCTCTTCTTCTTGAAAACGATGATCTTGTTGCCCTTGCAGTGCTGCAACACAGTGGCTTCGACATTGGCGCCGGCTACCGTCGGGGCTCCCACTTTCGTCGAACCTTCGTTTCCGATTAATAATACCTTGTCGAAAGAAACCTTGCTTCCTTCTTCTTCGTGCAGTCTGTTGACGAAAATCTGTTGTCCCTTCGTCACTTTGAACTGTTGTCCTGCGATTTCTACTATTGCGTACATTTCTCGATATCTTTTAATTAGATACTGACTCTCTATTTTTTCGGACTGCAAAAATACAACTTTTTTCAATCGGTCAAGATTTTCTTTTCGTTTTTCTCAACTTTTTTCTTCACTTTCTGGATTTTTAAAACATATATTTTTCATTATCAGCATTTTGCAATATCTTCAAAATCGTCCGAATTGGATTCTAAACACCTCTACCCCACCCGTTTTTCAATACTTTTGGACGGCGTTTTACAAAATTGCGTACCTTTGCCGTCGGTTTTGTCCGCCGCATTAATGACATTAATTGCAATGAACGAAAGCGAACTGAGCATTTTGGTCGAAAAGATGAAGGCTGGCGACAGGGAATCGTTCAACCAGATTTTCCGCCGCTACTACACGCCTTTGGTGCGCTTTTGCATCCGTTTTGTCGGCGACCAAGACGAAGCCGCCGAAATCGTTCAGGACCTGTTCGTCAAGTTGTGGACGGGCCGCCAAAAACTGTCCATTTCCTCCTCGCTCGATTCCTACCTGATGAGTGCGGTGCGCAATTCGGCGCTCACCTATATTAATAAAGAGCGTGCCCACGCCGAAGCCCACTTGCGGATTTACAGCAACGAAACAGACGAAGCCGACCCTTCGGAAACGCTGCAATCCAACAATTTGGAATCGTCCTACCAAAAAATCCTGTCCGACATGCCCCCGAAACGCCGCGAAGTATTCCTCGCCAGCCGTTTCGACGGACTAAAATACGCCGAAATCGCAACGAAATTGGGTCTTTCGCAAAAGACCGTTGAAGCCCACATGAGCGCGGCCATCAAGCAACTCAGGGAAGGGCTAAAGGATTATATTTGAGTGACTTAAGAAAAACTTCAAAATATTTCAAAAAAGACTAAGGGTAAAAGAGAAGTTGTTAGTCTTATTGATGTAAACGAAATAAGAATGAACTCGGTAAGCGAAAAATATGATGCATTAATCAAGAGTTACCTCAACGGGCAATGCTCTCAGGAGGAGGCTCTTGAACTGCTTTCGTGGATAGCCGAGTCGGACGAAAACCGAACTTATTTCGAGTCGTTCAAGGAAGTTTGGCATCTCACCGATTTCGCCCTGCCTGAAGTTTTGGATGTGGACGCTGCACTTGATGCGGTCAACACCAAGATTGAGGCTTTGGAGAAGGAAACCAATGTGGTACAGATGCCGTGGTTGCGCAGGAATTACAAGTATGTTTCGGGCATTGCGGCTTCTGTCGTGGTGGCCTTGTTCATGGGCTTCCTCGTAACGCGGTCGAACCCAACGGTCACTTTGGCCTCCAACGATTGGGATTCCGAAACGGCCTACACGCTTCCCGACGGCACTTCGATTACCTTCAACGGCGTTTCGGAAATCAGCCACCCGAAGCATTTCGCCAAGGGAGAGCGTGCCATTAATTTCGAAGGCAAGGCCTATTTCGATGTCGTGAAAGACGAGAGCAAGCCCTTCGTGATCCATTGCGGCAGCATGGATGTTGAGGTGTTGGGCACTTCATTCCTTTTGGACGCCGACAAAAACGACAATCATTACTTGCTTGACCTTTACACAGGCAAGGTGCGCATGACCGCTTTCGACCAGAAAGGCCGCGAGTTGTCGCAAATTGAAATCAATCCGGGCGAGCGCGGAGTGCTGAATGTTACCGAAGGCACATTGAAAGCGATGACCTATCCCGAAGTGAAGGAAGAAGAACTGCTGAACGACCGCGTTCTTGACTTCAACAACGTCAGCCTTTCGACGATTGTAGAGACTTTGGAATACATCTACCAAGTCAAGATTGACCTTGACGAATCATGCGCTTCCAAGAAACTCACTGCCCGTTTCACCGACGAAGATTCCGTTGATGAGGTGATTGAAACCATCGCTGCCGTGTTCGACTTCACAGTGACCAAGTCGGACGGGGTTTATAGGATTCGCTGATGACCCACTACCCCATAAAAATACTGATGGCCTTCGGCTGCACCTTCGAGCCGGAGGGCGACGAGTTCTTCGAGTGGCTGATGCGCAACGGCTATCCCGAATTGGGCGCACTGAGCCGCACCATTCAGGGCGACACCAAGGCCAAAGACTGGCTCATGGAGCACAATTTCCCACAACTTGCCGCCATCGACAGCGTCATCGACAAGGAAGAAAAAGCCGAGCAATGGCTCCTGAAAAACCATTTTGAGGTCAATTTGGCCTTCGCAAAAGCCGTCAATCGTGACGATGAAGCCACGGATTGGCTGGAGAAAAACCAACTTCAGGTTTTCATTGTTCTTGCCGACAAGATTCGCAAATATTTGGATGACAAATACTTAGACTACCACAAAATCCATTTTTAAATTGTAGCGAAATTTTTTGTCCGACATAAGAGAAAAAATCCTAACTTTGCGGCCAAACAAACAGCAAATAATTAGAAAATCATACTAAAATGAAAAAAGGATTATCCATCGTCATCAACATCGCACTGTTTGCCATCATCGTGCTTTTGGCAGTGCAAGTCGTCAAGAGCATCCAGGCTCCCATCAAGTTCAACCATGAGCAGAAAACTCGTGAAACCAAAGTCGTTGAACGCCTTATCGACATTCGCAATGCCGAGGTGCTTTACAAAAACGCCACCAGTCTGTACACGAACAGCTTTGACACCTTGATTAGATTCTGCCAAACGGCTGAAATTCCGATCGTGAAAATCGTTCCCGACCCGACCGACACCACCTTCACCCGCACCATCAACGACACCATCGGTTTCGTGAAAGTGATGGACTCCCTCAGAGCTGGCCGCGACAATTTCAACATCAACGACATCAAATGGGTGCCGTTCAGCCAACCGCAACAGCAATTCGAGCTTGAGGCCGGTACCATCCTGCGTAACGGTATCAACATCCCCGTCTTCGAGGCTCGCACGCCTTACGAGGTCTATCTGGCCACGCCGGGTGCCGCTTTCAGCGAAAAGGAATGGAACCAGCGTCGCGACAATGCCAAGGCCGAAAAGGAAAGCATCAACCGCTATGCCGGTATGAAGGTCGGCTCAATGGACGAAGCCACTACCGACGGCAACTGGGAGAAACTCTAAACGCATGATGAATGACGGCGTCATTGAATCCCCATATCTCCCAATTTGGCGAGAAGTTTGATGCCGGGAAGTCATCGCAATACAGAATGGCCATCCAATTTGCGTTGGATGGTCTTTCTTTTGCCCTTCTCGACACCCAATCTCAGGCTCTTGTCGGCTTTGAGTGCTACTTGTCGGACTCTCAGATGGATGGCGACGACTTGTTCCGCACCTTGGAACAGGCAATGGAAGCCAAAGGCTTGAACAACAATGCTTTACAATCTGTGAGTTGTGTGGTCGACAACCGTTTTTGCACCCTCGTTCCCGTGCCTTTGTTCAACGAAGCCGAAAAAAAGCAATATCTCGATTTCGCTTTCAATGTTCCAGAAGATTTTGTCATTCTTTCGGAATTGTTGGTTTCGGCGCAATGCCGCAATGCCTTCGCTTTCCCGAAAGTCTTGCATGACAAGGTGCTGGCCAGGTGGAAAGAGGCCAAAATCACCCATTCGAGCAGCGTATTCATCGAAAGCCTGATGCAAAAACGGATAAACCAAGGGGTGTTCGTCAATGTCAGGAACTACGATTTCGACATGGTCATTTTGGAAAACGGCAAGTTGCGCTTTTTCAACAACTTCAAGTTCAAGACGAAAGAAGATTTCGTTTATTTCCTGCTGTTTGCGATGGAGCAAAACGGCCTTTCGGGACAAGACATGCCTGTCAGTTTTACGGGACTCATTCTTCCTTCATCAAAAATCATCGACCTTTGCAGACGCTATCTCAAGGTGGTACGGTTCGTGGAACAACCGGAATTCAAGGACGGCAAGGGTTTGAATGGAGTCCCGTTTCAGTATTATTATATTCATTATCAAGTGTTAAGATGAGGATTATCAGAGGAAGATATCAACGGCGGCAAATCATGGCTCCGACCAACCTGCCCGTGCGTCCCACCACCGACATGGCCAAGGAAAGCCTGTTCAACATCATTGAAAACCATTTCGACTTTGAGGAAACCGAAGCCGTGGATTTGTTTGCCGGAACGGGCAACATTTCCTACGAATTGGTCTCAAGAGGTTGCCCCAAGGTCGTGGCCGTCGACCAAGACTTTGGTTGCGTGAAGTTCATTCGCGAGACAGCCAACAAACTCAATATGAAGGAGCTGCTTGTCGTCCGCTCCGATGTTTTCCGTTTTTTGGACAAGCACACGATGCAGTACGACCTCATCTTCGCCGACCCGCCTTACGACTGCGAACATTACAACGAATTGGTCAACCTCATTTTTGAGCGGAACCTGTTGCGCGAAGGCGGCATGTTCGTGCTCGAACACGATAAGTATCAGCACTTTGAGGAGCATCCGCACTTCATGGAGCAAAGGCATTACGGAAAGGTGAATTTCAGTTTCTTTGCCCAAACCATTGAGGAAGAAGAATCGGAAGAATAACGATTATCGCACGCAGAAATCGCAGAACTATGGGAAGCGCAATGCGACGCTAAATTTGCCTCCGGCAGGTTCTGCGGATTCAGCGTATTCTGCGTGAAAAACTGCATGAAAATCAAATATACCCAAAGCGTTTCCTGACGATATCCTTCTCTTCGTCGCTGCTGTCGCGGAAAAGCGGCATCACCTCGTCTTCGGGGAAGTCGGTGAAGGTGAGGAAAAGCAGGCTGTCGAGCGTGTCGTTGAAATTGGGGTCGACATTGAAACAGAGGAACTTGGCGTTCAATTTCAGGTATTTCTTATATAAGGTCGGCAGGCGGTATTCGCCATTGCTCAGACGGAGCAGGAACTTGTCGAATTTTTCCACACCGCCCATGTTGTGTTTCATCAAGGCTTCGGAATCCACCTTGAGGAAATCGGGGACGAAGGGCGTTTTTGGCGTCACTTTGTCCTTCAATTCGTCCTCAATGGCATGGTTTTCGGCCACAAACTGGGCAATCAGGCTCAGGTAGAACTTCGGATACCATGCGCTAATGCTCACAGGACCAATGAAATGGTTGATTTGAGGATAGCGCACCACCACATCCGAAAGGCCGCGCAACAGAAGCATCATCGGCAGCACCTCTTTTTGGTAGTCAAGGGTGACAAAAGAACGCCCCAACTCAATCGTATGGCTCAACTTATCCGAAAACGATTCATCAATATTCACCAAAGTGCTGACATAGAAGCCTTTAATTCCCATTTTGGGAACAATCTCACTGCCGATGCCAAGGCGATAACATCCCGCTATCTTCTGCTTGACATTGTCCCAAAGGAACATCTGCTTGAAATACTTGTCAAATTCGTCTTGGTCGAGGCTCTTGCCTGTGCCTTCTCCGATGGCGCGGAAGGCTTCCTCGCGCAATCGTGCAATCTCGTGCATGATGTTCGGAATGTCCTCATAATCGGCCAAATAGCAATCAAAATTCACGGTCGAATAGAGGAAAGACTTCTCACGAATGGACTCCAATTCGGCCAACATGAGCGATAAGTCAGTCGGCGCATCGATTTTGTCCTGTTTCACTTCCTTTTTCTCCACCGCTTTGGCCGGAATATTGGCTTCAAGCGCGTAGGAACGGCTGCGCAGATAGGCCGCCAATTCCTTGGGATTCTCGTATTGCGCCACCTCAGAAGGCAGAATCGGCTTGCCGATTTGCAGGTTGAAGCAGGTGTCGTGTTTATTGATCAATTCCTTGGTCAGTCGGGCGGTGCCCAACATGTTATGAATCTTGTCGACCTTATAGAACAACTTCGAGTTGCGTCCTTCCCAAAACACGGGAATGACCGGCACACCCGCGTTCTTGATGATGCGAGCGATGGAAGTGCTCCAAGGCAAGTCTTCAGGGTAGTCGTGCCCGTGATAACGCGACACTTCGCCCGCCGGAAAGACGCCCAAACCATTGCCCGCCGCAATATGCTGGATGGCACCTTTGATGCCGCCCACGCTACTCTTCCATTCGGGATTTTTCTCGAAAGGATTGACGGCGAAGAAACACTCCTTGAGGTTGGGAATATGCGACAAAATGAAGTTGGCCATCACCTTGAAATCGGGGCGCACCTTGGCGATGGCACTCAGGAGCATCACGCCCTCGATGCCGCCGAAGGGATGGTTGCTGACCAACACAAAACCACCTTCCTTGGGAATGTTTTCCAACTGCTCTGGAGCTACATCGATGGTGATGTTCATGTTTTCCAACAAATGGTCGGCAAACTCACGCCCCTGATAATCAGCGGCTCCATCGAACAAACGGTTGATTTTGCCCAAACGAAGAAATCCGTAGGCCATCCCCGCCACGCAAGTGCCGAAGATGCCTTTCAGCCCCAAGGCATTCTTCAAATCCGAATTGGTAACTACTTTTCGCATGGTTAAAAAGCCCGTCGAATCATAGGTTAGAAATGGCAAAGATACGGATTTTATCTTTCAAAGAGTTTTTTTTGATTATTTTTGCAATCTCTTTGCATTGAAAACCGTGGTCATCTTATTCAATAAACCTTACGGCGTGCTCAGCCAATTCACCCCCGAAGCCGGACATCGGGCATTAGATGAATTCGGTTTCCCCGCAGGTGTGTATGCCGCCGGTCGCCTTGACCACGACAGCGAGGGTGCCTTGCTCCTCACCGACGAGGGAAAACTCATCAAAAAACTGCTTGACCCGAAATATGAGCATCCGCGAACTTATTTGGCACAAGTAGATGGGAAAATCACGCAAGAGGCTGTCAATCAATTGAAAAGGGGCATAACCATCAAAGGCTATCGCACCAAACCCTGCCAAGCAAAAATCGTAAGCCCACCCGAAAACCTTTGGGAGCGCGTGCCGCCCATCCGCTTCCGCGCCAACATCCCAACCAGTTGGGTCAACCTCACCCTCATCGAGGGCAAGAACCGCCAAGTGCGCCACATGACTGCCGCCGTCGGATTTCCCACTTTGCGCTTAATTCGCATCCAAATTGGGAATATTCCGCTTGGAGATTTGCAGCCGGGCGAATGGCGCATTGTGAACGAGCGAGTGATTTGAAGTCCCCCTACCCCCTATTGCCGCTTTTTTTCAAATAATATCGGAAGTTTTTCCCAACCTACCGATTTCTTTCCTATTTTTGGACTTTCAAATTAGGAAATCAATCTACAAATCTAATTTATTATGTTCAAAATCAAAACTTTACTCTTATCAGGTCTTTTGCTCATCGGCTTGAATACGATGGCTCAGGACGAAAACGAAAGGCTCGTTGGCGCCAACTGCACGAGCATCATGGTGGGCAAGAAAGCCTCCACTGATGGCTCAGTCATCACCTCGCACACCTGCGACGGCCGCTACCGCACTTGGATGCGCTGGGAACCCGCCGCCGACCACGAAAAAGGCGAGATGTACAAGGTCTACAAAGGCACCATGCACACCGAAGACCCCTTCGACAACCGCAAAGTGGAATTAGCCGGCGAAATCCCGCAGGTGGAACACACTTACGCCTACCTCAACACTGCTTATCCGTGCCTCAACGAGAAACAATTGGCCATAGGCGAGACAACTTTCTCAGGGCCAGACACATTGGTCAACAAAAAAGGAATGTTTATGATTGAGGAACTGGAGCGCGTGGCCCTGATGCGCTGCGACAATGCCCGCGACGCCATCAAGCTCATCGGCCAATTAGTGAAAGATTACGGCTATGGCGACGGCGGCGAGTGCATCACCATTGCCGACAAAAACGAGGTGTGGCAAATGGAAATCCTTGGCGAAGGCCCCGACAAAATCGGTGGCGTTTGGGCTGCCAAACGCATCCCTGACGATGAAGTAGGCGTTTCGGCCAACATCGCGCGCATCGGCAAATTAGAGCGCAAGAGCAAGGATTTCTACTGCTCCGACAACTGTGAGGCTGTGGCCAAGAAATACGGCCTTTGGGACGGCAAGGGCGACTTCATCTTCTGGAAGGCTTTCCGCGCCGAATATGGTGGCGGCAAGAACTACAGCGACCGTGAGTTTTTCATCCTCAGCCAATTGGCCCCCTCATTGAACCTCAACCGCGATATGCCAGAATTGCCTTTCTCGGTGAAACCAGACGAAAACGTCGATGTGCGCAAGGTGATGGAACTTTTCCGCAGCACTTACGAAGGCACCGATATGGACATGACGCGCAACGTGAAGATGGTCAGCAAGAAACGCACCGACGACGGCGTAGTTGAAGACACCATCATCAGCCCCGTGGCCAACCCATGGGTGGGTAGCGCGATGATGAACACCATTAATTACTTGGCTCCCGGCACCATCAACTTCCAACGCACCGTGGCCGTGGCATGGAGCAGCTACCACCACATCATCCAGTGCCGTAGTTGGATGCCCGACGAAATCGGTGCCATCTGCTGGATGGCTTGCGACAACCCTGGCCAAAGTCCGCGCATCCCGATTTTCTCTGGCTCGACCATCGTGCCCGACGGCTTCGACAAATGCGGCCAACTGCGTTATCGCGACGAGGCTTGGATTTGGCACTACCGCAAGGCCAACAAACTCGCCACCGTGCAATGGGGCCGCTGCAAAAAGACCTTGATGGACAATGCCAACCGCTTCGAACAGAAGGCTTTTGATGAGATTCCCGCCATCGAAAACAAGGCCAAAGCGCTCATCGCCGACGGCAAAGGCAAGGAAGCCACCGAAATCCTCAACCAATACACTTCCGACTTCGCCGCCTCCACGCGCCAAGCATGGAAAGAGATGGAAAACAAGTTCTGGTACTGGTTCAGTTTCGGATTCTAATTCACCCCTTAAACCAAAAAAAGGAGAGCGTTTGCCCTCCTTTTTTTGGTTTTACCGCCTTATTGGTGCTGGTTGACCGTTATTTCCACCAATTTCCCCGATGCGGCTTTCAATTGAATGTACCCTATTCGGGGACGGGTACTCATCATGGCATCGACCGTCAATTTAATGTCCCCATTGCCAAAACCCGCAGTCGGGTCACAATGCATCCACATTACATCGGTCAATGCTGACCAACTTTGGTTGGAATTCACATGAATAATGAACACGCCACCTTCGGGACCAACCTCTATTTCGGTGACATCAGTTTCCAGAAGGTCGGGCTTGCCTTCTTGGGCCACGACCATTTCCGCCAGCACTTGCCCGTTATGCAAAGCCTTGATGAACCCGTAGCGCGGCGTTTCGGAAGAATTGTTGTCAAATATGGGATAAATCATAGCATCGCCTTGTGTCGGATAGTTGGGAAGATTGGAAACCCACGAAGAGGCCTGCAACGACCATAAAGTGTTGGAAGTCAACTCAACGGCTGTGGTGCCACCTGCATAGGCCACAAACAAGGTATCCATTGCAAACGAAGCCCAAACAGGCTCATCGCCAGCCTCTTGCGTCACTTCAATGCGACAACTCAAGCCCTCCGAATCGACAGCAAAAACCACGTCACGAGGTTCAGAAATGTTGTTGGGTGCGGCAGTCAGCGTGAGTGTAGCATTGCCCGTTCCCATTGTTTCAGACAGCGACAGCCAATCAACGCCCATTTCGATTTTCCATTCCGTATCACAAGCAATAGTGAGCGTTTGCTCGCCACCTTCTTTCCCAAAACTGAACGATTGCGGCGAAACCTCCAAGAAATGCGGGTCGGGAGTGGCTTCCTGACGCACCGTCACGATGGCTTTCATTTCCGTAGACGAAACCAGCACAACCCACGCCTCTCGCGGCTCAAAGTTGGGGTTCTCGGCAGCCGTCACCATGATTTCGGCATCGCCTTCGCCTTGAATCTTGTCCAAAGCCACCCAATCAGCAGTGGCAGAGGCCGTCCAAGCGCCATCACACGACACTGTAATAGGTTTCGACTCGCCTCCACAAACCATTTCGAGAAGGTCGGGGGTGGCAGAAATGGTAAATTGTGGATCTGGGTATTGGGTCACATGCAAAGTCATGTGGTTTTCCCCATTGCCGAAAACCACATCGGCTTCGCGCGAAGTCGACAATTCGTCCACAACGGGCGCAATGGTCAAAGTGACCGTAGCATTGCCTTCGCCTTCCATTGGCGTACAAATCGCCCAATCAGGCAATTGCGATACTGCCCAATTGATATTGGACGTGACCGACACATTGAACTCGCCACCAGCGTCACCACAATCGATGGATGTAGGCGAAAGGGTCAGAAATGTTCCAAACCCTTGGTTGACCGTCAGGATGGCGGAGTTGTCCTTCGTCGAAGCCTTGACCTCTCCCGAGCGGCTTCCCGACGTGTTGTTGGGTTGGGCAGTTAGCGTCAATGTGGCATTACCCGTTCCCGACATGGGAGAAACAGCCAACCATTCAGGCGTGGCATCGATGGTCCACTCGCCATTCGATTTCACCTCTACTTCAAAACTTCCGCCTTGAGCCTCAATCTCTTGGGTATCTTTGCCAAAAGAAACCTCAACCGGCTTGCGGCAGCCCACAAGTAGGCACGCAACGGCGGCAACAAACATTAAGCATTTCAGTTTTTTCATATCAAACAATTTAATGGATTCATTTCATTTAACAACGAGAGTTTTGAGGAGTTAGTATAGGTAAAAGAAAAAAAGGTGCGTCTGCGCGACGCACCTTTCCATTCAAACATGAAAAACAAAGATTACTACTTTTAAAAAATCTCAGTTCTATTGTCCTTAATCTTGGCTTGGTTTTTCAAGGCGGAGTAGACATTGCCGCTCATAACCTTGTTGGTGAACTGGCTGGTCTTTTCCCTGATAATATCGCTGTAGTCGGTGGTAGCAGCAGGCTGGCTGAACTTCACGTTCTTGATGATGAACGCGCTGCTGTTGCCCGCGATGGGTCCCACTTCCTCGCCTTCCTTCATACCGAGGAGAGTGCCGATGATGTCGGCCTCAACGCCGAAGTTGCTCAACACGCGCGACTCGATGTTGATATCGGAAACCGAAGTCGATTCAGCACCGAGTTCGCTGACCATGCGATTCACATCGTTGCCGCAAGCCTTCATCTTATCGACAGCCATTTGACCTTTCTTCTTATTGAGAATCTGATACTTGGATTGTTCGGCAACCACTTCCAGCGGAGCATAGCCCTCGTGGACAATGCCCGTCAAGGCAGCCACCACCAGCATATTGTCAAGTTCAAAAATCTTCTCAGAAACATCACCCTTTTTGGTCTTTTCATCAAAAGCCCAACGGACAATCTCACGAGGATTGTCGATACCGGCAATCTGATAGGTCGACTTGTTCATTCTCGGCATGGAGCGCTTGGTCAAGCCTTGCTCCTCGATGGCCGTATTGAACTTTTCGTATGACCTGTTTTCAGTGACAAACTTGTTAGCCTCGGCATAAATCGACTGATAGGTCTTAGTGCTGGGGATGATTTCGTGCGACATATAGGCCAAACGCACCTTGGGCTGAGGCTCGGTCTTGTCGGTCACCTTGATGATGTGATAGCCGAACATGGTTTCCACAATGCCCATCGAACCAACAGGATTGTTCACCACATATTCATTGAATTGCGGCACCATCATGCCATCGGTGAACCAGTCGAGGTCGCCGCCCTTGTCTTTCGAGCCTGGGTCTGTTGAGTTGGCCATGGCCAATTCAGCAAACAATTCGTCATTGTTCTTGACAGCGTTCAGTTGGGCAAGCAATGCATTGGCCTTGGCCTCGGCATCTTCCTTGCTGATGGTGTCTTGACTGTTGTAAGCACCCTTGAAACTAATCAAGATGTGGCTGGCTTTCAGCGAGTCGGGGCGATTTTGCATATCAACGATACGCACCATATTGAAGGATTCGCCATCTTCGTAAGGACCATAGACATAGCCCACGCCATTGCCGTTGTCGAAAATGGCATTCTCAATCTGCTGAGGAACATTCTTTCTCGACACCCAAGCGCTGTCATAACGCTTGTCGGAATTGGCGTTGACGAAATTGGCCACATTGTCGGTAGCCTCAAAATCGCGTCTCAAGTCCTGCACATACTTCAAGGCATCCTGACGGTCCTGCAAAGAAGGCTTAATCTCAAACACCACATACTCAATGTCGCGGCGCTCGTCGGTCTCATAGCGGAACTTGTTCTCTTCATAGAAAGCCTTGTTGTCGGCATCGGTAACCACCACCGTCGAATCGGGAATGGTGGAGTAGCGCAAGGCAATCACATCAGCCGAAGCCTTCATGTTCTTGTTCTGATAGTATTTTTCGGCCAAGGCGGTGGGGAGGAAATAAGAAGCCTTCACCAAATTGTCGAACTTGGTTTCCAAGCGGTTTTCCTTCACGGCTTTCTCGAAGTCAATCCAACGGTCGTAATATTCGGCCGGAAGTTGGTCGAGGTTCTGTAGGTAGTTCAGCACATTTTCCTTGCTGAAGTTGCCGTCAGCGTCGGTAAAACTCTGCACAATCCACTGGTGCGGGTGTTCGCCTGTCATTTGGTCGTAGAGTTCCTCGGAAGTGATGCCGATGCCCGAAGCCTCGTATTCCTTGGTCATAATGTTGTTCTTAATCATCTCTTCCAGCGTGCTGTTGTAGATGCTGTAAGTCTCGGCTGAAGAGAGGTTGTTGGTGTTCGTCTGCGACCTTCTGTTATTAAGGTTCTTTTCCTTCTGCAGTTCATAGTCCCTGACGGAGATTTTTTCGCCATCGACAACTGCCACAACGGGCCCCGTGTTTCTTCCCTGACTTTGGAAAAGGTCTTGCAAGACAAACGCTAACAATGCGATACCAATGATTGCGATTAACAATCCGGAACGTCTTCTGATTTTTTCAATTGCTGCCATAATTCTTTTATCTATTTACTATTAAACTTCAATTTTGAGCGTGCAAATTTAGTAAAGATTTCAACTCGCGGGGAAAATTGTTTCATTTTTATTTTTCACACTACCCCATTTTATGTTTTCAAAATGATTTATTGACTGATTGTCAATTATTTATTTATGATTTTCAATTCCACTTCATCCAATTTCATGTGTGATGCTTTCAGTATTTTGACCCTATATTTGCCGATGGTGAGCTCCTCGCCTTGCTCGGGAATGCTCTCGCAATAGTGCAGCACCATGCCGGCAAGGGTCTCATAATCATCGCTCACAGGCAAGTCGAGCTTGTAGGTATCGTTCAGATAATCAATCTCCAAGCGGGCGGAAAAAACGAAAGTGTTGTCGTCAACCGTTTTTTCCACTTCGTCCTCCACATCGTATTCGTCGTCGATTTCGCCAAAAATCTCCTCCACAACATCCTCCATCGTCACAATGCCCGCCGTGCCGCCAAACTCATCCACGACAGCAGCCACACCCTGCCGTTTCTGGATGAAATGCTTCAACAAGCGGTCGGCGGTGTAGGTTTCGGGAAAAAAGTCGATGCGACGCACAAGGTCTTTCATCGTCACGTTGCGGTGTTCGGCCATCACACGCACCACATCATTCAGGTGGACATAGCCCACAATATCATCGATGCTTTCGCCGATTACAATCAGCTTGGAATGTTTGGTTTCCTCGAAACGGGCTTTCACGGTATCGATGTCGTCGGACAATTTCACTGACTCAATCTCATTGCGCGGACCCATGCACTCGCGGAGTTTCACCGAGCGAAACTCCATCACATTCTGGAACAACTGGATTTCCTGCTGCATGTCCTCATCGGCCTCGGGCGTGTCGGCATATTCGGCGATGAAATCGTTCAGGTCGACCGTGCTGAACTTGTATTCCTCGCTGTCCACTTTCAGGCGCAGCATATAACGAATAATGAACTCCGAAATGCCCGTGTAGATTAGGATTAAGGGATAGAGCAGGCAATAGCAAAGGAAGGTCGGGAAGGCGAAAAACGACAGGATGGCATTGGGATTAATTCGAAACAGCATCTTGGGCAAAAACTCGCCGACCAACAGCACAAGCAAGGTGGAAAGGATGGTTTTCACCAACAAAATCATAAAGTCGTTGTTGAGCGAAATGGCCTGTAGCCAATGCACGACAGGCGCATCGAGCAACTGCGACATGCTCATGCCATAAACGATGAGCGCGATGTTGTTGCCCAACAATAGCGATGTGATGAATCGCGACTGGTTCTTGAAGAACAAGCCGATAAGTTTGGCCGAAAACGTGTTTTTGGTCAACTCCACCTCAAGTTGCAGACGATTAATGCTATTGAAGGCAATCTCCAGACCCGAGCAGAGCGCGGAGAAAAACAAGGTGACGACAACGATAATCCAACTGTTCATGGCTCAATTCTCCTCGTCAACATCCAGCAACGCGCTACCCGAATACATCGTATATTCTGAAAAATCCTCCTTGGCCACAAGACTATCAGCCTCGATTTGCTTGTCGGGCGTGACAATCTTCACATGCGAGCGGGTGTAAATCATCTTCTTGTCCTGATACCAGAAAAGTTTGTCGGAGTACATTGTTTCGCTGCTGCCGAAATTCTGTACAACCACATTGCCTTGGGCCTCAATCAGGCGTGACTTGCCGAAACTCTTGCCGTAGTCGGCGTGGAGTTCGGTGGTTTTTTGTCCCTTGTCGTACATGATGACCTCGAAGCCAAGCGGAAACTCCATGATGTCGTCCTCCGTTTCCATGCGCACCATACGGGGCGTATGGAGTTCAAGGCTAATGATGCCAGAATCGCTGCGATAGAAAACCACGCTATCTGCAACGATGCCCGACAGCGTGTCGTCCGACCCCATTTCCATGACAATGGCATCGGGGTTTGAACACGAAAACAACATCACAGCCACAAAGGCTGTGATGTTGATTGTCAATCCTATTTTAATCAGGTGCTTCAATTATTTCTTGGCTCTGATGGTGGTCGTTTCGCCAATCCAGCCACCCACTTGGAAACTCTGTCCTTCGTTGTAGTCGTTGAAGAAGATGGTCTCCATCGACGGGAAGGCGGCGGTGTAGGCGCGAATCAGGCCGTTGGCTTTCTCCGAGCACGAGGGGTCAATCGCCTTGGCCTTGTTGCACTTGTCGACAGCAGCCCAATACACAGCCTTGCTTTCGATTTCGCCGCTGAACTGCTTGGCGCTTTCGGCGTAAAGCATGGCGATGAGGAGGTAAGGCTCGCCGTTGGTGGGGTCAACTTGGGCGGATCTTCTGAAGATGTCGCGGGCGCGTGAGAGGCTGCCCATGTTCTGGTAGCACATGCCCAAGTTGCGGTAGGCACGGTATCTGCGGTCGTTGTTCTCCGTCTTGGTGGCCTGCTCAAAGAAGGTGGCGGCATCGCTCCATTTCTTGTCCTTGAAGAACTTGATACCCAAGCTGTAGGAAGCCTCGGGGCTGGGTTCCAGCTCGTTCAGCCTGACAGCGGCATCGAGGAAGAGCTTCGATTCAGTACAGTCCTTCTTATCGAGGATGGTGGTGATACGCTTCAGCAGCACCACATCGTCGGGCGTTTCGGCCATCTTCGCGCTGAACACCTTAATCAGGTCTTCGCACGAAGCGTAAGGCTGGAAGAGGTTGTCCAAGTTGCTCTTCGTACCCTTGTTGTTGTTGATCGACTTTTCGTTCTTCTCAATCTGCTTGTCGAAGCCCGTCACAGCCTCGGTGTCGCCCGAAGTCTCAGCATCGGCCTTGGCTTCCTCAAGTTGCGTCACGCTCTCGGCCAGCACCTGAATGTTGTCGTCAAGCACCTCGGAAAGTTCCTGATACACATTGATGACGGTCATTTTCTCGGCCTTTTCGTTGTTCACCATGTCGATGGTGGCCTTGAAGTAGGCATCAAGATAAGCACCTTGCAACTGCGAGGGGTCGAGGGCAACGGCATCCTTCAGCACATTGTAAGCCTCTTCGTAACGGTTCTTGTTGTAGGTATAGATGAGCAAGCCCTTGCGACCCATGATGTTGGCCACTTGCGAAGTACCAGTCTTGGGGTCGACGGAGAAATATTTGGCACGCGCATCCATCAACATGCAGAGCGTGTCGATGTAGGCATCCTTATCCTTCGGGTTGGTGCGGATGAAGTATTCCATGATCTTCTCGCCGTTGGTGTAGACATACTGGCTGGCACGCGGGCAGTTCAGGAAAACCTCCCTCCATGCATTCACCATCTCGATACTGATGGATTCGGGGGCGTATTTGACGGCCTCCCACTGCTTGAAGTACTCGCGATAGGTGGACAGGTTGGTGACGCAGGCCACGCTGTCGGCACCATACTTCGACTCCTTTGCCTCTTGGGCTGAAACGCTCATTGCCATTCCAAACATGAGGGCAATCAGCACAAATCTTTTAGTTTTCATTTCGATCTTATTTTAATTGTTTGACTTGTTATTCCTTATTCAAATATCGTTCCAAAACAGACGGTTTTGCGAAATCATCTGTATTTCCGTTTCATGAACCAATGCTCGAACACTGAAACGCCCACATCGGCCCTGATGTAACGCTCCTGAATCAGGCCGGCCATGCGGGTACCATATTGGCCTAACTCTATAGCCAAATTGACCTTAGAGAGGGTCTTGGGCAAAGGCAACGACATGCCCGCCGTCACGCCTACCTTATTAATATTATATCCGTTCAGGTTGAGATAGCCTTGCTCATAGAAACCACCGAAACGATAGGTCACGCGGGTGAAATAGTTGGAAATGGACGAATGGCGCGGCACGAACTCACCTCCCACCGACACTTTCCACGAATTCTGCAAAGGTTCAGTGACACCTTCGCGAGCAAACTTCGACCATTGCGTCCAGTTGAAGTCGATGCCCACGCCCCAACGGTCGCCCTTCTGCAAGGCGATGCCTCCGCCAAAACCTTGAGGCATGGTGATTTTTGTCCTGTTCGTCGAATTGAAGACGGTATCGATAGTATATTCAATCTCAGTATCCGCATCCTCCTCGATGGAACGGACAAACAGCGTCTGCACTCCGCTCAACTTGACACTCTGCGTATAGGTAAGACCTACGCTCAGGTGCAGGTCGTCATTAATCTGCGTGTCGTAAAGCAGGCCATAGTCGAACATGAAGGACTTCACCATCAAATCGACACTGCGACGCGAGCCAATCATGTATAACGAATCTGGGAAATAAAGCGTGGTTTCGGTTTTGGTGTTGCCAAACACAAAATAACCGTTGGCACCAATGGAGAGATGCTTGCCCAACTTGAAGGCAGTGCCCACAAAGGCTTGGTTCAGGCCACCAGTACCCTTGAAACGGTTGGTGTAGTTGCCCACTTCGGGTTGGCTACCATTCACAAGCATGGTATAGCCCGTGGCGCTATAAGGTTGCGCACCAAGTGCCAATTTCCACCAAGGCGTCAGGCCAAAGGCCATCGAAACATAGTCGAAAGAGGCATTGGCCGACCGTTCAGAAAGGTTGGAAGTGCTGAACATGGACGATTTGAAGTAGATACTGGCATCGAAGAGAAAAGCCAGCGAGTCGATTTTGGCATAGGTTGCCGGATTCTCGACATTAATCATACCCAAACCAAACATGGCATTAGCCACGCCACCCATGCCTTTCAGCCTGACATTCATCGATTTGTCTCTCACCTGCCCCACCCCAAATAAGGAATAAGGCGAATCAACATCGGCTTGGGCGAATACATCTACACCCAATCCAACAAACAAAGTGACCACAAGTATGTTTCTCAACAATATCGTTCTCATAACCAATGTAATCTGAGTTACCCCATTGTCTCACTTTTGGAGCGAGAAAACGGTTTACGGCCTGCAAATATCCGATTTTTTAACTCCATGAGCAAGTTTTTATTGCTTTATTTGAAAGTGGAATTTCATATTTTGTTGATTTTCAGCACAAAATATTTTCAAAGGCAAAAAAATCATACTTTTTTCATTTTTTTTCTTGCGGATTCAGAAAAATGTCGTACTTTTGCAGGCGCAAAAACGGAGGTACCGTAGCTCAGTTGGTAGAGCAGAGGACTGAAAATCCTCGTGTCACTGGTTCGATTCCCGTCGGTACCACCAAAACAAAGCAAGCCTGATGATGTTGGGCTTGCTTTTTTCGTTTCTATTCAGCCAAGTGATTTGACCGACAATTAGGCAATAAAACAAAAAGCACCTCCCAGAGAGAGATGCTTTTTAATGTGATTGAAACAATTAAGTTAGTTTTCTTGCCAATTATTGACCAACTCGGTTATGCTACCGATATTGAAGGTCTTAATCTTAGCAGGCTCCATCGCATAGGCGCGATTCTCATTTGCATACTTGTCGATGGTAATTTTCTTCACCGTTTCGTCCGAATTATCATAGACATAGACATCAAGATAGAAACCATAAGCAAGAGCACCTGGGCGCAAACCAACCATCATTGATCTCGCATCCACATTGTTCAAACCGACACCATGACCAATGTTATTAAGTGATGTGAAGTCGTAAGTAAGTTCCTTGCCACCACCAAGAGCTGAATAACCGAGACCGTCACCCTCATGGCTGATAACATACTCATTCCACTTGATAGCATACTGTTCATCATTTCCGGCTTTAAGATAAGTCATCAACTCAGAAAGTTTTTCTTGATTAATCTTGTTGGGCTTCAGGGTTACTTCACCACAGAGATTGAAGTGATTGTCTCTCACCACAATCTTTTGAACATACCTCGATTTACCATTCTTGGGAGCACATGTCATTTGGAATTTGGCTACACCAAAAATGATTTTGAAGTAATAGTAATTCTGTTGATAAGTGGTATAAGCCGCTTGCGGGATAGAAATATCCTGCAATCCATAACTATAACCATCATCAGAGAAAGAGCGAACAAATTGGACTGGATCCAATACAAACTTCTGGTAAACACCATCAAAAGTATCGGCAGCCATTTCAGCAGGATAGAAGGCATAATAACCGGGGGCATATCCGATATCTTCACCCTGGTTGACAAAGTTGGCTGTGTTGGCACCTGCATTTTCGACTTGGAAAACGGCCGATCTTCCCTTATGGAAATTGAAAACCTTGATTTGGTCTTCTTCGTCCCAAATGGTCAGATATGTTACAGGGTCGATGTAGGCTCTATCATCGTCAATACTGACGGCTTCGACAGCACCATGAGTAGCACCAAAAGAATTGGCACTTTCTTCTTTTTTCTTGCATGAGGTGGCCACCAATGCGACCAAACCCATCATGCAAACACCATAGAGAATCTTCTTTTTCATAGTTTCAATTTGTAAAACTGATTAAAATTAGTAAATTAGAAACCTTAAGGATTAAGACCACCACCTTGACCACCTTGGTTGCTAGGACCAGGCAACTCGGGTGACGACATCAGCACCATAGAGGCTTGCATTTCAATCATTTCTGCCACGGGGGCTTCATAGTTCATCTTTTTCATTTTTGTAAATTTTTAAGTTAGACTTTTGTTTATTAATTGTTAGTTGTTTTGTTCAATCCAATACTTCTTCTTGAAATTGACGCTGCAAAAATAATACTTTTTTCATTAATGCAACACAAAAAATGCAATTTTTTTGAATTTTTTTCATGGGAAGCATTTTTATTCATGGCCAAAGTTCTTGGAGAATCCCCGCTTCAGCGAGGCTCGCAACTCATGGAAAGCCGCGCCGGGAAACACTTTAGCAAGGTGGAAAAACTCAACGAAGATTCCGAGGAAGGCATGTAGTTTATGCCACAGGCGGCGTTTGGGCTTGCGGCGCAGAAAACCTCGGTCGCGGTTGAAGTTGCCCTCCTCCATGATGCGGCGATAAAGCCGCATGGCGGTGGAGGCACTCGCCGCTGTATAGAATGGCATCTCATTCTCAGGTAGGCCAAGACACTGCACCATCAAGTAGCCGAAGGCCTGCCAAGGCTTCATAATGTGCATGTCTTTGAAGTAACGGCGGAGCGTGTCGTGGTCGAGTTGGTCGCGGTAGGCATGGAGCGTGATGGCCACATCTGCAATCTGTTTCCAGCCCACACCTGTACTCAGGAAATGGTGCCACGCATGGAAGAAGGTGAAGAACACCATGAATTCCTTTGAGGGAATGGTGAGCGGGAAGCCTTCATAGTCAATCTTTTGGGTATGTTCGTGCAAGCCTTCACGCTCGATGGCGGCATACACCTCGCGCTCTTTGCGGTCGGTTATCTCCGCACTGACGCGATGCACTTCCAAGGCGTAGTTGCCAAACTCGAGATTGTAGTGCTTGTAGTCGTCACCTTCGTTGCCCCAATTGTAGGCCGAAGGCAAGCCCTTGCGCACGCCCTCGCAAGCACGGCGGAAGTTGTCGATGCCCACATACAGGTCGATGTCGCCAAACTGGCGCAGGTTAGGATTGGGATAGAGCAATGCCAAAGAGAAGCCCTTGAGCACTACCGGTTCCACATCGGAGTCGCGCAAGGCCTTCACCGACATTTGCAGGATTTGCTTCAGTTGGAGTTGCGACACCAGATTGGAGCGCATTTGCGTCTTCATCATGCCAAGCATTTCCTGTGAAGGCTTGTTGCTGCCCGTCATCAGCGAGGCCGTGCCGCACACCAAGACGTTGGTGGCATGGTATTGGGCCAGCCGTAGCACCGCCTTCCAGTCGATTTCCTCATCGATGGCAACGGGGGTTCCCCACAGGGCAGCCCGCATCAGGGCGAAATATTGTTTCTCTGTCGTTGACATTGCGTTTTTCCTACACCTTATTAATTAATAGTTACCTACATTCCCAAACAATGCGATCGACGCTTGGAAGCGTCGGCTACTCCTCGACAATTTTTGCCTCTTTCCACGATTGCAACAGTTGATCCACATCCTTTTCGGCCACCTCGCGGGTGATGTCGTAATTGTCAATCAGGAGTTGCACAAGCATTTTGGCATCAAAGTCCTTGTCTTCCACCTGTTTCCAAAGGAAGGCGGCGGTGCCGTTCATCGAAATCATACGGTTGAAATTGACCGTTTCTATGCCTTCGGCGACGAGGATGTACTCCTGACCCAAAGTGCGCAATGTGTAGCCTTTCGAAATTCTCATAATTAATTGTCTTTCTATTTCTTCATTAATTTATTCCATTTCCTATGCAGTTTCAGAAGATACCTCCTCATCGGCAGGCTATGCCGCCAAAGCCACGCCTTTCCCAACTTGCGGCATCGGCCATCGGGCTTAATCACCTCCAAGGCCGTGGCCAACACTTCCTCCCGTTTCACCCGTTCATTGCCTTTCAGGTTGCCATCGCCCATCAATACCAAGGTCGAACCTTCAACGGCATACACTCGATGCAAAATCATGTGATTGCCATACTTCACCAACACCACATCACCTACTCCAACATGGTCTTCCTTGCGCAGCATCACCCTATCTTCACCACCTCTAATAAAAGGCAACATACTGATTCCCTGAGGAATGATTGGAACCCTATTGCCTTTGCTCAGGCGTTCTACCAACTTCTGGTCGAGGGCTTCCATTGCTTCGTTCACTGCGATACTGTTTTGTAGCAAAGCCATGCAGCCTCAGCGTTGGGCAGGCAATCGAGCGAATAGCACGGCACCGAACTGACGATTTTCTCGTTGGTGGCATGGAAGCCATTCGCCATCGACTTGATGAAGCGATAGCCTGAGAACGAAACATAAATCGAGGCGTATGCCTCAACCATCGACTGCCGCCTGATGGCGTTCTTCTTGGCCTGATGGAGGTCGACGATGGCCCCGACGGGGACATCAAGGTTGCGATAGCACGGTGTCTTGCCGCTCCACGGCGTACCGTAGACGCGCGTCACGCCATCCACCACACGAAGCGCGGGGTTGTCGTCGTTCAGCAAGGAGCAACCACCTATATTATTAATCCACAGTTGGCTGTGCGTACTCTTGCCTGTGCCACTCTTGCCGAGGAAGAGATAGCCCTTGCCGTCTTTCATCGTGACGGAGGCGTGCATGAGAAGCGTATCAAGGCAGGCTGTAGAAAGGGCGAACATCAGCATCAAAACCGTATTGACAGAGAACCTGCTACTGCCGAGGACGCGGAACTGCGCCTTGGAAAAAGCCTTGTCGGTGAGCAAATACACCCTTGCAGGCGCATCCATATCGGGAGCAGCTTCCATCAACCATTGCCCGTCCAACTCATACAACTCGATGCGAGGCTGATCCTTGGCTATGCAACTTGCCGTAACGAGTTGTTTCCCTGACATATCAGGCATCTTCTCCACCAACTCAGCAACAAAAACTATCGTGCCTGAATCCTCAGAAAGGAAAGGCTCGTAATGCGCCAACTCCGACCATTCCGCTGCGTTGTCGGGCATCTCAACAGCAAACTTAAAGCCCGCTACTTCATATACTTTTCTCATTGGATAAAAATTTGTGCAAAGATAGGACAAATAATCGTAACTTTGCCAAATTTTTGGAAATTCTTATGAAGAACAAAGAAAAAAACTCACCTGCACCCTCATCCATGAGAGGGGTTCTATTGGCCGCTTTGAGTGGCGGCTTGCTTACCGCTGCATGGCCCACTTGGGGCATCGCTCCGTTGGTATTCATCGGGTTCGTCCCGCTTCTTTTGATTGAAGGGCGCATTGCCCAAGGCGAAAAGGGCAAACTGTTCTGGCTCTCGTTTCTCGCTTTCCTTGTCTGGAACGTGGCCACCACTTGGTGGGTTTGGAACGCCACGCCAGCCGCCATCGCCGCATGGGTGCTGAACGCGCTCTTCATGTCCATCGTTTTCAATGTGTTCCATCTCACAAAGAAAAAGGTGTGCAACAACCCGTGGGGCAATCTCTTCCTTATCCCCTATTGGCTCGCCTTCGAATACCTCACCTACCTTTGGGCAGCCAAATGGCCTTGGCTCAATTTGGGCAATGTCTTCTCCTTGCGAGTGGAATGGGTGCAGTGGTACGAATACACTGGCGTGGTCGGTGGAACGCTTTGGGTGCTATTGGTCAACATTTTGATTGTCAACATTATCCAATTCTTCAAAGCGAAAGAGACGAAACCGATATTCATCAGCATCGGCCTTGAGGCGGTGATTCTTCTACTGCCCATCCTCCTCAGTACATCGATGTACAAGCATTACGAAGAGCAAGGCACCGACACTGAAGTCATCGTCGTGCAGCAGAACTGCGACCCTTGGAACGAGCAATTCGACCATCAATTTGACGCCCAAGTCATACAAAACAACATTAATCTGTCGCTGCCCTTGGTGACACCCAAAACGCGCTTCATCGTCAGCAGCGAATCAGCCATTCAGGAAGGCATTTGGCTGCATGAGCTGGATCAATCCGATGCACTCAATACTTTGCATGACTATGTGAAACGCTTTCCACAACTGGCTTTCGTCATCGGCGGAACCACATACGAATGGGTGCCAAGAGGCATGGAAGACGATTTTCCAGCCCGGCAAATTGATGGCACCAACCACTATTATTATTGCCATAACTCTGCACTGCTCATCGACACGACTAACCTGCAACTGCACAACAAGTCGCAACTCACACCCGGTGTGGAGGCCATTCCCGAGTGGATGGGGTTTTTGAAGAACTACAGCATCACCATGGGCATTGCTCGAGGCACACTCAAGACCGACCCTGAGTCTAAAACCCTAAACTTCAATGGCCACAAGATTGGCGTACCCATCTGCTATGAATCGGCTTTTGGCGAATATGTCAGCACTTTCTGCAAAAAAGGAGCCGACCTGCTTTTTGTCATCACCAACGATGGCTGGTGGGGCGACACTCCTGGCTACCGACAGCATTTCGAGTTCTCGAAACTGCGAGCCATCGAAAACCGTCGCTGTGTGGCCCGCTCGGCCAACACAGGTCGCTCCGGGTTCTTCAACCAGCGCGGCGACGTGCTTCAACAAACCCAATACTGGGTGCCTGATGCCATCAAGGCCACGCTGAAAGCCAACACGAAAATCACCTTCTATGCCAAACACGGCGACTACTTGAGCCGCATTGCGGTTTATCTTACTTTTGTGCTGCTCATCACCCTGATAGCCAAAATATTGTTGGGTCTTGGCAAAAGCAAGAAAACCTCTTCACGCAAGAAAAAGAAATGAGCGGCACTGATTGTCATCTTTCTTTAGGCCCTTTCCAATGCATCACCGATGCGCCGTTTCGCAACGTGTTTAAGCGGCATTTTGGCGGCATCGACAAGTTCTATACGCCATTTTTCACGGGAATACACAAAGAAGAGCACGCCAAAAACCTGCAAGGCGAGGAAATTGACCCGAAATTCAATGATGTTGAAACTTTGACACCACAAATCCTCAGCACCGATGCTGAGGAAATTTTGCGCTTCGCCAAACAATGCAAACAATTGGGCTACAAGGAAATCAACCTTAACATGGGTTGTCCGTTTCCGAGGGTGGCCAACAAGAAACGCGGCTGCGGCCTGTTGCCTTACCCTGACATGGTGGAAGCGATGCTTGAGCGCATTTTCGAGCAAATCGACATTGATTTCAGTGTGAAATGCCGCCTCGGTTATTTCAGCCCCGATGAGATTGAGGCCATTATCCCGATTTTCAACAAGTTTCCTCTTAGTGAATTGATTATCCATCCGCGCATTGGGAAACAATTATACAAAGGCGAGGCCGATGTGGAGCGGTTCAAAAGCCTTATACCTTATATTAATGCGCCTTTGGTTTATAATGGGGACATTTTTTCTGTCGAAAGTTTTGGACGTATCCATGTGGCCACGCAGCCCGTGAACCGTTTTATGTTGGGGCGAGGATTGCTGACTAATCCGTTTTTGGCGGAGGAGATTCGGGGAGGCGCATGGAATGCGCCGGAACGGACGGAACGGCTGCACGTTTACATCATTGACCTTTATGAGGACAGACTGCGCCATGCAGGGGGAAGCCCAAAGGTTTTGGGCAGGATGAAGGAACTATGGTCTTATCTGATGTATTCTTTTGAAGAGCCACAAGTAGTTTGGCGGAAAATCAAGAAGATTAATGCGCTAAAGGAATATGAAACCACCGTAGAATATATCTTTATGAACATTCTACTTTCTTCGAAGGAATCAAATTCAAAAGATTCCTCATAATCCTTCCCGATAACCGACTGGAATACTTTTCTGTATATTGCTGTCTGACATATTGATAGCGAGAATAGGTCTGGTCTTTTCTACAGAAAAAATAAACCACTCTATCATGTTTGTTGCTCAAGTAAGTTATATTGGGAATGACATCAAGAAAATCCTTAGTTTCTTTTTGGACATAGTTAAGCATCGTTTCATCCATCTCAACTCTTGAAATCCATCGAAAAACCCTCTTCACCCAAAACAGATAATAATCATAGATTCCATCGATGTTTTTGTATTTGTCCTGTCTGACACGGTTTCTCAAACTATGAAACCAGCCTACATAACCTACAATCTTATCTTGGTCTTTGCTTGTAGTGATAGAGTTTTCCCTATTTCTGTAATAATAAGTGACAGAATTAACTACATAATATCTCCTTTCAACACATGCCAAATCAAATGAAAAAATAGAATCCTCGTAAACTTTTCCAACTTCAAACAACAGCTGATTATCAGAAAGGAATCTTTTTCTGAATAACTTGTTACAAGCCGACACAGGAATATCACCTTTCATCCCTTTTCGAGCTTTTAACCCATTATAATGGTATTCTCCATCTGAACAAGAAACAATTGAATCCTTACCATCCCTTTCATAATGTCCTACAACAAAATCATACCGTTTAAGGTCAAGAGGTTGCGTCAATTTTTCAATACAGTCGTCTGAAATCCAGTCATCACTATCAAGGAAATAAACATAGTCACCGCAAGCGGCATCAATACCCGTATTCCTTGCTGCTGAAAGACCTTGGTTATGTGTATGAGGCAAAACCTTGAAATCGATGGAGCCATTATAATCCTTTATGAGTTGTTCAGCAACTTCTATACTATTATCAGTACCACAATCATCAACAAGAATACATTCAATTTCTCCCTTATATGATTGTCGCATTACTGATTGCAAACACTCTTCAATGTATGGTTCCACATTATAAACCGGGATGATTATTGATACTTTTGGAAGCATATTATATGATTCTTTGAATTATGCGGCAAAGATAACACTTTCCCTGTAATAAATGTATTTTAAAATACATAAACAATGAATAGAAACATTATATTCATATCATTTTAGTATTTTTATATACTATAGTTTGACACTTTTTAGTATTTATAAAACTATAGTTTTGACAATATTTAGTGAATAGAAACATTATTTTCATTGAAATAATGTAGATTCAAATATTATTCGTACCTTTGCGGCGAAAATCTAAAACGCCATGAAAGAATTGGAAGGCTTGGAAGAAATCATGCGAAGCCATCGCAACAGATTGGCCGCCGTGGGAACAAATTTCCACAGGAACCTCTATTACCACATCGACTGGGACGACCGCCTGATTGGCATCAATGGGCCGCGCGGCTGCGGCAAGACCACCCTGCTGCTGCAACGCATCAAAGAAAACTTCGGCGACACGGGGCAAGCACTCTATATTTCGTTGGACAACCTCTGGTTTGCCTCGAACAGCCTGATTGACCTCATGGACTACCACTACACGCACGGTGGAACGCACCTTTTCATCGACGAGGTACATCATCATCCCTATTGGCAAACCCTGCTGAAGAACATCTACGACGACTATCCACAAATGAACGTCGTCTATACAGGCTCGTCGATGCTGAGGATGGACCACAAGCAAGGTGACCTTTCGAGGCGACAGTTAGTGTATCACCTACCTGGTCTGTCGTTTCGCGAATATCTTGAATTTGAGGGACTTTACCGATGCGAACCGTTGGAATTGGAAGACATTTTGAAGAACCACGTCCGAATTGCCAACGACGTTTGTGCGAAAATCAAGGTGCTGCCCGCATTTGAGAAATATTTGAAGCAAGGCTACTACCCCTTCTACAAGGAAGTGAAAAAAGGCTATGACATGCGCTTGCAACAGGTTATCAATCAAGTGATTGGAAACGACTATCCAGCCATTGATGAGGTGTCGATGTCAACCATTCGAAAGACCAAGAAAATGCTGATGCTTTTGGCGGAAAAGGTTCCTCAAACGCCCGTGATGAGCGAACTTTACGCCGAGTTGGACACCGACCGCAACCAAGGCCTGAAAATGATGCACGCTTTGGAGCGCGGCGGCTTGCTCGGGCTGCTCTCAAGCGAGGCAAAAAGTTTCAAAGGGTTGGCACGCCCCGACAAGATTTTCCTGAACAACCCCAACCTGATGTATGCGCTGGTGTCAAAGCCAGAAATCGGGACGGTGAGGGAGACTTTCTTCTTCAACCAACTCAGTCAAACACAGACTGTTACCTTCCCGAAAAAAGGCGACTTCCTCGTGAACAAGACCTACCTCTTCGAGGTGGGGGGCAAAAACAAGAGTTTTGACCAAATCAAGGACATTGAAAACAGTTTTTTGGCGATGGACGGTATCGAGGTCGGGCATCACAACAGGATTCCACTTTGGGTGTTTGGGATGATGTATTAATCGAAAAAAGCCTCCCTTACGAGAGGCTTTTTTTCATTCATCCGTCAAAATCATTCAAACGAAGCAATTGCCTTCTTAATGATTTCGATGGCTTCGCGGAGCTCGGCCTCGGTGATGACCAAGGGCGGAGCGAAGCGGATGATGTGCTGGTGGGTGGGCTTGGCCAACAGGCCGAGGTCACGCATCTTGAGGCACACATCCCAGGCTTCCTTGCCATCCTTGGGTTTGATAATCACGGCATTGAGCAAACCTTTACCACGGACTTTCTCAATCATCGGACTCTTAATCTTGCCGATTTCCTCGCGGAAAATCTTACCGAGACGCTCGGCGTTCTCCATCAGGTGCTCTTCCTTGATGACCTCAAGGGCGGCGATGGAAACGCGGGCAGCAATCGGGTTGCCGCCGAAAGTGGAGCCATGCTCACCGGGCTTGATGTTCAGCATGATGTCGTCGTCGGCCAAGACGCAGGAGACCGGCACCACACCGCCACCGAGGGCCTTGCCCAAGATGAGGATGTCTGGGCGCACGCCTTCGTGGTCGCAAGCCAGCATCTTACCCGTGCGGGCGATACCACACTGCACTTCGTCCGCCATGAACAGCACATTGTGCTTCTTGCAGATGTCGTAGCACTTCTTCAGATAGCCTTCGTCCGGCACATACACGCCGGCCTCGCCTTGGATGGGTTCAAGCAGGAAACCAGCAATTTCGTTGCCTTCTTTCTCAAGCACTTTCTCAAGAGCATCGGGGTCGTTGTAAGGAATACGAATGAATCCGGGAGTCATGGGGCCGTAGTTGGCATAGCTCTCGGGGTCGTTACTCATCGTGATGATGGTGATGGTGCGGCCGTGGAAGTTGCCTTCGCAGCAGACGATCTTCACCTTGTCGTTCGGGATACCCTTCTTGACGACACCCCAACGGCGGGCGAGCTTTAGGCCCGTTTCGTCGGCTTCGGCGCCCGAGTTCATGGGCAACACTTTGTCGTAGCCGAAGTATTCGGTCACATATTTTTCCCACACGCCGAGTGCGTCGTTATAGAAAGCACGACTGCTAAGAGTGAGGCGCTCGGCCTGGTCGGTCAAGGCCTTCAGGATTTTCGGGTGGCAATGGCCTTGGTTGACAGCGGAATAGGCCGACAGGAAGTCGAAATACTCTTTTCCTTCGACGTCCCACACCTTGGCGCCCTTACCTTTGGCGAGGACGACTGGCAGCGGGTGATAATTGTGGGCCCCGTACTTGGCTTCGAGGTCCATAGCTTGTTGCGATGATGTGATTTTCTCGATCATGATTTGTTATTTAAGGATTTGATATTTAAAAATTCAAGATTACGGGGTGCAAAGGTAATGTTTTTTTCAACCCTTTTCAATTTTAACCTGATTTTTCCGAACAATTTTACGTGCCAACAACAAAACCAAGGTCGCGATGACCAATGAGAGCAGCCCGAAAAAGGCTAAACGGTATTGGTTGCGCTGGGATTTTAGCATTTCCAACTCGTTATTTTGGGCTTCATAGCGTTGGAGAAGGTCTTCGGCGTCATACCTTAGCGTTCGGTTTTGCTCATATACATCCGAATTTTCTCGAATCAGAGCCTCATTATCATCCTCAAAGCCTTCAATGATAGCGTAAAGGTCGTCGAAACGGCCCAATCGGGCATAATCCATGGCCAAGTGTTTGTTCAACAGATGCCGCATGACGGTAATGCCCGAAGCCTTTTCAAGTTCGACATATTGCTCATAATATTGAAGCGACTTAACTGCCTGACCTATTTGCGAATAGAGTTGTACCAATCCAGCACAAGCCTCCATCTGACCATACTGGAAATTCTTTTCCTCAGCCCAATGCAACGCCTCAAGGTATTTTGCGATGGCAGCAGCATGGTCGCCGCGAAGTGCCAATACATCCGCGATGCCCACCAATGCCGAAGCCTTGTCATAATTGACCAAAACGACGGTTTCAGGACTTGGCATGGGCATCCCCGAATAATCAATGGCTTTCCGAAGATGAAACAAAGCCGAATCGAAATTGATGATACTGCTTTCATAGATGGAGCCTAAGTTCTTGTGTGCAAGGAACAAACGATAGTTGTCTTCGATGGCCTCAAACTGCGGAATCAGTTTCCAATACATTCGCCTTGCCTCCTCGGGCTGTCCCTTCTCGAAAAGAAGCGTGGCCAAATTGGTTTCCACTCGCAACACCATAACCTCATCATTGAGTCGTTGGAACTGCCTGAGTGACATCCGATAATAATCTGTGGCGGCCTCCAGCTCGTTGCGTTTGTAGCAAATCATACCCAAATTGGCGTTCACATAGGCGCACGCGGAAGTGTCGTTGATTTGTTGCGCCAAAGCCAAAGCACGCTCATACACAGGAAACGCCGTATCAATACTACCCAAGTTCAACTCGTAAAAAGCGATATTCCAAAGCGACTCGAAGGCATTATTGGTGTCGTCAAGTGCCATGAACCGGTGATACGCCTGCCAAAGATATTGTTTGGCCAAATCGAGGTCGCCGTGATAGCAATACTGAATTCCCAAGACATAGTGGGACTTTGCTTCCAAATCGGCAAGACCCTGATTTTGTGCTTCTTTTATGGCTTTTTCACCCCAATTAATGCAATCATCGAAGGAGATTTCGTAAAACTCCCAAGTCAGTTCTATCATGGTCAACACCTTGTCGCGGCCTTCTTGGGTAGGCAAGATGTTTTCGAGGCTGTCCACAATGCGGGTTTCCTCTTGCGCCACCATTGTTGATGCAAAACAAAAGAAAACCAATATATTAAACAGCCGTTTCATCCAAGGAACATGTTGTAGCGTTGCTCGTCGAATATGGTGGTGCTTTCGCCATGGCCTGAGAAGACTTCCGTGTCGTCGGGCAGGCGGAAAAGCCGCTCTTTTATGCTTTCGATCAGTTGCCTGAAGTCGCCGCCCGCGAGGTCGGTGCGCCCGATGCTGCGATTGAAAAGCGCATCGCCAGTGAAGACCCAGCCCTCGATTTCGGCATAAAGACTGACGCTGCCTCGGGCATGACCCGGCGTGTAAATCACCTCCAAAGTGCTCTCCCCCACTTTGATGATTTCGTTGTCTTTCAGGTCAATGTCGGGCAACGGAAACTCGCCATCAGGAGAAAGGCCGAGCCACGCGCCGTGACGTTTGGCTTGAATGAAGTCAGGCTTTGCGTCGGGATGCGCCGCCACTGGGATGCCATAACGCTTTTTCACGGCCTCATTGCCGATGATATGATCCACGTGGCCATGCGTGTTGATGGCCATCAGCGGCTTCAGTTGGTGGCTGTCGATGAAACCGAACAGGCGGTCTTCCTCGCCTTTGTTGGAGCAGCCCGGGTCGATGATGACACATTCCTTGGTGTCGTCGTAAAGGATGTAAGTGTTTTCCGAAAATGGATTGAAGATGAATTGTTCGAGTTTAAGCATATTACAAGAATTTCGGGCAAAGATAAGGATTTTTCCTCAGTATTCAGAAATTGCCTATCTTTGTACGCTAATTTTGATTTGATGCCCTCGAAAAAGAAATACAAGCTCCTGTTTTTGCTGCTCATGGCCTTGATGCCGATGGCTCATGCCCAGTTCTACAACGGCATGAACATGCCTTTCGGGAAGAATCGTGTGCAGTACGGCGACTTCCATTGGTCGTACTACATGAACGACAACTTCGACGTGTATTTTTACCAAGGCGGCAACGACCTCGCCAAATATGCGCAGGCCTACGCCAAAGAGCAGATTCCGCAACTCGAAACCCGCCTCAACAGTCGCTTCGGGAAGAAAATACAGTTCATCGTGTTCAACAGCAAGGGCGACTTCAAGCAAAGCAACATCAACCTTGAGGAAGAGGAAAA
>CACXUM010000029.1 GCA_902770835.1 uncultured Bacteroidia bacterium
TTTAGTTCTTCCCATTCCTCAATGGTGGGCATGCGCCAGCCCGTGCCCCAGTTGGCCGTGGCAGCGTCGTCTTCTGGTTGCAAAATGACCAGTTCGTCAGAATAACCGTTGTAACCATAGTTGGCGTCGTTGCAATACTTGGTCAATGTGTTTTCACTGCCATTGCAATACTTGTAAGTGCTCCAATCGTAATCGGCCTTTGTCGTAGTTTCACCCCATGCGAAGTAACTACCTAAGCCTTCAGGTGTTTCGGCATATACATTACAGGTGGCCCACAATGTTCCACTTGGCAAGCCAAGGTCAATGTAGTCGTGGCCGTTGTAAGTACCATTCCCGCTCGGTTGTTTCTCAGTGGTGAATTTTTTATCCGCACCATAATGATAGTCAGAGCCTTTCTTGGCGTATGCGCGGACATGATAAACCGTATTGGGTTTCAGTTCAGTAAGTTTACAGGTGAAAGACTCGTTCCATTGGGCGGTGGAAAGATGCTCTTCACTTGCAGTTGGGTTTTCTTGGAAGCCCCAGCATACGCCCAACTCCTCAAGTGTAACACCTTCGCTTACAACGACCTCAGCTCCACAAACTGCGGTTTTTGTAGTGATGTCAGAAGGTGTGATAGTGGTAACCGTTACCGTTACGGTCTCGTCATTATTAGGTTCATCTTCCGGTTTGTTACATCCTGCGGTAAATACTACCGCCGCCATTAGCATTACGGCTGCTACTGCCTTCATCATTTTTTTCATATTGGTTGAATTTTAAGATTTATAGTTGCTCAAATCTTTAGACAATAAACGCTGTTCGCAACAGCGTTGCAAAAATCGGAATACGAGAAAGATTTTGTACTTACAAATCGTCAAAATCAACTTACAAATGATGTTTTGTAAGCAGATTTATAACTGATTACGGCTTTTCCACTCGGAAGGCGTCATGCTGACGATGGCCTTGAAGGTGCGGAAGAAGGTCGTCTCGTTCGCGAACCCCGACTCCATCCAAACCTCCGAGGCGTGGGTGCCGGGCTGGCTGAGCAACTGCTTGGCGTGCTCCACGCGATAGGTGTTGACGAACTGGCTGAACGAGCAGTGGCGCAGGTTGTTGATGCAGGCCGATAGTGTGTTGCGGTTGCAACCTACCGTCGTTGCCACATCTGACAATTTCAGTCCGCTGTTCAAGTAAAGGTGCTCTTCCTCCATCAGTTGGCAGATGCGCTGTAGCAGTTCGCCATCTGCAACGCTAATCGCTGAGGCAGTCGGATTTTCCGTTTCGTTGGCCTTGCTCACTTCTTCCACCAATTCGTCTTTGCATTGTGTTGCCTTTCGTGTGCGAATAATAAGGTACACGATAAATGCAGCCAAAAGTGCCAAGCCTACCCCAATCCACAGCCAAGGGAACGAGGCATGGGCGGCCAGCAAAGGCGCATCAGGATTGACGCGCAACAACACTACAGACTTGAGTGGATAGTAGTTGGAGTTGTCGAGGCCACCGGCAAGGATGAGGTTGCCGTCATCATTGAGGGCAGGCCAACAGAGGCCCATGCTATTCAGCGGGTCGGTATAATAGAGCGTCAATGGCGCAGGATTCTCCGTATAATCCACTCGCAACACATAGACCTGTTTGCTTTGTCGGTTAAAGCCCACCAAATAGCCCCGTCCGCGCTTCCTGTCCACCACGGGAAAATGATAATGGATGCTATCGCCTTGGAACATTGTTGGCACTGCGCATGTGGTAGAAAGCAGGCTGAAGTCGGTGCCACTGGTCTTGACGAAGCCTATTTGGTTTTCGGCGTTTTTCACGGGCAGCAAGTAAGCGTAGTCGTCGGCAGCCTCGTCGCCGATGAAACAGAAATCGCTTATTCGAGGAATGTCGTAGGCCAACGGACGCCATTCGTCAAGCAGAGGCGCGTGGAAAGGCTCGCCCCATAGTTGGTCAACGATGATGCTGTCAGGACGAATGCCACTGGTGTGTTTTGTATCCAAACTACTGAATATCATCACATTGTCTTTTGCCGTGCGCAAAATATAGGGACAGGAACGCTTTGCAGCCACCTCCTTGACGCGAACAAAGGTCGAGTGGCCGTCAAATAGTTCTATGCAGTCATCGCTATACCAGTTGCCCGAAATCACCACACGACCGCTGTCGATTTCAGTTGCGGAGAAGTTGCTGCGTTTCATGTCCATGCAGCCGAAGCCCTCGCAGGTGTGGGTGGTTGGGTCGTACCATTCAGCCGTGAAAGTTTGTCCGATACCCAACGGCTCATTGGCACCGCCACAGGCCAGCACTTTGCCAGATTTCATAGGAACGACAATGCCGAAGTCGTGCGCATAGACCATTTGCACCGTATGCCAAGTGCCGCCGCTGAAATACTCTGCCGTGGCCGTTGGAACGAACCCTGTGGTATGCCCCCCGATGACAGTCAGTTCGCCATTGACAATGAAGGTGCAGTGGCCGTAACGGGGGATATTGAGGTCGGGTAGTTGCTCTGTTTCCAACTTTTTTGGAGTCAGACCTACACTCTCCGACGAGTGCATTGCAAGCAAGGATGCCGATGCCAGTAGGATGATTATTATAATAAGGTATCTTTTCATCAGACTTTGAACAAGAGTGCAAAGATAATTATTTTATTTCTCTTGTCCATTTCAAGTTTTATTCCTCTCACAAAAACATCACGAAATAGACAGGTATGTAAATGATCGTTCCCTTGGTCTCCCATTTCTGGCCGTTTGATAAAACGATGCCCTTATTGATATGATAGTCAGGTGTTTGGGTGAAGTGCGTCAGTGCGACATGTATTTTATAGTCTTTCCCAGACTTCACCTCGATAGGCAATACTGAGAGATTGTCGTAGTCGTCGATGAGAAAATCCACTTCGCCGTGGTGCTTGTTGTCGTAATAAAACAGATTGTGGCCATGTGCCTTCAGTTCCTGGGCAACCACCGACTCGTAAACAGAGCCTAAATTGATGCTTGGCGTATCTTCGAGTATGGGCAGGATGTTGGTTTTGTACAAAATGTTGGTCAGTAGTCCGACATCATTCAAATAGAGTTTCAACAAGTTCTTCCGCGCAGATTCCACCAAAGGGAATCTTGGATTGGAAATGGCCTTCACTTCAAGCGCAATGCCAGAAGAAATCAGATAGTCGAATTCGTCTTGGTAATCAGAGAATTGCTTCCCTGCCTTGTTCTCTATATCCTTTACCACGACACGCTTTTTCTTGTTTTCGAGGTTCGAGGGAATCATTTGGAACACGTTTTGGATTATAAGTTTGTGTTCAGCATCATAACGCGAGGCGTCGGCACCATAATAACGATGGATTTCGGTTTGTATGCGCCTCATTTTCATAATGTTTCGTTCTGAGAGATAGGAATTTATGGCATCAGGAAGGCCGCCGGTCAGAAGATATTCACGGAAAAGTGTCATCATCCTTTGGTGAAGGGAGTCGTCAAGGCTTTGCTGCGCAAGATATTTATCCCGCACAAACGAAATGGTTTCCTCGTTAAATCCATTTGCCCAAAGAAACTCCTCGAAATCAAGTGGATACATCTGCAAGGTTTCAATGCTTCCTATTGGAATGCTCGGCGTTTGGAGCAAAGTCACGCCAAGCAGCGAACCGCTGCAGATGTAGGTGTATCTGTCGTCGTCTTTCAGGAACTTCAACAAAGTGAGGAACACGGGATAGGTTTGGATTTCGTCCAAAAAAACGAGTGTGTTTTCCTTTTTGCGCAGTTTGTTTCCAGCAAAGGTGCCGAGCATGGTGTAAAAGTCAATTACGCTCCGTACATTGGCAAACATACGACTACCTGTACTGTCGGCTTGTAGGTTGATTTCCACATAATTGGGGAACAGTTTCTTGCCCACATGTCGGATGATATAGGTCTTGCCGATTTGTCGTGCTCCGTCAACCAGTAGGATTTTGTTCGATGGAACTGACAAGAATTGGGTGATTTCTTCCTCTATTTTTCGCTTCAACATTTTCGTATCTGATTTTTGAACGCAAAAATACTCATTTTTTGGATATTACAATAATAAATAGTGAAATTTTTGTCATTTTTCCACCCAATTTTTAGTCTGTTTTTGTCATTTTTCCACCCGATTTTTAGTCTGTTTTTGTCATTTTTCCACCCGATGTTTTCTTTGGAAAAAATAGCGCAAGAATTTTTTCATCCTCTCTGCTTGTATGTTTCAAATTAAATCGTGACCTTTGCCCAATAAATTTCAAACGTATGGAAACATTCAAAAAAGGTGAGAAGATTGGCAAATATGTCATCAACTCGTTCATAAAGAAAGGTATTGTGGCTGAGTCATATACGGTGCTTGGGCCTGATGACATGATGTATTTTATGAAGGTGTTCGACCTCAGAAGCATCCCTCGCGAGCAACTGTTTGAGGGCAAGGAGGTCTACGAAATCCAACTCTGCAAGGAATTGAACACCGACGAGAACCAGAACGTCATCCGCTATGTCGACAACGGCGAGGTGCGCAAGGGCAACCAAACCTTCCATTATTTGGTGACGGAGTTCTATCGCGGCGTGCTGCTGTCGGAGGCGGTCACTTCCGAAGGCCCCTTCGACTTGGAGGATGCCGTGCAGATTACCTTGTGTGTGCTAAGCGGCCTGTCGTTCATCCATTCCCGTGCATTGATACACAACGATATACGTCCGTCAAACATCATGCTCCAAGAACTTGAGGACGGTATGCTGATGCCCACAATAATCGACTTGGGGCATATTTCTTACATGGTGAAAGGTCGCCCGACTTTCTCCGTTGAGGACTTGAAGCCGTTTTTCCGCGCTCCCGAGACTTTCCGCGCGGTGTATACGGTGAAAAGCGACATTTTCTCCACTGGTGCGCTGCTCTATTTCCTGATTTTCGGCAAGTCGCCGTGGGAAGTGGATTTGGCGGCTGCCAATGGCGACAAGAAGTTGGTGGCCGATGCCGTGAAAAAGGCGCGGAAACAAGACCTCGTTTTGGAAACTGAGGAGGTGCAACTGCCTGATTACATGAAGGCTATCCTCTTGAAAGCCTTGGCCAAAAAGCCTGACGATCGTTTCGCTTCGGCTGCCGATTTTGCGCAGGCTTTGTTGGAACAGGTAATGCCCGAATTGGCGAAAAAGATGGAGGAGGAGAACCCCAACCCGCAGGCCGAAACACCAGACCATGACAACAGCGGTCCGACCATCACTTTCAAGAAAGGCTCAGGCAGCGGCTTCGACAATGTGACGGGTCGCGACGAACTGAAGGAACAGTTGCGCAAGGAGGTGCTTTTTGCCCTTCAAAATCCCGAAAAGGCGAAGTTGTACAAGTTGCCGGCTATCAACGGCGTGCTGCTTTATGGTCCTCCCGGATGTGGCAAAAGCCTTGTGCTTGAGAGTTTTGCGGAAGAATTGGGCTTCAATTATTCCATCATCAAGGGCGTGGAGATGGGGCATATCTATCAGGACGGCGTGCTCGACAACCTGCAACGGGTGTTCGATGCCGCCGAAATCAAGGCTCCGTTTGTGCTTTGCTTTGATGAAATAGAGTTCATTGCGCCCAATCCCAACGGCGAGGGCGAGGATAGCAACATTACGCAGCAAATTTCGGCCTTGTTCGGCATGATGAACAATTGTTCTAAGAAAGGTATCCTCGTGGTGGCCACCACCAACCGCCCCGACCTCATCGACCAAGCCATCATGCGTGTAGGCTGTTTCGACCGCGTGTTTTTCGTGCCGCAACCTGATTTTGAGGCGCGTAAGGACATTTTCATCGACCACTTGAAAGAGCGTCCCTGCGAGGAATTGGACTTTGATGAATTAGCTAAAATGTCAGACGATTTCAATGCGGGCGACATCACGGAGGCCGTCAATGAGGCCGCCATGACTGCTGCCTATAACGATGTGCCGATTTCGCAGAAAATCCTCGTCGACGTGCTGAAATACAAGAACCCGACCTATTCCACCAAGACGCGCATCGGTTTCAACAAGAATTGAAAATGAAAGTTAAACAATTGGTTTCCAAATATTTGAAGTCGCAAGGAATGGTTGCGAAAAAGAATGATTTAGGCCTGAATTTCACCTACGACGGCTGGAATTTCCTCCTTTGGAACGATGCCGACGACCCGCTCTTTTTCCGCCTGATTCTGCCCGGTGTTTTCGATGTGACGGACGACAATTTTGCGAAGGCAATCATGGCCTGTAACAAGGTCAATTGGGACTTCAAGGTGGTTAAGGCGGTACTCTATGACTTTGAGGATGAGCATGATAAAGGGGCTTCAGTATGGATTTGTTACGAACAGCAACTTGATACTGAGCCACAACTTGAGGAATTGATTCCACGCGCCATCCACAGCCTCATTTCCGCCGCCGATGCGTTTAACAAAGAAATGACAGAAGAATAATATTTAATTCTATGAAAATCAAATTCTTACTAATTTCAATGCTGTTAGCAAACATGGCTGTCGCCCAATATGCACCCGCTGGCGACAAAATCAAGACGAGATGGGCGGAGCAAGTCGCACCCGAAAACGCCCTGCCCGAATATCCGCGTCCGATGATGGTGCGTCCTGTTTGGAAAAACCTCAACGGCCTTTGGCAATACGCCATCACTGCGAAAGGGGAGAAGGCACCACAAAAATATGAGGGTGACATCCTCGTGCCGTTTTGCATCGAGTCGTCGCTGTCGGGTGTGCAAAAAGAGGTCGGACCTGACAATGCGCTTTGGTATCAGAAGACTTTCGACGTTCCTTCCAATTGGAAAAATGGTCGCATCCTGCTTCATTTCGGTGCCGTCGACTGGATGGCTGATGTTTGGGTGAATGGCATCAAAGTTGGTTCACACACAGGCGGTTACACTCCTTTCACTTTCGACATTACACAGGCATTGCAAGGGAAACAAAACAACCTCGTTGTCCGCGTTTGGGACCCGACCAACAGCAGTTACATCCCTCATGGAAAGCAAGTTACGAAGCCAAGAGGCATTTTCTACACTTCCGTGACGGGCATTTGGCAGACAGTTTGGCTTGAAAATGTGCCTGAAGATTACATCCAAAATCTCGTCACCACACCCGATTTCGACAAGGCAACGGTGAGCGTGAATGTGGATTTCTCCAACCCGACCAAGGACGATTTGTACCAAGTTGAGGTGTCGTTTGAGGGCGAAACTGTCGCTATGGGCAAGTCCATCAACGGGCAGCCTGTGGAGGTCAACATGCCGGAAGAGTTTCTCCGATGGACACCTGACCATCCTTTCCTTTATGACATGAAAGTCAAAGTGTTGCGTAAAGGAAAAGTGATTGACGAGGTAGACAGTTATTTCGCCATGCGCAGTTTCGGCACGCAGCGCGACGAAAATGGCATAGTGCGTCTCACTTTGAACGGCCTCCCGATTTTCCATTTCGGCCCGCTCGACCAAGGTTGGTGGCCCGATGGACTTTACACCGCCCCCACCGATGAGGCTTTGGCCTACGACGTGCAGAAAACTAAGGACTTGGGCTTCAACATGATACGTAAGCATGTGAAAGTGGAGCCTGCGCGTTGGTACTACCATTGCGACCGTATCGGCCTCATCGTTTGGCAGGACATGCCGAGCGGCGGTCGCGGCCCTGAGTGGCAGACTACGCAATACTACCAAGGCCCTGAAAGCCTGCGCTCGCTTGAATCGGAGGAATGTTACAAAAAAGAGTGGACGGAAATCATAAACACATTGAAATCAGTGCCGTGCATTGGGGTTTGGGTGCCGTTCAACGAGTCGTGGGGGCAGTTCAAGACGCCTGAAATCGTTGAAATGACCAAGAAACTCGACCCGACGCGCCTTGTGAATCCCGCTTCAGGAGGAAATTTCTACACTTGCGGCGACATTCTCGACCTTCACCACTATCCCGAGCCGAAGATGGTGCTTTATGATCCGACCCGCGCCACGGTTTTGGGCGAATATGGCGGCATCGGGCGCAAGGTGGATGGCCACACTTGGGTGAAAGACCAAGGCTGGGGCTATGTTGAGTTTGACACCGAAGAAAAGGTGACCGACACATACATTGAATACGCCAATATGCTGTATAAGATGGTTTTCCAAGGTTTTTCGGCGGCGGTTTACACGCAAACCACCGATTGCGAAACCGAACTCAACGGCTTGATGACTTACGACCGCGCGGTCGTCAAAATGGACGAAAAACGGTTGTTGCAAATCAATCGGAAAATCAGCCACGCTTTGGCGGAATGATCTTGTAGGGCTGTCGCATCGTGGCTGTCGTTCCCTGGACATTTTTGCGACTCCATGACAAGACGGCCCTACAAACCAATATCCCAATTTCGGGCGGAATCGATGAAATTTTTTTCGATTCCGCCCACTTTTATATAGAATCTGGGCGGAATCGATGATTTTTTGCTCGATTCCGCCCGGATTCTGATTTTTTAGTCTTCAAACAAGTCATCTAAAGTGAGTTGAAAGGCCATTTCTGAAACATAACTGTTTTGCGAGGCTCCGTTGGCGGTGATGAGGGTGGGGAGGATGCCGCAGCGAGTTCCGGTTTGTTCCACGAAGGCGGCTCGACGTTTCCTGATTTTTGCAGCTTCCTCTTTGTCAAGCAGATATGCGCCTTCGCTGTATTTGATTTCGCAGAGGTTGATCATCTTGTCGGCGCGCTCGATGATGAGGTCGATTTGGGTTTTGTCGTTCTTCGCCTTGCTGCGCCAAGCGTAGTACTCCGTCCCGATGCCGTCGATTCGGAGGGCTTTCTTGATTTGCGGAATGTGTGCCATGCAAAGCCGCTCGAAGGCGTGGCCGTACCATGTGTTGACGGTCGGGGTGCCGAGGTGATGAAGCCAATATTGTTGATCCTCAAATTGTTTGGTGGCGAAAGTGAGGTGAAACAGCGTGAAGAAATCGGTGAGTTGGAAGATGCCGCCCGTCGCCTTGATTTTCTTCTCGCGGGTGTGGTAGCGGCGGATGAGGTCGCAGTTTTCGAGGTCTTCCAATTGGTTGCTGATATGCCCGTTGTCGGCGGTTTTCAGTTTCTTGGTGAGTTCCACGCGGGTGAGGCCTTTTTTGTTGGCCGCCAATTGCGCGATGATTTTCAGATAAGGTTTCTCGTTGTCAAACAGCGACTTATACAGCGATTCGTATTCAGAAGCCAGTTCGCCGCCCTTGCTGAAACACAGCCTGTCGATGTTTTGGGCAAGGCTTTCGTTGTTTTTCAGAAGGCTCAGATAGTAAGGTACGCCGCCGAGCATCATGTAGGCTTGGGCTGTCATCTGGCGTGTCCAGTGGAAGCCGTTGGCGTTCAGGTAGTTTTCAGTTTCTTTTAGGGTGAAGGGCGCAAGATGTATGCTGTGTGTCAGGCGGTTGTGAAGCCCGCCACGGTTGTTGATGATGTTGCGCACCATCCACGAGGTGGCACTGCCGCAAACGATGAGTTTCACCTCGTCGCGCAACGAGGCCCAAGTGTTCCAAAACTGCCCCAAAGCCCGCACGAAAGCGCCGCCTTTCCTGTCGAAACACGGAAGTTCGTCGATGAAAATGACGCAAGGCTGGCCGTTTTTTGCTTTTTGTGCCATCAGTTCCTGCAAGGCGTGGAACAACTCCAACCAATTGGACGACAGCGGTTTTTCGTAGCCATATTCGCGCAGCGCGATTTGGAAGGCCGACACTTGTTCCGACTTTTTCCCGTAGAGCAGCCCGGAGACGGAAAACGTCAGTTCGTCTTTCAGCACTTGGTTGATGAGAAAGGTTTTCCCGACGCGCCTCCGCCCGTAGAGGCCGATGAACTCGGCGTGGTTTGAGCTGATGTATTCCCGCAGCAGTGCAGTTTCTTTTTCTCTTCCTATTAAAGTAGCCATAACTGAATCAATTTCGCCGCAAAAATAATAAATTTCGGGCGGAATCGATGAAATTTTATTTAATTCCGCCCACATTTTTACAGAAACTGGGCGGAATCGATGATTTTTTGCCCGATTCCGCCCAGATTTTTGTGTTGGTTGCAAAAACAAAGGTGCGCCATTACGGCGCACCTTTGGGGAATTTTTTAGGAATGATGTGTTTCTTTACTTGGACTGGCCAGTGATGGTGATGTCAGTGCGGATGGTCTGACCTTGGCTGTTGGTGATGGTCTGAACCTCGCCGTGGGTGATGTGAATCATGTGGTACTCACCATTGTAACGGGTACCAATGACATAGTCATAGTCCTTGGAATTCCAAGCGGAAACGCCACGGAAATCGGAAATCACGCTGTAAACGCCATCGCTGAAGAAAGCGGCCTTATCGACATCGGTCTTAACGGCAGCCCAATCTTCGGGAAGGATCAGGTACATTTCTGCACCAGCAACGGGCTTGATGATGGCGAAGACTTCCTTGCCATTGCCAGTCCATTCCAGACCGTATTCAGCAAGGCCGGTGGCATCGCTGCTGCCTTGTCTGACCCATGAGAAATCCTTGGGTTCCAAAGCAACGGCGGGTTGGTTGATGTTGAGGTTGATGGTGGTGCTGTTCATCTTGCCGTCAACGTCGGTGATGGTGGCAGTGAAGATGGCCTTGGCGACCAATTCTCTGCTTTCTTCATTATTGGTCAAACCGAAATTCAGGACCTGTTCAAAGGTGTACTCAGTTCCACTCACATTGATGATGGAGTCGTAAGATCTGGTTTCAGTGTCATCCAAGGTGGTGAACTTGACATTGAGTTTGAAAGTGGCAAGTTCTTTCATGGTCTGGCTGTTGGAAGCAGCGCGGAAGCCAAGTGTGTAGTTTTGGCCTATGTCGACGGTTTGGCCGTCATACACATAGTTTTCGCCCGTCTTGACGGCGATTGAGGGTTCCGGGTTGGTGATTTCCGGGGTGCAGCTTGCAATGAAAGCAACGCTGGCGAAGCACACGAGTGCCAATGCTAATTTCTTCATTTTTTAATGATTTAAGTTAGTAATAAGGTTATTTGTTTGAGTTTGTTTCAAAGAACGCGGCAAAGATAGCAAATACTTTGCCAAACTTTTCAAAACTGACAAAAAAATGAAAAAAAGCCTGTTTTTGGCAGGCTTTTTCCTTTTAATGCAGTTTCATTTCTCGATTTAGTCTTCAACGATTGCTTCGTTCGGGCAAGCGCCGGCGCAGGTTCCGCAACCAACGCAGGTGTCAGGGTCGATGACATAGATGTCGCCTTCCGAAATAGCGCCCACCGGGCATTCGTCGATACATGTGCCGCAAGCAACGCAGCTGTCTGTGATTTTGTAAGCCATAATGTTTTTAATTTTAATGTTTGTTTTGAGTTTTAGTGCCGCAAAAATACTACAACTTTCATTCCAACAAGCCTAAAATGGAAATTTTTATTCAGTCTAAATAAGGAAATGGTTCAAGTCGTTGATATTGAAAGGGATGTGTTTTTCATTCTAAAAAGGAAAATAAAAACGGGAAACTTTCGATTTTGCACCTATTTATTATGTACTTTTGCAGCGAATTACTCTACATGTAAAATCATCAAATTAAAAATCAGTAAATATGACAGCAAAAAGTAAGGTTGTAGCCCTTGAACATGTCGTCATCCGTTTTTCGGGCGACTCGGGCGATGGTATGCAACTTACCGGAAATCTATTTTCGGATTCAACAGCATTTGCCGGAAACGATTTCGCCACCTTCCCGGACTATCCGGCTGAAATCCGCCCACCGCAAGGCACCGTGGCTGGCGTCTCTGGCTTCCAAGTGCATTTCGGACACAAACCTGTCCACACCACTGGCGACCTTTGCGACGTCCTCGTGGCTATGAACCCCGCCTCCATCAAGGCGAACATGCGTTGGCTCCGCCCCGGAACCATCATCATCTTCGACTCCGACTCAGTGACCGAAAAGGCCCTCGAGAAGGCCGGCTATGCCGATGACCCGACCGTCGACGGCACCCTCGCCGACTATCAGGTGGTCAAAGCCCCTATTTCGGAACTCACCAAAGAGGCCCTGAAGGACTTCGGCATGGACAACAAGTCGATGCTCAAGTCGAAGAACATGTTTGCCCTCGGTATCGTGATGTACTTGTTCAACCGTGAACTCGACACCGTTTACAAGTATTTTGAAACCAAGTTCAAAGGCAAAGATCAAGTGATCAAGGCCAACCGCACCGTCCTCGACGCCGGTTACCACTATGCCGACACTTGGGAGCTCTTCACCAACACCTATCGTGTGGAAGCCGCCGACCTCGAAAAGGGCAAGTATCGCAACATCACCGGCAACACCGCCGCCGCTTGGGGCTTGATGGCCGCCTCCGAGAAGTCGGGCCGCCCGCTCTTCCTCGGTTCGTACCCCATCACTCCCGCCACCGACATTTTGGCCGAACTGACCAAATACAAGAACCTCAACGTCAAGGCTTATCAGGCTGAAGACGAAATCGCCGGCATCATGTCATCCATCGGTGCTGCCTACACAGGCTGCATGGCCGTGACGACGACTTCCGGCCCCGGCCTCTCGCTGAAGAGCGAAGCCATGGGGCTGGCCGTGATGACGGAACTTCCGTTGGTCATCATCGACGTGCAGCGTGGCGGTCCCTCCACAGGTCTGCCGACCAAGATGGAACAAAGCGACCTGCTGCAAGCTCTCTACGGCCGCAATGGTGACGCTCCGCTCGTGGTCATCGCTGCCCGCAGCTCTGCCGGTTGCTTCTACACCGCTTACGAAGCCGCCCGTATCGCCATGGAGCACATGACGCCTGTCTCCCCAAGATGGCTGACCTGCCGAGCATCACGCCTCCGTTGGCCAAGGCCGACGACCCGAACTATATGCCTTACCGCCGCGACGAGAAATGGCTCCGCCGCGAATGGGCTATTCCGGGAACGCCCGGTTTGCGTCACCGCGTTGGCGGTCTGGAAAAGGAAAACGGCAAGGGCAACTTGTCCACCAATCCTGAGAACCACCAGATCATGACCGAACTCCGTGAGGAAAAGATCAACCGCGTGGCCAACGACATTCCGCTGCAAGAAATCTACGGTGACAAGAATGCCGACCTCCTCGTGGTGAGCTGGGGCGGCACTTTCGGCACCGTCCGCACTGCCGTCGAAGGCCTGATGGAAGAAGGCAAGAGCATCGCTCACGCCCATTTCGACTACATCATGCCGCTGCCGCGCAACACTGAGGAAGTGCTTCAAGGTCACAAGAAGATCGTGGTCTGCGAAATCAACCGCGGCCAGTTCGCCAAGTACCTGCGCATGAACTTCCCGGAATACAAGTGTGAGCAATTCAATAAGGTGATGGGCCTGCCGTTCACCATCGGCGAGCTTGAAGCTAAGTTTAACGACCTTTTAAAATAATACGACTATGGAAAATCAGAATATCGAACAAGAGGTCATGCTGACCAAAGAGGATTTTGCAAGCGATCAAGTGGTGAAATGGTGTCCCGGCTGCGGTGACCACGCCATCTTGAAGGCCGTTCAAGACATTTTCCCGAAGTTGGGTAAGAAGAAGGAAGACATCGTTGTCGTTTCTGGCATCGGCTGCTCCTCGCGCTTCCCTTACTATATGAATACATACGGTTTCCATAGCATCCACGGTCGTGCTGCCGCTGCCGCCACTGGCGTGAAGCTGGCCAACCCGAACCTCAGCGTGTGGATGATCACCGGCGACGGCGACTGCACCGCCATCGGTGGAAACCACTTCATACACGCCTGCCGTCGTAACATCGACATCAACCTGATCCTGTTCAACAACCGTATCTACGGTATGACCAAGGGTCAGTTCTCTCCCTGCACCTTCCGTGGCACGAAGACCAAGACTTCGCCGCAAGGTACTTACGAGGATCCGTTCAATCCTGGTGAACTCGCCATCGGTGCCAAGGCTACCTTCTTTGCTCGTGGCGTGGACATCAATCCGAAGGAGCTGAGCGAAATCTTCTGGGAATCGTACAAGCACGACGGCATCGCCGTGACCGAGGTCCTGCAAAACTGCATGATCTTCTCTAACGGCGTGCATGAAAACATCACCGGCAAGGACGTCCGCGACGACATGCAGGTGAAGTGCGTCCACGGCCAGCCGCTCATCTTCGGCAAGAACCGCGACAAGGGTATCCGTCTGAATGGTAACCAACTTGAAGTGGTGAAGATTGGCGAGAACGGCATCACCGAGAAGGACATTCTCGTCCACGACAAGACCACCGAAGACACGGGTATCCACATGATGCTGGCACACATGATGCCGCCTCATTTCCCCGTGGCCATCGGTGTCATCCGCGATGTGAAAGCCCCGACCTTCAACGACAGCCTCGTCGAGGTCATCGAGAAGGAAAAGGCCGCCTCGAAGATCAAGAACATGGACGACCTGCTGAACAGCGGTTCGACTTGGACGATCGAGTAATCGCAAAGCGTTTTTGAAATGAAAAATCCCGTTCTTTGGAGCGGGATTTTTTTTATTATTTGGTGGTTGTTTAGAAAAATGATTACTTTTGCAATATGAAGACAAAAAATGAATATATTGAATTGATTGAAAATCAAGAGGATGAGTTAAGAAAAAACTTCGGAATCCGTTCGCTTCGCCTGTTTGGGTCTGTGTCGCGAGATGAACAGATTGAAGGAAGCGATGTTGATGTTTGTGTTGAAATGGAGCCTCAAGCCTATTTGATAGTTCGATTGAAGCGTTTCCTTGAGCGTCTTTTGGGTTGTTCAGTGGATGTGGTGAGAATGCACAAACACGTGAATCCTTATTTATTGCAAGAAATCAATCGCGATGGAGTTTACGTCATCAGACCTGAAGGTTATACTTTTTTGACGTTATAGTTGGACAAAATCTTGTATTCTCAATACCTTTACATACGGGAATCCAATGTCTTTCAGAACATTGAAGTGCTTATCGTTTGAAACAAGTAATTCTGCTCTTCCGCAAATGGCGCAGTCAACAAACTTGTTGTCGTCTGGGTCTGCCACAATATAACCGAAACGCCAAGTAGGATAGACCCTGATAAAATTGGGCTTGTTTATCAGCGTTTTGATGATGGCTTCTGCAAAAGCAGGTGAAGTTTTTTCTGAAATGATTTCCTCATACTCCATCAAGATTTCATTTGACACACAAATCTCCAACTGCTGCTCCAAAAAGTCTGTCCACACTTTGTGGTAGGGACTTTTTGAAGGTAGTATGGCGACCAAACAATTGGTGTCAATAACAATCCTTCTCATTTTGCTTCAGAATAAGGCGTTCTCCAATGCTCATCAAGAATGCGTTCAATGGCCTCACCGTTTAGAGTACCTTCATCCCAAAGACGGTCAGCTTCTTCTTGAACTTGCTTGGCATAGAACTCGGCCAATACTTCTTTCAATTCAAGCATCATCTTCTCACTGTCGCAATGGTTGAACATTTCAAGCAGGTGCAACTGAATTGGATTCAATGTAGTTTGTTCGGCATACATGGTATTCTTGTTTTCAATCCGCAAAAATACAAAAACGATTTGTTCTCCGCAATATGACTAAGAAATTCATTATTTTTGCAATCGTAAAACAATCATCCATGACCGAAAAAGAAAAGCCCTCCAAAAAGATTACTCCCAATCCTGATGGATACGATATTACAATTTATCCAGAATATTGGACGTCAGTGTTAAGTATAATCATACCAATTGTTTTAGTATATTTGTTTAAAGGAATGCTTAAGCCGTTATTTTCATCTCTGAATCAGTGGCTTGGTTTGGGCGTTTTTTGTATTTTCATATCTATAATCGTGTGTCTTTCGTTGTTTTGCATTTCGAAATTGACAAATGCCAAAGTCAATATTAGGTTGACAGATGAGGGATTGGAGCAAAGGAAAGTATCTGGACCAGCCTGGATTCCTGAAAGCAAGGTGGTTAAGTGGGAGAATATGTCGTACTTTCATTTATTCGGTATAGGAGGAGGCTTTTCTCGTTCTGCTGCGTTTAATGGCAATGACTTTTTTATTGGAACGAAACTAGGATCCGACTATTCTTTTAGCACGATAGCCTTTTTTCGTCGTGAGCGAGAGCTGAAAATGGTTATGAAATCATTCCGAACAGAGTTTTTGCAGTTGGCACGTCAACATGGGATTGAACGAAAGAAACTATGGGAAGAAAAACAAGACTCTTTTGATAAGAAGCATTTGTAATGCTTCGAACTATTTGTAAATCAATAATTTGTATTGCTATATTATGAAAATCCCCTTCAAACCCGGAACATTGATTTATCCCTTGCCCGCCGTGATGGTCACATGCGGCGATTGCGAGGAAAACTACAATATCATCACCATCGGCTGGACGGGAACGATTTGTTCCGATCCGCCCATGTGCTACATCTCCGTCCGCAAGGAACGCCACTCGCACGAACTCATCATGAAAAACAAGGAGTTCGTCATCAACCTGACGACGGAGGACTTGGCCGCCGCCACGGATTGGTGCGGCGTGCGCTCAGGCCGCGACTACAACAAATTCAAGCAGATGCACTTGCATACTGAGCCTGCCCAAATCGTGAAAGCCCCTTTGATTGCCGAGTCGCCGTTGAGCATCGAGTGCAAGGTGGTGGAGGTGAAGGAATTGGGCTCGCACGATATGTTCATTGCCGAGGTGGTGGCCGTCAATGCAGAGGAAAAACTCATCGACAAGGGCACGGGCGCGTTCCAACTCAACCACGCCAAGCCTTTGGCCTATTCCCACGGCAAATATTACGGCCTCGGCGAGAAAAAGAAATGATTTATTTTTCGGATTGAGAGGTTTTTGTACTTTTGCAATCCATACTACCTGAATATGAAAAAGACGTTGTTTGTATTGGCATTTCTTGCATTGGGTTGGCAGTTGAAGGCCGAGTGCCCGCCCGAAGTTGAGGATTTTACCTTTACGGATTGTAATGGAGTGGAATACAATCTGTTTGAGTTGCTCGACGGTGGGCAATATGTCTTGGTTCACTTTCAGAATGATTTTAGCGGTTATGGGCAGACCTTGACCATGAACAATTTGTACCATCAATATGGCTGCAATGGCAGGGATGTGTTTTTCATGGAATTGTTGACCAATGCTGATGATGCGCAGTGCCATGTTTGGGGTGAAGAATACCATGTAGAGTTCCCTTTGGTTGGCATTGATGGGGGAAGCGCCTCGTTTTATGCCCTATATCCTGATTGCATCTACGACTATGGGAACAACCAGTTTCTGCTGTTTTTGCCTGACCATCAGATATTTCAAGAGCCGATAGTCTATCATTTTGAGGAAGTTTTTTCGGATTTGGGCATCGTGCCAATCGATTGCAGTTTTGGCCACTGCGAGGAACCAAGCAACTTGACGGCTCATCTTTCAGCATCTCAATTGGACCTTGAGTGGGAGGGCGTTGAAGGAGCCGAGTATTATCATGTGTTTTCGCGGAATTATGCGGAAGAGGATTTCCATTTTGAGGCCAATACGGTTGAGCCAAATATAGAAAACGTAACGTATCATCCGACGGAGGAGAACTGTTACTTTGTGGTTTCGCGCTGTGAAGATGGCTCTGAGAACAATTCCGATACGATTTGTGTTGGTCCTGAAGCCTTGGATTTCAAGTTGGTTGATTGTCATGGCAACGAAATCCATTTGTTCGACATCCTTGACAGAGGTCAGTTCGTTTTCGTTGATTTCTTCGGATTTACCTGCATTTCGTGCCGTGAGGCGATGCCATACATTGTGGAATCCTATTACCGTTATGGATGCAACAATGAAGACATATTCTACATGGAAGTGACCACCGACCCCGAGGAGTTGTGTTTCCGATGGTGCGAGGAATTTGGTGTCGAATATCCTACAATAGGCAAGGAAGGAGGCGCGCAGAAGTTCGTGGATTTGTTTCATTTCTCCTCTTCTCCGCATTATTTTCTGATTGCCCCTAACAGAGAAATTGTACTTGACGGAGGCCATTCGGGTTTTTATATCTATGATTTGCAAACCATCATTGATGCTTTTGAGCCTTTGGGTATTGAAGTGCATCAATGCTATTCGGATGTCTCTGATAATCAGCAAGAAGGTTGCTCGATTTATCCCAATCCAGCTGATGGAATTGTGAACATTGAGGTCCAAGGTCTGATTAAGGTTTACAACAGTTTGGGCCAATTGGTGGACGCTGTTGTGTCTGATAGTCAACAGGTAAGGATCGACACAAATCGCTATCCCGATGGTTTGTATTTCGTTCAGACGAACGGAAAAGGTATGGGAAAATTTGTGGTAATGCACTGACAATGATTGACCAGTTCCAAGCATATATTAATAGGTATAACTTGATTGCCGAGGGCGAAAAAGCCGTTTTGGCTCTCAGCGGCGGCATCGATTCAATGGTTTTGGCAGATTTGTTGCTGAAAGCCAAGGTGGATTTTGTCGCGGCGCACTGCAATTTCCATTTGCGCGGCGAGGAATCCGATGGCGATGAAAAGTTTGTGCGAGAATTTGCAGAACAGAATGGTGTTCAATGCTTTGTAGAGCATTTTGATACCGAGAAATGCGCTTCAGAAAACGGAATTTCCATCGAAATGGCCGCCCGCGACTTGCGCTATGCTTGGTTTGAAGAATTGCGGCAGCAGTTGGATTACGACAAAATCGCTGTGGCGCATCATGCCGACGACCAAGCCGAGACTTTTTTCATCAACTTGTTGCGCGGTGCGGGACTTCGAGGCTTGAAAGGAATGCAACCGCAAAATGGCGTCATCATTCGGCCTTTGCTATGGGCTTCAAGGGAACAGATTCATCGGTATGCCATTGAGAACCAAATCGTTTGGAGAGAAGATCATACCAATGCAGAGAGCGTTTATCTGCGCAACAAAATCCGCAACCGACTTTTGCCTGCTTTTGATGAGCTGCAACCTGAAGCGAGGCAAGGATTATATAAATCTTTGGAGCATCTTGCTTCGGAAAACGAGCTTTATCGGGCATTGCTGAAAGAGAAGTTGGAGCAAATTGTTGAACAAAATGGTGATGTTCAAAGGTTGCCTTATTCTACAATAACATTTGCAGCTGTCGGCCCTTCGACAGGCTCAGGGACCTTGGCTTTTTCATTTCAGTTGCTTTTTGAATGGCTTAGGCAATATGGCTTCAATACTGATCAATGCCGTTTCATCTTTGAGGCGATGGAAACAGGCATCGGTAACCAATATTGTTCTCCTACTCACAAAGTTGTTATTGGCAGAAATGAATTGCAACTTTCTGAATTAAAAGAGGATGCAAATGCTGAAATCCAAATCGATGAAGGGGAGCGGGATGTGTTTTCTCCCATCCATCTTTGTTTGTCCAAGTTGGAGAAAACTTCCGATTTTGTCATCGACAAATCATCCGATGTGGCTCAGTTGGATTTCGACAAATTGAAGTTCCCTTTGACTTTGCGCCATTGGCGTCATGGCGACCGATTCCATCCCTTGGGTATGAAAGGCTCGAAGTTGTTGAGTGATTTCTTTGTGGATCAGAAGTTTACGGAATGGAAAAAACGCAAGGTTTGGCTGTTGGTTTCCGCTGATGATGAGATTATTTGGGTGGTTGGGCATCGCATTGACGACAGGTTCAAAATTTCGGATTCAACAAAAACATTATTTCTATGCAAACTGATTCAGGTAGATAGATAATTTTTCTATTTTTGCAGACCAAATTATTATTCGATGGAAAACATTTTGCCGAGATGGGAACAGAAACTGAACAGCTACCGAAAGGCTTTGGGCCGTTTGGCGGAAGTTGTCAATGTGGCGAAGGTTCGGCAATTGAATGATTTTGAGGCTGATGGACTGATTCAACGCTTCGAGTTCACTTTTGAGTTGGCTTGGAAATTGATGAAAAGCTATGCAGAATATCAAGGCACCGACAAGGAGATTATGGGCTCGAGGGATGCCGTCCGTTGGGCTTTTGATTGCGGGTTGATAACTAACAGTGATGTTTGGATGGAGATGATTAAGCGCAGAAACGATACATCGCATACTTACGACGAAGATGCCGCCGCTGATGTGGTAATCAGGGTGAAAGATGTTTATTTTCAAGCGTTTGTGTCATTCCATAATAAGATGAAAACCTTATCTATGCAGAGTAATGAAGATTTGTTTACCCAGATGGGAGAATGATGGAATTTGGCCTTAGAGATATGGAAATCAATGCTTTGCGAGAGGTTTTGGCTTCGATTCCAGAGGTCGAGGAAGCCATCATCTATGGTTCGCGTGCCCGTGGGACGAACAAACAGGCCTCCGACATTGATATTACGCTGAAAGGTAGCGATTTAACCTATCTCCAATTGGCCCTTCTTGACGCAAAAATTGATGACTTGTATTTGCCCTATTTTGTGGATTTGAGCCTTTTTTCAATGCTTAAGAATAAAGATTTGATTGAAAGCATTGAACGGGAAGGAAAAGTGCTGTATAAGAGTAAAAAAACATTGATAATGTAACTAATTGAAAATCTAATAATTATAATATGAAAAAACTATTCCTATTCCTGCTGATGGCCTTTGCAGCCATCGTGCCTACGGAGGTCAGGGCACAGATTATCGAGCCTGTGAAATGGACCATTGCCATTGAAGACCTCAACGACAACGAGTTTGATTTGGTCGCCACGGCCACCATCGACCCGCAGTACCACATTTATTCTACTAAGATGCCCGATTTGGCACCCCTGCCAACGGTGTTCGACATCCAAACTTCGGAATTTTTCGAGGCCGTGGGCGAAGCTCGCGACCTTACCGATGTGCCGCTTTACTATGATGACATCTTTGAGACGGAATACAAGCAATTCGCTGGTTCTGCGGCGTTTGCGCAAACCTTCCGTAAGCTGAAAGATGGCTCTTTCCCCATCACTGGCGAGATTTCCTATCAGGCTTGCAAGGACGGCCAATGCGTCTCCCTGACTGAGGATGTCGACCTGATGTACGGCTCTGAACCTGCTGTGATTGAGGCTGCTGAGCCCCAAAAAACTGCTGGAGGCAAGTCGAACATTTGGGGTATGATTCTCGAAGCCATCCTTTGGGGCTTTGCCGCACTGCTCACGCCTTGCGTCTTCCCGATGATTCCCATGACCGTGTCGTTCTTCATGCACGGCGAGGGCGAAACCAAGGCCCAAGGCCGCTTCAAGGCATTTATGTACTTCATTTTCATTGTGTTGCTCTATACTCTGCCCATTGCCATCATCATTATGGTGACTTGGCTTGTGGGCGGCAACAGTGTCACTGCCGACATCTTCAACTGGCTCGCCACACACTGGCTGCCGAATATCATCTTCTTCCTCGTGTTCATGATTTTCGCGGCCTCTTTCTTTGGCGCGTTTGAAATCACGTTGGGCAGCAATATGGTGAACAAGAGCGATAGCAAACAGAGTACCAAGAGTTTAGGTGGTATCTTCTTCATGGCCTTGACCCTTGTTTTGGTGTCCTTTGCTTGCACGGGTCCTATTGTGGGTACGGTGCTCATCAAATCCACTTCGGGTGAGTTTTGGGCTCCTATCGTGACGATGTTTGCCTTTGCCGTGGCCTTTGCGCTTCCGTTTGCCTTGTTTGCCTTCTTCCCGAATTTGCTCCAAAGCCTGCCCAAGAGCGGTGGCTGGCTCACCTCCGTGAAGGTCGTGTTGGGCTTCATCGAAGTCGCGTTGGGCTTCAAGTTCCTCAGCGTGGCCGACCAAACCTACCACTGGCATCTGCTCGACCGTGAAGTTTATCTCGGCATTTGGATTGTGTGTTTTGCTTTGCTTGGATTTTATCTCCTCGGCAAAATCCGTTTCAAGGGAGAGAAGGAAGTCAAGGAGTTGGGCGTGTTCCGTTTGGTGCTGATTATCATCGACTTCGTCTTTGTGATTTATATGATTCCTGGCATGTGGGGTGCTCCTTTGAAGGCTTTGTCGGGTTATTTGCCGCCCAAGCAAACTCTCGATTTCGACCTCAACAGAATAATCGAGGAGAACAGCGAAAAGGTGATTGAATATGTGGATGCCAAGATGGCCAATATGGCGGTGGCTCCGCAAGGTCAAGCGCAAGCCGTTGCCACTGTTGAGTTTACGGAAGAACCCAAATATGCAGACCTGTTCCATTTGCCGCACAATTTGAAAGGCTATTTCGACTACGACCAAGCCTTGGCCGTCGCAAAAGCCACGAATCGTCCCATTTTTGTTGACTTCACAGGTCACGGTTGCGTGAATTGCCGTGAGATGGAGGCCAACGTTTGGAGCGACCCGCGTGTGAAGGATATGCTCCGCCATGATTTTGTGCTCTGCGCCTTATATGTCGATGACAAGACTTCACTGCCAAAGGAAGAATGGTACACTTCGACCTACGATGGCAAAGAAAAGAAGACCATCGGCCGCAAGTACGCCGACTTCCAAATCTCGAAGTTTGGCACTAATGCCCAACCGTATTACTGCCTGATGGACCACAACGGCAACCTCCTGATGAAGCCTCGCGCCTACGATTTGGACAAGGATGCTTTTGTGGCTTTCTTGAAGGACGGTATCAAAAATTTCAAGGAAGGAACTTATTATCAGCATGTTATAGACTAAATTGACTTGCCATGAAAAAGCGTTTGTTAGCACTTTTCCTGATGGCAGCCGTGATGACCGAGGTGCAACCTGTTTTGGCCTGCACCTCGGTCATTGTTTCTGGCCGCGTCACTAAGGACGGTCGTCCTTTGATATTTAAGAACCGCGATACCAGCACTTTGCACAACATGACGATTGTCGTACAGGGACGGGTTTACCGCTATGTCGGTTTGGTGAACGCCGAGGACACCGCGCCCATCAATGTGTGGGGCGGCCACAATGAGGCTGGTTTCGGCATCATCAACACGGCGGCCTACAACCTCAACGGCGATGGCGGCGACACCGACGGCGACGGCATCCTCATCCGCAAGGCTTTGGAACTTTGCGCCAACTTGGAGGATTTCGAGCGGCTTTTGGACACCGTCAAAAAGCCCCGATATGTCAATTCCAACTTCGCTGTCCTCGACGCCAAGGGCGGCTGCGCCTACTATGAGACAGGCAATTACGAGTATGTGAAGTTCGACGTGAACGACCCGAATGTTGCCCCCGACGGCTACCTGATGCGAACCAATTTCGGTACGACAGGTAACCATAAACTTGACCAAGGTGTGGAGCGTTATTGCGCCATCACCGACTTCATGGCAGAGGCTTGCAAGGAAGGCAACATGGAGCATGATTACCTCATCACTTCCATTTCAAGGTATTTGAAACACGGCGTGACGAAACTTGATATGTATGATTTTATGCCTGAAAATGAGAATGACACGCAGTATTTTCCCTTTGGTGATTACATTGCCCGCTATTCCACCTCTTCGGTGATTCTTGTTCAGGGTGTTCGCCCTGATGAGTCGCCGCTGAACACCGTAAGTTGGACGATTATCGGCTGGCCGCTGACCACCGTGGCCATTCCATTGGTGCTCACTCCTTCAGGGAAACTGCCCGCTATCGTCACCGACGACGGCACAGGGCATTCGTGGCTCAACGAGAAAGGTCTGGAACTGAAGCAACGGATTTTCTCCCTTGAAGCAGGAAACACCACCTCTTATGGCGACCTTTCCAAACTGTTCAACAAGCAAGGAACGGGCATTTTGCAACAAATCCAACCCATTGAAAAAGAGGTGATGCGCCGGGGTGAAGATGCCCTTGCTGACCTTCGTAAATCGAAGAGTTTCAAGTCTGTTGAAGGTTATTATGACTGGGTGGATGAGTTTCTTTTGGAGCAGTATAAGAGTTTGTTTGGGGTGGAATGAGCCTCAAAACTTTAGAAAATAGGAGCAAATTTTTCTCGATTTTTATGCAAATCATAAAATCGAATTTGTATTTTTGCATAAAATTTCGGGTATGATAGAACGCTCCATAGAAAAAAAACTGCGGCAAATGACGACAAAATTTCCTGTCGTCACGCTGACGGGCACGCGTCAATGTGGGAAGTCCACCTTGCTGAAACAGCGCTTTAACGACTTCAAATACATCTCGTTGGAGGATTTGGACCGTCGCCAGTTTGCCATCGAAGACCCGCGCGGTTTCCTGATGAACTTCGGCAAACCTTTGATCATAGACGAGGCACAATACGCCCCCGACTTGTTCTCCTACATCCAAACCCAAGTCGATGAGCGAAACGAAACGGGATTGTATATCCTTTCCGGTTCACACAACTTCCTTCTGATGGAGCGCATCTCGCAAAGCCTTGCCGGGCGCACGGCGGTGATGAAGATGGCACCGCTCTCCGTCGGCGAACTTAGCCAAGCCTCGTTATTGCCTGAGAACTTGAACAAATGGCTGATGACCGGCGGCTATCCGCGCATCTACGACAAGGACATTGCTCCCGTGGATTTTTTCCCCAATTATGTGCAGACTTACCTCGAGCGCGATGTGCGTTTGCTCCGCAACATCAGCGACATGTCGCAGTTTGTCCGCTTCCTGAAACTCTGTGCGGGGCGCGTAGCACAACTGCTCAATGTGGCGTCATTGGCCACGGAATGTGGAATTTCGGTGCCCACTGCCAATGCTTGGCTGTCCATTTTGGAGACGAGTTACACCATTTTCTTGCTAAAACCTTACTACAAAAACTTCAACAAACGCCTCGTGAAGTCACCGAAACTGTATTTCTGTGACACGGGGTTGGTTGCCTCATTGCTGGGTTTGGAGGAGACGAAACAGATGGAAACGCATTACTTGCGCGGCGAACTGTTTGAAAACATGGTAGTTGCCGAGTTCGTGAAACGGGCATACGCGCAAGGCCGCGAGCCAAACCTCTATTTTTGGCGCGACAGCAACAATGACGAAGTCGATTTGCTTTCGGAGCAAGGCATGACTTTGGAGTGCTATGAAATCAAGTCGGCGGCCACCATGCACAGCGACCATTTTGCTTCGTTGAAGACTTTCGCCAAGACCGCCCAATTGGACGCGGATCGACTGCATGTGGTTTACGGCGGCGAGCAGAACATCCAAACCTCCAACGGCGACTATATTTCATGGAAAAACCTTTAGGTTTTATGCAAATCATAAAATCCGATTTTCAGATTTGCATAAATTGTGAGCATTTATCAAAATAGAATACTATGAACGAAATCCTACGCGTAGAGGGTCTGAGCAAGACGTTTCGGCTCTCGCGCAAGCAACAACAAATCGAAAGGACCGACCGCAAGGAGATTGTGGCGGTCGATAACCTTTCGTTTACCGCCAACAAAGGCGAGATTTTCGGTCTGCTCGGTCCCAACGGGGCAGGCAAGACCACGACCTTGCGCATGTTGGCCACCTTGATTGCCCCCGACAAAGGCGACGCTTTCATTGACGGTTGCTCCATCGTGAGCCAACCTGAACAGGTCAGGGCGAAAATCGGCTTCCTGACCTCCGAACTGAAATTGGAGGACTTCTTCACGCCGAATTACCTCTTCGACTTTTTCTCACAACTCTATGGAATTGACCCAGAAGTCGTCGCCAAACGCAAGGCCAAGCTTTTTGAGCGTTTCGGTATCGACCGTTTCGCCGAGGTGAAAGTCGCCAACCTTTCCACGGGCATGAAGCAGAAAACCTCGTTGGTGGTTTCGTTGGTGCACGACCCGGAGTTTGTCATCTTCGACGAGCCTACCAACGGCTTGGACGTGCTGACCGCCCGCACCGTTACCGACTACCTTTTAGAGTTGCGCGAACAAGGCAAGACCATCATCCTCAGCACCCACATTTTCAGCCTTGTGGAACGCCTTTGCGACCGCGTGGGCATCATCATCGACGGGCAAATGACGCACTGTGACACCTTGCAGGGCATCTGCAGCGGACAGTCGCTTGAAGACCGCTTCTTCAACATTTACAAAGCCAAGAAAGGAGGACTGGAGTGATGAAAAACAACACTTGGACGATTATAAAAAAGGAGTGCGCGCGTTTCTTCGGCGACCGCACCATGCTGCTCACCACGGTCGTCATGCCGGGTTTGATGATTTACCTCATCTATTCCTTCATGGGCAACAACTTTATGGAACCCAAGGACTTGGACCGTGCCACGCTTTATGTGGAGAACATGCCTGAAAGCCTGCACCCGATGTTGGAGGCTTTGCTTTTGGACATGGTGACCGAGGACGTTGATTTCGAGCAACTTCGCGGAAAACTCGCCTTGAAGGAAAGCAAGTTTGCCGTGCTCGCGTTTCCCGAAGGCTTCGATTCGCTGACTGCCCAATACGACCCGGCGAGCGGTTTGCCCGCGCCGAATGTGCAGCTGCTCTACAATTCCGCTTCGGAGTCGTCGCAGCAGGCCTATACGATGGTGAGTACTGCCTTGAACGCTTACGAAAACATGTACTGCAACCGTTTCGACATCAACGCCTCCGACGACGAATCGGCTGTGTTCGACCTTGCTTCCAACGAGGATGTGGTGGGCAATCTCTTCAGCAAACTGATTCCGATGCTGCTGCTTATGGTGGCGTTCATGGGTTGCATGTCCATCGCGCCGCCGTCCATAGCGGGCGAGAAGGAACGCGGAACGATTGCCACTTTGTTGGTCACGCCGTTGAAACGCCGCGAGTTGGCCTTGGGCAAGGTGCTGAGCCTCTCGCTTTTCTCCATGTTGAGCGGCTTGTCGAGTTTCACGGGCATGATGCTCTCTTTGCCCAAACTGATTCGTGCCGACGAGTTGGGCATGGATGCCAATATCTACCAAGCCTCTGATTATGTTGTGCTTTTATTGTTGATTTTCAGTACTATACTGATTTTGGTTTCGGTTGCGTCCATCGTTTCTGCCTACGCCAAATCGGTGAAAGCGGCTTCCACCATCATGGCACCTTTGATGATTGTGGTGATGTTGGTCGGGATGTTGCCGATGATGTCGGGCACAGAAGTGTCCAATCTCGCATATTTTGCCATTCCGGTTTACAACAGCGTGCTCTGCATGTCGCAGGTCTTTGCCCACGAGGCATCGATGGCGGCGGTCGTCGTCACCATTGTCGCCAACGTGCTTTACACAGCTTTGGGCATTTGGATTCTCACGCGGATGTTCGACAGCGAGAAGGTGATGTTCTCGAAATAAACGAAAAAGAGCGGTGTTTGCCGCTCTTTTTCAATTCTGTGTTTTTCAATTGTTTAAGCCAATTCCCCGCCCTTCGCAAAGTGCTGGTAGAAAGCGACAATCGTCTCAATGCCTTTGTAGAAATGGTCGAGACGGTAGTTCTCGTTGGGCGAGTGGATGGCGTCTTCGCCGAGGCCGAAGCCCATCAGGATGGACTTGATGCCAAGCACTTCCTCGAACCTTGCGATGATCGGAATCGAGCCGCCCGAGCGCATCGGGATGGGCTGCTTGCCGTAGGTGTCCATGTAGGCGGCTTCGGCGGCCTTGTAAGCTGGCAGGTCGATGGGGCAGCCGTAGGCCTGACCGCCATGCAGCGGCGTGACCTTCACCGAGACGTATTCGGGAGCGTTCTTCTCGAGATAGTCCTTCACCAAAGCAGCAATCTTCTCGTGGTTTTGGTTGGGCACCAAGCGGCACGACAGTTTGGCGTAGGCCTTCGAAGGCAGCACGGTCTTGGAGCCTTCGCCCGTGTAGCCGCCCCACATTCCGCAAAGGTCGAAGCTGGGGCGCACGCCCACGCGCTCAATCTTGGTGTAGCCTTCCTCGCCGCGCAAAGCCTTCACACCGAGGCTGTTCTTGTAGTCAGCCTCGCTGTACGGCGCCATGTTGAGCAGTTCGCGCTCGCGGGCTGAACATTCAATGACATCGTCGTAGAAATGCGGAATGGTGATGTGGTTGTTCTCGTCGGTGCATTTGGCAATCATCTCGCACAAGGTGTTGAGCGGGTTGGCCACGCTACCGCCGAAGAGGCCGGAGTGGAGGTCGGCGTTGGGGCCGGTGACCTCGATTTCCCAATAGGCCAAGCCGCGCAAGCCCGTGGTGATGCTCGGCACGTCGGTGGCAATCATCGAGGTGTCGGAAACGAGGATGACGTCGGCCTTCACGAGGTCTTTGTATTCCTCAATCCACTTCGAGAGGCTGCCCGATCCGATTTCCTCCTCGCCTTCGAGCATGAACTTTACATTGCAGGGCAAAGTGTTGGTTTTCACCATCGTTTCAAAGGCTTTGGCGTGCATGAACGACTGTCCTTTGTCGTCGTCGGCGCCGCGAGCCCAGATTTTTCCGTCTTTGACGACGGGTTCAAACGGGTCGGTGTGCCACAGGTCGATGGGATCGACGGGCATCACGTCGTAGTGGCCGTAAACCAGCACGGTAGGCAGTTTCGGGTCGATGGTTTTCTCGCCATAGACGATGGGATTGCCCTCGGTGGGCATCACCTCTGCCTTGTCGGCGCCGGCTTTCAAAAGATGGTCGCGCCAGCACTCGGCACAGCGGATCATGTCGGGCTTGTGCGCCGATTCCGAGCTGATGGACGGGATTCTGATCAGGTCAAACAATTCCTCAAGGAAACGCTCCTTGTTGGCTTCGATGTAGTTGTTGGTGATTTGCATAATTATTGAATTTGGAATTTCAAGATTTGAAGATTTCAAGATTGTGGGCAAAGATAGGGAATTCTTTTGAAAATCGTTTTGGTTGGATTCAGAAAATTTGTGTATTTTTGCGCATAATATAACAAAAAAGGAGCAAAATTATGGCTTTAGAAATTAGACCTATCCCTGTTTTGACAGGCATTGATGCAGAACGTTTTATAGAGGAAGCAGAAGCTGTAGAGCGCAATCCTCATACGATTGAATTGGCTCTTTCCCAAGAAGACTTTGAGAGGATGATGTCTAAGGCTCAATTAAATTGACTTTGTGCTGATTCTTATAACGTGAAAAGTGCATTAGGTTTCTATGAAAAGAATGGTTTCCGATACCTTTTCTCTACCGAAAACCAAGAAGCCAAAAATTCGGGTCTGCCAATGCCAATGAAAACAAGGTATATGTATTTTGATTTGCTGGATGTCCTTGAGAGATAAGGGCGAAATGAAATTCATTGATAGTAGTAAATGTTTAAAAATCAACATAATTAAGTAATTAAAATTAAACTATATCGAAATATAATAAAGGCAAAATAGCGTTTGTAACTGGTTCTTGAACACCATTTTCCACAACGCCTTTCTTGGAAGGCAACCAATCAAGACCAAGTTATTGATGCCGTATTTCTATGCGGCGTGGAATGACTTGTTAGATTGGTGGGCGTGGAAACCCGGTGTTCAAGCAAGGAATGAATTCCACGCTTTTTTATATCCAAATCTCACGAACATGGCCACACAAGAAGCACCACATATCGGACACCTTATTAAAGAAGAACTCGCCCGGCAGGAGCGGACGGTGGCGTGGCTTGCCCGTAAATTGTGTTGCTCGCGGCAGAATGTCTATCATCTTTTCGAGTGCCGATGGATTAATACTGAAATCCTTACAAGGCTTTGTGACATAATGGATTGCAACTTCTTCAAAGTCTATTCAGACCATTGGGAAAACCAGAAACCGTAAAATGATATTTGACACTATTGTAAAACCATTTGTTGCACAAGTGACAAATAATCCGTTACGTTGTAATTGTTTGATTTTTAGTTTGTTTCTCTATTTTTGCGGAGTTTAATTCATCAACTAAAACCGAAGAGCCTGATGGGATATAACTAGGCAAAAAAGTTATGGCAAAGGATTTGCAAGAAATTATTGAAAAAGAAAACTCAGATGGTACCGTCACCTATACCGCTATTAATACGGATGGCGATGTTAAAACCGTTACAAGTAGTTATGACTCTCAGTCAAGCAAGGATGATGCAAAATCGGAAGCAATACGTGGAGTGTTGTAAAATAGGCCAAACAAACATCTGAATAAAATAAATCCAAAACCTACGAAGGTGTAAGAGTAGGGAACAAAACAACAGAATTATGGGTAAAAAAGAAGAATTCGAACGAGCGACAAAAAAAGTTGAGGATATGATTAAGGAGGTATCAAAGCCGACTGCTACAACAAGCGGTTTTGGTCATGCTCGTCCTGACAGATGTTGCCCAGGAGAATACATCGGTCGCTAAACCTAAAAGCAAACCAGCCATTGTAAAACACATTGGCTGGTTTCATTTTGTATTATCACATGTACTACCATCTTAATAACTCTATATACCTGGTTTCTGGATATAGTTATGGATGTATTTATGATTTGTTGCATAACAAATTATACCATGTTGCTAATGATGTTATAGAAATAATCAGTAGGATTGTTTTAAACAATACACTTACGAAAGAAAACTGTTCATTTTTATCCTATTTTTTGGATAAAAAGATACTGGTAGAAAAAGACAAACCTTGTAAGAGGATACCACTATTGACAGATGTGTATAATTATCCAAGACAAATTGATTTTGCCTGGATAGAGGTTACTAATTCTTGTAATCTCAAATGTATTCATTGTTATAACGAAAAGGCGAACATCAAAAAGACTTTTCTCCGTTTTGAAGAGTTCAAGTACATTGTTGATGAACTCACAAGTATTGGAATCAATAAAATACAAATTATAGGTGGAGAACCTTTTTTGTTAGAAAAGAATACGTTATTTGAAATGATGGGCTATCTGTCAGGTAAAGTTGATAGTTTTGAAATTTTTACCAATGGAACACTAAACACAAAGGAAGATCTCTTGTATATTAAAACGCATTGTCCTAATGTACATATAGCCACTTCTTTACATTCTAATATTCAAAAAGAACATGAGCGCGTGACCCAAGTATTGGGGTCTTATGAATTAGCCGTTACGAATATAAGGAATGCAAAAGAAATAGAATTGCCTATTAGGTATGTGGGGACGTTAATAGGCTGTATTAATGTTGGAAAAGAACTTGAATTTGGACCGCCCTCAAGAAGGGACTATATAAGATTGTCAGGAAATGCCATACTTCAATTGTACAATGATGAATTACTAAAAGAGCGTGTTATAACAGAAAAAAGATTTGAAATTGAAAACTTAAAGGAACGAGTGGATGTGGTTTACAATGAAAACTGTTTTTCCACTCATTTATATGTTGGATGCGATATGGAGGTATATCCATGTCCTATGGAACGAAGAATCTCTCATGGAAATTTGAAGGGGAAGCATTTATCGGAACTTTTGGAAAACAGCATTTTAGATTTTTCTAAAGATGAGATTGAAGGTTGCAAAGATTGTGAATATAGGTATTTGTGCATTGATTGCCGACCAGATTCGATTACTGGTAACTTTTTTGAAAAGCCTTGGTATTGCACTTACAACCCATACAAAGGAGAATGGGTAACTTTTGAGGAGTTTAAAGAATCAATAAAAGCGAAGCAATAATCAAGTAAGGAGAGGGAAGTAAGAAAAGACTTGTTTCCAATGTTATTATTTTGTAGTTCAATGTATTGGCAGAAAAATATGCAATTATCACTTGACGGAATCTCACAAAAAATCAAGGATTCCGTCAAGTTATCCATTATATTTTGACGGAATCTCGCAAAATTTGGCACATTCCGTCAAGTTATAATGGGGTTTCGTTGGATGTAAATAGCTGTTCTAAAGTTACTTGCGATTGTGCTATATCGCTGTAAATGTTGCGTTTTACGCCGTAGGTTGTTATCATGGTGAGGTGCAATACTTTGCGGATTTTGGAGTATAGGTGGTCGTATTCATCCCACAATGCGCCTTGTTTTTTCGGATATTGTTATTCGTGCATGTTCTGCGCGTGGCAGGCATCAACAACGGTTACTGTCTTACCATCGAAAGTGTAGGCGAAATACCACTTGTCAGCATTGGCCATATAATAGCCCTTCCAACGTGATAATGTGGGCTCGCGCCTAAGAAGGTTGTTTTCTATTCCATAGATGGAATCGAAAGCATCATTAACATTCTTCTCCATCAATGCCAAAGAGTAGGTGTGCTTATACTTTTTGGAGACATTTCGATAGAACGCAGTTATCTTCTGTGCACAACGTTTCCTGATAATGTAATTCATGGCCGAGTGTACTCCTCCCTAACTGCTGCTAAGGTCATTTCACGAGCCTCCTCGATACTCATGGTTTCAGTGTCTCCAAATTCCATTTGCTGGATGCGCAAATCTATCAATTCCTGTGCCCACCTGCGGATGGCAGCCATGTCGGAAAGGCTCGGATTCACTCCACGAAGTACTTCTTCATCAATTCTAACGGTTACGGTACACATAACAATCTTTTATTTGTGCAAAAGTACGCATAAATTTTTTATCTCACGCTTTGCTGTCGTAAATTTGTAGTCTAATAGTAAATCCATCAAATACCGCATAACTGAAATCATAAATCCAATTTCCCACAACGGTGGTCAGGGCATGGTCGCCGGATGGGTATTGCATCGGTTTGTGCTGGTGGCCGAAAACGAAGAAATCAATTGAAGGGTCGAGCAGGGCTTGCTCTTGGGCATATTGGTAGAGGCGCGTGTTGGGAATGTCGTCATAATAGCCGCGTTCCACTTCGTTTTTGATTTTTTTCAGGCGATGGTTGTGTGACCATTTCAAGGCCAAACCTATGCCGAAGTCGGGATGTATCAGCCTGAACAAGAACTGGTTGAATTTGCATTCAAACACCTTTTTCAGGAACTTGTAGCCCTTGTCGCCGGGGCCTCTGCCGTCGCCGTGAACGAGGAAGAACTTCTTGCCTTTGATGGTCTTGATGACGGGTTCGCGGTGCAGTTCAATCCCGATTTCATTGCGCAAGTAACCGAAACTCCAAAGGTCGTGGTTGCCGATGAACAAATGCACGGGGATGCCCGCATCAGTGAACTCGGCCAATTTGCCTTGCAGCCTGACGAAACCCTTGGGAATCACGGTCTTGTACTCAAACCAAAAGTCGAACAAGTCGCCCATCAGGTAGAGTTCCTCGCAGTCGGGACGGATTTGTTCCAAAAAACGCAATAACTTGCGCTCGCGCTCGTGGCTGTCCTCAAGCGAGGGAATGCCCAAATGGAAATCGGTGACGAAATAAACGGCCATCAGAACTTGATTTCGGACGAGCGGCGGATGAGTTCGGTGATGAGGGTGATGAGTTTCGGCTCCACGGCGTTCACGGCCTTGATGACTTCCTCGTGCGTGATGGTGACGGGATGGTCCTCGCCGTAGATGTTGCCCATGTCGGAGATGATGGACAGGCCGAAAACGGGCAGTTTGCCTTGTCGCGCCACGATGACCTCTGGCGTGGTTGACATTCCGATGGCGTCAGTCCCTATGATGCGGAAGTAGCGGCACTCGGCAGGCGTTTCGTAGGTCGGGCCGGTGGTGGCGGTGTACACACCATGCTGAACTTCAATGCCTTTCTCTTTTGCGATGGCATCGGCCAAGTGGATGAGGCGCTTGTCGTAAGGCTCGCTCATGTCGGGGAAACGATCGCCGAAACGGTCGTCGTGCGGCCCAATCAGCGGGTTGGGCATCATGTGGATTTGGTCGGTGATGATCATGATGTCGCCCACCTTGAAGTCGGGGTTGAGGCCGCCAGCGGCGTTGCTTAGGATGAGGAATTGTATGCCCAACTGCATCATCACGCGAATGGGGAAGGTAACGGTTTCTATTGGGTAGCCTTCATAGAAGTGGAAACGCCCTTGCATGGCCACCACGCGCCGACCGGCAATGGTGCCAAACAGCAGTTGCCCCTTGTGGCCTTGCACAGTGGAAACAGGGAAGTTCGGTATGTCAGAATAGGGGATGGCGTGTTGCACGGTGATGCCATTGGCCAAACCGCCCAAACCAGAACCTAAAACGATACCGATTTCTGGACGGAAATTTCTCGTTTTCAGGTTGATATAATCAATTGTAGTGAGTATCTTCTCGTACATAGTTCAATATTTCTTCGTTAAACTTTTCTTCTTCGTGGAACCTTACGCCAACGGGCAAAGCGAACAGCGGCGCAGTTTCAAACTGACAAAAATAAGGAGAATTTGTCAATCGGGCGGCATCTTTTTCGGTGGTGACGATGATTTTTTGTTCGCCTTCGAGATGCCCAAATCGTTGCAGGATGGTTATCAAATCGTCTTCGGTGTAGGCGTGATGGTCTGCAAAAGTCAGATAATCAAATGTTTGGAATCGTTTGTAAAGTTCCTTGATGAGCGGCTTCGGATTTGCAATGCCGCAAAACAGCAGGGCGGAATCGGCTTTAGCAACCTCAAATTGTTTGGCCGCCTCGTTCAAAGGCTGCAAAGGAGCGTACTCCAAATATGAAAAAAACACTTTTTGCCCGTTTGTTGGCTTTAACTTTCTGATAATCTGTTGTTTCTCTCTTTCATCCAAATTCTTCGGCGACTTGCTGACCACGATGATTTGTGCACGTTTGGCGGCTGACTTGATGTCGCGCAAAGTGCCAGCAGGGAAGAGGAAATCGTCGCAATAAAGGTGCTGATATTCAGTCAGTAGGATGTTTAATCCCGCTATGATGGGTCGGTGTTGGAAAGCGTCGTCCAAGAGAACGACTTCAGCACGGTGAGGAAAGGTAAGCAGTTTGCCTGTGCCGTCCACACGGTCTTCATCCACCGCGACCATAATCCCTTGAAACTTCCTGAAATATTGTAGCGGCTCATCGCCAATGGTTTCGTAAGTGCTTTGGTTGTCAGCCATTTGGAAACCTTTCGTCTTGCGCCCGTAGCCCCGACTCAACGTTGCCACTTTGTATTTGTCGCGCAATATATTAATAAGGTATTCCACCGTGGGCGTTTTGCCGCTTCCACCGAGGCAGAGGTTGCCCACGCAAATCACTGGCTTCTCGAATCGCGTCTTTTTCAAAATCCGCCAATCGTAAAGTTTGTGCCTGATTTTCAGCGCAATGTGATACAAAAGCGATATGGGCAAAAGTAAAATTCTCATTATGGGGGTCAAAATTAGGCAAAAATTCCTAATTTTGAGCCAAATTTTGAAAATATGACCGTAAAAGACATTTTGGATTGCATTACCGAGATTGCACCGCTGCATTGGCAAGAAAGTTACGACAATGCAGGCCTGCAAGTCGGTGACATGAACGCAGAAGCACGTAAAGCATTGATTTGCTTGGATATAACCGAAGAAATCGTGGACGAGGCCATCGCCAAAAACTGTAATCTCATCATCAGCCATCACCCGCTGATTTTCAGGGGATTGAAGCATTTGACTCCCGAAACCTACATTGAGCGTGCTGTGATGAAAGCCGTCAAGCACGACATCACTATGATTTCCATGCACACTAATTTGGATAACAGTTACTTAGGTGTGAGTCGCGTCCTCGCGGAAAAGTTGGGCTTGAAGAATTTGCACATTCTGCAACCTTCTGAATGTTCACCTGAACTTTGTGGAGCAGGCATGGTCGGTGAATTTGAAAAACCTTTGGAAGAGGCTGGTTTCCTGCAACTTGTGGCCAAAACAATCGCCTCGCCTTGTTTGCGCCATTCTGCTTTGACAGGTCGTAAAATTCAGAAAGTCGCACTTTGTGGCGGGTCAGGAGTTCCGTTTATGGCCGATGCGATGAAAAATCATGCCGATGCTTATCTTACCGCCGACATCAAATATCACGACTTTTTCGTTCCAGAGGGTAACATTTTGTTGGTCGACGGCGGGCATTTCGAGACCGAACAATTCACGAAAGAATTATTATGTGACTTGATTCGGAAAAAATTTCCTAAATTTGCAGCCGAAATCGCAGAAACGAGGACAAATGCGGTTCATTATTTTGTAAGAAATTAGAAATCAACAATATGGCTAAGAAAGTGAATAATGAAGAGGCTGAAGTGACTGAAGTTGCTGAGGCTAAAGAAGTTAAGGAAACCAAGAAGGTAACCAAAAAGACCGCCAAGGTTGAGGAAACCCCCGAAGTTGTGGATGCCGAAGTCAAGGAGGAAACCGCTGGGGAAAAACCCAAGAAGACTGCGAAAAAAACCACCAAGAAAGTGGAGGAAACTCCTGTGGTTGAAGAAGTTAAAGAGGAAGTGAAGGAAGAGGTTAAGGAGGAAATCAAGGAAGAAATCGCTGAGGTCAAGGAAGAAGTGAAGGAAGAGCCTGCGGAGGCTGCGACCGAATCCGAACCTGCTGGCGAAGTGCCGGTTGAAGTGAGCGTCGAGCAGAAATTGGTGGCTCTCTACACTTTGCAACAGGTGGACTCCAAGATTGACGAAATCCGTGCCTATCGTGGCAATCTTCCCCTTGAAATTCAGGATATTGAGGACGAAATCGCTGGTTTGGAAACCCGTATCACCAACTTCAAGGCGGAAAGCAAGAAGTATCAATCGGACATCACCAACTATAAAATCAAGATCAAGGAAACTGAAGCCTTGATTAAGAAATATGAGGAGCAGCAGAACAATGTCCGCAACAACCGTGAGTATGATTCGCTGACAAAAGAGATTGAATATCAAACACTTGATAATCAACTTTCGGAGAAGCGCATCAAGGAAATCACGGCAAAGGACAATGATGTGGCCGCCAAGGTTGCTGAGGCTCAAATGCGCTTGAACGAGCTGAAATCGGCTCTGAAGGAGAAAAAAGTGGAACTCCATTCGTTAGTGGAAGGCACCGAAAAGGAAGAGGAACAACTGCTTGAGCGTTCAGCCGAAGCCGAGAAATTCGTTGAAGACCGCCTGCTCGTCGCCTACAAGCGCATCCGCAAGAACGCCCGCAACGGCCTTGCCGTGGTCGGCATTTTCGATGAGGCTTGCGGCGGTTGCTTCAACCGTATTCCTCCGCAACACCAATTAGACATCTGCACGCACAAGAAAATCATCGTGTGCGAATATTGTGGACGTATCTTGGTGGACAAAGACATCATTGCGCAATATAACGCATAACGTAAAAAATAGTGTTTTTTTGGTTTGGGGTCACATTCGTGTGGCCCTTTTTTTGTTCAGAACCTCACCTTGAGGGTGGTCAAAAGGAGGTGCTTGAATTGCCTTTGCGTGACAGGTTCGATGTCCAGATCGCCTGCATCGTAAAGGGTGATTTGGTTTTTGCCGCATGTGAGTTCGTAGGCAAAATCGAAAGTGACGGCTGTGCCTGCGGGCACACTGATGCCGACTGAGGCTTTCTTGACACTGCCATCAGATTTTCCTAAACCCAATGGACTGCCGTAATAGGCTGCGCCCAAACGAAGGTAGGAGCCGCCAAGGTCCCACTCGCTGCCGAGGCGGAAGTTGAGGGTGCGCCCGTAAGTGTTTCGGATGTTGAAATTGACGGTGTCATAGTTCCAGTCATTGGCGGTGAACTTGGCCGCACCATAATTCTGATATTCTGCGTCAAGGCTGATGATGCCACGGTTTTGGACGACAAAAGCCATGCTCCCAATCCACTTCAAAGGGCTGATGAATGTGTATTCGTAGTAGGATTGTGGGCTGATGTATTTCCTTGTAATCCAGTTGATTTCAGATTCTGTTTCGGTTTGCCACGATTCGGTGAAAGCATAGATGGTCGGGGAGTGGAAAGCACCGCCGAAACGGAACCACGAATTAGCATGGTAAATGAACCCGACCTTGACACTGCCGCCCCAGCCAGTAGAGCGGAGGTTCTCGGTGAAACTCCACTTGTTGAAACCGCTCCCGGGGTCTGCGCCGTCGGGATGCGACTCGCTGAAAACCTTCACGCCTTCGCGCTTGATGTGGGCCAAGTTCGCACTGATGCCGATAAAGAGTTTGTCGAAATAGTTGGCGCTTCCTGCAAAGGTCCATTCCTCGGAACGCCCCTTAAAATCACAATCCTGACCTTGCCAAATGTTGCCTTGAGGCACGGGACTGCTGTAATATTCTCCTTCTTCATCTTCATAAATGTCAATGAGATAGGTCTGCCATGCGGGATAGATGTCGTTGGGGAATAGGCTTTGGAAATCATCGGGATTGAGTCCGTCGATTTGCGCGAGATAATTGTCAATCTTAGAACTTGTTGGATTGATGCCTCTGCTCAAGGTGTGCATGTTGAAGTCGTTGGTGCGCGTGAGTCCGATGCCAAACTGGGTGTATCGTAAGGCGCGGTAATTGCTCCGCTCTTTGGTGCCGACAAAGCCCACATTGGGAATCGAAAGGCGGAAACGGTTGGCGTTTTGGGTCGAGCCGTAATAGTCGGAGGAATGGAAATTGTCCATCAGGTTGAGCGAGGCCGTAAACTCATTGCTGCGGTAAATGCCCAAGCCAGCCGGATTGATGCTGACGGCGGTCATGTCGCCACCCACCGCGCCGAGGGCGTTGCCCATGCCCAAAGCCTTGGCTGTGCCTTGGTAATAGGTTTGCGAAAACCGGCAGGCATCGTCGGGGCCTTGCGCGAAGGTCGCCGAAATGCAGAACAGAGCAAAAACTATAGTGATGATTCTCTTCATATTAACGAAAAAGACTACCTTTTGAATTGAACTGCAAAGGTAGTCTTTTATTGTCAAATCCGGCTATTTGGCTGAAATTTATCTTCTTCCGCCGCCCGAACTGCGTCCGCCGCCGCCACTTGAACCGCGACTTCCGCCACCTGAACTGTGGCTGCCGGCCGAACTTGAGCTACGGCTTCCGCCGCTATAACTGCTGCCCGAACTGCGGCTTGAACTCGATGAGGAGCTTCTCGAAGGCGAACTGCTTCTGTTGTAACTGCCGCTTGATGAGCTGCTCCTGTTGCTTGACGAGCCACTTCTGTTGTAGCTGCCACTGCTTGAGTTGCTTCTGCTTGCGCTGGATGAGGATGAGCGCGAGGAGGATGAACCTTGCGGGCGTACATATTCAGAACTGGAGCGCGAAGGACGGCTGCTGCTCGGCGAGGTGTAGTTTTGGCGTTCACTGCTTTGGCTGCCCGTGCGGGCGGTGCTGCTGCTTGAAGGACGGCTGGCCGTGACATTGCCCGTGCGTCCGCTGGTGCCTGCTGTCGGGCGGTTGCTGACGGTGGGTCTGCTGATGTTAGCATTGCCGGTGCGGCTCGAAGCACTGCCTGCCGTTGGGCGGCTTGAGTTGCTGCCGCTGACTCTGGCATTGCTGCCACCAGCGCTGGCTGTGCCCGACATGCTGCCTCCCGTTGAGGGCCTGACGCGACCGTTGTTCATACTGTTGCTCATCGAGCCGGCGGTGCTGTTGCCGTGGCGCACGCTGGCCACATAGTTGCCGAGGCTGTTGTTGCCGCCGCCATTATAGTTTCCGCCATGATGCCAGTCGTGGTGGTGATGGTGGTGATGATACGGGTGGTACCAATATGGGTTGTAGTAGGCCCAGCTGTAAGACCAATAAGGATCCCAGCCCCAATAGCTGTAGTAGGGATAGCCCCAGTAATAGTCCCAGCCCCAGTAGGAGCGCCAGTAAGGACGATAGCCCCAACCGATGTAGAAACTCGGGGCGAAACTCCAATAGAAGGGGTCGTAGCTGCTGCCCACATAAACGTAGGTGTCGCCGCCGCTGCTGCCGCCTGTGTAATAGTCGTCGTAATAGTCACGCGAGGAGGAGGCTTGTGTGCCGAAACGCTTGATGCGAGCCGCATAGTCGGCATCGTAGTAGGTTTCGGTGGTGGTGTAGACCACGCCGTTGGTGTCGGTCACCGTTTCCGTGGTTTGGTAAACGGGTTCGGCATTGCTGGTGTAGTTCTTGCTGTCGGAATAGTAGGCTTGGTAGTCGTATTCCGAGTTGCTGCTGATGCTTGGGCTCACGTAGGAGCCGTTGCCTGCGGCCATGCGACTGCCCGTATTGCCATAGGGCGAATAGTAAGTGTCGTCTTTCGCCATTTGCTTGTTCGACGAGCAAGCGGCGAAGGCCATCAAGGCAATGAACGGAAGGATTCTGAACGCTTTCATTTTATTGTGTTTTTATTTGTTCTTGAAATTATTTTTCGCTGCAAAAATATGCAAAATTCGTACCAAAATCGATATTTATGGGGAGTTTTTTCGGCTTTATTCCAATTTTATGACTTGCCCTTCGCCGTCGCCATCTGTTGCGAGCCAAGGGTTGCCTTTATAGTACACATTTCCAATGCTATAGATGTGAGCGGTGAGTATGGTTCTGGCCCAAACATAGATGTCGTTGGTCGATTCGGACGATACGCTGGCGATGTTGGAATTCAAATGTTCGGCGTGGACGAGGCCATAGCTTCTCAGGTAATGTTCGGCATAGCCAACTTTGCCTCTGAGAGTGACTTCTGCCGTGCCATTGCTGAAGTCGTTTTTCAGGATATTGCAGTTCACGGTGAGGTCGACATTGCCGCTGCCTTCTTTGATGTTGAGGAAAACACTTCGCGACCAAATGGTGTCGATGCCATAATTCGTGGTGTCGATGTATTGTTGGCCGATGCCTTTGATGGAGTCGGTGCAGATGAGGTCGCCGATGGAGGCATAGTCGATGGTTTGGAGGCTGTCAAAATACACGGTCAGGTCGATGTTGTAGTCGAAACTGCGGAGCCAGTTGAAGTCGTTCTCGTTCTTGATGAAAAGTGTGTCACCAATGATTTCTGTCGTCACTTTCCCGATGAGGTTTTTCGGGCAAGTCAGTTCCAAATGCTGGTGGTTGTCATGTACTAATTTGACATTCACGTTGTTGAACATCGAAATGGCATTGAACCTTTGGCCAAGGTTGCGCTGTTCGGTGACGGGTTCTCCGTTGTTGAAGAGCGCGTCCACTTTGCTACACGAGGTCATCAAACTAACGAGGAAAAACAGGATTGCGATGCGATTTCTTTTCATGGCGTGGTAAGTAGTATTTGTGTTGGATATGGTAGCCGATGCCGATGCTGATGAAGTCGGCCTTGATGTCGTAGGTGGTGAAGGCGAGCGTGGTAAACAGGTTTTCGTTGAAATAATAGCGGACGGCCACCTTTTGGTAAAACAGCAGGCCGAAGGTCTTCGAGTTGAGCGGTACGTTGTTGCGCACCCCGGCGTTGAACATGAAACTGACGCGGTCGAGCATCATTTCGTAGGCAAAGAGGAAGCCAGGCTTGAGGTAGATGCTCCAATTGGGCTTGGTGATCTTGTCGGAGTTGTCGTACACGATTTCGAATCCGAGGCCTAAGCGATCGCGCTCGGTGATCTGGAACATGAAATTGGCGGCAATGTTGTGGACGTAAAAATACTGGTGTGTGCCGTATTGTTGGCTCATGTCCTTGAAACCGAGGGTGTATTGGTAGTCGGTGACGAAATGCCGCTTGCCGTCGAACTCGAAGAGGTAGTTTTTGGGGCGCAACTTCTTGTCGATGCGCGTTTTGGGTGGCGCCAAGTACCACGAAAATCCCGTGGCCACGCTGAAAATGTTGATGCCCATATTGGGTGTTCGCGTCGCTCCGTTCGAGAAGTGGGTGAGGCCGATGGAAGTCACCCAATGCAGCCGCTCCACAATGCGCTGACGATACTCAAACGATAGGTTGATGGCAGCGTTCAGGTGAGAACCTATGGCGTAGTTGTGGAAGTTTTCCGTCGGGTGGAACTTGTTGGTGAGCCACGATAGGCCCACGCCCAACTTGAAGGTCAGTCGGCTCGATTCGTTTGGCGTGAACGGGAAGTTGATGAAAGGGTACAGGGCAAACACCTTGCCTAATTCCGCCGCGATGCTGTCGTTGCCGAAGCCCGAATAATAGAAGGTGAACCCGATGGAAGGGTAGTTGTGCAGCACTTCCCAGCGGTGTTGGCCGTAGGTGTTGCGGTGCAGCGACAGTTCGAAGGCCGGCGTGTGGCGGCTGTAACGGCCTAATGCCGAGTGGAATTCGTCGTTCTGGAAATACATGTAGCCATAGTGCATCCGCGCCTCAATCTCGTAGTTCTTGTGGCTCGATTGGGCACACACTTGACCCACACCTATTATTAATAGGCAGCAGAGCAAACAGAGGACTGTATGGAGCGTGTGGCTTTTCATTGAAGATGCAAAGGTACAAAAAACTCTCATAAGCATCCGAAAGGATGCGTTGAAAAGGAGCCGGTTGGCGACTTTTCAAGCCAAAATGTTTTGACTGTTTTGAAAGTTTTGTGATTAAAAAACCTATTTTTGCGCTCTCAAATAATGTTATCATGGACGAAAGACTAAAAGCCTTCAAGCATTTGCTGGATATTATGGACGCAGTGCGCGCCGGCTGCCCGTGGGACAGCACCCAAACCATACACAGCCTGCGCCACCTCACCATTGAAGAAACTTACGAACTCAGCCAAGCCATCCTCAACGACGACCTCAACGAAGTGAAAAAGGAACTTGGCGACCTCATGCTCCATCTTGTCTTCTATGCCAAGATAGGGCAGGAGCAGGGCGTATTCGACATCGCCGACGTGCTCAACGGCATCTGCGAGAAGATGATTGTGCGCCACCCGCATATCTTTGGCAACGAGCATGTTGAGAACGCCGAACAGGTGGAGCAAAATTGGGAGAAAATCAAGTTGGAGCGCGAGCACAACCGTAGTGTGTTGGGTGGTGTGCCTGAAGGCTTGCCCTCTTTGCTTAAAGCCTATCGCATGGCCCAAAAGACCGCTGGCGTGGGCTTCCGTTGGCCCGATGCGGAGCAGGCATGGCAGAAGGTAGAGGAGGAGAAGGAAGAACTCATTGAGGCATTGCAAAGGCATGACGACACTGCCCATATAGAAGAGGAATACGGCGACCTGCTCTTCGCTTTGGCGGCATACGGCAATTATATCGGCGTGAATCCCGACGATGCCCTCGAAAAGACCAACAAGAAGTTCCGCGAGCGTTTCGCCCACGTCGAGCAACGCGCCCGCGAGCAAGGCAAAGGCGTGCAACACCTCACCCTCGACGAGATGATTGCTTACTGGAAAGAAGCCAAATCGCCTCACACAGAACCCGCAGAATTATGAGAAATAAATTGTCATAAATCTATGCGGAAATCCTTTTTTTTGACTACTTTTGCCGCTGAGTTATAAATGTTTGAGATGGATATGGCATACAACATTCAAGACAAACTGGATTGGACTCTGATTTTCATCGTTGAGTTTGCTCGGAAGCACAGCCTCACTATGAAGCAGGCATTTAACTATTTGAGCCGATTCAAAGGCATTGATTTCGTGGACCGTCATTATGATTATGTCCATACCCAGTCGTTTCCTTCCATGGTCGCTGACCTGACAGAATATTGCCATAGAAAAGGAGGGGCTCTCGTATGATTCTGTATCATGGTTCCAATGTAGAATTTGACAGCATCGACCTGCTGAAATCAAAGCCAAACAAGGACTTTGGTAAAGGTTTCTATTTGTCTGACAATTATGACCAGGCTTTTGAGATGGCCAAGACAAAAGTGGAACAATTAGAAACGGGCGTTCCTGTGGTTATGACCTACCAAGTGGACGAGGCAGGGTTTTCATCGTTGCGCATCCTCCGTTTTGACGATTATTCCGAGGAATGGGCCAAATTCATCATTTTAAACCGCAACAGTGTATCGAAAACGGCGATGCATGATTATGATGTGGTGATTGGACCGATAGCCAACGACACCGTAGGCGCACAACTTTGGAGATACGAGAACAAGTCTATTGACCTACCAACATTAGTAAAGAATCTGCATTATATAAAAGGATTGACTATCCAGTATTTTTTCGGAACAGAAAAGGCAATCAAATTGTTGAAAAAACTATGAGCGAACAGGCGATGATGAAGATGGATATGGTGAAAAACCTTGCTGTGCTTTTGATGGATCAAGATGCAACGTTGAGCATGGAGCAAGCGCTTTCAATAGTGTTTAACTCCGACACTTACCAAAAAGTGTTGAATGAAAAGACCAGGCTTTATTACCAAAGCCCTCGTTATGTGTTCTCTTTTCTTGAATCCGAATTAACCAAAGGCAAAATGGAATAAATTTTCCCTTGCGGCATAACATCAAACAAAAATTCATTATATTTGCAGCGCGTTTTACGCACCCTGTTTTTGACGAATCAATTCACTTAATACTAACTAAAATTTCAAAAAAATGAAAAAAGTATCTTTACTTATCGCGATGATTGCCTTCGTTTGCGGCAATGCTTTCGCACAGATGAGCTTCGATTTCAACGACTGCCCCGCAGGCGCTAAGATTGCTCAAACCCTCGGTGATCCTTGGACCACTTGGAGCAACGCTCCCGGCGGTGCCGAAGACGGTGTTTTCGCCGAACAGAACTCTATGGCCGCTCACTTCACCTACGGTAACGACCAGGTGCTTAATCTTGGTAATGTCACTACTGGTACTTGGGAACTCAGTTTTGACATGTACATTCCCAATGGCAAGGATGCCTACAACAACATCCTCCACATCTTCAACGGAAGCGGTAGCGAATGGGCCACTGAGGTTTGGTACAAGACCTCTGACAACGGCACTGCAATCAAAGCCGCTAATGTGACTACCAACTTCGATTGCCCTTACGATAGTTGGTTCACTGTGAAGTATGTGGTTGACCTTGACAATGACGAGGCAACTTTCTATGTGGATGATGCCGAAATCTACACTTGGCAGTTCAGCCTTCAGGCCGAAGGTGCCGCTGGCACTCGTCAACTCGGCGCCATGGACTTCTATCCTCCGACCAGTGCTGCTGTTTCCGACTACTATATCGACAATGTCGATGTGCAGCCGGTTATGAACCTTGAGGTGGTTCTCGAAGATGACTTTGAGGAGTACACCGAGGGCAATAAGATTGCTGCTGAAGCCATTGCTGCCGGTCACGATTGGTGGACCACTTGGAGCAACGCTCCTGGTGGTGCCGAAGATGGCGTTGTCGCTTCTTTCGAAGGCACCAAGTGCGGTCATCTTACCTATGGCAACGACCAGGTTCTTCTTTTGGGTGATGCCACAAGCGGTACCTACACACTCGGCTTCGATATGTACATTCCTAATGGCAAGGATGCCTACAACAACGTTCTCCACATCTTCAACGGCAGCGGAAGCGAATGGGCCACGGAGGTTTGGTACAAGACCTCTGACAACGGCACTTCAATTAAAGCTGGTGGCGTAACCACCAACTTCGATTGCCCCTTCGACAGTTGGTTCACTGTGAAGTATGTGGTTGACCTTGACAATGACGAGGCAACTTTCTATGTGGATGATGAGGAAATCTATACTTGGCAGTACAGCCTCCAAGCCGACGGCACCGCTGGTTCACGTCAACTTGCCGCTATGGACTTCTATCCTCCGACCAGTGCCGCTGTTTCGGACTATTACATTGACAATGTGTATGCTTACAAACTTGGTGGCGTTTCTGCTCCTATTTTGAGCGTTACTCCTGAATCAATTACTGAATACCTTCAGGAAGACGATCTCACCATGGTTGATATTACCATCGACAATGCAGGTAACTCCATTGGTGATTGGAATGCATACGTTGAGTTCGGTCATGGAGAAGGTGGCTCACAAACCAGCGAGCTTGCCTATCATGATGGAGAAGCGACTTCTGGAATTGGCTCATCAGGTGGTCCTTACACTCGTGAGATGGCTATTCGCCTTCCTGCAACCGCTTATGCTGGCGCAGCTATGGGTATGAAGATTACTTCGGCCAAGTTCCAAGTTGCTGCTCAATACAAATCAGAAGATGATAACTATATCTTCCGCATTTATGGACAAGGTGCCAACAACCAGCCCGGTGAACTCCTTGCCGAGAAGACCGTTGTATCGTCTGAACTTGGTGTCTGGCTGACGGCTACTTTCGATGAAGATGTCTATTTGGATGGACAAACCATTTGGGTAACTGTTGAACTCTTACAAACTGCTGGCGAATATCCTCTGACTATGGATGGTGGACACTATGGCGCAGAGGGCGATGGCAACTGGCTCAGCACACAGGGTGGGTCGTTTGACCACTGCTATAGCGCTGGTGACTTTGAAGGTGCTTGGCTGATTACTGTTAACTGCGAAGGCCAACTCATTCCTGGCACTTGGGCCACGCTCAGTCAGGAAACGGGTTCCGTCCCCGGCGGTCAGTCTCAAACCATTTCCCTTACGCTCAACTCCATCGGCCTCACCGATACTCGCTACGAAGCCAACCTCATCATCAACACCAACGATCAAAACATGCCTCATGTTGAGATTCCGGTTGTTTTGATTTATGATCCCACAGGCGTTGAGGAAACCGTTTCGCAACTGGCAAGCATTTATCCTAACCCTGCCACTACGAGCGTCACCCTCGAAGGCGACAACCTGAACAGCGTGGCCATCTACAATGTGGCTGGCCAACTCGTCCGCGTGGTGAAACTCGACAGCGTGAACAACACCATCAACTTGGATGTTGAAGCCGGTGTCTACTTCTTCAGCGTGTACGACAACAATGGCAACAACAGCGTCCAGCGCGTTGTCATCGTGAAGTAATCAATCCAAAGCAGATTGAATGAAAAAAACCGCTCCGTTTGGGGGCGGTTTTTTTTGTTTTTTTGGGATTGCCTATCGGCAAGAAATCTGGACAAAATCTTTCATAAAATCGTTCAAAAATCTGTATTTTGATTTTGATGGATTTTAATATGATTTTTGAAAGATTTCTTGCGAAGCAATACCATCTATCGAGTCATTTCTGCTAAAATGATGGCTCCAGCCACAGCCGCGTTCAGCGATTCGGTTGCGCTGCCACCCATGCGCGGGATGGTAATCGGATGCGTGAGGCAAGGCAGCACCTCCTTGCGGATGCCGTGCGACTCGCTCCCGATGACGATGAAGCCCTCGGGTTTTTCCTTCATCTGGAAAAGGTTCTCCCCTTCGAGCAAGGCGCCATAAACCGCCTTGCCCTCGTTTTTGGCCTTTTGCAGAAAAGCAGGCAAATCGGTTTTCCAAACCTTCACCCTGAACAGCGAACCCATTGTGGCCTGCACCGTCTTGGGGTTCCATAATTCCACGCAATCCATGCTGCATACCACATCACGGATGCCGAACCACTCCGACGTGCGGATAAGGGTGCCCAAATTGCCCGGGTTGGCGATGCCGTCCAAGGCCAAAACGAACTTCGACCTTGGCTCGATTTCGCCTTGCTGCGGAATCCTGACCACGGCGAGGATGCCCGGCGGCGTGTCATGGCCGCTCATCTGCTCCATCTGCACTTCGCTGACGGTTTCGGCCTCAGCGAAAACGGGATAATCCGCGAGAAAGGTTTGGGTGGCATACAGCCCAACGGTCTCGAAACCAGAGCGAAGCAGTTCCTCAACCATCTTGCGGCCTTCCACTACGAAAAGCCCTAATTCCTTCCTGAATTTCTGCTGCCGCAACGAAGCGACTTGCTTGACTAAGTTCTTGGTAATCATTTCTAAATTTGCGCATCTACTTGTTACTAACGGCGAAAGTACAAAAAAGGCTGTCCTTTGGAGGACAGCCACTCTCAAAAAAGCACAAAAATAATGCAAATATTATAAATATTGATTATTTATTCTGCGAAAACGTTGAAGTCGATGTCGACGGCCACTTCCTTGTGGAGTTTCAGTTTGGCCTTGTATTCGCCGACTTCCTTGATGGCCTCTTCATTGAGGACGATGTGTTTGCGATCCACTTCGATGCCAGTGGCTTCCTTGATGGCGTTGGCAATCATGATGGTGTTGACCGAGCCGAAAATCTTGCCCGTGGCGGCAGCCTTGGCAGGGATTTGCAACTTCAGGCCTTCCAAAGCCTTGGCTTTCTCAAGAGCCTCGTTCTTGATTTTCTCTTCCTTGTGGGCTTGTTGGCGCATCTCTTCGGCCAAAATCTTGCGGTTGCGTTCGGTGGCTAAGATGCCTAAGCCTTGGGGGATGAGGAAGTTGCGGCCATAGCCGGGCTTCACGGTGACGATGTCGTTCTTATATCCTAAGTTGTTGACGTCTTGTTTCAGAATGATATCCATGTGTTGTCCTCCTTCAAATTATTTCAAACAATCTGCTACGAATGGCATCAGGGCGAGGTGGCGGGCACGCT
>CACXUM010000030.1 GCA_902770835.1 uncultured Bacteroidia bacterium
CACACCCCGAAACCGATATGGTAAGGCAGCGGTGCAGCCGATGCAAGTGTGCCTTGGAGTATAGTCAGGTTGTCGGGTGACACCTTCACATTATGGCCAAAATCGTTGTAGAAGCGAACGGTGAAGTTGTTGGCAGCATGTTCCACCAAAGCAAGCTCCACGACGATACCATTATCCTCGTAGGGCACAAGGCCGCTCCTCCAAGCGCCATCATTGCGAATCACCTCCACAGTCATGCCTTCGGTCATTACTTTACGGCTCTTGACCATGATAGCGATATAGGTGGTCAAACCCACTGCCATGGTGTCGTAGTGGAGTTCTAGTTCCAGGGCACCGGCATCGGGAGCAGCCTTAAACTCCACTGGGATATCACGGGTGGCAGCGTAGAGGGTTGCTCCTTTGGCGACAGCTGTCATCGGGTCAACCGAGGCGTCAATGTTGGGAGAAACCTCATCTTTCAGCATCTGGCGGAGATAGGGAGAATAAGTGGGGCCACCAACAAGAATGAGCTTGGTAAGCTGACTCCCATCAATGTGGTTACGCTCCAAAATCTTCCGGCAGATAGTAACAGCCTTCTTGAAAAAAGGCTCCATGACGGGATAAGCCATCTCACGGGTAATGGTCAGGTCGAGTTCAATCTCAATACCGTTGTCGTCACAGCCAAACTCGCCAAGGTCGGAGAGCACATCAACACTGGGTGCGGTGGAAAGAGCCACCTTAGCAGCTTCAGCATAGACCTTTAAAGCTTCACGAAAGATGGCAGCTCTCTTCTCCGAAGCCATAATCATGTCGACCTTGTAGTTCTTCTTGACGAATGGGATGAGTATGCTGTCCACCAATGCATAATCAATGTCCTTGCCACCAAGATAACTGTCGCCCTCAGTGTCAACGACCTGCTGAACACCGCCGTCAACACGAAGCAGGGCAGCATCAAAGGTTCCACCGCCAAGGTCAAACACCAACCAGAAGCCATCGGTCTGTCCCGTTGCCACGCCGAAAGCAATGGCAGCAGCGATGGGTTCCTGAATCAGTTCCACGTACTGGAAACCTGCCAGACGTGCAGCTTCCACCGTAGCGGTCTTCTGTGTGGCATCGAATTTGGCTGGCACGGAGATGACAATGCATCCCCCATCATTGATACCAGCGTTGGCAGCAAGAGCCTTGATGATTTCGGCAGAGAGCTGCTGAGAAGAAAAGTCCTGCTTGAGGTTCTTGCTGATGTACACTTCAATAGTCCCCATGGTGCGCTTAAACTCCTTGAAAACGTCAGTCGAGGAAGAACATCCATCCCATGTCTTGGTGGCACGGAGCATCTGACTAGCCAGTTCGTTGGCGGCCGTATCGCCAATGTGAATGACACCTTTGCGGTTGATAGACACGATAGAAGGCATCGTATCCTTCTGCGTGCTGCTTTTCTTGATAACAGGGACACCATTCTCCATGACGGCGATGGCCGAGTTGGTCGTGCCGAGGTCAATGCCCCTGTTGATCTTTCCATTGTTATCCATATTAAGTAATGTATGAAGGTTAGTTATTTTGTCCCACGGTTACACTTGCTGCTTGAATCATTTTGCCATTTCGGTTCACCTGAGGTTTTTGTACAGAGGTGATAATCGAGCTTCCAAAGGGGAGACTTTCTTCAGGAACGAAAACGGCAGACATCTGCATCCCTTCTTTGTATGGGTTTCCCAAAAGAGGAACCACGGCATAGCCTTCAGCTTGCAAGGCTACTTTCATGCGCTCAAGTGACTTCGATACTTGCTTGCGGCCAGGTACATCCTCCATGCGGTAGAGGTTGTTCTCCATACGGGCAATCTCACCCGCAATGGCCAAGACGGTGCTTTCGCCAATGCCGCCAGCGTCAGCAACATGTGTCATCCTTTCTTCAAGGAGATTCTTTTCGTTTTCAGCTTCGACCAGCGATGCTTTCAGGTGTTTCAATTCGCCAAGCAGACGACGGTTGTTACGTTTGCACCTAACGGCAATCCATAGCATAATGGTTGCGAAGATAATAGTAAATGCAAAAAAAATGTTCATTGTCAATAATTATACGTTGTATATAGATATATATGGGCGTTTTTTAAGATATCTATCAATTCGATGAAAAAAAAATCACGCCGCATTAGCAGTCCACCATCTTTTGAGGGTTGGCTCTATTCTGTCGTTAAGTTGTGAAAAGCGTGTATCCACCCATGCGCGAGTACGCCCCAATGTCGTTGCCAACTTCACGGGAGAAGTGTTATGGATAAAGCGCTGACGCCAAAGGAATCTGTCACGCTCATTCCAGTCCATCTTCACGGACAGGCTATACAAAAGGTCTATGACCTTTTCATGGACTTCCTCATCTGTGAGATTGAGTCCAAACACATCTGCCAATGAGTTTTCACCCATCTTGGTTCTTATCCATTCTTCCATGTCGGCTCCAAATTCCAACGACTCACTCTGATAGTCGCAGGTCTTGTTCCGGAGCACTTCTTCCTCATAGCCGCTAGTTGAACGGAGCAAGGCGTCTTTCAAGGCATATTCACCTTCATATTTGGCATGTTGATACTCCTGTTCCGTCATACCATATTTTTCCATGATTTGCTCTTTTGCGAGACGGCTGACATAGATGGAAACCATGAAATCGTGATACTTGCTTCCTTTCAGTTGCTCATCGATGACCAACTGACACATTTCCACAGACTTGGAAAGCAGGGCAAGCCTCGTGTTGCCAGGAGTTCGCGTACGAATCGATGGGATGATACGGTCTTTGGCCAATCTTTCCAATACGGCATTCCTGGCCACTACCTTTAACCAAGCAAAAAACGAGTTACGATGATTGTAGGTGTCAAGTTTTGACCAGGTCCCTTCCGACCAAAGGGCTTGATAAAGGATGGTACTGAAGAAGTCTTCAGAAATCACTACATTGTAGTTCTGAGCCAGATAGCTTAACTCGCCGTAGCGCAACTGACTAATGTAGCAATTTTGCTTTGAGGTTCCATAAAAGAACTCTTGGCAGAATTTCGGATCCGCCTTCAACCGATCGATGATTTCATCGACTGCAGCCTTATTGATTTTAAGGCTTTCTGGAATAATTCCATTTTTGCAATTATTGTACATAATCGAATATAGTTTAGGCTCAAAAGACCATGTTTCATAGTCAATTTCGTAATAAAATCACAGTCTTTTTACGCCATTATTCTATATTCGACCTTTGAATTTCATAGTTATGTAACTAAATTTCAATAATTTACATTTTCAATAATACAAAATTGTCATTTTAATACCACTGAAATACTCCGTGGTAAATGACGATGCAAAAATACACTATATTATCCATGTATGCAAGTATTATATCGAAAAGATTCTAAACAAGTCTATTTTATTCCCATAATCATACCATTTTCAGCGTTGATACTATTTTCTTTAGCATCTCTCTGTTTGACTCCTCCATCTTTGATTTGTCATAAGCCACATAGTCATGATTGATGATGTCGTATTCTATACTCTCTGAATAGGGCGACGTATCCAGTCGAACAGGAATTATCTTTTTACCATACTTCATCGCTATCGAAACTTCGCTGACAACGTTGCATGATTTATTGGAATTCTCTGACGACATGAACAGTAGTACTTTAGAGTGTTTGATGGAATCAACAACGACCTTCTTGAATGAAATGCCGCTAAACATTCCATCAACATCCATCCAGCATTTATAGCCCGCCTTCTCTAACCATTCGTAGATTTGCTTGACAACATCAGAATCTTTCCTGGAATAGCAGATGAATACATCCTTTTCAATGTCAGGTATCGCCTCTAATGGTTGGGAAGCTATGACTTCATCCATAATCAACCGTTCGCTGCTTTGCTTGTTTATCATTTTGGCGATGGCTTCCTGTATTGAAAACTGTTCAAACATAGGCAGACAATTCCAACGCTCCATCATGCTGAATCCTTCAAAAAGATACAATTCCACACTGATGGATTTGTTTGTCTTTCTGAGATTCCTCACGATCGCTTCGGCCATAACACTCGCCACTTTCTCGAAAGGAATTCCAGCTACACCCGCTCCAATGGACGGAAAGGCGATGGACTTTAAATCCATTGCCTGTAACAGCAAAAAGCATTTGTCTATGGAATGTCCAATAATATTCTGGTGTGTGTCCTCTTTGCTTACCGCCACAGGAATATTCGACTGGTTAATACTATTATAGTTTAGTCAATGGTTATAACATGGAAAATGAATTTTTGCGGGAGTGTGCCCGCTGTTGAAACAACAACATCACCAATTTCTGCGGGAGTCTTTTTCTTTACATCAAGTTGGATGGCTTCGGTTCCTTCTTTACGTCGGATAGCCATCGAGACTCCACCTCCCATAGTTATATCACTGTCGTCACTGCTGACAATTACTTCGGCTTGACTATCCACGATATTGCCGAAGATTATTTTGATGGTTGAGTTGTTAATGTGATACTCTTTCACTTGTTCCATATTCATTATGCTATATTTCTCCAAAATGATAATTATCCTTCATGTCGACCATGATAATTATTAAAACGTTTACTTGCACTACTACTAACAACTGCCCTACCATCTCCCCGAATATCCCCCGCCGCCACTTCGACCACCGCCGAATGACCCACCAGACGAATGACTCGACGAATGGCTGGAATAGTTTCTGCTGCTTGAGGAGCTATAGGAAGAACCGCTGCTACTACTGCTATAATGCACCAACTTAGGAATTACCACGGTCTTCGTGAGGGTATTGCCGCAATGCTGGCACTCGTAGACCTCCTCTTTCTTGCCATCGTGTGAATAATCCGCTTTGACGAGAGTCTCCGACTTTGCCAACTTCAATGTATATGCACCACATTTTGAGCAAGTTTGGAACTTGTCATACAGACTCCCTTTTTCCTTCATCACAAACTCATGGCCGTTTTGGCAACGGTAGGGCGTAAACTTCAACGCCTTTATCTTGGTTTCACATTCATGGGCCTCTGGCAAATGGAACCCGCCATGCCTGCTCATGCTTTGGCCACACGTAGGGCATTGAAACTCACTGCTATGCTCTATCCTCGACTTCAAAATCTTGTAATAGACCACACCGAGCCAAGGAGCCATCCACATCGCGATTTTGTTGGCCTTATGCTTGAACGCTGTCTCGTAGATTTCCTTGGGCTTAATCGATTGCTTCGCCAAGGTGTCGGCCTTCTTCAAGACACGATGGCTCTGGCGAAAACAAACCCAAGTGAGGTATAAAAACAAACTGACACCAGACACCCAATCCAAATAGTTCTCTTCTTCAAAATCGTGGAAACGGAACGCCATGAAGACAATGACGATGAATACAATCACAAAGATTGAGAAACCGAGCGTCTAGGCGCCAAGGCAACCTTTCCCCTCCCAAGGCGAACCCGACCAAGCGGTTTTGACATAGTCAATATAGGTGGCACCAGACTCTTCAAACGATTGGTTAAGCTCTGAATCCAAACGTGTTCCTTTATTGCGATTTCTCAACCAATAGAAAAACCCGACCCAAGGCATGGCAAACATGAGCAAGACAAACACTCCGAAAAGGGTGCTATAGTCGCCAGATTCGTCACTTCCCTCAAAGTCGTAGTTGGAGGGCAAGGTCGTCGTCAGTCCCATAGGAATTTCGCCGCCATAGACCTCCACAATGTCGGCCACACCAGCACAAAGTCCACCCTCATAGTCACCCTCTTTGAAAAAAGGTACGATGGTTCTGGTGAAGATTTGCTGACACCTTGCATCCGTGAGGGTTTCCTCGGCACCATAACCTGTCTCAAACTCCAAGGCATGTTGGTCTTCCACAAAGAGCAATAACACACCGTTGTCAGCATTTTTCTCGCCGATACCCCAATAGTTAAGCAGCTCTGTGGCAAAGGGTTTCGGTTCGGCATCACCGATGGAAGCCAAAGTCACCAAAAAGACATCGGCTTTGTCACGGATTGCGCAAAGTGCCGTATTGATGCGCATCTCGGCACTGTCGGAGAGAAAGCCGTCAGGGTCGGAAACATGGATGTCGTTGCTTTGCAGGCGCGTGTTTGGTACCGTTTTTACCGTCCATTCTCTTTGTGCCATCATAGTGATACTCAGGCACATCAGAAGCAATATCAGACAAGTTCTTCTCATTGAGTTACTTGGTTTTGAAAGCACAAACTTATGGAAAAAACTATTCCATTTCACACTCATCAACCTTGTTTTTCTTTCGGTCGTAGTCTTTCTTGGACTTATGCACCTTCGACGACCTCATGCATACCTGCTTGCCATACTGTTCGATTTCCTTCTCGCGGTCGGCTTTGAGGAGGAATTTCAGGGTGCTGAATTGTTGCTTTTTGGGCTTTTTGGATTTTGATTTAATTGCGTTTCTAATTTTGAAAACTGCTGAAACAGGATTTTAAAATCGCGTTTCAGCAGATTTCAGTTATTATCCCTCTTTCCCCAATAATAATGATTCCCTCTCCAAAAAAGCACCACAAATAAGGATGAAACGGCATCAAAGTTATTCGTAATTTTGTGGCTTCAAATGTAGCGAAAATGATAACTCTCGATAAATTGGAAATTGGGCAATCCGCCGTCATCAAGAGCGTGGGCGGCGAAGGGCAACGCCGACAGCACTTCCTCGACATGGGCGTGATTCCCGAAGCCATCATCAAATTAGTGAAATACGCCCCCTTGGGCGACCCGATGGAGGTGCTCATCCACGGCTATTCCCTCACCTTGCGCAAGAACGACGCCAAGTTGATTGGGGTGCAGCCTTGCGAAGATGAGAAAAACATCGACAAACTTGACCCTAACAAACTCTACGACACGGCTTTGCACGACCACAATGCCCACCCTGGCCTCGGCGAGGAAGGCATCTACCACGACAAGACCCACGAAACACCACTGCCCAAAGGTACCCAACTGACCTTTGCCCTCGCGGGACAACAAAACTGCGGCAAGACCACCCTCTTCAATCAGTTGACGGGCGCGAACCAGCATGTGGGCAACTTCCCTGGCGTGACCGTCGACCGAAAGGACGGCGTGATTAAAGGACATCCCGAAACCTCAGTCACCGACCTGCCGGGGATTTATTCGCTCTCGCCCTACACCTCGGAAGAGATAGTTTCGCGTGAGTTCATCTTGAAGGAAAAGCCCAAAGGCATCATCAACATCGTGGATGCCAACAACATCGAGCGCAACCTCTACCTCACCATGCAACTCATGGAATTGGGAACGCCTATGGTGTTGGCCCTCAATATGATGGACGAGGTGCGCAACAACGGCGGCAGCATCCTCGTGAACGAAATGGAGCAAATCTTGGGTTTGCCCGTGGTGCCCATTTCGGCGGCCAAAAACGAAGGTGTTTCCGAACTCGTCGACCACGCCATCCATGTGGCGAAGTACCAAGAAGCCCCAGTGCGTCAGGACTTTTGCGACAAGGACGACCACGGTGGAGCTGTGCATCGCTGCTTGCATAGCATCATGCACCTCATTGAAGACCATGCCCTACGCGCCGACATCCCCGTGCGCTTCGCCGCATCCAAACTCGTGGAAGGCGACAACATCGTCCTTGAAGCCTTGCAACTCTCACAAAATGAGAAGGAAACGCTTGAACATCTCATCGTGCAGATGGAAGAGGAACGCGGCCTCGACCGCGCTGCTGCCATGGCCGAAATGCGTTTCGCCTTCATCAAGAAACTTTGCGAGAAAACCGTGGTGAAACCCAAGGAAAGCAAGGAATACCAACGCAGCCGCCGCATCGACAAATACCTGACCGGCAAATGGACGGCCATCCCGATTTTCATCCTCGTCATGGTGGGCATTATCTACCTCTCCATCGACCTGCTTGGCGCACCTTTGCAAGACTGGCTCGACCAGGGCATTTCGTGGCTCGCCGTGCAATGCGGCAACGCTTTGGCTAATTGGGATGTCAGTCCCGCCGTGCAATCGTTGGTGGTCGATGGCATCTTTGGCGGCGTGGGCAGCGTACTCAGTTTTGTCCCCATCATCATCCTTTTGTTCTTCTTTCTCAGCCTTTTAGAAGACAGCGGCTACATGGCTCGTGTGGCCTTCGTCAGCGACAGTTTTTTGAGAAAATTAGGCCTCACGGGACATAGCATCGTGCCCATGCTCATCGGTTTTGGTTGCACGGTGCCGGCAGTAATGGCCTCGCGCACCTTACATTCCACACACGACCGTTGGCGCACGATTTTGCTGACGCCTTTTATGAGTTGTTCGGCCAAAATCCCGATTTATGCCTTCTTTACGAGCATGTTTTTCCCACATCACGGAGGCGTGGTCTTGATTTGCCTGTACCTCTTGGGCATCCTCGTTGGCGTGGTTACTGCGCTGTTTACCAAATGGTTCGGCAACAAAGGCGATGTCGCGCCTTTCGTGATGGAACTGCCCAATTACCGCCTGCCCGGAATGAAAAATGTCGCCCATTTGCTTTGGGACAAGACCAAAGACTTCCTGCAACGCGCCTTCACGGTGATTTTCATTGCCTCGTTGGTGATTTGGTTTCTGCAAACCTTTGATTTCCATTTCAATATGGTGGAAAATGGCGAAGGTAGCATGTTGGCAAGCGTGGCTGGCTGGATTGCCCCGATTTTCCGTCCAATTGGTTTGGGCGAGTGGCAAATCGTGACGGCTTTGGTGAGTGGTTTCATGGCCAAGGAAAGTGTTGTGGCCACCCTCGAAGTACTTGATGCCATGCCGCTATTTACCTCAATTACAAGCATTTCCATGCTCGTTTTCTGCCTGCTCTACACGCCTTGCGTGGCAGCTGTGGCCGCCATCCGCCGCGAGTTGGGCACCAAGTGGATGCTGTTCATCATCCTGTTCCAATGCGCCGTCGCGTGGATTTGCGCATGGTTCGCTTACCTCATTGCCAACGCCGTCATCGCATGAATCTGCCTACCGTCATAGTGCTGTTGGTCGTCCTTGCCTTAGTTGTGATGGCCTTAAATGCCTTGCATAGTGGCAAAGGCACCTGCTCCTGTGACGACCACAACGAAAAAAAGAAGGGCAGCGGCTGCGCCAATTGCACAGCAAACTGCCCTTTGAAGGGTAAATCAAAAATCTGACAAATTAGAAATTCCTCACGCTACGGACAAAACGGTAGCCGTCCTTGTTGTCGTTGTAACCGTCTGAGGAGTAGTCCAATCCGCCGATGGAGGACATGTACCAAGCATTAATTTCAGAATACTCGGTGGAGGACCAGTAGGTCAAGCCCATGTGACGAATGGTTTTTCCTCCCACCTTTTCAATGCTTTTGTCCACTTCTTTGAGGTTTTTGTAGAGGCATTTCAACTGACCAGCAGCAGGCAAATACCAGCCACTCTGGAAGTCAACGGCTTGGAAAGCAGGGTAATACGCATCCTCCTCAAGGATGGTTTTCGTGTTGTTATAACCATCAAGGTCATCGGCTGCGCTGCCTCTTCTGGTGAAGTTATCCAATTGGGTATCAGTTCCATAGCCACCCCAAGAGAACAAACCGTCGTCCTGCAAGGCAACCACACTGCCATGTTCGCCCGAATTGTCAACATAGAACACCACACCAAGGGGGGCGAGATTCAATGAGTCGAAATCGGAAGGACTGACCAAAGTGTCGCCTTCGCAAAGGATGTAGCCCACTTCAATTTGGGCATTCACGCACGGCGCCATTGCCATCAGGAGAGCCGTCATCATCAGTTTCAAAACATTTTTACGCATAATTCAATTAGTTTTCTGATTTTCAATATTTTACAAAAATAACTTCAAATTTTTCCGCCATTTGGCAAGGCAAAAATAGGATTTTTTCAAACATACAAGCAAAAAAAGTGAAACAAAACCTGCTTTTTTACAATTCTACTCCCCCATCAAATGGTAATATTTCGGTTGATAGCCAGCCCATTCACCCGTCAGCAGTTCAGGGTGGAAGAAATAAATAAAGTCGGCCAAAAGCAAATCCGGCTCGCACTGCGACTGCTCAAAATAACCCGTTTTCAGGATGTCGCAAACGATGATTTTCCTGTTTTTGAACGCATCGAAAAGCGGATAAACAGGGTTCTCCTTTGCCAAAGTCGAGTAGGTCATAGGCGTAGGCGCAGAATTGATAACCCGCCAATATTCAGCCTTTTGCGCCTTGGCCAAAATGCTTTCGGCATCCATCGGGACGCTGGCCGTTGAGGGATTGTCTTTCCAAATGTAATCAGCACCCGCATCAGCAAAAAGTTTGGCGATATAGCTCTTTCCGCCAGCCACGTACCACTGCCCGTTGAAGGCCAAATCGGAAAATACCGTCGGGCGATGCTCCACATTGGCGCATAGCGTTGAAAGGGCATTGTAACGCCTTTCGATGTCGTCAAACCAAGCATCGGCCTTTTCCTCGCAGCCCGCCAACATGCCAATCACGCGAATCCACTCGGCGCGACCCAAAGGCGTGTTTTCCATGTAGTCCGCAAAGGGGAACAGCACCGCGCCCGTGACGTTCAATCCACCTTGGTTGCCGTCGAAATAGGGCGAATAAAGCAGCGCGTCAGGCTGCAATTGAATCATTCTTTCGATGTCGGCGGCAGCCTCCGTGCCAATGTCATAGACTTTTTCTTGTGCCAACAGCGTACGCATGGTGCTGTCAGTCACGAAACGGCCTTCAAGGATGCCTTTCACGCGGTCGATTTCGCCAAGACGCAGAAAAACAGCCCATTGCGTGGCCGAAAAAGAAATCACCGACTTGACAGGAATGTTCAATACGCCCTTGACATCCTTGTCAATCGGCTTGGTCGTATCTTTGACGAGGGCGAAACTGCCTAACGAAAGGGTCGTGTCCCACGGGCAAATCACCTCCATGCGATAGCCGTAGTCTTTCTCGAAAGCCAAAATGTTTCGGGCATGGCGCATGAGGTTCTCGCCTTGCGTCCTTTCGGGAGATTGACTACTTTTTGGAACACAAGCCGTAAACGCAAAGAACACTACTGCACACAAAACGTGCAAAGTACGGGTCATATTTGCACGCAGAAATCGCAGAACCCGCAGAAACCTATCGGCTGCAATATTTGTGTCGCTTTGCGCTTCCCATAATTCAGCGTATTCTGCATAAGGCATATTATTTTCCATTGATTTCCTCCAAGCAGTCTTTGCATAGGCAGTCGCTGTAATTCGCTTTCAGATAGGCTTTTGTGGTGTCGGTGAGCTTCACCTTGACGCACCAGCAGTCCACGGAATGGACGCACTCGAATGTTTTTCCGCAACGGGGACAGGTTTTTGTCATTTGTTTAATTGTTGATTGTTGAAATGTTTAATTGTTTTAAAACAAATCGAAAGTCACTAACTGGCAACACTTACCCTTCGATTCTTTATCAAAATCCTAAAATAAGGGCATTTACCATTGATACTCAAATCCTTCCCATCGTCGCCTTTTCGGAATTTGACGATTTCAAACTGGGCAGGATTGTACTTGTGAAGAAACGTAATCGGAACTCCCATCAAACCATTATAATCTTTAGGTATATCTTGTGTCTTGTTCACATTGATACCATCGCAGTTGTCATACTTCGGATAATCGTTTTCATTGCCAGCATACTCTTTCGACAAATCAAGTTCCTCGTTGCGTTGCTTAAGTTCCAAATTGGTGAGCCACAGGCAGTTATTCGTTGCAATAATAGTCTGGCCTTCACTATTCACACTTACTTCAGTACCATACAAATCGTAATGCTCGGGTACGATAAAGCCCGAAATTCCTCGACCTAGATGAACACCCAACCAAACTTTATCTTTCTGAATCAAATCGAATATTTCTTTATAGGTAATAGCGTTCACATTGCCGATGATCAAAAATTGCTTGTCGTATTTCACGATTTGGGCCACAAACTCCCTGAACAAGGAAAAAGGCGGGTTAGTTACCACAATATCCGATTGTTTCAGAAACTCAATACATTCAAGGCTTCTAAAGTCGCCATTTCCTCTGAAATATTCTATTTCTACATCGCTCGGATTGAACTGGATGCCACTTTCACCAAGATATTCAAAGTAGAAACCCTTTTCCGATTCTTTACAATTGAATAAATCACAAGTGCTCTCTCTGTAACACGAGGCTATAAGCTTTCTTAATCCCAATTTGTGGAAGTTTGTCGCAAAATATCTGAAAAAATTGCTTGTGCGAGGGTCGTCGCAATTGCAGTAAACCACTTTGTCGGCAAAACTGTCTTGGTAGTACTGCAATTCACGTTCAATGTCGCAAAGTTGGGTGTAAAACTCGTCGCTTTTCGACTTTTTTGCCTTTTGAAGCAGTTGATTTGTCGCCCGTCGTGCCATATTCTTACTTTTTTGTCAACTGTTTGAACAAATCACTGCCCAATACTTGAAGTGATGTTTTGGAAATCTCCAACATAATATCAAACATCTTCATCGCATCCCAACTTCCGCCATCGCCTTGTGTATAAATTGAAGCCGCTTGAAGCATTATGCTTTTGTCGCCGTGCTTCACGAACTTGTTCTTGCACAGGTTGGCATTGATGGGCATCCCATAATTCGCCGCCGTCAATCTGTCCAATCGATTGAGCATACTTGAGTTATATTCAAGCGTTACAACTCTTCCATCAGGTCTTGTGACTTTGATGGTTTCTGTCAAGAAATTAGAGCCTTCAAGAAAAAGGACGTATGGGAAATGCGATTCCGCCAACATGAAATTGGCTATCTCGGAAATGTTTTTATGCGACCGCTCTATGGCATTGCCAGCCAAAATGAGGTCTTGGTTTTTGTTTTTGCCAACAAGTTCTCCTTTTTTGATATTCTCGATGTCCTTTCCTTGATGCTTCGCCTCCGATACTAAAACAACTCTCCATTTATCATTGTCGTCTTTTACCTCAATGATTCCGCCATCAGGAATGATGCTTGCGTTTTCAACAAAAAGCGTTTGTCCCAATTCAGAATCAATTTTTTTGAGTGCCTCGTTAATCTCTTTCTTCTCGATACTCAGTCTGTATCGGAAAACCAGTTGCGGAAAATCTTCTTCCAATTGTTTAATGACATGGTGGGATATTTCTCCCACGGTCATATCATGCAACTTGGCCTCTTTTCCAAATATGCCAACAACACCGTGACTCTCTTTTTGCTGTGCCGTTAATCGCTTCGATTGATTCTTTTTTGCCATTTTGGTAACATTTCTGCAAAAGTACACTTTTTTTCTGCTTTACGAAATGGTTTGGGAAATTTTGACGCAAAAAAGTTCAGGCGGATTTTGCCATCCGCCCGAACTAAGTTGGGGATTTGCCATCCCCTCAAAAGAATATCAATTATTTAAACAACATTGCATTAGGAATGATGCCTGCCTCGAATGAAGCGAGCAGCACGCCGTCAAATGAATAACGGTAAACCATACCGTTCATCATGTAGTTCTTCGCATCGGTGACGTAGATGTCGCCCGTGCGTGGGTCAACGGCAAGGCTGTAGAACAGGCCTTGCGGCTCGGGAACGATGCAAAATGACTCCGACAAACTCAGCGTGCCAATGTCGAAACGGCGCACTTCGTTGTTGTAAATCATGTAGAGTTGGTCGCCTGCGGGATTGATTTTCAGCATCGAAGCCGTGCCTTTGATTTCGTCGTCATCCTCAAACGGGCCTTTGAACTCGTATTGGCAGGTGGCGGTCTTCAGCATCGGGTCGATTTCCCAAAGCGTGGGATTCTCGCCCCAATCGTCGTAGGAGCGGCCCTCGCAAAGCACCCAAACATGGCCGTTCTTGTCGGCCACCATCGAGTTAGGCTCCTTACCTACCTCGATTTCGGCCACCTTCACATCGTTGTTGAGGTCAACGACCTGAACGGTATTGTAACTCTCAGTGGAAGTGTGGTCGATATAATAATAAGACCAGTTGCTGACATAAAGTTCGCTGCCCACTTGCACCATCTTTTCCGTAGTCTTGCCCATCTCGATAGTGCCTGTATGCTTCATTTCTTGTGGGTTGATAATCCACAAGTTGGTACCCATCAGATCACTGACGTAGGCTTTGTCGGGAGCCACAAAATGAATCTCACGCGGCGAATAGAAGTCGGTGATTTTAAAGGGCTTAGAGGTATCGCAAACCATTGTGTTGGCATCCACCTTATAAATATAATTGCTGTTGTTGACGACGATATACAATTTCCCGTCGACCAAGGCCATGCTCTCAGCCACATCGCCAAGCGGGGCGTCGTTCACCTTGTAAAACAGGTTGTTGCACACCGTATCGGCCTGAATGTCATAAAAAGACAATGAGGCGTTGGAATACTGGAAGTTGCCCTCATTGAGCACCAACAAACCCGAACCGATGTTAAATTCACTCGGATTGACAGGCTTATCGGGCTTGCAAGAGAACATCAAGGCGGCCAAAGCCATCAGAAAAAACAGGCGATTTTTTCTCATTTTCGTTCCAATTTATTGTTTCACAATTCGTTTCGTAACCATTCCGACTTCGCAAACCACACGGACAAAATAAATGCCCTCAGTCAAAGCACTTAAGTTGATGGTCGGTTCTATTGAAACCATAACTTGTTGACCCATAACATTATAAATCTCTATGGATTGCAAGTTTTCAGCCTTCACCGTCAGTCTGTCCTTGGCGGGATTGGGATACACAGAAACCCTTTCTGCTTCATTTTCGGTCACATCGCTATGCGCCAAGTCGTGAATCACGCCGACGGCATCCAAATCGAAGCCGCAGGATTCAAACGGTGTGGGCCACGGGTCGTTGACAACATGACCTTTTGAGTCGTAGGTGGCATATTCAGGATTGATGTTGCCCACCACGTCAATTAGGCGCACATGCGTCACCCGATTCTTGTCGAGCAAAGGGCTGTCCTCCACATCGTCAAGGTCGAAAGGCGTGCCATAGAAGGCCTCGTATTTTCCGGCGAAATTATGAATCAGCGTGCATGACGTACATTCAAAGGTGCCGATTTGCTGGTCTTCGGGATAGTTGCAAATCGCGGGGAAGCGGAAGAAATTCTCTCCGTCGGAACTGACCTCAACGAAAGCCAACTCCAAGAAACAGAGGGTGTTGTCATCTTCCAAGACAAGACCATTCTCAAACACGGCAAAGTCGGGGCCTTCGCCGTTGTAAATCGGTGAGGCGAAAGTCACTGTGGCCGTTCCGCCGTCGCCGAGACTGACAATATCATACGTTCCTCCGGGCGCACCCAATGCCAAGGTGTCCTCACCATAAGAGGCAAAGCCAAGGTTGGGCTTGTTGATACGTATAAGGCCGCGCTCGACGGTGCAGCCCGTAGCCCAAGCCACGAATGCCGACGAGTCGGCGTGCATGGCCGTGGTGCCGGCGAATCCCGCTCCGGGCGCAAATTGTGCCCAAAGCATCGTCGGCACCAAAGCCATCAGAAGGATGAATATCCTTTTACTCATTTCACGACAAGTTTTGCGGTTTGTGAGGCGTTGGCACTATTGACGCGCACGAAATACACACCCGCGTTCAGCGTTTCGGTACTGAGGCGCACTTGCTCACCAGCCTGAGCCTCAACGGTTTCCTTGCAGACCAAACGGCCTTGGATGTCATAAACAGAAACTTCATTCAAACCAGCGTTTTCGAGGGTCACGAAGGTTTCGCTGACAGCGGGATTCGGGAAAATGCCCAAAGTGTTGGTTTCAGCTTCATTGATGCCTGTAGGATTCGACACGGGTTCAACGGTTTGCGTCCAGACGTAAGTCCAAGGGGCAATCTCGGTGCCGCACGATTCGTCGCCCCATTTGATGAAGTCGCCGTTCACCACGGTTTGCACATCGTAGGCATCGGCATAGCCACCGTTCACATTATACATGAAATACATGCCGACAAGGCCAAGGTCGAGCGAGCCATCATGATAGGTGATGTCGGAAACAAAGCCGTAAGAGGCATCGAAAGCGAAACGCGAATCTGCAGTGGCAATGGCATCCATGATTTCCTTCACGGTAACTGCTTCATTGGCAAAACGATAGCCCCAAGCCAAGCACTTGTTAGGCTCGTTCCAGTTGACGGCAAACACCACCTCGTTCTGGCCTTCGCCCACCCAATAGAGGATTTCGGAGAAGTCGATCTTTGCCTCATAAGCCAAAGGATACACGGCAGCCACTTCCTTCGGCCAAACATAGACATAGTTCTCGGGGTCGATCAAAACGCCAACCGACTCGTCGCCGAACTTCACATAATCGCCATTGTGAATATACTCTGCATCGAAATAATTCATGGCCATCTCGCCATTCACATTGTACATCCACCACATTCCAGCGAGGCTAAGGTCGAGGATGCCATCATTGAAAGTGACATCGGTAACGAAACTCTCGCCTTCAAAACCAAATCGGTTGTCGGTTTCGGCAATCGCCGCCATCATGTCTTTCACCGTGACGGTTTCTTCGCTGAAGCGATAGCCCCAAGCCAAGGCTGTGTCAGGCTCAGCCCAGTTGACGATGAACACCACTTCATTCTGGCCTTCGCCAATCCAATAGCGGATGTTGGCGGGGTCGATGGAAGCGTCTTGTTGAGCAAACAAATTGGTCGAAAACAGACCAAAGATTCCCATGAGGAACAAAAAAGTAAAGTTTTTACGCATAATAATATAATTTTTAGGTTTGACAATCAATCAATTACATTAAAATGCATCGGGAAGGGGAAGTACACCTTAATTATATAAGGAACGCCTGCTCTTGTCCCGAAAGCATCGTTTCACTGACAGGCGGCAGGTCTTCTGACTCACTCCCTTTGTCTTTCCGCCTTCCCGAAAATGGTTGGTTTTCAGTGGCATAATGGCCAGCGTGGAGAGTTTACAGCAGCGGGAACTGTACGGGATTCTCACCCGATTCCCTATTGAGCCTCGCGGCACCGCTTATCGGCGGCAAAGATAGGGGTTTTTCTTTTCGGTTACGCGCAAAACAAGAAAAAGTTTGTAACTTTGCCCCCCAAACGAAACCTACAAAAATGAAAAAGATAGCTTCACTCCTTACCTTATTAATAATGTGCTTGGGAGCCGCCTTTGCACAAAACGAGCCGATGCACGGCTGGCACACCTATTGCGCAAGCGAATTCAACGAGGCCATCAGTTACGGGACACACACCACCGTCGCGATCTGCTATCCTCCCGAAATGGCCAGCAACTTTGCTGGTACGCAAATCACAAAAGTGGCGATGTTTAGCGACGGCCCAACCAATTCAATTGGAGGTATTTACACCTGTTCCATCTACTTGGGCGGTGAAACACCTTCGGAGGGTTTGATTGCATATACAATGAGTTGTGATGTCCCCCAAGGCCTCAATGATTGGGCTGAGTTCGACCTTTCCACCCCCATTTGGGTTACTGGAGACGAAACCATTTGGATAGTCTGGCAAGCCGAGCAGCCATTGTCACCTTGGCACATGGGCGTTTGCGGCGACATCGACCCAAGCGGCAACGGAATATGGGCATGGAACGGAACCCAGTGGGATCAAATTTGGTTTTCGACAGGCGACTGGATGGTGAAGACCTATTTCAACTGGGACGAACCGCAAATCCAAGATGTTTATGTCTCGGGCAACCATTTTACCACAGGCAAAGTCTTGAAAAACAATACGCTGCTATATAGCATCACCGACAGCATCGATATTCAGTTGAAAGGCATCCAAGTGGCGGAAGACGGGACAGTTTACGGAGCCGGATATGCCTACAATAGCTCAGATAATCGCGGTCGCGTTTGGATGAACGACTCGTGCATATTCATTGCCGACACCAACACCTATTTCGACCGCATTGCCCTCAACGGCGATAATTGGACAGTGGCTGGCGGCAACAACGTATGGCAAAACGGCGAACTCTTTTATTCCTACATCCACGAAGACGATGAGTGCCACATTCACAGTTTGGCTGTTGACACAACGACGGGCGACATTTATACAGGCGGCGCGATCTACCTCTCTGGCGAATACCTTGCGTATGCCAGCGTTTGGAAAAACGACTCGCTACTTTGGTTGGAGGATACCATCTCGAGCGTCGAAAACATCTGCTTTGACGGTGAAAACCTCTATGCAGTGGGGCATAAGTTTGAAAACGACTCCCTTTCCTACGGTGTCATTTGGCAAAACGACTCCATCATCTACCAAATGGAAAACGCCAACTTCGGGCAAATCGCAGCATTTAACGGCAGCCTCTTTTGGACAGGGATTTCCCTGACAGACACAACAGTTTGCATTTGGCAAGACGGCGAGGTTTTATACGCCTTACCCGAACTTTCTGGAATCAGCAACTTGGTCGTCAACGAAAGCGGAGTGTATTATACCGATGCACAAACGGTTTATAAAGACGGAGAAGTCCTGTATCAGCCCGAAGAGTTCATCATCATCACTGGCCTCGTCGTGAAGCCTGCCCCACCTCAACCTGAATACACCATCACTGTCGAATCCGACAACCCCGATTGGGGCAGCGTTATCGGCGGCGGCGAATATCATTATGGTGACACCGCCACCATTGAGGCCATCCCCAATGTCGGCCACGAGTTCCTGATGTGGAACGACAGCGTCACCGACAATCCGCGCAATGTTGTGGTCACGCAAGACAGCACTTTCATTGCTTCGTTTGGCATCAGCCAATTCACCATCACAGTCGAAAGCGACCACCCAGCTTGGGGCAGCGTGACCGGCGGCGGCACCTATTATTATGGCGACACCATCCAGATTTCGGCCACGGCCAACCTCGGTTTTGCCTTCTTGGGTTGGGACGATGGCATTGAGAGCAACCCAAGAACCGTCATTGTCACAGAAGACCAGACCTTTATTGCCAAATTCGACATTAGGCAATGTGTCATTTCCACTTCAGTCAGTCCCGAAGGTTCAGGATTCGTCAACGGCGGCGGAACCTACAACTATGGCGAAATCATCCACTTGGTTGCGCACAGCAACACAGGCTACATCTTCGACAAATGGGCCGACGGAGAAATCGCCAATCCGCGCAATGTTTTTGTGGAAAGCAATGCCTCTTTCACTGCCTTGTTCACGCCCCTGCAATATGAAATCACCACCATTAGCGACCCTGAAGAAGGTGGCAGGGTATATGGCGGCGGCATGTACGATTATGGCTGGACAGCCACCCTAACTGCCACACCCAATGAGAATTACATCTTCCTTTGTTGGAGCGACGGCATCGTGAGCAACCCACGCAATGTGACCGTTACGGGCAATGCCACCTATAAGGCATTGTTCCACCAGAATGGCACGCCTCAATACACCGTCACGGTACTTAGCAACGACGCTAATCTTGGCATCGTCAGCGGTAGCGGCACCTATCCGGAAGGCGTCACCATCGAAATCAGCGCGACACCCATTTCAGGTGCCGTTTTCACAGGTTGGGACGATGGCAACACCGACAATCCGCGTAGTGTACACGTCACGGGCAACCTGACCTTCACAGCCATTTTCTCGATGATTCCTACCTATACCATCACCGTGAATACCGATACGCCGCTATTAGGCTCGGTTTACGGAGGCGGCACCTATCCCGCCAACACGGTCATCAACATCGGAGCCGTGCCCAACCCGGGCTTTTTCTTCTCAGGCTGGCAAGATGGCGACATGAACAATCCTCGCTCCGTCACCGTGACCGAAGATGCCACTTTCACCGCCTCATTTGCGGTAGAACCTGTGCAAACCTATACCGTTACAGTGTATTACGATGAAAACCAAGGCTTTGTCATTGGTACCGGAACCTATTCCGCCGGAAGTATCGCAACTTTGGCAGCCATTCCCGCCGACGACTATATGTTTGTGAAATGGAGCGACGAAACCTTCGACAACCCGAAAGAAGTCCTTGTTGACCACGACATCACTTTGGCAGCCTTCTTCAACGGCACGGGCGTGGATGAGAACGGCTTCTCAACCATCAATCTCTACCCCAACCCTGCCAACGACAAGATTCGCATTGAAGGCTTGGAAGGCCGAAAGGAAATCAGGATTTACGATGCTGTAGGTTTGTTAATCAAGGCTTTGGATGTTGATGGCGAAAACGAAATCGAAATCGACATTAGCGACCTCGCAGCAGGTTTCTATTTCCTACGCATTGACGGCCATACAACGAAGTTCGTAAAGCAGTAATCCCTTCCTGACCGACAACAAAAAATCAGGCGGGCCTCAAAGCGAGGCCCACCTGCCCAAATGAACAAAAAAAAACTTTTACTTCGCTATCACAAGTTTCAACGTTTGATTTCCCTCTTCCGAAACGGCATTGATGAAATACACACCCGAATTTAAAGTGTTCAGGTATTGTTCCAACGATGTGTGGTTCAAGCCGTTGAAGTCGTAAGTATATAGGCTGCGACCCATGAAATCATACACCGTAACCATCGCTCGCGCACCTTCTATCAACGACACATGCACCTCGCCTTGCGTAGGGTTGGGATACACATTGATGATTTCCTTGGCTTGCATCGGATTCTCGTCCACATGCAGCAGCTCCAAAGCCTGACTGAAGTCGGGGATACCATAGCCATTGTAACTATCGGGATTATCGGCACGGTCGCCGCACTGACGAATGACATCGCAAATCTCTTGAACCGAGGAGTAAGGACGAGCCTGACGCAAACAAGCCACAGCACCAGCCAACACAGGCGTAGCGAAAGAAGTGCCGTTGCCGTTGTAGTAAGGCCACCAGCTGCCATAGCCCGAAGCCACGTAGGTGCCTTCGCCCATAGCCATCACATCAGGCTTGATGCGACCGTCGTAAGTGGGACCAACCGAACTGAAATCTGCACGCACACCGTTACCGTTGGCTGCGCCTATGGTCAGGATGTGTTCGGCATCGGCAGGAATACCTAACGTGCAGGTGCCGCCACCTTCGTTTCCGGCAGCATTGACGCAAATCATGCCACGAGAGGCCGCAATCTCGGCACCAATCGTCATCGGAGCGGTTTTGCCATCGAAATGCTCAAAAGGATGATCCCATTGGGTCATGTCGAAACCGATGTAACCCAACGAAGTAGAACACACATCCACGCCAAGGCTGTCGGCATACTCCGCACCCGAAACCCAGTTGTATTCCTCGATGATGTTCTCGCCTTCGCCATCCTCAGTATGAATCAGATAATAGGAAGCCTTCGGAGCCGTCCCAACCATGTTGTTGGGGTCGTAGGCGGCCATCGTGCTCAGGCATGAGGTGCCATGCGTGCTTTGAGTATAAACAGAGGTGGAGCCATAAACGAAATCGCGCACACCGAGCAAACGGCCCTCCTCGCGCATGTTGTCGAAACAGGATTGCTCTTCCGTCCCAACAAAACCGCCATCGAGCACTGCAATGATGATTCCAGTGCCATCAAAGCCCTGGTCGTGCAGTTGGTCAACTTTCAGTTGCTTCACTTGGGTTTCGGCACCGCCATAGTAGCCACGGAAACCGCGCTTGCCCTCGACGGGCTTCATTTCGTCGGCCAGCCAGCGTTCCTTGATTTCTTGCGCCTTCAGGTCATTGGGGCAATTGCGCACCACCGACACAAACTCAAGCGCATTGATGGCCTCAATCACGGCAGGGTCGGTTGTACGCACCGAAACGCCGTTCAGCCATTTCGAAGGATTGAGCAATTGGGCACCGCAATCGGCCACAGCCTGAAGATACTGCGGATTGACGGGAATGTCGTACTCATCAATGCCAATGCCCTGATTGGCACGACGTTGCAAAGCCCTTGCACTCAGATAAGCCTCGGGATTGTCAATAGAATAAGGTGAGTTGGCCTTGTCGGTGAACTGCACCCAATAAATGTTGGTCGCGACTTGCGCTTGGGCAAACATAGTGACCACAAAAAACAAAAGTAAAAACGATACTTTTCTCATAGTATTGAAATTTGAATTTATTCCATAGGTGACAAAAATCGCGCAAAAATAACATATTTTCGCCATATACCTACCAATTTCAAGCAAATTCCCTACTTTTGCGAAAAATTCAAAACACAGGTCATGCGTATCGACATCATCGCCGTTTTCCCCGAAATGTTTGAGGGACCCTTCACCGAAAGCATCATCAAACGCGCTGTAAACAAGGGCATTGTGGAGATTGGGCTACACAACCTCCGCGACTACACCACCGACAAACACCACAAGGTGGACGACTACTCGTTTGCCGCCGGCGCGGGCATGGTGATGATGATTGAGCCTGTCGACAACTGCATCAGCCACCTGAAAAGCCAGCGCAACTATGACGAGGTCATCTACATGAGCCCCGACGGGCAACTTTTGGACCAGCCATTGTGCAACCAACTCTCGATGAAACAGAACCTCATCATCCTTTGCGGCCATTACAAAGGCATCGACGAGCGCATCCGTGAACACTTGATTACCAAGGAGATAAGCATCGGAAACTATGTGCTTTCAGGCGGAGAATTAGGTGCCGCCGTGTTGGTCGATAGCCTCGTGCGCCTCATTCCAGGCAGTTTGGGCGACGAAACCTCTGCCCTCTCCGACTCGTTCCAAGACGGGTTGGTGTCGCCGCCTGTCTACACCCGACCCCGCAATTACAAAGGTTGGGAGGTTCCCGAAATACTCCTTTCGGGCAACGACCTCAAAATCAACGAATGGAAATTGGAGCAAGCCATCCAGCGCACCAAGGAACGCCGCCCCGAAATGTACGAAATTTTCAAAAAAAGCACATTATAAGTGTCACATATTGAAATTATTCGTATCTTTGCACCCACTTTTTGGAGAAAAATATACAAAAATATATAAAAATGAGCAAACAAGCATTAATTCAATTCGTTGAAGATCAAATTGTTGTAAAAGATTTTCCGAAGTTCAAGACAGGTGACACCATCACGGTGACCTACAAGATTATCGAAGGACAAAAAGAGCGTCTGCAAAAGTTCCAGGGCATCGTCCTGAAGCGCAGCGGCCACGGCAAGACCGGCACTTTCACCATCCGCAAGATTTCCAACAACATCGGTGTTGAAAGATGTTTCCCGATTGCCTCCCCCATGATTGAGAACATCGAACTCAATAAGCAGGGCAAGGTTCGCCAATCACGCATCTACTACCTGCGCGGACTGCGCGGCAAGAAGGCCAAGATCAAGGAACTCAAGAAGTGATTCCTTCACCCCAACAACTAAGAAAAGCCCCGAGCAATCGGGGCTTTTTTTGGTTTCGGCATTTTATCGCCATGATGATCGTATTACGCTGCAAAAATAATCATTTTCACCGACAATGCAATGTTTTGCCGGCAGGGGTTGACACCGCCTGCCTAATATCCTTTCACCCCTAACGGGGTTCCCTGCCACGCCTACCAAAGTTACGTAGATAGAACATGTTTGTTCTATGCTCATGGTTCATCTCGCATTGCAAACTCGGAAGAACGGGGACAATAGAGTTTTTCTTTTCATTTTAGGTTATATTGTTTAATTGCATCCAGTATTTCATCATCTGTGAAATGAGTTCCTTTTTTCACTACTTCGTTTTGAGGTGAAAGCAGGTAATAAGTGGGGTATGATGGTATTGCTATTAAGGCTGTCAAGCCTTTTCCTGCGTAAAGCAAGTTATGAACATTGTATTTTTCCGCTACTTTTGCGATAAGTTCCATGTTGTCACTCATTGGATTGACGCAAATGACTTTTACGCCGTTTTTTTCGAGGACTGTTTGCCCAATGGAATCAATTTGCTGCCCCATGCGTTTGAAACCGGCATAGCATCCTTTGCAGCCGAATTCCCATATATCCAATAAGACCCAGCCTTTTTCATTTTGTATTGAAGTTTTGTTGTTGTTCAAGTCTTGTAATTCAAAACTGGTTACTTTTGGAATTGAAAGATCCTCATTCTCTGAATCGGAGAAACTATAAGGCTTGTTTTTGCTGTTATGTCTTGAAAACTCTGCGTATTGTGGATTGTCGAAATTGAACAAATTACGGATTTCATTCATATTGAAGGTTTCAATGCTGGTTACGATTTCCTTTTTCGTTATATATCTTTCTCCGTCTTTTCTTGTGCTTACCCAGATGACGCTGTCGAGTTCGTAGTTGGATTTGTCAATGTAGTATATGGCATCCTTTCTGTATTCTTTATTGAAGTTGGAGGCATAAAAAACCAGGCAAGGTTTTGTTTTGATGATGGTATCGGTTTTCTTGTATAGGGCGTAATTCACCTCTGGCTTAATATTATCATTGCCATAAATGTAGTATTCAATGCTTTTGTGTTGTGCTTCTATAGTTCCTTTCATTGACTTAAAATATCTCAAATCTGAACTTTTGTAATGTGTAAGCTCTCTTGTTCCGATATTCACTTCGTACAAGTTTCTCTTGTCGATTTTACAGAAGTCCAAAAGAGAAGTATCTAACACACAATAGTAGGGGTCTTTTGTTGAAAAATCATACACAAAAGTATAGTATTCGGTTTCGGAAATATCCTTACCGTAATAGACCTTTACATTCTTTGCGACAATACCGTCTGTATGATTATCCATCATTTTTTTGGAAGCAATCATGAAATCTTTCATGGTTTTGATAACGGCTTTATAAGGTATGCTTTGAGCATCACCCACCTTGAATGTACTGATTAGAACCAGTAATAGAAATAACTTTTTCATTGTTTTCTGGTTTTATGGGGACTTCTAATATACTTGATTTACATATTCTCGAGTTGTGAGGATGCCGAAGTCCCGTTTGGGCAGCCCTTTCAACTCGGCGCAAAAGTATGCATTTCTGTTCTATGTGACAAACTTTCCGTCCACTTGGCTTGGCGTACCATGCGCCTCGCGTTGCGGGCTGTGGCAGGCGGCAAGGGCCAGCAAAAGCAAGGCTATGACATAAGCATTTCGGAACATTTGTTTTCCGTTTAAAAAAAGCGTCATTCCTTCCGCTTCTTTCCTTTGAAAATTTTCGTCCTTAGCATGAAAACCGTCAGCGCGGCCCAAAAAACGACCAAAATGCCCAAGGTGATCCAAGTGGCCGAGAGGCTTTGCGGGGCATAACCCACCAAAAGCAGCACGGGGAAGCCCAAAACGATGGCCGAAAGGGTTTGCAACACGAGGTTGTTGGCGGCAGGCGTTTCAAACTTCGGGTCGATTTCACGCAAGAGAATCATGCCGTTGCTCGCCGTGCCCGTCAGCATCCCGAACATCGAGAAGAAGCCTTCGTACTTGTAATCGGGATACAAATGCTTGGAAATCAGCAATACATAAACAAAAGTGACGATGGCACCCAAAGTGACGATGATGACGAAAGGCAGCACGAATTTGCCAATCTCATTGAAATTGATGGCCGCCGTGCCCGCCACAATCATAATGTCGAAGCAGAAGCCGCTGATGCGGTTGAGCATGTAGTTGTTGATGTACTCGCGGCTCATCAGTTTGGCCTTCTTGAAACGGCCCAGCAACCACTTGAACAGGATGCCGAACAGCGTGCCAATCAGGAAGTTGAAGCCCCAAAGCATGGGTTTCAGTGTGTTGGTGCCAAAGTTGCCCAACTCCATGCCCTGAATCCAGTTGGTGAACAGATAGACAAGGAAATAGACGAACAGCACCATGCTGATTTGAACCGAAAGTTTGTCGATGGACTCGGCGTCGGGGATTTCGCCCTTGCTTTCGTAGTCCTCCAACTTATTCATCTGTGCCGCAGCGATTTTCTTTCTCGAAAGTATGCCTTTGCGGCGCAAAATGTTCATGTAAATCACGCCCACCACGCTACCAACGATGAAGCCTGTGGCCGCGATAGAGAGGCCGAAGTCGGCACCCGGGAAGTCGATGCCCTGCTCCGTGGCCCAGCCCGTGAAAATCTTGCCGAAGTTCAAGGCCTGCCCCGGCCCTTGTCCGTAGCCCATCGGCAACAGCAAACCGGCGGCGTAGAACAAACGCTTGCCGAAATAGAAGAACAAAATGGAAACAATGAGGCCTACAATGCCTTGGATGACGTATGTCGATGCGGTCAAGGCACCCGTCTCAATCACCTTCATCGGCGTGGATTTCGATTCTATCTTGTTGTTTTTCAACGCCAAAGCCACGAAACCCAAACCCAAGGCGTGGTAGGTTACCACTTCCATCATCGGCTTGTTGATGATATTGCGGCAGTCGGGGAATGCCTTGAAAACCAGCAGCAGCAAGCCGCCGAGCAAAGCCGAAGGCAACAAGCTTTTGTTCAAGAACGGGATTTTGGTTCTCAGCACGTTACCCAAAAGCAGGGCCGTCGCCAAAATACAGAATTGCACCAACCATTGCCAAGCCTCGGGCCGGTCAAAGGTCATTACGGAAACGTCTAAAAGCATATATCTAAGTATTTGATTATACTTATTGGAGTTTTACCGCAGTGCCTGAAGCGGAAACCATCAGCATCGAACCGCTTTGGCCCAACACTTCATAATCCATATCGATGCCAACCACAGCATCCGCATTCACTTGTCGAGCCCGTTCTTCCAATTCTCTCAAGGCTTGGGCGCGAGCATTGATCAACTCTTGCTCGTATGAACCAGAGCGTCCGCCAACGAAATCGCGAAGGCTGGCCTTAAAATCCTTAATAAAATTCACTCCGGAAATCACTTCTCCGAACACAACACCTTTGTATTCAGTGATGGTGTGACCTTCAATGGTCGGTGTAGTTGTTAGTATCATAATGCAAAAGATTTAGTTTTCTGCCGCAAAAATAATGTATTTTTCAATCAATGCACAAAAACCTTTAATTTTGCGCCATGAAAAAACCGCTTCAATTGTTTTGGTCTTTCTTCAAAATCGGGGCTTTCACCCTCGGCGGCGGCTATGCCATGCTCTCGATGGTGGAGAAGGCCGTCGTCGACCAAAAGAAATGGATTCCCAACGACGAGTTTTGGGACATGATCGCTGTGGTTCAGTCACTTCCGGGAGTGTTTGCCGTCAATACGGCCTTGTATGTCGGGCATCGCGTGGCTGGCACCCGAGGCGCATTTGCCGCCATGCTCGGTGCCATCATCCCGAGCATCACCATTATATTATTGTTGGCCACCGTTTTCCGCGAATACCGCGACCAACCTTTGGTGGAGCGCGTCTTCAAGGGCATCCGCCCTTGCGTGGTCGCGCTCATCCTCGCCCCTTCGCTGCGGATGATTAAATCAGCCAAGGTGACTTGGAAAACCGCCATCATCCCCATCGCGACGGTGTTTTTGATTTGGTGGTGCAAGGTTTCGCCCGCCTACGTCATCCTTGCGGCCATCGCGGGCAGCCTCATCTATGCATTGATTATCAACAAAAAAGCCAAAAGCAAGGAGGTAAAGCCATGATTTACTTGCAATTGCTTTGGGTTTTCGTGAAAATCGGCGTGTTGGGCTTCGGCGGCGGCTATGCCATGCTGTCGCTCATCCAGCATGAAGTGGTGGACCATTACGGCTGGATGTCCACGACCGATTTTACCGACATGGTAGCCATTTCGCAAATGACTCCCGGCCCGATTTCCATCAATTTGGCGACCTACGTGGGCTACACCACAGCGGGCTTCGGCGGCTCGCTATTGGCCTCGTTTGCGCTTTGCCTGCCTTCCATTGTCATGGTGTATCTCATCCTCAAGCTCTTTATGAGCAAGAGAAACAACGCCTTGATGGACAACACCTTGAAAGGCCTGAAACCCGCCATCGCCGGACTCATCTTCGCCGCCGGACTTTCGATGATTAACACACAGAATTTTGTGGATTTCGGTCGCGGACAATACAACCTCAGCGTGATTATCTGCGTGTTGGCGTTTGTGGCCTCCTATTTCTTCAAGGCCAACCCGATTTTGCTGATTGTGTTGTCGGGGATTGTGGGGTTTATTGCGTATTAACGGTAGGGGGCGGCAATCAATTTTTTTCCTAATTTTGCGCTCAAAATCGATAATCACCCCATGAACTGGACCGAACTACTTAGCAACAAACGCTATGCACAGCCGCACAAAAGCGCCGACATCCGCAGCAGTTTCCAGCGCGACTTCGACCGCATCATCTTCAGCAGCCCGTTCCGCAGGCTGCAAAACAAGACGCAAGTGTTTCCCCTTCCTGGGGCGCAAATGGTGCATAATCGCCTGACTCACAGCCTCGAAGTAGCCAGCGTTGGGCGTTCCATCGCTTGCCGCACGGTGGAAAAACTTTCCAAAAAGCACCCTGAATTGAAGGAACACCAATCCGATATCGAAACCATCGTGGCTTCGGCTTGCTTGGCGCACGACTTAGGCAACCCACCTTTCGGTCACTCGGGCGAGGACACCATCAGCAGTTTCTTCAAGGACGGCAAGGGCAAAGAATTGAAAAACAATGTTTTGCCTGAACAATGGAGCGACCTCATCGCCTTTGAGGGCAACGCCAACGCTTTCCGCCAACTGACCCACCAGTTCACGGGTAGACGGGCGGGTGGTTTCTCCCTGACTTCTGCGACTTTGGCCACTTTATTGAAATACCCATACCCTTCTTTCGACAAAGGCAACCGAAAGAAATACAATGTCTTTTACTCTGAAATTGAAGCATTTAAGGAAGTCGTCGGGGAATGTGGCATCCCACGAATCGATTCCGAGCATCTCGTTTATGCCCGTCATCCTTTGTCCTACATGATGGAAGCCTCCGACGACATTTGCTACCTCGTTTTGGACATGGAAGATGCACACAAGCGCGGCATCATCAGCACCGAAGCCATTGAAGGATGCTTCCTTTCGTTCTTCAACCCCGACAAGGACAAGGAGTTTTTCAAACATAAAGAACTGGTTTACAAAGAAGTAACCGATGTAAATGAGCGAATGGCTTTTCTCCGCGCCATGCTCATCAACAAATTGGTGAATTGTGCGAGCGACATTTTCGTCAAAAACTACGAAACCATCATAGAAGGTTGTTTTGAGAAGAGTTTGATTTCGCATCTTCCTGATTTCGAGAAAAATGCACTTGACATTTGCCGCGATGCCTCGGTGAAACACATTTACCGCCACCCCTCCGTGGTGAAAATCGAACTGACGGGTTTCAATGTCATCGGGACACTTCTGGAACATTTCACAGATGCCGTTTTGAACCCCGACACACCTTATAATAAAAAGTTGCTCTCGCTCATTCCTGAGCAGTTCAAGGTGGCTACCGACGACACTTACGCCCGTTTGCAGTCTGTCATCGACTTCATCTCCAACATGACCGACCTCTACGCTGTGCAACTCTACAAAGGCTTGAGAGGAATCGACTGATGAAGAGGACTTTAGCCATAGTTTTGTTTGTCTTGATCGGATTTGCCGTACTCGCGCAAGAGCCTTTGGTTTCAAGAAGCACAAAGTCCTATCTGATAGCCGATTTCACCCAGAAAGACACTGCTTTTTTGAAGGAAAAATGCCTTCAGGCGGGTTTGGATTTGGGTATTTCGGTGCTGGCCAACCGCATCCCGACCGACAGCAAATTTGTTGCGCCAAAGCCCTCGAAGCACCTTTTGAAACAAGGCACTTTGCAACTGCAACTGCCTATGGATGAGAAACAAACGGAATTTGCAGTGTACCATTCCGACCTTTTCGACATTCCGTCAAGCATCAATGTGTTGCAAATCGATGAAGAACTCATCACCTACCGTACGATGGAAATCACGGGCAACATCCACCTGTTGTATCATTGCACCCGAGGCGCGTTTGGCACCAAAGCCAAGGCACACAGCAAAAATGCCATCGTCTACAAACTTTGGGACACGCCCGAGCGCACTTTCCTCCCCGACATCGAACTGCAAGACCAAATGGCACAAGCCGAAGCCAAAAAACTGGCTGAAACCGATTTTCTGATACTGATTTTCAACGATTTGAAGAGTTACGCTTACAATGAACAAGGCGATGAAGCCATCCGCCATTTCCTTGACACGATGCACAAATACAACCCTAACAAACTCCTGCAAGCCGACCTGCTAACGCCTGCTTCATGGCCTTATTTGAGTCGTGTCAACGAGAACCAACTTTGGAACGAATCCATGCGCACAAAAATGATTGAAACGCTGACAGAGAAACAGAATTTCTATCGCAAAACATTGATGCCGTGGATGATAGGCAACTTCCAGATTCGCCTCGCCGACAAAAACCGAAATGCCACCACGCTTGAGGAACTGGAGTGGTTCCTCAGCAAAGCCGCCGCCTTCGACGCGGGTTTCGGCCTCGATTGCAGTGTGGAAACCCTGCGAAAGCATGGAATGGCGGATATTTTATTAAATTCAATTAATAATTGGGAAACCTTACGCCTTGCCAATGCCTTCAGCGAAGAGCAGAAAGAACGCTTCAAAGACCCTTACGAGAATTGGCACATCGAGAAAAAAAACGATTCCACCTATTGGCTGTTCCAGCAACAGATTTCGAGGCGATACACCTGTGAATCAAACATTTCCCATTGCGACACCTGCAAATATTGGGGAAATATGCACGGCAATTGGAACTGGAAAAGCCCATACAACTGCCCGCTTTCCTTCATCGTCAAAGTGGAAGGCAAAGGTAGCATCAGCGACCTATGCGTCATTTCCTCTTTCGGAGAACTCATGTTTCCTTGCACTGTCAAGTCAGGACAATACTTGATATATGACGGTCATGCACGCATTACTGACCTTAATTTCAATACAATAGAGGAATTCTATCCCCAAGGAGCGGTCATAAGTGCATCCAGTCTTCTTGAAGGGGAAAACATGATTGGTATTACATGTCCGTTCATGGGCGAAGGAAAAAGAATCCCCGAAGTGACCGTGCGTTACATCACTCGCGATGCGGCTGAAATCATCATTCCATGACAAGCAATGCGTCATTTTTATGCCAAAACAAAAAAAAGGAAGATTCCGTTTTGCATTTTCCCAAGAAATCCCTATCTTTGCACCTTAATTTTTCGGACGTAAGAATATCAGTTAAATCACTAATAATCAATTAAGAAAATGACAAAGTACGTTTACACCTTTGGCGGAAAGACCGCTGAAGGAAATGCTTCGATGAAGAACGAGTTGGGCGGCAAGGGCGCTAACCTTGCTGAAATGTGCCTGCTCAAGTTGCCCGTACCCGCTGGTCTGACCATCACCACCGAGTGCTGCACTGCCTATTACCAGAACAATTGCCAACTTCCCGCTTGCCTG
>CACXUM010000031.1 GCA_902770835.1 uncultured Bacteroidia bacterium
TAGAAAAACCCATCTATCCGTAATTCATTTCCTGAATACTGTGTTTTAGGAATTGTTAGAAAATCGTCCTTTGATGGATAGATTTTTGAACAACAACTTGTGATCAATGAGATCAATCCGATGACTAAAGCTTTTTTCATTTTATTTGTTTTTAATTGTTTTCTTGAAAATATAGGGGACTTCTAATTAAACATGATTTACATATTTTCGAGTTGTCAGGATGCCGAAGTCCCGTTTGGGCAGTCCTTTCAACCCAGTGCAAAGGTATACATTTCTGTTCTATGCGGCAAACTTTCTGTTCACTTTTTTTTCGATTATGTATGTATTCAGTTTGGTCGGATTTGCAATTCGACTATATTGAACCTGCGGATTTGCAATTCGCTTCATTACAAATTCGCTGGAACAAGTAATTTTACCCCAGCTAGACCACTGAAATTCGTTTTTGTCAGATTTGTTTCCAAGGGTATCAATCGTTTTCGTACCTTTGCGCCCAAAATTCAAACGCATCATGTTAAGCGAACAGGAACAAATCAGAAGAAATTCGTTGGCCGAACTTTATAAACTCGGCATCAATCCGTATCCACAGGCCGCGTTCCCGGTGAACGTGTTCACGACGGATATCCTCAACCAATTTGACGACAACAACCCCGACCAATTCCAAGAGGTCACCCTCGCGGGCCGTATCATGAGCCGCCGCATCATGGGCGCCGCCTCGTTCTGCGAGCTGCAGGACTCGAAAGGCCGCATCCAGCTGTATATCAAGCGCGACGAGATCTGCCCCGAGGAGGACAAGACCTTATATAATACGGTGTTCAAACGCCTGTTGGACATCGGCGACTTCATCGGCGTGAAAGGCTTCGGCTTCGCCCATCGTCAAGGAGAAGGACGGCGTGAAGTACGACGAATTCAACGACCCCGAACTGCGCTACCGTATGCGTTATGTCGACCTCGTGGTGAACGACAAGGTGAAGGACATCTTCATCACCCGCACCCGCATCATCGACAGCATCCGCCGTTTCTTCAACGAGAGCGGCTATCTCGAGGTGGAAACCCCTGTGCTGCAAGCCATCCCGGGCGGTGCCACGGCGCGTCCCTTCATCACGCACCACAATGCCTTGGACATCCCGATGTACCTACGTATTGCCGACGAGCTTTACCTGAAGCGCCTCATCGTGGGCGGCTTCGAGGGCGTGTATGAGTTCTCGCGCAACTTCCGCAACGAGGGCATGGACCGCACTCACAACCCCGAGTTCACGGGACTGGAAATCTATGTGGCCTACAAAGACTACCTCTGGATGATGGACTACACCGAAGAGATGATTCATCGCTGCGTGATGGATGTCTTGGGCAAGGAAACCGTGAAAGTGGGCGACAACGAAATCAGCTTCAAGCGTCCCTTCAAGCGTATCACGATGATCGACTCCATCAAGGAGAAGACGGGCATCGACATCACGGGTATGGACGAGGCCCAGCTGCGTGATGTGTGCAAGCAACTTGGCATCGAGGTGGACGAAACCATGGGCAAGGGCAAACTGATTGATGAAATCTTCGGCGAGAAGTGCGAAGGCACCTACATCCAGCCGACATTCATCACCGATTATCCCGTGGAGATGTCGCCGCTCTGCAAGCGCCACCGCAACAACCCCGAACTGACCGAGCGTTTCGAACTGATGGTGAACGGCAAGGAATTAGCCAACGCTTACACCGAACTCAACGACCCCATTGACCAGCGCAACCGCTTCGAGGAACAGATGAAATTGGCAGGTCGCGGCGACGACGAGGCCATGGTCATCGATAACGACTTCCTCCGCGCGCTTGAATACGGTATGCCCCCGACTTCGGGCATGGGCATCGGCATCGACCGTTTCGTGATGTTGCTCACGGGTCAAACCACCATCCAAGAGGTGCTGCTGTTCCCGATGATGCGTCCCGAAAAGGTCGTGAAGAACGCCACCAAGGAAGACTTCATGGCCTTGGGCATGGCCGAGACTTGGGCAACGCTGTTGCTCACCAACGGCTACAACACCATCGAGCAACTGAAGGCCGAGAAGCCATCCGCATTGCGCGAGAAGCTCAACGGCTTGCGCAAGAAGAACAAGCTTGACATTCCCGCCTTGCAGTTGGAGGATGTTGAGGCTTGGATGCAGGCCTAAAAGAAAAAAAGCGAGGCTCAAACCTCGCTTTTTTTGTGTCACTTCACCCTAATCCGTTGCCCAACTTGTAGCACTTTATTTGATTTGAAGCCGTTCAACTGGCAGATTTTGTCGACGGTGGTGCCGTGGCGTTTGGCGATTTTGCCGAGATTGTCGCCTGATCGCACTTCATAATACACGGGCTTCCCTTTCCCCGTGCTGCTTGATTTTGATGCCTTGGGCGGCTTGGTTGAGGCCACCTTCGACTGTGCGTCAGTCATGCCGTAATGCGAATTGATGTTGAAGTAGTGCTTTCTGAGGGTGAACTCTTCGCAACGGAGCGTGCCATTCTCGAAATCGAAGATGCGCTCTGGGTCGAAGGCCTGACCCATGTAGCGCGTTTCGAAGTGGAGGTGAGGCCCCGTGCTGCGTCCCGTCGAACCGCCATAACCAATCAATTCTCCAGCCTTCACGATGTCGCCGCTTTTAACGATGAAGCGTGACAAGTGACCGTAGTAAGTTTCCAAACCGTTGGGATGTCTGATAACCAGCACATTGCCATAACCTCCAGTCAAGTTGACGGGCAAGGCAGCACGCACCATACCGTCGAAGGCAGCATAAACGGCATCCCCAACATGGAGGCCAATGTCAATACCTCGGTGTGGCCGCTTCCATCTGTATTTATAGCGTGAGGTGATTTGCCCGGGATGGGGGATGCAGTACCGATGTATGGAATCAACAAGCGTGAGTTGGATTGTGTCGGGCAAGTCGTTCAGGGCGATGTCGTTGTAGGAATGTACTTTTTCCGTAGTCCAATGGTCTGATTCAAGGGCGTAAGGGATGAAAGCCATGTCGATGTTGTAGTACAACCATGTCCCGTTGTCGAAAAGCACCACTTTGCGAAATATGTCGTGCGTGTCGAGGGTGTCAACCGGCACGGGAATACTTTCCGAGCGCTCGTCGTCATCTTCGTCGTCGTCTTCATCATCGATGTGGGTGTCTTGGGTGTCAGCAACGCTGTCGTTAGCACTTTGATTGACATAAATATATACGGTGTCGTGGACGACGAGGATGTTCTTCAGGCGGTTGAAGAAGTTGTTGTCTTGCGAAAACGCGACGGCGGTCAGCAATAGGCAAATGGTGAGGGCAAGTATTCTTTTCATTGTATGAATGTCAATTTTTGGAAAAACAAAAGTGCAAAAGTACGAAAAATCCCCAATTTGGCAAGGATAATCGGGGTGAAAACGCTGCAAAACCTGAAATATTGTCATTTTGTCAGTTTTTTTCCTTTGGCATAAAGATTGACAAAATGCGGGGCGTTGCAAAATGCAGCCTTGATTAGAGAACAAACAAATAACAAATAAAAAAAATAGGAGAACAAAACTATGTCAAAGATCATCGGTATCGATTTAGGTACAACCAACTCATGCGTGGCCGTGATGGAAGGCAACGAGCCTCAAGTCATCGCCAACAGCGAAGGCCACCGCACCACCCCGTCGGTGGTGGCATTCACCGACAACGGAGAGCGTAAGGTCGGCGAGCCTGCCAAACGTCAGGCCATCACCAACCCGCTGCGTACCGTCTATTCCATCAAACGTTTCATGGGCGAGACCTACGACAAGGTAGGTGCTGAAATGAAGCGTGTGCCTTACAAGGTCTTGCAAGGCCCCAACAACACGCCTCGTATCGACATCGACGGCAAGCAGTACACCCCGCAGGAAATCTCTGCCATGGTGCTGCAAAAGATGAAGAAGACCGCTGAGGACTTCCTCGGACAGACGGTCACTGAGGCTGTTATCACGGTGCCGGCATACTTCAACGACGCCCAGCGTCAGGCCACCAAGGAAGCTGGCGAAATCGCTGGCCTCAAAGTGCGCCGTATCATCAACGAGCCTACCGCTGCCGCTTTGGCTTACGGCTTGGACAAGAAAAAGAACGATGTGAAAGTCGCTGTGTACGACCTCGGCGGTGGCACCTTCGATATCTCCATCCTGGAATTGGGTGATGGCGTGTTTGAGGTGAAGTCGACCAACGGTAACACCCACCTCGGCGGCGACGACTTCGACGAAGTCATCATCAACTGGTTAGCCGAAGAGTTCCAGAAGGACAACGGCATCGACCTGCGTAAGGACCCGATGGCCTTGCAACGTCTGAAAGAGGCTGCCGAAAAGGCAAAGATTGAATTGAGCTCTTCGAGCGAGACGGAGATCAACCTGCCTTACATCATGCCTGTCAACGGCATCCCGCAGCACTTGGTCCGCACCTTGAGCCGTTCGAAGTTCGAGCAGCTGGCCGACAAGCTGATCCACGACACCATCGAGCCTTGCCGTCGCGCCCTGCAAGACGCTGGCTTGACCGTCAACGACATCGACGATGTCATCTTGGTCGGTGGTTCAACCCGTATCCCTGCCATCCAGAACATCGTCCGCGACTTCTTCAAGAAGGAGCCTTCGAAGGGCGTCAACCCCGACGAAGTGGTGGCCATCGGCGCTTCCATCCAGGGCGGCGTTTTGACCGGCGAAGTGAAGGACGTGCTGCTGCTTGACGTGACGCCTCTGTCACTCGGTATCGAGACCCTCGGTGGCGTGATGACCAAGCTGATTGAGAGCAACACCACCATCCCGACCCGCAAGTCGGAGGTCTTCTCGACCGCTGCCGACAACCAGCCTTCGGTTGAAATCCATGTGTTGCAAGGCGAGCGTCCTATGGCTGCACAGAACAAGACCATCGGTCGTTTCATCCTCGACAGCATCCCGCCAGCGCCGCGTGGCATCCCGCAAATCGAAGTCACCTTCGACATCGACTCCAACGGCATCCTGAACGTGAGCGCCAAGGACAAGGCCACGGGCAAGACCCAGAGCATCCGCATCGAGGCCTCATCGGGCTTGACCGACGCTGAAATCGAGCGTATGAAGAACGAGGCCCAGGCCAACGCCGAAGCCGACAAGAAGGAACGTGAACGTATCGACAAGCTGAACCAAGCCGACAGCATCATCTTCCAGACCGAGAAGCAGCTGAAGGAATACGGCGACAAGCTGCCTGCTGACAAGAAGGCTGAAATCGAGGCTGCCCTCGGCAAGCTGAAGACCGCTCACCAGGCTCAAGACATCGCCGGCATCGACGCTGCCATGGCCGAGATGAACGCCATGTGGCAGAAGGCCAGCGAGGAGATGTACAAGAACGCTGGTACACAAGGCGGCCCGCAAGGCGGCTTCGACCCGAACAACATGGGCGGCGGCTTCCAAGGCGGCAACCCGAACCAAGGCCCGCAGAACAATGGCGGTGACGACACCGTTACTGATGCGGACTTTGAGGAGGTGAAGTAAGATATAGCTTAAATCACTATCAAAAAAGGTGTAATCCGAAAGGGTTACGCCTTTTTTTTGTTACTTTTTCCAAACGGGCAAATCCTGCCAATCCAATGGAAACCCCATCTCTTTGAGTTTCAATAGGCGATGTTGGTCATTCAGCAAAACCGTCAAGTTCTGTTTGAATGAGTTTCCTGGACTAAGGATATCCACAACGTATTTGATGGCTGAGAGTAAGGCAAAGAGTTTGTTCTGCTTGATTGCAGTTGTATTTTGTGTCAATAGGAAAGGCCGACTTGTGTTGTATGCTAATTTTAAATTCACAACGAACCGTCTGTTCCAAATTCTGCTATGATGGGCGCAGCAGTTGCGCAGGTTGGAGAAAGCGTGAAGCCAGTTGGCAAAAACATCTTCATTGCCAACGCCAAATACCAAAGCAATCTGCTTTTTTTCAGGACACTTGTCGAGCATTTTGTACATTCGGCTTAGGGTTCCAAACGACACTACTTCCAACGACATCCAAGTTGGTGGCATTTCAGGTGAGTCGTATTTTGTTTTGTAGTGCTTGATAAAATCCTCGTTGCTACGATTCACATCGTCTGTAACAGCATCCATCAGAATCGAAAACTCATCTTGTGAAGCGCGGGAGAACCAACTTTTGTCCAAATACCAAAATGGATCTTGGCTTTTGTTAGAATATACCAGAGACAATTGGGTGCGAATAGCCACTTCAATCTTTTCCAATTCATTGAAAACCAAACTCCTCAATCGACGGTCGAAAACATATAAGTCGATAATGTCGCGAAAATCGATGTCATCTTCAAGAAACTCGTGGTCGGCATTGGGGGTGTTGTCTTGGAATGGGAATGTATATGCCCGCAGACGATAGTAACTGATGTTTTGCAAATAGTTTCTGGCCAACTTCCTGTCAGAGAAATTCAGCCCTCTTTGTTCAAGTCGGTCAATCTGTTCGTCAACGGTGAGCGGTTTCTTCGAGTATAACATAGGCCGGGACATTCAATAAAATCGAAGACCTCCCTGGTGCGCTGAGCTAACGGGAAGCGAGGGAGGTCATATTGGATGCAAAAATACACATAAAAACCATATAAGAAGCAAGAAAGTTCAAAAAAAGTCATTTTTAACCCTTAAACCACAGTGTTTTGACTGATTTTGCACCAATCCCACGCTCCCTCCATCCCATGGGTTTTTTGTAAACTTTATTTCCCTAAACGATATTTTTCCTATTTTTGCCCCTGCCTAACGCGCTTAGAAAGCGTAAGGCAGACATATTGGATGAAATAGATAGCAGTATCTAATTCTACAAAGGTTCGAGTTTAAAGTCTGACAACTAACAAACGAAAATGGACCTTGGGGATTGGGATACGTCTCTTTTAGGCGTACCCTTTCCTCTTGTATCATTTTCGGGGTTTGTCAGACACCTAAACTCGGTACAAGAAGAAAGGAAAGGGATGCGCCTCTTTTCATCTATATGGTTCGAAATATTGAGTTAAAAGTCTGACAAACAATGAACCTATATGGCAAACGAGAGACTAACAGAAGCTATTGTCCGCGACCACTTCAAAGAAGATCCTTTTATCAAATCGGTGAAATTTGAAGAACAAAAATCCAGCAATAAACGAATTCAAGAATTGCTGAAAGGTCAGTCAAAGGGAGGTGGTAAAGGAGATGGTTTTCCCGAGTTTTTTATTTCATTTCCAACGAATAGCAACTACATAATCGTTGTAGAATGTAAAGCAAAAACAACAAACCACGAATCGGAAAACCGTGACAATCCCAAAGATTATGCAGTTGACGGCGTTTTGCACTATGCAAATGCATTATCTGAAGGTTATAATGTAGTTGCTATTGCCGTTAGTGGCGAAACTGAAGATGAAGCTATCGTCTCTCATTTTTATTGGAAAAAAGGTGCCAAGAATTATTCTGAAACCACAGATAAAAAACTCTTGTCCATCGACGACTACTTACAAATGTTCGAAGATCAATTCTTCATCAGCGATTTCTATACTCGTGACATTGCATTTAAGGCTCGTTTCTTGAACGAAGAATTTCAAGCTTATACCATTCCAGAATACAAAAGATGCACAATGGTAAGCGCAATGCTTTTGGCTTTAATCGATAAAGACTTTAAGCAGAAATACTGTGATTATGAAACCATATCCGAATTGGGTCAAAAGATGCTTGCTGCAATAGATGCTGTGTTTGACGAAGAGGATGATATGGTTAGAAACAAAACAATTATTCTTCGTGAATTCGAGAGTATTTTAAACGAGCCACTTTTTGAACAAGAAAAGATAAAGCATAAAGACAAAAAAGCAGACGAATCCACTCTCGAAGTAGCAAAATACTTCATAGATTTTCTTGAACGAAATGTCTATCCCTTGGTGGAACATTCAAATATTGGCTATGATGTTCTGGGGCGTTTTTATGTAGAGTTTATAAGATATGCGGCCAGTGAGCAAAAATCCGGTCTTGTATTAACACCTGCTCATATTACAGAGCTTTTCTGCGACCTTGCAGAATTGCGTATTAAAGATATTGTCTATGATCCTTGTTGTGGAACAGGAGGATTCCTCGTGGCTGCTATGCAAAGGATGTTTAAGATGGCTGGCGGTGATAAGAAACTAAGAAAAAGAATTAGAAAGAAACAACTATGTGGCTGTGAACTGCGTCCTGATATGTTTACCTACGCTTGCTCAAGTATGCGATTCCGTGGCGATGGAAAATCAAACCTTTACAATGGTTCATGTTTTAATAACGCACAAATCATAGCTGAAAACCATAAACCAACAGTGGCATTTCTTAATCCACCTTACGATGTGGGAAATGCTCGTCAGATGGAATTTGTTGAACACGCTTTGAAAGTACTTGATGATAAAGCAGATGGACGAGTTGTAGCTATTGTTCAGTTTAGTTGTGCTATTAAAGACGAGAAAGACTTGAAAGCTGTTAAGCAGCGGATTCTTGCAAAACATCATTTGAAGGCAGTTTTGAGTATGCCAGATGACCTTTTCTATCCAGTTGGAGTTGTAACTTGTATTATGGTATTTGAAGCAAACAAGCCTAACAAAGGTAGAAAAACATGGTTCGGCTACTTCAAGGATGATGGTTTTGAAAAAAGGAAACATCTTGGAAGGATAGATGCAAGAAATAATTATTCAAAAATTAAAGATAGATGGCTGGAAGCTTATCGAAATCAGGAAGATATTCCTGGCTTGTCAATTCGTAAAGAAATAACCTATGAAGATGAATGGTGTGCGGAAGCCTATATGGAAACTGACTTTAGCACGTTGGCTGAATACGATTTTGTAGAAAAGATGAGAGATTATGCATCATACATCATTAAGAATACTCCCGTCAATAATAGCGGTCGCTTTTTGGAATTGAAAAATTGGAAATTGTTCCGATATGATGAAATATTTGACATTCGCAAAGGGTTCTATAATAAAAAACCAGAGAGTCATTCTGGAAGCGATATACCATTTATTGGAGCTATTGACAACAACAATGGTGTTTCAGAATACTATGATATTCAAGACATTGAAGATGCAAGTAAGACGGGAGATGAAAACAACGCACCGTTAAGCGAAAAAATCTTTGAAGGTAATTGTATAACCGTTTCAAATAATGGTTCTGTTGGGTATGCATTCTATCAAGCGAAGCCTTTCACTTGTACACATGATGTCAACCCTCTTTATTTGCATCCTAAATGGAATCAGGAGTTAAATCAATACATTGCGATGTTCCTATGCTCTTTGATAGAAAAAGAACGATATAGATGGACATACGGAAGAAAATGGAGACCTAAAAGGATGCCTTCATCACTGATAAAATTGCCAGTAGATGTTTCAGGCAAACCCGATTGGCAATTCATGGAGGATTATATAAAAAGTTTGCCTTATTCGGCTAATTTGTAAATCTATTCTACCACATTGTGTGCAGGGCTATTCGAAAAACTACTCGTTATCGAAAAAGAAAATCACCCACAAACCTTAGTAGCACACCCTATCACTCTCGCCAAAGCAAAAACCGTCCTTGCCTCTGCCTTCAAAATGTCTTGGTCGCCCAGCTCGTAAACTTGAATCATTCGAAAGGTGACTCTTTTTCTATCCTCCCATCACAAACTGCGATAAAGCATAGAGTGGATAAACCTCCACATGCCTTACAGCACCTTCTGCTTCGGCATCGATATAGTCAAACTTTCCGAAGTTCTCTAACGAGCATCGAACGGCTTGGTCCAGTTTCTTTTCTCGCATGAAGTCCCAAAGGCTTTTCATGCCTCCTTGCACGCCAGCCTTCACTTCGAAAGGCAAAACCTTCATGTTCCGCGAAAGAAGGTAGTCAATCTCTGCGGTAGCGTTCTTGGCTTGCCTAACCCAATAATACAAATCGTGGTGCAGGTTCGGGGTGAGGTAGTGCAGCAGTTCAAGTCCTGCCAGCATCTCTGCCATAGGGCCTTTGTTCACCAAGTCGGCAGCCGTAGCAGTAAGGATTTGCGCAGTTATGGCGCTTGTATCACCCATCGTCATGTTGAGCAGTCTCAGCATCAGCCCTGTGTCGAGCAATAATATCTTACGGATGCTTTCGTCAGCCTCGTCGCCTAAGGGCAAACCGTTGCCACTGGAGTGCGTAACGGGTACCAAAACACCCGCCTTGATAAGCAGGTCAAGGGCTTTTTTCACTTCCGCTGTCTTGTATTCTCCTGGCACCCTGGAATAGACGAATTTCTTGGTGGCTTGGGTCGCAGCGCTTTTCATCGTGGCAATCAGCAGTTGCGGGTCCACTTTTTTCTTGTACTTTGGGAAGTCGGCTTCGTAACCGGTGATAATGTCGTCCTGCACTTCTTGGCACTGCAAAAAGTCATGGGTCTGCACCCATTTGACCACAGACTCAGGCATGCCACCCACCAGCATGAATGTGCGCATCAACCCAATCAATTTCTCATGGAGAGGTGTTGGCAAAGGTGCATCGATATTGGCATGGCCGCGTGCGTCCAATAACAGTTGTTCGCCGTTGGCCAGCAGAAACTCGTCAAAAGTCATAGGGAACATATACATGGAGTGGATGCGTCCAACACCAAAGGTCGGGATTTCGTCGAGCACAAACTCAAGCAACGACCCTGCGGCGATGACATGTAGGTTGGGCATGTCCTCCTTGAAATAACGCAATGCCATGATGGCCTCTTGACTTTCCTGTATTTCATCGATAAACAACAAGGTTTCATTGGGCACAATGGGTGTGCCACACATGGCTGCCATCTGAGGCACTATGCGCGTTACATCCAAATCCTTCTTAAACAAGTCGATATAATTGGATTGCTTTTCAAGGTTAATTTCCACATAATACTTGAAACTCTCACCTAAATGTCTGACGGCAGTGGATTTGCCGACCTGTCGTGCCCCACGCAGCAAGATGGGCTTGTGAACGGGACGAGTTGCCCATTCGCTCAAGTAACGGTCTATAATTCTTTCGTAATACATACAACTTCTTGATTTACGGCTGCAAAGGTATGAAAAATGAAATTATCCAAGGTAATAATTTGCCAAAAATCGAAAAAATCCAAGGTAATAATTCGGCCAAAATCGAAAAAATCCAAGGTAATAATTTTCCTTGACTAGTAGAAACCCTCCTTATTCAGCCAGAACACCACAAAAACACCTTGTTTTGGCTGAATAAAGAATTTAATCCAGCCAAAATAGGATAAAAACACATTGTTTTGGCTGAATAAAACGCTTTGCATTACCCACATATCACCTCAGGTGTACACCCCAGCATTCTCGCCAAAGCAAAAACTGTCCGTGCCTCGGCTTTCATGATGTCTTGATGGCCTTGTTCATAGGCTTGAATCATACGGAGGGTCACGCCAGAGAGGTCGGCCAGTTCCTTTTGGGTGAGATGGGATTGCTTTCGAATGGTTTTCAATGTGTTTTTGCGGGTGCTTAGATGCGTTTGGATAAGCATATCTGCGGTTTGGACAAATTTGGAGAGGTCAGCTTCGTGCAAAGTGGGGTAAAGCGAAAGGACAGTACTGATACTTAAGCCGTTCTTTTGGATAAAGGGGAACGTATAAGCGCTATACCATTGGTAATAGGCCAAAGCCCAGCCGGCCCAGTATTCAGGTGTGCGGTCAAAAGGCGCATAATTCATAATGGGTAGGGTTTTGTCAGAAGACTTCTCCAAAACCAGTTGCATCAATTCCATCCCCGACATTCCCGAAAGATAACGGGGATTTCCAGCCTCCATTTGCGAAGCAACACCGCTGGAAAGGAACATCTCGTAAAAGACAACTAAGTCGTACTGTGCAGCATTGACGGTGCAGTCGAGCATGGTGCCGAGGTTGTTCATGGCATCTTCAAGGTACAAACTATTGTAAGCGTGGGTCTTCATTGGTCCATTTTTGTCTGAGAATATCAATCATATAGACGGCATCGGCGGGTGAAACCTCCGCTTTTTCATTCTGGAAATCCGCTCTGGCTTGACGGTCACGAGCTTGCCGTTTGGGAAAATATAGGCTGCTATCAACGGGAATACTCTCATTGAATATGAGGCGGGAAAAAGCCTCCTCGCTTTTCAGCACTACTTGTTCACCTAATTTCCCCAAGAACATCGCCTTGCGCAACTGCTCCAAAGAAATGGTGTTGTTCAGAAAAGCGTTGGCAAAGGAGAAATAGGAGTCGTCGGCACGATAGCCTATGATAAGGTCATAATACTCGTATTTGGGCAGAAAATTGTCCAGCAGATAGGCTTTTGCTTCAGAAGGCAGCCCTTGTGAAAGGACAAAAGTCCTGTTTTGCAGCAATATCGATAGCCAATTCAGGATATGGTAGGACTTTTTGTTCAAATGAAGGATATTCAATCCCTCAAAGCCGATTTCATAACTATTGACAAAGCCGTCACTGAGTTCTGTACAGGCCCATTCTTTTGCAAGTTCTAGACTTTCAGTGCAATAGAATCCTAATCCGTAGTCATTTTTCGGATTTCCCAAACCCAGTACTGGCTGTTCTATGACTTTTGTCGAGCCGTGATATAATACTTTGCTTTCCATAAACTATCGTTATAACGAGAGTCCGCAAAGATACACATTTTTGGAATATGCAAGATTAAACTGCATTTTTTTTGCAAAAATATGCACTAAAATGTATCTTTGCCCCGACAAACAAAAACACTTCAAACCATGAATCAACATCCCATACAAGAAGGATATATGCCCTTTATGGGCTATCAGACCTACTACCGCATTGTAGGCGAACCCTCCGACAAGCCCGCATTGTTGCTCCTGCACGGCGGACCGGGCAGCACGCACAATTATTTCGAGGTGCTGGACCGCATCGCCGGCACGGGCCGACAGGTGGTTTCCTACGACCAGATCGGCTGCGGCAATTCTTACCTCGACGGCCATCCCGAACTGTGGACTCAGGAAACGTGGATCAACGAACTCATCGCCTTGCGTGAGCATCTGCACCTCGACCAGATTCACCTCCTCGGCCAGTCGTGGGGTGCCATGCAGGCCATAGCCTATATCATTGACTGCCAGCCTGAAGGCATCAAGTCGGTGATTCTTTCTTCAGGCCATGCCTCCAGTTCGCTTTGGGCCAGCGAACAGCACCGCCTCATCAAGTATATGTCGGAGGAAGACCAAGAAGCCATCCGTCGCGCCGAAGCTACCGGCAACTGGGACGCCCCCGACTATCTCCGTGCCAACGAGCATTACTATGAGCGTTATGTCATCAGCATTGATGAAAATTCGCCCGAATGTCTCCGTCGGCCCAAACGCGCTGGCAACGAGGCCTATCTCTATGGCTGGGGTCCCAACGAATACCAGCCTTTGGGCAATTTGGCCAATTTTGAATATACCGACCGCCTCAACCAGATCAAGCAACCTTGCCTGATTTGCAGCGGCACCCGCGACATCTGCACCCCCGTGGTGGCCGCTTCGCTCTATGAGAACATCCCCAACAGCCGCTGGGAAGTGTTCAAAGGTGCGCGCCACACCTGCTTCGTGGAGCAAACCGACAGGTATTGCGCCATCCTCGAGCCTTGGTTGGAGGAACACGATTGAGAGGAATCTACGATAGGCACTGCCCCACAAACCAAGAAAACACCTTCAAGCTATCAGCATCCGTCTTGAACATATACTCGGGATGCCATTGCACAGCGCAGACGAAGCGCTTGCCCGCCATTTTTACGGCTTCGATGAGGCCGTCGGGGGATTGGGCCATGGGAATCAGGCCGTTGCCGAGGTCTTTGATGGCTTGGTGGTGCAGCGTGTTCACTTCGAGGGCGTTTTTCCCTAATAATGTCCGAAGATCGCCGCTCACGGTGACTTTGTGCGTTGGGTTGCCGTAAGGTTTGGCTTGCCTGTGGGTGATGCTTGACGGATGTTGCGAAGGAAGGTCGTGCCAAAGCGTGCCGCCCAAATACGCATTGAGGAACTGAAGCCCACGGCAGATTCCGAGGACGGCCTTGTCGGCGTGCAGGGCTTTCTTCAGCAGCAGCGCTTCCAACCGGTCGCGTTCAGGGCTGGGGACGACGGTTCCGGTGGCGTCCTTCGTCCCGTAAAGCTCGGGCGCGACATCCTGACCGCCCGTAAACAGGAAACCGTCGCAGGTTTCCATCATACGGTCTGCTTCCGTTTCTGACATTTCGATAGGCAGGATGACAGGAATACCCCCAGCGGCATTGATGCCGTCCAAATAATCGGGCAGCATCCAAACGCTCTTGCGCTCGGCATCCCAAAGCGGCGTGACGCCAATAATTGGTGAATTTTTCATGCAACTTTAATTCAACACGGCTGCAAAAGTACGGTTTTTATGCGAGTCATCAGCCAAAAAACCTCTATACCTCTGCCATTCCTCCTCAATGTCGGCCTTGTGTTCGGCCAAAAAGAACTCGGCTTGGTGGCCTTCACGAAATGGGGTCCAGTTGCCGCAAATGATTCCGTCGTGGGCGATGACGGGCTGGAAGATGCCGCTGTTGTTGTGTGCCTTGTGGCGATGGTCGGGGGGAAGGACGATGTCGCGGCTCTTGTAACTGATAAGGTATTCGTCGTAGGGCGGAATCAATAGGCATTTGCCCTTGCGGAAACCATGTGTGCGGCCATTGGCGATCAGGTAGAACTCGCGGCCTTTCCAGCTTTCCTTATGGATGAAGTCGCCCAAAAGTGCAATACCCCTTCGGCAATCGTTCACATTGAGGCCCGACCACCATACGAAATCCTCCAAAGTGGCGGGCTGGCGGCTTTGGAAATACTTGCGTGCGAACAGCGTCAGTGCATCATCGCGGCTCATCTTGGCTTGGGTCTTTATCTTGCTGGCTGTCAGTGCGTATGTGGCTTTCATGGGCAACAGGTCGCCGCTGCAAATCGTACCCGACAACTCAGCCAAGCGGATGTGGTACGACAGCCTATGTTCATCCATGTCGAGGCCTTTTTCCGTTAAGGCTTGCACAAAATCCTCCTTGGTCGCGCTTCCTTTGTCGGCAGCAATTTTGGCGAGTATTTTCCTGATTTCCAGTACTTCATCTTCTGGGATGCTGATTTTGTTGCTGTTCATCCAGCCTTTGGTCACGGCGATGGCCTTGGGTGCGCAAAGTTCGATGAACGGCCAATAGCTTTCGGACGAAACAAGTTGCCATGTGCCGCGCATGAGGTGAAGGCGGATGATTTGTCCGCTGTCAAAAGCTTCTTTGAAGGTTGAGGCCGAGGGCTTTTTGGTGCGCATGGCCACGCCCCAGCGCATCATGCGGTATTCCTGCGCCTGCATGGCACCCATGTAACTGACTACCTCGGCGGGATGGTCGAACTGTGGGCAGATGAGTTGTTGGTTGAGCAATCTAAGGGCGACAGGATTCATGGCACGATTCTTGTTTGAATTTTCCGCAAAAGTAATGCGTTTTCGTCTACTTTGGCCAGAAAAACAGAAAAATCGTATTTTTGCAGCCCAATTTCTACAAAAATGAAGAAAACTCTCATCACCATATTGGCCGTGCTTTTGCTGGCCTCGTGCGGCGAAAAGCAGCCCCAAGGAACACCTCAAGGCAAAAAGGAGGAAAGCAAGAAAACCGTAAGCGTTCCCAACTTCAATGCCGACTCGGCCTATCAGTTTGTGGCCAAGCAAACGCAATACGGCCCGCGTGTGCCTGAAACCCAGGCCCATGCCGCGTGTGCTGAATGGCTTACTGAGAAATTGTCTGATTTCGCCGACACAGTTATCGTGCAAGACTTCAGGACACGATTGTTCAACGGCAACGGTATCGATGGAAAGAACATCGTGGCGGTGTTCCATCCCGAGGCGAAGAAACGCATTGTGCTTTGCGCCCATTGGGACTCACGTCCATTTGCCGACCATGATGCGGACGAAGCCAACTCGCGCAAGCCCATTGATGGTGCCAACGATGGAGCCAGCGGTGTGGGTGTGTTGCTTGAATGTGCTCGTCAGTTCAAGATGCAGCCATTGCCAGAGAACTTGGGTGTTGACATCGTTTTGTTCGACCTTGAGGACTATGGTCCGCACCAAGAAGATGCCGAAAAGTTTTATGACGACCGTGTCAATTATTGGGCGTTAGGCTCGCAGCATTGGTCGAAAACGCCGCATGTTTACGGCTACAAGGCCTATTATGGCATCCTTTTGGACATGGTGGGCGGCAGCAACCCCAATTTCCCGAAGGAATATTATTCGCAAGGCTATGCCGCATGGGTGAGCAACAAGGTTTGGCGCAAGGCATACGATTTGGGCTATCGGCCTTATTTCACCAACGAAATGGGCGCAATGGTCAGCGACGACCACATTCCGATGAACCAAATTGCGGGCATACCGACCATTGATATTATTGACTTACAGGAGAATAGCAGCAACGGATGTTTCCCAGAGGTGTGGCACACCATTAATGACAACCTTGAACATATCGACAAGGAAACCTTGGGTATGGTGGGCGATTTACTCTTGCATGTGGTGTATGAAGAATAATCAATTATAAATCAATAAATTATCAATCAAAACTTAGAAAGATGAAGAAAGTATTGTTAATCATGGTGGCAGTTATGGGTTTGGCCTTTGCCGCCAATGCACAGAACAACTTGGGCTTGCGTTTTGGTACGGGTGCCGAAGTTTCATGGCAGAAAATGTTAGGCAACACCAACCGACTCGAACTTGACCTTGGTATCAACGGTTTCGCGACTTGGAACACTTACCGTTATTTCAGCCTTACGGGCATTTACCAATGGCATTGGAACATTGTGGACCGACTTGGCTGGTATGTGGGTCCTGGCGCCCAGTTGAGTATTTTCCAATCTGTGGAAGGAAGCAACTATTTCAATGTTTCTTTGGGTGGCCAAATAGGTCTCGACTATGAACTGCCCATCCCATTGCAACTCTCTTTGGATTTTCGGCCCATGTGGAATTTCATTGGCAATTATGCTGGATTCGGATGGGGGTTGTGTTTGGGCATACGCTACATGTTCTGATCCAATCATCCCCAATAACGAAAAAAAGACCGCAAACTCGCGGTCTTTTTTCGATTAATAGGATTCGAGGAATCATTCAATGACGACTTTTTTCGTCACGACTTTTCCGCCGATGACACTCACGAAATAAAGGCCCGACGGCAAGTCGCTGACATCGATAGTCGTTTGTTTGTCCATCACGAAGCCGCGCACTTCCACGCCTTGCGCGTTGATGATGTGGACACTGAGTTTGCCCAACTCATAGTCAGTGGCGATGGTCATTTGGCTTTTCACCGGATTGGGCGAAATGCTCACTGTGAATGGGTCTTTCTCAAAGTCAACATATTCCTTGATGTCGAGCAAAGTGCCTTCGCTGTTGGAGCGGCTCACCACCATGCCCGAAACGCGCAGAATTGGGTTGTCGGGGTCGGAGCAGTGGGGGCATGAGTTCTGTCCGTCGTGGCAGTCGGGATAATTGGGGTGACAATAGTCAATATAGGTTGGGTCGAACTGATAGAACAAGTGTGCGCCGCCTTGCGAGAGATATTCGTTCATGTCGTAGTCCCAAACCATTCCGATGCTGCCCGGACACCAGCCGCTGCGATTGTGGGGCCAAGTGCCGTTTTGGGGTTGGCAACCTGCCGGATTGGGGTTGCAGTTTTGCCACAGGTGCTGGTCGAACTTGAGGCTGCCGTTCACATAAACATGGTGTGTGGCCTCGTAAAACTCCGCCGCGTTGCCAGTATTGTAAGCCGAGCCACCACTAATGGCACTGCTCCAGTTGTGGCCCGAAGTGATGAGTTTCAGATGGGCTTCCTCGGTGCTTTCGGCAAATTCGAAGTCCATTTCGGGTACGGGCTGTTGGTTGGCATAGTCGCCGAAATCGTATGCCCCGAACCAGATGGGCTGCACGTCGCTGTAGAGGTATTCGGGTGTGCCTTTTTGCATGTTGAAAGTCAAAATCGGGCAATAGCCGCTGCCGTCCCAAGTTTGGTAATAGACCTCAAATTCAACCAAGCCTTGCAGGATGGAGGTGTAGTCGGTCACGTCAAGGTTGTCGTCACATTCCACGCCAAAGGGCGAGCAGTAGCGGAACAACTCGACCCACTCGCCACGGAAGTTCTTCACGCGCACATAACCGATGCGGTCGTAAGGGTCGCAATCGCCGTTCACGCAGCGGTGGTCATAGTGGGCATTAATCGTGGCGAAGGCACCCACATGTGAGGGCAGGGCATATTCGCCGTGTGCGGTTTGTTGCGAGGCCGTCACAACAAGGTCGCCGTTCATGGCCACGGCATCCACATTGTTGAAGGTGTTAGTCACGGTGAAATGGTTGCTCACCGAAGTCGTTTTTCCTCCTGATTGCGTGATGGTTGCGGTCATGTTAAAGTCACCGAATGAAGTAGGTTCCCAGAGGCCGTACCAATAGCCATTGTCGGGGTCGTCGGGATAGGCGGTCTGCAATTTCACGGTCTGGCTACCAATGCTGCACGACACATCCTCAAACTTGATGACATTGCCATGCTCGACGTGGGCACTCAAAACCAACATCACAGGCTTCAGTTCGCTCATGTAGACGTTCAGCCCCTCGTAAGGCCTGCGAATCGTGATTTCAGGCGTGTAGTTGTCGGGGTTGACCACCTCAAAGGTGCGGTTCACGGCAGGTGCGGCTTGCCATTGCGTGCCGTCGCCGCCTTGTGTGGCGCGTATTTTCACGGTGCCTTCCTCGCCGCTTAGGGTTATGGTGTTGCCGTTCAGCGTGGCGGGACCTTCCAAAACCTCGAAACTGACTGGCAGTCCCGAAGTGGCCGTGGCATTGAGTTCAAAAGGCTCGTCGAAGACAAGTTTGTCGGGGATAGCCTCAAACTCAATGAATTGCGAAGCCAATCCAGCGGGCGTGTGGCGCACTACGATATTGTCGAAGCCGCCATGCGAACTGCTGAGGAAGAACACACCATCCCATGCAGCCGGGTCGAAACGGTCGCCGCTGCCCGGGGTGAGTCCAGCATTAATGCCTTGGATTTCGGGCACGGGTTCAAACTCGCCCGTGCAGCCGTGGTCGGCAAAGAGAGTGACGGAGCCTTGGCCGCCGTTGGCCTCAAGGTCGATCATGATTTTCCAGCGCGTCCAAGTACCGTATTCGTTTTGATAGTCGAAATCGACGGGCATGGTGTTGTCGGGCAGCACGATGCCGTTGACGAAACTGGGCCGAGGGTCGATGCCCGTGGTGATGAAATAGATGCCGCCGTCCTGCACGTTCAGGTTGGGGTTGGGGCAGGTGGCCTCATAACTCATCGGGGGCAGCACTACGCCGTCGCCGTTGGCGTCGTAGCCGATGCCGAAGCAGGTGCCCCACCAGTTGCGGAACATGTCGATTTCCACCTCGACGGTGCCGCCCGTCGAGAAGTCGAAGGGAAAGTCGGGCGTTGATTTGTGGGTGGCCACTTCGCCGAAGTTGGTGTTGGCGTTGTCGAAGAAGGCACCCATGGTTTCATCGGGAGTGGTTTGTCCGCCGCCACCGAGATATTCGGTCTTCAGTTGTCCGCCGCCCGCGCTGTGGGGTCGCGCCACCCATCCGTGTTGTCCGTTGAGCGGGGCGTTCTCAGTGTAATTGTTGAAGTCGCAAGTTGCCGTCGTCTGGGCAAACAAGCTGATGGACAGGGCCATCATGGAGAGGAGTAAGGTTACTTTTTTCATAGGATTAGGTATTAATAAGTTTGGGGGGCAAAGGTAAGGAATTTGGATGAATTGTGCAAGAGGTTGGATGTTGAGTGTTGGGAATTGCTCTTTTATTTCTCTCCAAACAAAAAAGGCTGCCTCACCGAGGTAGCCTTTAAATTCAACCAGATAAGCCCAGCCCAGACTAATTCATTCAATAACAATCTTCTCGGTCACCAAACTGCCACCCAGCATCTGCAAGGTGTAAACCCCGGCAGGCAGATGGCTCACGTCGATGGTGCGCTGGCCTTCCACGGTGAAGAACATCACCATTTGCCCCTGCATATTGAGCATCATCACACTGACTGCCCCCTTGTCATAGTCGGTGCGGAGGGTGAATTGTCCCTTGGCGGGATTGGGGAAGATGTCGGCGGTGAAGGCTGGCTCGGCGTGTGTTTCGTGGAGGCCCACCAAAAGGCCCTCGTCATTGCTGAAGGTGACCACCTTGCCCGCCACGCGCAACACCGGGTTGTCGGGGGCGGCACACTCGGTGCAGGTCACACCGTCGATGCAGTCGGGGTGGTTGGGATGGCAGAGGTCGAGATAGGTCGGGTCGAATTGGTAGAACAATTCGGCTTGTCCGGCGGCGAGGTATTCCGAAAGGTCGAAATCCCACACGAGGCCGATGCTGCCCGGGCACCATCCGCTGCGGTCGTAAATCCAAGTGCCGTTTTGCGGTTGGCAGCCTGCCGGATTGGGGTTGCAGGTGCGCCACAGGTGCTGGTCGTACTTGTTTTGGCCGTTCACGAGGATGTGGTGCGTGGCTTCGTAGAACTCGGCGGCGTTGCCCGTGTTGTAGCAGTTGTTGGTGCCGCTGCTCCAGTTGTGGCCTGTCGTCGTGATTTTCAGTTTGGCGGCTTGCGCCTTGTTGCTAAATTCATAGTTCACCACGGGCACGGGCTGCTGGTTGGCGTAGTCGCCGAAAGCATAGATGTCGAACCAAATCTCATCCACATCGGCATAGAGATAGGCGGGCGTGCCTTTGGTGAAACTGAAAATCAGCGTGGGGTTGTAGCCGCTGCCGCCCCAACTCTCCATGTAGTATTCAAACTCGACCAAGCCTTGCAACAAGGAGGTGTAGTCGCTCACCTCCAAATCATCATCGCACTGCACGCCGAAGGGAGTGGTGTAGCGGAACAATTCCACCCACTCGCCGCGATAGTTGCGCACCTTCACACCTCCAACGCGGTCGTAGGGGTCGCAATTGTTGTTCACGCAGGTGTGGTCGTAGTGGGCCAAAATCTCGCTGAATGCGCCCACATGCGTAGGCATCACATATTCGCCTTTCGCGCTATGCACCGTCGGGGTGCAAACGAGGTCGCCGTTCATCGTTACGATGTCCAAATGGTTGTCAATCTGGTTGGTCACTTCAAAATTAGTGTGGTAGGTCGTCGTTTTCCCGCCGCTTTGGGTCACACTGACGCTCAAGCCATAATTGGTGAAGCCCAAGGGGGTGAAGAAACCATAATAATAGCCGTTTTCAGGGTTGTCGGGATAGTCGGTCTTCAAAGGGATGTCCACTCCATCGACGCTCGCCTTGATTTCGGTGAACTTGATGACTTCGGGATGCTCAATGTAGGCCGAAACGACAATCATAACGGGGTGAATTTCATCTAAATAGACTTTCGTGCCTTCGTACGGGCGACGAATCTTCACTTCAGGCTCGTAGTCATCAGGGTCGACCACTTCAAACGATTTCACCACATCGGGAGCGGGCAGCCAGTTGGCGTTGCCGGCTTGGGTAGCCTTCAACTTCACGATGCCCGTTTCGCCCGTCAAGGTCAAGATGTTGCCATTAATCGTGGCGGGGCCTTCCATTAATTCAAAGGAAACGGGCAGTCCCGACGAGGCCGTGGCCTGCAAGGTAATCGGATTGTTGAAAACCAATTGGTTGGGGATGTCGGCCATTTCGATGAGTTGGGCGTTGCCGTCGGGCTGTTGGCGTACAAGGAGGTTGTCGAAGCCGCCCGTGCCACCCTGCGAGTGGAAGAAAAGGCCGTCCCACACTTGGTAGTCGTTCTTGTCACCGCTGCCGGGCGTGAGGTTCATGCAAACATTGGTGCAACCTGCCATCTGTAGCCATTCGCCCTCGCAACCGGGCTTCACGAACACCGTCACCGCGCCTGCGCCGTCGTAGGCTGTGAAGTCAAACGACATCTTGTAGCGCGTCCAGCCGCCTTCCTCATAGTCGAAGGGAACGGAAGTGCCATCGGGCAGATGCACACGAGCATGGCCGCTGTCGCCTTGGCTCTTGATGAAGAGATACACGCCGCCGTCGGGGTCGGTCATGCCGGGCAGGATGTGTCCGTCGCCATCGGCATCGAAGCCCACGCCAAAAAACGAGCCCCACCATGTGCGGTTCATGTCGATTTCAAGGTCCATGATGCCGCCGTTCTGGAAGTTGAAGTTGAAATTGTCGGAAGCCTTGCGCGTGGCCGTGCGACCTACGCCTGATCCGCCGTAAGGGTACCAAATGGCCATGCTTTCGTCAGGGGCCATGTCGGAGCCGCAAACATACGAAACATCAAAGTCTTGCGATGAAGTCGCGGTCTGGTAATGTGTCTTCCAGCCGTCTTGGCCGTTGAGGTTTTGCGAGCCTTCGGTGAGGCTGTTGAAGTCGTAAACGTATTCCACCTGCGCCATGCCAATCGTGGCCAAAAGGCAGAACAATGCGAGTAAAGCTGATTTTTTCATAGGATTTTTGTTTGAATTTGGGGACAAAAATAACAAATCTGACAAAGTGAAGCGCTATTTTCTAAAAAAACACTATTTTTGCCTCTTCTAATCAAACGATTTCATACGATGAAAAAACACATTCTGTACTTCTCCCTGCTGGCTTGCATGGCCTTTTTCGGTGCTTGCACCACCGATGTCGAACTCTATGCCGACTACAAGGATATCCCCGTTATCTATGGCCTGCTTGATGCTTCGCATGACACCAACTTCGTGCGCATCAACCGCGCCTTTTCGGGCAATAACGACCATCCCATCAATGCCAATGAGGTGGCCTTGATTGCCGATTCGTGCAACTATCCGGGCAAACTTAGGGCTTATATTCTTGAGTATCAGTCTACTTATGGCAACAATTACGCCCCAACCAACCGCATCATCGAGCTTGACACGATGACCATCCACGACAAGGAGGCTGGCGTGTTTTATTCGCCCGACCAAAAGGTGTATTGGACTTCGGAACCGTTCAGTATCAATGCCAACGGCATCAAATACAAGTATAAACTCTTCGTCCACAAGGGCAACGACACCATCACCTCCGAAACGGGCATTGTGGGCGGCGAGAATTTCAAGATTGTCGCCACGGGCCTCAGTTTTGCCGCCGAGGAGAGCGACAGAACCGGCAAGATCAAGTTCACGGAGGCCGAAAATGCCGTTTTCTACGACATGAGCATGGCATTCTATTATGAGGAGTCCATCAATGGCGGGCCTTTCGTCGATAAGAAAGTGACCTATATGTTGGGCACGAAGAGCAAAGACGACCTGAGCATTGAGGACGGCAGTTTCTACATGACATACGGCGAGAACGTGCTGTTTAACCAGCTGACCGACGCCATCGGTGCCGACACGGTGATTGACCCCAACCACCCCAATGTGGTGCGCCACATCCGCTATGTCGATTCAAACAAGCCAATGCAAATCTTCCTCACGGCTGGCGGCGATGAACTTTTCAACTACATCCAAGTCAATTCGCAATCGGGATTTTCGCAAACCGTGCCCGACTATACCAATGTCAGCGGCGGTTTCGGCGTGTTTTCCTCGCGCGTGAGTTTAGTAAAGAATGTCACCATCAGTTCGCGCACCCAAACCGACCTCTACGGCAAACCGTGGGGATTTGTGCAGCAATAATTTCCGCAAAATTCAAGATTTATGATTCGTTCCATGACTGGCTATGGTATAGCCGAGCAAACTTTTAATGCAAAGAAAATCACCGTCGAAGTCAAGACGCTGAACAGCAAACAGTTGGACTTGCAGGTCAAACTGCCCAACGAGTTGCGTGCCGCCGAATTGGACTTCCGCAACAGGATTGGCGCTAAGTTGCAGCGCGGCAAAATCGATACGGTTATCACCATCACCGACACCGATTTGACCCAAACCTACCACATCGACCAAGACATTGTGAAGGCCTACAAGGAACAGATCGAGTCCATCTCTGTTCAACTCGACATTCCGCCTACTGCCGACATGGCCTCCGTGTTGTTCAAGATGCCGGGCATTTTCAACATCCCGGTTGAGAATTATGATGAGGCTTTCATCGCCAAGGTAGGGGAGACCCTCGACCAAGCCCTCGACATCGTTGACGGCTTTCGTATTCAGGAAGGACAAACTTTGAAGAAAGACCTGTTGCACCGCGTTGAATTGATTCTCAATCTGTTGGGACAAGTCGAACCTTTCGAGAAGAGTCGCCACGAGGTCATCAAGCAGCGCATCACGAAGAACCTCGCCGAACTGACCACTTCGGGCCAATACGACGAGAATCGCTTCGAGCAGGAATTGATTTATTACCTTGAGAAATTGGACATTACCGAGGAGAAAGTGCGTCTGCGCCAGCATTGCAACTACTTCAACGAGAGTTGCGACGACGACCAAGCGGGCAAGAAACTCGGCTTCATCGCGCAAGAAATGGGCCGCGAAATCAACACGTTAGGCTCGAAAGCCAACGAAGTGAGCATCCAGAAATTGGTCGTCCAAATGAAGGATGAATTGGAGAAGATTAAGGAACAGGTTTGTAATATTTTATAGTTGAGAGTTTAAAGTTTAAAGTTTAAAGTTAGGAAATGGAAAATTTTGGAGATTTCTTGAGGCAAAAGTGCATGGATTTCGCTGTTGATATTGTAAATCTGTACAAATATCTTTGCGAAACCAAAAAGGAATATGTTTTGTCAAAACAAATGCTTAGAAGCGGAACTAGTATTGGGGCAAATTTGGTTGAAGCTCAAAACGGTATAAGTCGAAAGGATTTTGTAGCAAAAGTGTTTATCTCCTTGAAAGAATGTTCCGAAACAGACTTTTGGCTTGAACTGCTTTTTAGAGCCAACTATTTGACTCAGCAAGAATACGATGGAATTAATTACAAATGTAAGGAAATCACAAAAATCCTTACAAGCATAGCCAAAAACTCCCGCCAATAACTCCCCAACTGCCAACTCTCAATTTTCAACTGTCAACTGTCAACTGTCAACTATCAACTGTCAACTATGAAAAAGGGTAAACTTCTGATCTTTAGCGCCCCATCAGGTTCGGGCAAGACCACTTTGCTCAATTATGTGATGAGCCAAATCCCTGAGATGGCCTTTTCGGTTTCGGCCACCACGCGCCCGCCACGCGGCGAGGAGGTGAACGGCAAGGAATACTATTTCCTGACGATGGACGACTTCAAACAGCGCGTCGCCAACGGCGAGTTCCTCGAATGGGAAGAGGTCTATCCGGGTCGCTGCTACGGCACCCTGCTCTCCGTGGTCGAACAGATGCAACTCGACGGCAAGCATGTGGCCTTCGATGTGGACGTTTGCGGTGCCGTGAACATCAAGAAGCACTATGGCGGCCAAGCCCTCTCCGTCTTCATTCAAGCACCCTCGATTGAGGTGCTGCGCGAGAGATTAATCAACCGGCAGACCGATTCGATGGAGGAAATCGAGAAGCGTGTGGCCAAGGCCGCGTGGGAAACGGAGTTTGCACAAGGTAAGTTCGACCGCACCATCATCAACGATGACCTCGAAACCGCCAAACGCGAAATCCTCGAAGTAGTCCAAGCGTTTATTGAGCTGTAAGCTATAAGCCCACTCAACTCTAAACTCTAAACTCTAAACTAATGAAAAAACTCGGCATCTACTCAGGTTCGTTCAATCCCATCCATCACGGCCATGTGATGTTGGCCAACTATTTGGTCGAATTCTCCGATTTGGATGAGTTGTGGTTTGTGGTCACGCCGCAAAACCCGCTGAAGCAGAAAGCCGAACTGCTCGACGACAACGAGCGTCTGAAAATGGTGCAATTGGCCGTGGCCGACGACCCGCGTTTCCGCGTCAGCGATATTGAAATGCACCTGCCCCGACCTTCCTACACCATCAACACCTTGAACACGCTCTCGGAGCAATACCCTGATTGCCAGTTTGTTTTCATCTGCGGCATGGACAGCCTCCAGAACTTCAAGCATTGGCGCGACTACCAGAAAATCCTCGACAATTACGAACTCCTCGTTTTCCCCCGCGAGGGCTACGACGGCGGCGACCTTGCCGATTATCCTTCAGTAACCGTCCTGAAAACCCCGATTCTGGAGATTTCGTCCACCTTCATCCGCCAGTGCATCAAGGAAGGCCGCGATGTGCGGCATTTTGTGCCGGAGAGGGCGTTTAAGTATATGAAACAGCATGGGTTTTACGAATGATGGTATAATCATTCCACAATTTTCCATTCGCCAATGCCCTTGTCCGTGCTGCTGAAGCACACACCAATCTTGAAAAGTTTGCGCGGGTCGGCGGCGAAGGGGGCGGCATATTGCTTGTCTTCAATCTGCTGTAGGGCTTCTTCGGCAGTCTTGTCCACCTTCAGTTCAAGGATGTAGATGTAGTCGCGGGTCTGAATGGTCACGTCCATGCGGCCACGGCTTGTGTGGCGTTCCACCTGCACATAAAAACCCATCAACTTGAACAGCATCAGCAGCGAGTTTTGGAAATAGACCTCCAATTTTCCCGTCAGTTGGTAGTCGCCATCGGCATAGAAAGCCTGCAGGCGGTTCAAGAAACTTTCCACTTCGCCCCTTTCCACCTCTTGCACAAAGTTCCTCACCGAGAAATTGCTGCCCATATAGCCGTTGTAATAGTAAGCGGTCATAAATTGCGCAAAGCCTTCCTCCACTTCCTCATTCGGGAAGCCAAGGCGGTAACTTCTGAACTCGGGGTTATAGTCTTTGATGGTGAGGTAGCCGCTTTGGAAGAACAGTGGAATGGGGTCGCGGAACAACATGTCGACACTGTCCAACGTTTGGGCGTCAACATCTTCGGAAGTGAGGCGGTCGAGCGGATAATCGACACGTTGCAATACCTCCACGAGGAAACTTGGCGTGCCTGTGGCGAACCAGTATGAGTTCATTTCGCAGTCGTCGAAGGCATTGATGAGGCTGAAAGGATTGTAAACGCTGATGGTAGTATCGCGGGAGAAATGATAGCCGTCATAGTGTGCTTTCAGTTGTGCTAACATGGTTTCTCGATCCATTCCTTTTTTGGCGGCAAAGTAGTTGACGCTCTCGTTGAAAACGGTTTCCATTTCTAAGGGTGTGATGCCGCAAATGTCGGCGTAGCGCACATCCAATGAAATGTCTTTCAGATTGTTCAGTCCGCTGAAGACGCTCAGGTGAGAGAATTTGGTCACGCCTGTAAGGAAGGCGAAGCGGATGTATTCGTCGCAACTCTTGATGTTGGAATAGAAGGCTTTCAGCGTTTGGCGGTAGTCTTCTTGCAACTCCGGCTTGCCGATGGCCTCCAAAAGCGGCTTGTCGTACTCGTCGACGAGAATGACCACTTTCTTGTTTTCCGATTGCATGGCGGCACGAGCAATCACGCCGTGGAAGCGGTTGGAAAGCGTGTCTTCGCCAGCTCCGGTGCCGTACAATTTTTCCCATTCCAACAGCAATCGGTTGAGTGTGGAGCCCAAAGCCTCTGGTGTGTTGTATTTTTCGGCGTTCAGGTCGATGTGAAGCACGGGATAGGATTTCCATTCCTTCTCCAATTCCGCAATGGCCAAACCGTCAAACAGTTCCTTCTTGCCCTGGAAATAGGCCTTCATGGTGGAAAGCAACAGGCTCTTGCCGAACCTGCGCGGACGGGAAAGAAAGTAATGTGTTCCGTAGGTGGCAAGATTATAGATTTGCGTCGTCTTGTCGATGTAGGCGAATCCTTCTGTGCGGATTTTCTCAAAACTCTGTATGCCGATTGGGTATTTCATGGTCTTAAATTCATTCATTTTCAGCCTACAAAAGTAGCATTTATTTCGATAGTTCGCTTTGTTTCGCTTAAAAATCAAGGTTGAATGACAGATAGAACCGAGGCTTTTTGGCAATCTGTCCTTCCTCGATGCCCCAAGCCACATCGCCGCGTATGAAATAGCCGAAAATGGTGGTGCGCAAGCCCACGCCGATGCCGCCCACCAAAGGTTCTTTCATTTCCGTGACGGTGATGTCCAAGTTGCCGTCGGTGATGTAGGTGTTGTAGAGCGAGTTGGTCGGGGCGTAGGGGTTCCATCCTGTCCAAGCGGTGCCAAGGTCGCCGAAGGCCACGATTTGGAAGTCGCGGATGAATCTCATGTTGATAGGCTGGTCCATGAAGTAACTGAACACGGGGAAGCGCAGTTCGCTGTTCAAAACCACAAAGTTGTTGCCGTTGCGGATGTTCTGCCTGAAGCCGCGCAGGTTGGTCGCAAGGGTCTGATAGGCATAGATTTGCGCATAGTCGACGGAGGCGCCTTGGTCGAATGAAGCAAAAATCCAGTTGTCGACACCGCCCATGTAATAAATCAGTTTCTGCTGCCCGAAGGAGGTGCTGCCCGCAATGCGGTTGGCCCAGATGAAGTTGCGGCTGATGCGGGTGTAGTGCCTGTAGTCGAAACCCAGAACCACCATATTGGCGGTGTTTTTCGCGATTTTCTGGTAGTATTCGGCGAAGATTTTGCCCCGTGCGCCCACGTGCAGGTTGGTCCCTATTTTCTTCGAGTTGTCGTAGACGAGTTCGCCGCGCAGTCCGCCCCAGTTCTCAAAGACATCCTTGTCGGCCAAACTGTAGTCGTCAACGGACAAGTTGACGCGCTGGTCATTACGGTAAATGGCTGTGCCTCGCAAACTTAGGATTTCGCTGAAGGGATAACTCAGCGTGTAGAAAGCCTCGTTGGTGTAGGTGCGGTAGTAATAACTTGTCGCGTTGTCGGTCACAAAGCGGTGCAGCGTGATCGACTTGTCCAAACGCTTGCTGAAGTCGCTGAAACGCAACATGTATTCATTGTTGACGAGGGTGGTGTTCAGTTTCACGCCGAGGTCGATTTTGTAGTCTTCCATGAGGTCTTTCATGGTCGTTCCGAGGAAAATGTTGAAGCCGGAATAGAGGTAGATCGGGGCGTTGCCGCCAGTGAAGGGCTGGTAACTGTAGTTCATGCTCGAAAAGTCGATTTGGCTCATCAGTTGGTCGGCGAAGAGTTCCACATAGTAGTTGTTCGGGCGTTGTATGGTGTCTTTCGGGCGTGGCTTAGGAGGTACAGCATCCTGCTGTACCACAAAAGTCGAATCATTTCCCAACTGGCTATTAGCCTGCCTCTTACGCCGCGAATAACGATAACTGGCTGAAAATCTATGCTTTGAAATGGGCTCAACAACTGTATCTTTCTCCTTCTGAATCAATTCGGTAAGGAGGCGTTTTTGCGCGTAGGGACTCAGTTGGCTGAGGCTTTGCTCGTGTCCGCGCAGGATGGGCGACATGTAGAATTTCTCGCCGTTTTGGTCGGCAATGAGTATGGCTACTTTGTGGTCGCGGGGCTGGTAACTATAGTCGATGATGTTGGCGGAATAGTCAGTAAGTTGCTCTTTTTTACTGAAATAACGGTAGTGTACAATCGTGTCGATGTGGCTGATGGCACTGTCGAAACGGATTTGGTAGAGGTTGTAGTAGCCGCTCGTGTCGTTCAGGTAGAGCAGGCTGCCGTCCTTCAGTGGTTCGGGCAGGAGGTTGTTCGAGAAACGTTGCTGCGTCAGGTTGCGGAGCAGCGCACCTTTATTAATATAGTCGTAGGCGTAAAGGTCGAATTGCTTGTTTTGGAATGTGATTTCCTTGTCGGATTTCAGGGTGTCGTTTTGTCTATTGGAACTGAACACGATTTGGCGGTCGTCGAAGGTGAAAATGGGGTTTAGGTCGGTGTGCCAGTCGTTGGTGATTTGCTCCAAAGTATTGGAAAACAGATTGTAAACGTAAATGTCAGGCTTGCCCATGCGCGTTGCGGCGAGCACGATTTTGCGGCTCTTGTGGGCGTAGGAAAACGAACTGACCTTTTGGAAATCAAACAGATAGGTGCTGGCTTTCTTCCCGCTGTTGATGTCCAAGTTGTAGAGTTGGATTTTGCCTTCTTCCTCAAGGATGAACGACAGAATCTCGCCGTTGGGATGCCAAGCCAAGAGCGGAAACGAGGTGTCGATGTTCTCGTCCGAATGGTAGCCAGCCTTGAAAAGTTGTTGCCGCTTGCCGCTTTGCAAATCCTCCAACCAAAGCCTGATTTTGCCCTCGTCGTTACTGACGTATGCGATATGCTTTCCGTTCGGACTAATCGAAGGCTGCGTGAAAGTGCGGTATTTCTTGTATTTCAACTTCATCAGGTCGTTGGGTTGGTGGCTCATAAGGACCTCGTAACGAGCCTTGTAGAACGAATACCATTCCTCGACCAAGTTCTTGTATTCCTTGCCCGTCACATAAAGCAGTGCCTTTCTGACGTTTTGGGTGTTTTCGGCCAAAGTCAAAATGTCGTTGAACGCCTTGCTGCCGTATTTTTCATCGATGAAGTTCCAGAACGAGTAGCCTGCAATCGATGCGTCTTCGTCGCGCAAATGGTTGATTTTTTTGTAGTTGCCCGATGTGATGCCACGTTGCAGTTGGGCTTCTTTGTGGCTGTCCCAATTGCCCGCGATGAAGGCCACCAAGCCGTCTTGGAACCATTGTGGGATGTTGTAGCGGTAAGAACTCCTGATTTGCGACCCAATCGAGATGCCGTTCATCACTTGGCTGAACAGCAGGCTCGCGATGCCCTCGCGGATTTGCGCCTCGAAGTGGGTGTAGTCGCCATCGAAATAGAGAATCACCTTCGTGCCGATGATTTTGGTGATGCCGCCCGTGTTGCCGTTTTCTTCCTCCTCAAGGTCGATGTTGCTCTGCTTGAAGTCGCCCTTGCTGTTGAAAACGATGAATTGTATCTTCTTCCCGAATCGGCTGTTGAGGCGGGTTTCAAGGCGCGGAATCTGGTCTTTGGCGTAGGCTTGCGCATATCGGGCGAGGTCG
>CACXUM010000032.1 GCA_902770835.1 uncultured Bacteroidia bacterium
ACAAAAAAACATTGATTATTTGAAGAAAATTTTGTATTTTTGCATCGTTTTTAAATTTAATAATTATTTTTTTTATGAAAACTAATTTCTAGACAGCCTCCTTTGGAGCAAAAATCATTACGTCGATTACCGACTATCTCATCATCAGTTCAATCATTGAACGCCTCGGCCTACCATCTCCATGTCGGGTATTCATCAATTTCCTCAAGCTGCTTTTTTTCCTCTGTGACGGCAATCGTTCATAGCAAGAGAAGACGAAAGCGTGTGTAAATTTCATTCTTTCAACAGTTTGCGTTATGATGGCGGCCACGATTGGTTGCTGGTGGATCGGCTTGGTGTACATTGTGGCGTGGAACATAATTTGTTCCTTTGAATGAATAATAAGGACGGCTGAACATCAGCCGTCCTTATTTCTACTCCTTCTCCAACAAAGACAGAGCTTTCATTAAAGATGGAAGCAATACTCTTTTATTCTTGTTGTTGAACGAGATGTCGCTATCATCAACCGGCTTGCCAAATTCAAAGTGTTCTCTTCGCATCTGACTCACACACGCTGAAAGAAACGCTTGTTGTGCCTGGGTTTTGTTTTTTGGCCAATTGCAGGATGAAGATGACACAAGATAAATGATTTCAACCACAATTTTTTCATCCGAAGACAATTCTTCAAAAAAAGAATCAACGCATTTTACGGCTTCATTGGATGACAATAAAGGAATCCTCGGATGTGGTATCTTCTTTCTCTCATCTGCTTGTTTCAAGTTTGAAATAAAGCCTTCTATTTTTTCCTTTATAACCGCGAACATTTTCCAGAACTTGCTTTTCTCATCACGCGATCCGAAATCATACATAGTGTTCTCAATACACCCATCCACATGATTTATTGAATCACGGAATGATGCCATTTTTTCTTTAAGGGTGACGACGTCCAGTTTCAAACCTTCAACTGAAACCGATTCTTTGTTTTTGGAGCATGGATATCTCATCTTAAATGACTCTTCATCAAATTGATGCCATTCATTTATATAATGTTCGATTGCATCTATATCACAATCACAATCTACTTTTGATATTTTCTTTTGCAAGAACGGTTTCAATTCTTTCCAACATTGATCTAATTTATGGCTAGCATGGCTCAAGTATTCTTTTCTGCCCTCATCATCTAGTGTTGCATATTTAAGGTAAAGCCACTTTAAGGTAAGTTCAACAAAATGCCGATACAGGAAACAAATGGGATAGATTATCGAATCAATGTTTTGACAAGGCTGATAGCTATCTGAATATCTGTTGTTCCTTGTATCTTCAAGCAGCTGAAATGCAGCATTGTAATAATTATCCGCATACATATAAAAAGCAAACCAATTCGTGCCATCCCAACGGAAACAGGAAAAGTCGTTATAGTCTTTTGCACTTCTTGCTTCCTCCACAGATAAATAGTGGAAAATCTCATCAGTTTTTTGAATGGTTTTCATAGTCTCATTCCATTTCAGCGTTTATACTCATATCATTATTTACCCTACCATAATAATACTTAATTCTGACGCGCGGAACGCACCGGACGCACAGATAGACCGGCCTCGCGGTTGCCGTAGATGCCCATGAAGCAATCGCCCGAATAGAAGCCGAGGTACCACGCGCGGCCCGGATTCTCCGTGTAGAGCGAACTCGACCAGCAGTAGCCGTACGTGCCAGCATTGCGGAAACTCGCCCCACCGCGGTAGCCGGCCGCGGGCAGGAAGAGGCTGTTGCCGTTCGTCGCGGTGAAGAGTCTGCCGTTCACGCCGTTCTGCTGCGTCCAGGTTACGGTCGTGTTGCTGTAGAGTTCCTCGAACTCTTCTTTGGTGGGCATACGCCAGTCGGTGCCCCAGTTGGCCGTGGCCGCGTCATCGCTTGGCTGCAAAGTTGTCAAGTTGTCGGTGAAGCCATTGTAGCCGTAGCTGGCATTGTTGCAGTACTTGGTCATCGTGTGGTCACTGCCCATGCAGTACTGGTAGGTGCTCCATTTATAGGTGACCTTGGGCTGCGTCTCGCCCCAAGCAAAGTAGTCGCCGTAGTCCTCGGGATTGTCGGCACCCACGTTGCAGGTGGCCCAAAGCAAGCCGCTCGGCAGGCCGAGGTCGACATATTCATGAGCCACATTAGATGTAGAAACCATTATGTCTATTCCCATAGTCAAATACCCGTTATTTCTAATGGCAGGCACAGCACCGCGAGTACCCGTAAATGCTCCATCTTCGGAATAGGCAGTACCGTCTTCGCCTGTCTCAACCGCTTCTTGCGGCAAAAGGATGGCCCATTTCTCGCCGCTGCCTGCGGGCAAGGTGATAATGCCGTTTCCTTCTTGGCTATGTGTCAAAGTGTTCTCTGCAAAACTCACGGTCACTTTGTTCTTCATTCCCGTGATGCAAGTGGCCGCCTCAGATGCCGTGGTCACGTTGAACTTTACCAAAGCGCATTTGTTCAACAACATAGCCGTGTAGGTCGTTTCGCCTGAATCGTAGTTTTCGTTGGACGGGGCGTATTCTATCACGGGCAAATGTTCTGTCTGGTCAGAGATGACCACCGAGCAGGTCGTTGTAGTGCCTGCCGCGAGGGTTTCGGCGGGAGCGACATTGCCCAAGAAATAGAAGTGAAGCGGCTCGCCCACGATGGGGTCGGTGATGCCGCCAGTGAAATTGGTGCCGTTGTAGGCCAAGGTGCCGATGTAATGGCCACCGCTGGCCACATAAATCACATCGCCGTGTTGGTAGGTGACCTCGCCCGTAGTTGTGTTCACATCCGCCCTTGAGCCTCCATTGCTTTTGAGGTCGAGGGTGATGGTCACGGCCTCACTGCCATTTGCAGGTGTGGGCTGTTCCTCTTTTTTGCATTGCGTCAGGGCGACCAAAACCAGCAATGCCGTCACAATAGTTCCAAATCTTTTCATGTTCATTTTTCCTTTCTGTTTTGATTTTTCTTTGATTTTAATGCTGAATAGCCGATGCCCGCCGTAAGCAGGAAAAACAATCCGCTTCCCAATGGGGCACCAAATGTTTGGCCCGTAATGTTGCCGTTTGTGACACCAAAACCTTGGCCTGTGAGGTCGCCGCTTGTGGCTCCGAATCCTTGACCCGTGAAGTAGCCTCCAACCGCGCCCTCGCTCCTACCCATTAGGCCGTTGATGTTGCCATTTCCGCTGTTTGCCTCATCTGCAACACCGCGCCGAAACATACCTTCTTGAGCCGACATGCCAACGGGCAACAACGACAAAACAGCCATCGCCAACAGCACTTTAGGTTTCATCTTGAATTTCTTCATCGTTTGACCTTTATGTTTGCAGCAGACTCCCAATGCCGTATGATAATCGTCTATTACCCTGAAACATAAAGAAAAAGCGCGGGAGTCAAAACTATTGCTCATCCCGCATACTGAGGCTCTCGCATTGCCCATCGTCCGAGGATAAGCAATGCCGAAGCCCCCGCTATTCGATATACATAAAAAGGTATATACGAACAAAGGGACGTCAAGCCTTGCTTTACCAAGCGGACGATTAGAATTTGCGAGATTCAGTATGCCGCAGATAAAACGTCAGTTCAACGTCTTTCTGTTATGTTTGCTGCTTCCTTTCATGGAAACAGCGTTGCAAAATTAGGAATAATTTGGTTGTTACAGCCGAAAAATCATCCAAAGAAAGAAAAAAGACTGGTTTTTGCTGTATTTCAAATGCTTTTGCCCACTTTAAAACAAGTCGTCCAAACTGACCACACTCTGCACTTGTCCGCTGTTTTCGTTTGGCTTCAGCCCATAGGCGGCTATCAGTGTCAAGTGGATGCTTTTTTTCTGCGGCACTTTGTCCATCAAGGTTTGCACTCGTTCCCGCAACTCAGCTCCATATTTCGCGTCAATGGAGAACGACTTACCGTAAAACTTTATTTCACAAAGGTTTATCACATTGTCGGCCCTGTCTATGAGCAAATCTATTTGATGTTTTCTCTCTCTCGATTCCACTACCCAAGAAGATTCAGTCGTACTTACGCTGGCAATCCCCAGTTTTTGTTTAATCTGGGCGATATGGGCAAAACAAAGTTCCTCAAAGGCAAAGCCACGCCATGCGTTTAGGCGCGACGAGGCATTGTTCTTCTGCCAAAACTGAGGGTCTGGCTTGTCTTTGCCATCAAGAAATTGAAGATAGGCCATACAAAAATGGTCGGTCAGTCGATAATGTTCGGTCTTCCGGTCGCCGAATGGATAATAAGATGTGATGAAATCGCTCTCTTTCAAGCCTTTGAGGATTTCACTCGCCCCACCACCATCCTTAATGGCCGTGAGTTCAAGGATTTCTTTGCGCGTGTAGCCGCTTCGTCTTCCCGCCAGCAGACGAACAACTTTTTTGTGGTCGTCGGCATTCTTGAATAGCGAGCCAAACAACCGGTCAAATTCATTCCTCAGTTTGGCGTTTCCATCAAACAGCACAAGATCAATGTTTTGTGCCGTACTATAGCCCTTTTCAAACAGGCTCAGGTAATGCGGAACACCACCAAAGACCATATAGGTTTGTGCCACATCATATCGGCTCACATTCATTTCCTTGTTTCGGAAATAAGCCTCGCACTCAGCCAAAGTGAAAGGACAGAGTTTTATCTCGCGAGTCAGTCTGTTGTAAAGGCCGCCTTTGTTATTAATAAGGTTGTCTTCCATCCAAGAAGTGGCCGAACCGCAAACAATCAGCAGAATATTGTCGCGCTTTGAAGCCCAACCGTTCCAGAAATGCTCAAAGGCAGGGATGAACCGCGACCGCGCTGTGTCCATCCACGGCAATTCGTCAATGAAAACCACTTGCCGACTTCCATCGTCTTTGGATGCAAGCAGTTTTTCCAACCACCGAAAAGCCTCAAGCCAAGATTTGGGACACGCTTGACCTTCATATCCAAAGTCTTGCAGCGAATACAGAAACGCTTGCAATTGGTCACGGAGCAGAAATTTCTTGTCATGGTCGTAAGGTGACAATCCAGTATGCCAAAAGGCAAATCTGTCTTTGAAAACTTCCTTTATCAGATAGGTCTTGCCCACACGCCGCCGACCATAAACAGCCACAAACTCCGCATTTTCAGCGTTATACAGTCGTTCCAGTTCTTCGATTTCCTTTTTTCTTCCGATGATATTTTTCATGCCATATCGATTTTATTTCTCTGCAAAGGTACAAAAAATATCATTTCCAGAGAATTAAAGCATTTTATTTCTCTAAATCCCGATTTTTTTCCAGAGTTTAGAGAAATAAAATTGGTAAAAGAGCCTGCTTGACCGAAAAAATCACCCTAAGAAAGAAAAAAGCCCGATTTTTTTCTACCTTTGCCGCCTAAACCCATGCAAACAACTTCAACAATGAATAAGCATATTCTTTTCGCACTCGTCATTTTGGCTTTTGGCCTCGGAATCAACCGCGTTTCCGCCCAAGAGCAACAAGCCTACAAGGTCGGTTTGGTCGGGTTCTATAACCTTGAGAACCTGTTCGATACCATCGACGACCCTAACAAGAACGACGAGGAGTTCCTACCCAAAGGCGGCAACCAATGGAACACAGAGAAATACATCTCCAAACTCCATAATATGGCCTACGCCATCTCCACCATCGGTACCGACATCACGCCCGACGGTGTGGCTGTTTTAGGCTTGTGCGAAATGGAAAACCGCCATGTGCTTGAGGATTTGGTCGCCCAGCCCGAAATCAAGAACCGCAACTACCAAATTGTACACTATGATTCTCCCGACCGCCGTGGCGTGGATGTGGGATTGATTTACAATCCGAAATACTTTAAGCTGACCAACAGCAAATCTTACCGCACCGTTGTGCCTAACGACCCTGAATTTATCACCCGTGACCAACTTGTGGTGAGCGGCCTGTTCGACGGTGAGCCGATGCACTTCATCGTCATGCACTGGCCTTCGCGTGCCGGTGGCGAGAAACGCTCCATGCCCGGACGTATTGCCGCTGCCACGTTGTGCCGCAACATCGCCGACAGCATCATGCGCGAGGACCAAAACGCCAAAATCATTATGATGGGCGACTACAATGACTACCCCGACAACAAGAGCATCACGAATTACCTGCGTGCCTCGGGCGACATGAAAGACCTGCGCGACGGCGAGTTCTACAATCCCATGTACGACCTCCATAAGAAAGGCTACGGCACCAATTACTACCGCGACGCGCCAGGCGTTTTGGACCAAATGATCCTCACCCCTGCCTTGGTGCCTACAGGTTACGACACCTATCAGTTCAAGAACGCGAAGGTTCACAACAAGGAGTTCCTGAAGCAGCACGGCGGCAAATACAACGGCTATCCCTTCCGCACCTTCGGCAGCGGCGTGTGGATGGGCGGCTACAGCGACCACTTCCCCGTGTATGTGATTTTGCTGAAAAAGGCTTAATCCACCTCTATTTCATCCACGAAAATCCAAGCGGGATTGCCGAAGCCGTCGTGGTCTTCAGGCAAATCGTGGCCTTTGATGACGACCTCCACGAACCGTGCTGCAACGGGTTCAAACTCCAATTCGTAGGCAAAGATGCCGTCCCTGTCCTCCCAAGTGGAAATCGGGATGGTTTTTTGTCCAACCTCGCGGAAGGTTTCTCCATCATCGGAAACCAACACCTTCAACGAACTCGGATTGTAAATCCATGCGCTTTTGTTGACGAGTGCATGAAAGCGGACCTTGCGCATCTCGACAGGCTGTTCCAAATCCAAGACAGCATCCAAAGGAGAGCCATAGAAACCCAACCAACGCCCCGAATTATATGCACCACGGCCTAACCCACCATCATTGAGCACCTTGGCACCACCGTATGTGTATTTCTCGGCAGGTTGCTCGCGCAAGGTGATGGGTTTGCGGGTGGCCAAATTGGTTTCCACCGTGTCGGCCCAGACCTGTGGGTTGAAGATATGGTCGGCGTAGGTGTAATGATAAAGTTCGTAGAACTGCCTCATTTTCTTGCAACGCTCAACAAAAGCCTCAAAGTCACGCTCTTGCGGATTGTTCCACTGGATTTCTGTCAGGGCTTCCATGCGGGGCAAGGCCATGTATTGCACATGCCAGAAATGGGCGATGTATTCCGTCCAGATGTTGGCCTGCACGCCGATGATGTGCTTTTGCTCTTCGGGTGTCAGTTCTGAGGGCAGCGGTTGGAACTCATACACACGCTCCACGGGCAAGTAGCCACCGATGCAAGGCGGCTCGTTGGCTATGTCCTCGCTTTGGTAGTAGTCGAAATAAAGGTGTGACGACGGCGCCATAATCACATCGTGGCCCTTGCGTGCCGCCTCGATGCCGCCTTCCGTGCCTCTCCAACTCATGATGATGGCCGTCTCGGAAACGTTGCCTTCCAGAATCTCATCCCAGCCGATGACACGCCTTCCACGCGCCTCCACCACCTTGGCCATGCGGTTCATCACATAGCTTTGCAGGTAGTCCTCCTTCGAGAAACGCCCGTCACCCTTGATGCCCAATTCCTTGATTTTGGCTTGGCACTTGGGGCACTTTTCCCAGCGCACCTTGGGGCACTCGTCGCCGCCGATGTGGATGTAAGGTGAGGGGAAGAGGTCAATCACCTCATTGAGCACGTTTTCAGCGAATTGCATAGCCTCTTCGTTGCCGGCGCAAAGCACGTCGTCCGACACGCCCCAACGCCGCCACACCTCGTAGGGTCCGCCCGTGCAACCCATGTTGGGATAACAGGCCAAGGCCGCCTGCATGTGGCCCGGCAGGTCGATTTCGGGGATGATGTTGATGTGGCGCTCGGCGGCATATTGGATGAGGTCGCGAAGCTCGTCTTGGGTGTAGTAGCCGCCATGGCGGATGGTATCGTACAAATTCCCATTATGCCCGATGACCGTGCCATTGCGATACGCGCCAATTTCGGTCAGTTCAGGATATTTCTTGATCTCGATGCGCCAGCCTTGGTCCTCGCTGAGGTGGAAATGGAACTGGTTCATGTTGTGCATAGCCATCATGTCGAGGTAAATTTTCACCGAGTCCAAGTCAATGAAATGGCGGCAGGGGTCGAGGTGCATACCGCGATAGGCGAAATTGGGGTGGTCTTTGATTGTGCCACACGGAAGTTGAGAGTTGAGAGTTGAGAGTTGAGAGTTGTCAGTTGGATCCTTCGGGGGAATAGGCAAACTCTTGCGAAGGGTTTGTATGCCGTAGAACACGCCTGCTGCATCTGCGCCTTTGATGGTGACTTGCTTCGGCATGATGCAGATTTCGTAGGCTTCGGCTTGGTTGAAGTCGGCGGGCGAAAGCTTCAACACAATTCCATCGGTTTCGTTGCCTTTCATTTCCTGAAGCACAAGGCCATAGCCCATAATGTCATTCACATACTCGCTGAGGAACTGCGCCTCGCGCTGGAGTCCGGCCTCGTAATGGATGACGGTCTTGGGACTTAGTTCAAAAGGTTTCCCGTCATCAAGCCGCACCTCTTTGGGTTGCGGGATGATGTCGTAATTGGCAACGGGAAGTTGCTGTTTTGTGCAGGCGGTCATGATGAGGGCCGCGATGATGAATAAGGATAGCTTTTTCATAGGAAATAGTGTTTAATCGGGGCAAAGATAATTCTTTTGGTCTTACCTCGTAGCAATCTCACCATTTTTCCTGATCCCATTCCCTCAAATTTATCCGAAACCACATTTTTTAGTCGCACTTTTTGTATAAACACCACATTTTTTAGTCGCACTTTTTGTATAAACACCACATTTTTTAGTCGCAGTTTGCAAAAAAGTAGTATCTTTGCCTTCGAAAACCATAGTCAACAAGTGCCATGAAACGTTATTTCATCAAGGAATTATACCAATGGAAGGCGCAAAAAAACAGGAAGCCACTCATACTGCAAGGTGCAAGGCAAGTGGGAAAGACTTGGCTGATGCTCGAATTTGCCAAAGAAGCCTTCAAAAACCATATTTACATCAATTTTGAGAGCAACTCCCAACTCAAAAACCTGTTTGTCAAAGATTTCGATATGCAGCGCATAATTTTCGAAATCTTCCTCGCCACAGGTACCCGCCCCGACGAGAACACCCTTCTGCTATTGGATGAGATTCAAGAAGCTCCGCGTGGAGTCACGGCATTGAAATATTTCCATGAACAAGTGCCGCAGCAACCCGTCATAGCGGCAGGCTCTCTGTTGGGCATCGCCATGCACCAAAACGACAGTTTCCCCGTGGGCAAGGTGGATTTTCTCACACTTTATCCGCTTTCATTCTTCGAATTCATCGAGGCCGTCGGCAAAAGCCAATTCGTGGAGGCTTTGTCAAACAAGCAATGGTCGGCGATGGAACCTTTCGCTTCGCAGTTGGAGGATCTGCTCCGTCAATACTACTACGTGGGTGGTATGCCCGAAGCCGTGAAATGCTTCGCCGATGAACGCGACACACAAGCCGTGCGCAACATCCAACTCAACATACTTGATGCCTACGACCGCGACTTCTCAAAACATGCGCCATTGAACGAAGTCCCCCGCCTGCGCATGATTTGGCAAAGCGTGAACGGACAGTTATCCAAAGAAAACAAGAAATTCATTTATGGTTTCCTGAAAGAGGGCGCACGGGCCAAAGACTTTGAACTGGCTTTGGAATGGCTTCACGATGCTGGCTTGGTTTACAAGGTGCATCGGGCCAAAAAAGGGCTTATCCCGCTATCGGCCTATCAGGATTTCTCCGCTTTCAAACTTTTCATGCTCGATGTGGGGCTGTTAGGCGCTATGGGAAACGTTCCTCCGCAATCCATCATCAATGGCAACGCTATCTTCACAGACTACAAAGGTGCCATGACCGAACAATATGTATTCCAGCAGTTGCGACTTTCGCGAAACAATGTGATTTATTATTGGTCGGCGGAAAATTCGAGAGGTGAGATTGATTTCCTTTTGCAACGCGACGACAAAATACTGCCTATCGAAGTGAAGGCCGAAGAGAACCTGCAATCGAAAAGCCTACGAGCCTTTGTGGAGAAAAACCCCGAATTACACGGCATTCGGCTCTCCATGTCCTATTATCGCGAGCAATCTTGGATGACCAATTACCCTCTCTATGCGGTGAATGTGGTGTTTTGAGCATCACTGACTATCATTCAATTGCACAGAATTGGGCTCTGAAAAAAACACACATTTTTTAATTAGGTATGCTGTTTTTCATTACCTTTGCATAAAAATCATCCAATCATGAGAGCAAAAACACATAACAATTGCACCTCCTTGAAGGAAGCATTGTCAAGAATTCCCAAAAACATATTGATTACATTCTCCGAACATTTTGACGCAGCCATACCCCAATCACTTCCGAAAGAGGAATTTGCCGAAAAGTTGAGTTCGGCCTTGCTTGCCTCAGCCCCTGAATGGCTGAAAAAACTGCCTCCATACGACATTGGAATCCTCAAGGAACTTTCCAACGTCGAGCCCGGCACAAGGCTCGTGAAACCAAGACTTTATTTCCCTTTGCCTTCCGTCATTTACAACTTCCTGCAAGTAGACGAAGAAAAATCCTTGGAAAACGAGACCATTACCTACTATCTGACCAAAGATATACACACCGCCGTTTCCTCCTGTATTTTCGATGTGTTCGACAACGACCTGATGCGTGAGTATCAACAATTGCAGCAATACGCTTACGGACTTCTGGCACTTTACGGCATCCTTCCCGTCGATCAATTCTGTGATGAAATCGAGTTTTTCCCATTCACATCTGAGGAAACCATCAATGAACTCATCAAGATGTTGAGCTTGTCGGAATTGTTTTTTATGCATTCCAACCAGATAGACGAAAAGAAAGACGAAGTCGTGTTGGTGTCACCTTGGGTCGAGGATTCAAAAAAGGTTTGGAAAGAAATCCAAAAACGGAAGGAAATCCCTTACAAAGTATTTGAATACGAAGAAATTATGGCAGCCGGACAACTACCCTACCCTGCCTTTACAAGCGAGTTCACGAAAGACCTGATGGACTTGCTCAATTATACTGACATCACCTTCAAGGACAAAAAAACCTTCGAACCGGCCGAACAAACACTGACCGACATTTGGTTCAGTATACAAGAAGGGAGATCACCAGTAGCAGGCATTGAAGCGATGCTTGCTGATTTCCCGTCGAAGCACAGAAAACTGACCGACGAAGTCGTCGGCCTATACTCAAACTACCAAAACTCCTTGCCCCGCTGGGACTTGAAAGGACATTCGCCCGCCGAAGCCTTCGAAATGGGCATCAATCTCCCAAAAGAGAAAGAATACAGTCCCGAATCTTTCATCGAATCAAACGACATTCCATTTGTCAATGCCAGTCCGAAAATCGGGCGCAACGAACCTTGCCCCTGCGGAAGCGGCAAGAAATACAAGAACTGCTGCGGGAGGAATTAACCATACAAGGCTTCGTCATATATATCTTGCATGGTATCAGGGAATCCCCAGCCACAAGGCGAGGTAAGCCTTATGAGTTGCTTGATTCGCTTTTCGTTGGCATCCAGCAGCCCATTCTTTTTCAAGAATTCGACAGCGCGTGCAAAGTTGTTTTCCACCGAAGTATAAAATGCTTCCCACATGTCGCCATACTCATACGAAAACTGGCAGGCTTGCTCGCAATAAAACAGCATCAAATCGGCAACGAGCTCGGGTGCTGGTTTAAGTTTCATAAAATCATTGACAGCCTTTCGGCACACGCTGAATCGCGTTTTCGGTTCACCGCGCGAAGGATAGAATTCGTTTTCAATGATTTTTTTGTATTCGTCCAATTTGCTTTTTTCGTTAGGGTTCAAATAGAACTCCAAATACTCTTTTGCCTCTTTTCGGGCATCATACAATTCCATCACCATTTCGATGATTTCATCCTTTTCTAAAGTTTTCAGCTGTTTCTTTAGTTGGGCTTTTGACATGATGGATTATTTGGGTACAAAAGTATTGATTTTTCAAATACAAAAACAGCACACCCGAAATTTTCGGATGCGCTAGTTTTAACTTCTTCGCCATCCATTCTATCTCTATCTCAAAACTCAATATAATTCCATGTTATTCTTAACTCACCATTATCACTTTTTGTTCGTTTTAGACAAACCTCATTGCATTTGTTGCCATATCCGTCATAAGTGTGCCCTCCTTCATATGTATACCCTTCTATAGGATATCTTCTATATCCATAACCTTCTTTAGGCAAATAGATTACCCCATTTCTATTATTATAATAAACTTTCCGAAAAATCTCCTGAATCTCAGGATCCAAATTGCCATCCACTTCAGGTAGATCTCTAACTCCCGTCAACCAACCTTCTACCTCCTTCATTTCACGCTTAAACCTATAGACATTATTACCGTATTTATCATATACAGGTTTACCATGACTATCTTGAACATAATACTGATTCTCTTCGAACAACTTTTCCGCAACACAAAGTGCCATTGTCCATTCTGCAATATACGGATTATAATCCATTTCATCATCAAACTTTACTACTTCTTCATATTGTTTTCTATCTCCATTTTCAATCTTTACACAATTATACATAACGAACAATCCATAAAACCTATGGTATTTCTCAGTATCACGATTATTATATGCTATTTGATATGACCAATATTCATCAATGACAGCATCGTTAATCACATCATTGTTTGCAGTTTGGGGAGCATCATGCCTTTCTACGGATTGAGGGGCATCACAGGCTCCCATCACAAACACCAAAAACATAAACAGAACTGATTTTACCACTGAATTTACTATAGCAAAATTGAATTTTTTCATCGTACAAGTTACGTTATATTATTATGCAAAAATAGAGAATCAAGCTAAATTTCATACATTTTTATTACATCCCATTTCAATAGGGAAAGCTATCCATTTTGGATAAACTCCTCAAAGAAATTATAGTCCAAAATATCGGAAATACGTTTCAACGTGTCGGTATTAATGGAGGCATTGGCATATACCTTATACAAATGGTTAGGTGTGCAAGGAATTTGTTTGGCGAGCCAAACAGTGGTTCGGCCTTGCTCTTTCAGCACAGCCTTAATCCTGTTCCCAATATGTACCTCCTTGACCTTCGACATAAAAAATGCGTGGAATTGTATTTCTTGCTCAAGTTCAAGGGGTTCCACGCCCTACCAATCTAACAAGCTATTCCACGCCGTAATAAATACGGCATTTCATAACTAATCCTCGATCGGTTTGTCCTCCAAAAGGAGGACGAATGGAACTTTTGAACTTGAGGACAGCTATAAACGCTATCTTATTTATATGTTTGGTTATGTTGTTTTTGCTTTTCTACATGTATGCAATAATTTGTTGTTGTATTCGGGTGCAAAAATATGAAATTATCTTTCTTATACATTGGGTGACATCCTCACAAGCTGAATTGTGCTTATCAGCCATCTGAATTTAGCTTAATGAGGTCTGTAATTGATTGCACTCGCGAAGATATTCTATCTCATCGGCATCAAGGCCAGCTTCACGGGCAATGTCTTCCCATTTTATGGCAAAATCGCGTGCCGTGGACTGCCAAGCTACATCGTGGGAGATTTCCTTGATTTCATCGTATGGCATCTGTCCATAGCGACGGATAGCATCGTCAAGTTCGTCGCGCTCGGTTTTGGAGAGCTTTGACAAATTGGCATCCTGCAGTGGGTTTACATACATCCATTGCTCCACCTTGAAATACTCGCCAAGACCTTCTGTATCATTCATATAGGAATCACCTCTGACAATTTTCAACATATCATAGATGCGCGACGGAACAGGCCCCGCATCCATGGCTATGTAAGTGTCACCAGTAATGGGTCTGCCCCAATTGGCAAGATGCTGCCTGTCGGCAAAATACAGGATCTTGAAAACCTTATGGAAATCCTTGCGACCTATACGATTAGCCACATAGAGCATCGCATTCAATGCTTTGGTCTTGTCAAACTCTTGTTTCATCGACTTTTATGAAATTTATGGCAAAAATAAGGATTATTCCACAATCCGCAATGGTATTTCCGAAAAAAAACTTCTGAAGTCGAACTCTATCCATTTTGGATAAACTCTCCAAAAAAGTTGTAATCCAAAATCTCGGAAATGCGCTTCAGCAGGTCAGTATTAATTGAGGCATTGGCATACACCTTATACAAATGGTTGGGCGTGCAAGGAATCTGTTTGGCGAGCCAAACCGTGGTTCTGCCTTGCTCTTTCAGCACGGCCTTAATCCTGTTCCCAATATGTACCTCCTTGACCTTCGACATAAAAAATGCGTGGAATTTATCTCTTGCTTGAATGTCAGGGTTACCACGCCCCACTCGTCTAACAAGTCATTCCACGCCGTACCAAGTACGGCATTTCGTAACTAATCCTTGACAGGTTGTCCTCGTAAAGAGGACGGGTGGTAATTTGAGATTCAAGGACAGCTATAAACGCTATCTTATTTATACTTATATTTTACTTTGCTACTATATTATATTGATATTTAACTATTTAAAGATTCTTATAATGAAAAACACAAGTCTATTTTGAATTGGGTCAGAAAGCTGCTGCGTGGGCGACCACCTTTTTCAAGGCAGAAATTGGGAATCCGATTTTCAGAAGCAATTCCTCCAACCGGCTGCGTTCCTTATAGGGAATGGTCAACTCGTATGTCATCAGCTCATTAGCATCCACAGTCGGTATCGGTTCAAAAGCATAGTATGAATCCGGTTCGGGCAAGTAATCTTCGGGTAGTGACGAAGGTTGAACTAATTTTACATTATGATAGCGCAAGTCATTGTCGACATCCACCGAATAGAGAAAACCATCGTTGGGATTTGCGACGAGTTCACGCAAAGTCAGTTCTTTCCCGATATATTTCTGAAGATTGGCCAAATTGACCCGAAACACAAGCCAGCGATTGTCGGTATCGTCTCTGTCAACCCAATAGAACAGATAGTCGTCACCTTTGCTGCTGACATAATGCGAAAGAAACGGACCGTCAAAATAGACAAGGTCGGCCATCTTCTTGAAGCCGCTGAAATCAAACTGTAAATCGAAGCCTTCTATCTGTCTCATAATATCTTCGTTATTTTGAAAGTTTTGTTCAAATCACAATTTTCGTATTCGTAAAAGTCAAAATGACCATTGGAGCTCTCCGAGGTCTTCATTCCGTCCTCATTGGTCAAAGTCCCTTCAGCCAAGGCATCTCCTATGGAAATTACGGCATTTTTGAAGGCTTTTCGCAAATGGGCATAAAATGATTCTGCCTGATGCTCAGTGACAAAACACGATAGCGCAAGCAAAGAAGTGTTGCTCCTTCCTTTGGCGACATCCTGAAGCATCCGTTTTGGGTGGGCTACATACTGAGGGATATGGTTCCGACCGTCGTTAGAGGAAAACACAAAACGACACGCTTGCATATTGTTAGGTGCATACAAAGGCGGCAACAAACAACCTTCCTTCACCAACTGATCAATCCATTTTTGATATTTGAACTTCTTCTCTTGCACAGATTGCCAAATTCATAATTATGGACTGCAAAACTACAAATAATTTCCCAATACACAAAAAAAACAGCGCACCCGAAATTTCCGGATGCGCTGTTTGGATGGTTTGTGAATTGATTACTCGCCCAACTTGATACGCACAAAGTTCACCACAGTGGCTTCCTTGTCGGCGGCCTGGATGTATTCGGCGACGGTCTTGGGGTCGGCAACGAGGCTGACTTGGTTGAGCAGGCAGCTCTCCTTGTAGAACTTGTTCAAGCGGCCCTTGGCGATGTTCTGGATCATGCCTTCGTTGAGTTGCACCGTACCGGGCACAGTGGCCTTGATTTCGCGGGCCTGTGCGCCTTGCTCCTCGGTGATGTAACCCTTGGTGATGTTCGAGTTGATGTGGTCGTCGCTGTCCACATGGTTGGGGTTGATGCCAGCCTTGCGGAGGGCTTTCTCCACTTCCTTCTGAATCTGTTCTTCCTTGGTCTTGTCGATGGCAACGGAAAGCTCGCGATCCTTCACCTCTTGCGGGATGGAGGCTTCGCTCACCGAAAGCGGGTTCATGGCGGCGACGTGCATGCACACCTCGTGGCTCACTTCCTCAACACCAGCGAAATTCTTGTTCATTTCGACGATGGTGGCAAGGCGGTTGCCTGGGTGGTTGTAGTTGGCCACATATTCACCTTCCAAAACCTTGAAAGCGCCTAATTCGGTCTTTTCGCCCGTGACGGCACTTTGGTTGGCGACGAGGGCTTCAACGGTCTGGCCGTCAAGCTCCATAGCTTTCAGGGCTTCGATGTCCTTCACGCGGTTGGCGACGGCCTTGTCCAAAACGTCCTTCGTGAACTTCACGAAGTCGGCGTTATTGGCGACGAAGTCGGTCTCGCAGTTCACCATGATAATAGCGGCGTACTTGTGGTCTTCCGTAGCCTTCGAAAGCACGCAGCCTTCAGAAGCGGTGCGGTCGGCGCGCTTGGCGGCCTTGGCCATGCCCTTCTTGCGGAGGATGTCGATGGCGGCCTGGATGTCGCCGTCGGTCTCAACGAGGGCCTTCTTGCAGTCCATCATGCCGGCGCCCGTCATTTGTCTCAGTTCATTGACTTGAGAAGCGGTAATATTCATTTTGTTTCTTGTTTTAAAGGTTATTATTAAATTAAATATGGCCGATGGCTAATGGCCCTTTGACAAGCTCAGGTACCTTAACCATAGGCCATAAGCCATAGGCTATAGTTTAGTTCTTGCCAACGGGACGGCGAGGACGGCGGTTGCCACGCTGACGGCGGTCATCTTTGTTTTCCTCTTCCTCGTTGTTCTCTTTCATCTCGTCAACTTCTTCCTCTTCCTCTTCTTGGATGAGGTCCTTGTTGTTCTTACGCTCGGTGATACCTTCCTCAATGGCGTCGACCATCTTGCCGACGATGAGGGCGATGCTCTTCGAAGCGTCGTCATTGGCCGGGATGGGGAAGTCGATGAGGTTGGGGTTGGTGTTGGTGTCGACGATGGCGAAGGTCGGGATGTTGAGCTTGCGGGCTTCAGCAACGGCGATGTGTTCCTTCATGATGTCGACCACGAACAGGGCCGAAGGCAGACGGCTGAGGTCGGCGATGGAGCCGAGGTTCTTCTCAAGCTTTTCGCGCTCACGCTCGATTTGCAGTTTTTCGCGCTTCGAAAGGCTCTTGTAGGCGTCGCTGCTCATCATCTTGTCGATGTTCGTCATTTTCTTGACGGCCTTGCGGATGGTGGCGAAGTTGGTCAGCATACCGCCGGGCCAACGCTCGGTCACGTAAGGCATGTTGACTTTCTGGGCGAGTTCGGCGACCACGTCCTTGGCCTGCTTCTTGGTGGCCACGAAAAGGACGCGCTTGCCCGATTTTGCCAGTTGGCAGAGGGCGTTGGCGGCCTCGTCCATCTTGGCTTGTGTCTTATAAAGGTCTATGATGTGAATGCCATTGCGCTCCATGAAAATATAGGGAGCCATGTTCGGATTCCATTTTCTTCTGAGGTGACCGAAATGACAACCGGCATCCAATAATTCTTCAAATGTTACTTGTGTCATGAGTTTTCTTTTTAATGTTTACATTCGCTAAATACAATCGCCGAGTAGTCTTGACATGAAGAATCTCAGCAATTTGGATACTAAACAAAATCGCTCGGCTTCTGAGGGCTTAACGTTTGCTGAATTGGAACTTCTTACGGGCACCGGGCTGACCGGGTTTCTTACGCTCGACCATACGCGGGTCGCGGCGCATCAAACCTTTGGCCTTCAGGGTGGGACGATACTCGGGGTTGATTTCGCACAGGGCGCGGCTGATGGCGAGGCGAAGGGCCTCGGCCTGGCCGTTGATGCCGCCACCGTCGAGGTTGACCTTGATGTCATATTGGCCGAGGGTTTCGGTCAGCATCATAGGCTGTTCAACCACATAGTGGAGGATGCTCGTCGGGAAGTACTCCTTGTAGTCGCGCTTGTTCACCGTAATGTTGCCACTGCCGGCCTTCATATAGATACGGGCCACGGCGGTCTTTCTTCTACCTAAAGCGTTGATAACTTCCATGATTAATTCTTGTATTGCTTATGAGTGTTGATTTTGAGTTCGATGGGCTGTTGCGCCTCATGGTTGTGGTTGGGACCTTCGTAGACGTAGAGGTTCCTGTAGATGGCATCGCCGAGTCTGTTCTTCGGGAGCATGCCGCGCACGGCGTGCTCGAGAACGAAGGTGGGCTTGCGCTTGAGGTACTCAGCAACGGTTCTTGTACGTTGGCCACCCGGATAGCCGGTGTAGCGCATGTAGTACTTCTGTGTCATTTTGTTTCCAGTCAGGACCACTTTCTCTGCATTGATGATGATGACATTATCACCACAATCGCTGTGGGGAGTAAAGCATGCCTTCCTTTTGCCACGCAGAATCATGGCAACCTGGGAAGCCAAACGTCCCAGGATTTGTCCTTCAGCGTCGACGACATACCACTTCTTGTTGGCATTTTCCTTGTTGACGCTTACTGTCTTGTAACTTAAGTAGTTCATTTTGTGTTTAATAATGTTTATCCAATTCTATAAGACACTACCCTCTTTTGGGCGTGCAAAAATACATCTTTCTCCAATTCGTTCCAACTTTTTTGTGCATTAATTCACTTTCGCCCGAAAATCAATGCGTTAGAACCAACCAGAAACAGTTTTGGATGATTGAACGAGGCCGCAAAAGTACGACTTTTTTGGTTATTAGTGATGGATTAATTGAATTTTTTGCACTGAGCATGGGACTGGGGGATGGTTCTTTGCATTTTTTTCATATTTGATACTTTTGGATAAGAAAAACATCTATCTTTGCAAATTGAAAATCGGATTTACAAAATGCAAAAACTAATAAAAAGGGCATCTCAAGACATTGTAAACCAATATCTTGAAATATTTCCAGCAGTGGTCATCCTAGGGTCAAGGCAATGCGGGAAAAGCACTTTGATCAAAATGATGGCCGACCAATTAGGCAATTTCCTTTATTTGGACTTGCAAAATCGCGACGACTGGGTCAAATTGGAAGAGCCGACGCTCTTGTTCCAAAACAACCAAGACAGGATCATCTGCCTTGACGAGATCCAACTCCGACCTGAATTGTTCTCGGTGCTGAGAAGCGAAATAGACAGAGACCGTCGTCCTGGACGATTCATCCTTTTAGGTTCGGCCTCGCAATCTTTGGTCAAGAACTCGTCTGAAACGCTGGCGGGCCGAATTGGCATCATCGACCTTACACCTTTCCTCTTCAAAGAAGTTGAGGCTTTGGATGATTTCGACCTGAAGCGTTACTGGTGGCGCGGCGGCTATCCCGATAGTTACAATGCGGCATCGGATGAAAGCAGCAGATTATGGCGCGAGAACTTCATTAGAACATACGTGGAACGCGATATTCCGCAATTGGGCTACCAAATCACTTCCATGCAAATGTTGAGGTTGATGACCATGTTGGCCCATTCGCAAGGACAGTTACTCAATGCCTCGAAATTGGGCGAATCTTTGGGAATCACCCATCCAACTATACGCCGACACATCGACATTCTCGAACAGACTTATCTCGTCAGGACTCTGCAACCCTATTTCACCAACACAAAAAAGCGTTTGGTGAAGTCGCCAAAAGTGTATCTCCGTGATTCAGGGCTTCTTCACCAGCTGCTTTCCATCAGAAACTTCAATGAATTACTCGGCCAACCCGTGTTTGGTGCATCGTGGGAAGGTTTAGTCGTCGAAAATGTATGCGCTTCCATCCGAAACGCGACCTTCTCTTTCTACAGAACCGCAACTGGCAACGAAATCGATTTGATTGTCGAGAAGGCCAACAAAACCATCGCCATCGAGTGCAAAGCTTCCACCGCCCCCCAACTGACCGAAGGCTTTTGGAAATCATTGGACGACATCCAACCAGACGAAGCCTATGTGGTGGCGCCTGTGGCATCGTCTTACGAAATAAAAAACGGGGTGAAAGTTTGCAATTTGGGGGATTTACTACACCTCATTTAAATGTAAAACACTATTTTTGCACTCAAAATCAAAAGCAAATGTCCATCGAAATCAACCATATCACCAAGCGTTACGGCGAACAACTCGCCCTCAACGACGTGACGCTCTCTATTAATAAAGGTATCGTCGGCCTGCTCGGGCCCAACGGCGCGGGCAAGTCGACGCTGATGAAAATCATCACCTGCTTCATCCCGCCCACCTCAGGCACGGTGAGCGTGGAAGGCCACGACATCATGGACGACCCGATGGCCGTCAAACGTATCGTGGGCTACCTGCCGGAGCACAACCCACTGTATTTGGACATGTACGTCCGCGAATACCTTGAGTTCGTTGCTGGCATCCACCAATTGAAAGGCGAAGCGGCCCGCAGGCGTATCGAGGCGATGATTGAGGAAACGGGGCTCGGATTGGAGGCGCACAAGAAAATCGGTGCCCTCTCGAAAGGCTACCGCCAGCGCGTGGGCCTTGCCCAAGCCATGATGCACGACCCACAGGTGCTCATCCTGGACGAACCCACCTCCGGCCTCGACCCCAACCAACTCATCGACATCCGCAACCTCATCAGCAACCTCGGCAAGGAAAAGACCGTGCTTCTCTCCACTCACATTATGCAGGAGGTGGAAGCCATCTGCGAAAGAGCCATCATTATTAATAAAGGTGTGGTGGTGGCAGACGACAAGATTGAGAACCTGAAACAGGAAAACTCGGCCAGCAACGTCATCATCGTGGAGTTTGAAACTGAAGTGGACGAAATTCTGTTGCGCGGCATCCCGCAAGTGGGCCGCGTGCAGCGCGTGAAGGGCAACCACTGGATTCTCGAGCCACAAAACGACACCGACATCCGCGCCAACCTGATGCGCTGGTCGGTGGAAAAAGGCTTCATCATCAAGACCTTGCAGAAGGAGGACTTGAGCATTGAGGAGGCGTTCCAGAAGCTGACGAAAGGTTGACTGTTGAATCGTTGAACTGTTGAATTGTTTTTTTTTGCAACAAATCAACCACGGGCTTTTGCAATTACTCAACTGTGCTATTACAATCTGGAACTTATGATCTTGAAACCTATTACCCTTCTTCTTTAACCTTTTCTTCCTCCAGCGAGAATATTAATATTACGAAGATTGTAATCACCCACGACAGCCAAATGTGGGATATTCCGTCAGGTTGGAGTGATAGCGGTTCTAAACTTATATGGAACGGCGAACCCGCCTCGTCTGTGGCAATAACGTCGTCAGCTGATAATACGAGTACTAGTACGATTTCTATTGGTGATATTCGTAAGATTGAGTTCTACTTGGAACAAAACGATAAATGAAATAACCCAATCTCCCGTTCTCCCGTTCTTGCGAATTTGCAATTCGGAAGCGGTGAGGAGGGAATTTTCAATTCCCACATAATTGTAGAGGTGCCACATTGTGACGTCTCTACTATTTTTGTGCATGGCGGGGTTTGTTGAATCCCCCTGCCCCCCTTTACAAAGGGGGAAGCCTGCCGGGGTTGTGCGTACCCGATGCTGGCAATGTATTCGATGCTGGCAGGGGTTTCATTACATTTCACCCCTGCCTAATATCCGCCGTCACTCCGTGACTGTTCGACACTGGTGTCGCTTGTGCGGGGAGTGGGTGTTGCATTGTGCAGGGACTCATGTCGCCTGTGCAGGGACTCACGTCGCCTGCTTACTGATATGCCGTCTCTACGAGACTTTGTGTCGGCACGCACGGGGAAACCTCGTAGAGGTGACAGCACATTAGGCAGGCGGTGTAAACCCCTGCCGGAGTGAACCCCAGCCGATGAAAAATCAAGTCAAAAACCTTGTTTTTACTCAATTAGATAAAGATTTATTTGTAATTTTGCCGCTGTTTTGAAAATCACGAAAACAAATAATAAATTAAACAAAATGAACAAGTTAAGAAAAGCTTTACTCATCTTATTCGCCACGATGACGGCCGTTTTTGCGCCGTCGGCAATGAATGCACAAACTGAAGGCAACTGGATTGACCACCGCGACACCGAATGGCCTTCGGATTACTCGCAAACTTCATTTGCCATCAACACGCCTGGACAATTGGCGCAACTCGCCTATTTGGTGAATAATGATGGCAAGTCCTTTGAGGAAAAAACCATCACGCTGAATGCCAATATCGATTTGGCTGATCACTATTGGACAGCGATTGGATTGGATGATGACAGCCATAAATTTTGGGGCACATTCAATGGCAACGGCTATTCTATAAGCAATTTAACCATTAATAAAGCAAACGGTGAAGAATACCAAGGTTTGTTTGGCTATCTGAGAAGTGCCACTGTGACAAACGTAAATCTTGTGAACTGTAACATCACTGCTTTTAGATACATTGGTGGTATTGCTGGTGATGCTACTTTTAGCACCATCTCTAACTGTAGTGTCGGTGGTGCCATTACCAGTGTGGGATCCAGCCCTTATGTAAGTCAAGGAAATATCGGAGGTATTGTTGGAGCTGCTTCAGGTGGTCCTACTTATATAACAGGAAACACCAATACTGCATCTATCACTACGGCAAATGGATCTTCTAATGTGGGTGGCATAGTCGGATACATGTATGCTAATAGTTTTGAGAATAACTTTAGCAATGGTAGCGTAACGGGAACTAGTGTTGGTTCCCTTGTTGGTAGTGGTTCTGCTGATCGTATCAGTAACAACTGTTATCCTGCAGGTTTGGGCCTTCCTGGTGCAGTAACTGGCTCCGACATTGAAGGCGCTTCCGTTGGTTTCACCATCTCGGCAGGCGATGGTGTCACGCTCTCACTGCCTACGCCTGTTAAAACCTATAATAATGTAGATTATTACATGAGTGGCACAGTGGTTAACACAACAGCTTTCACCGTGCCTGATAACAATCATTTCACGGGATATACCGTCAACAGCGGCAGCATCAGCGATGCCGGTTTGATGAATGGTTCGCACATACTCACTGGGGCTACCGAAAATGTGACAATCACCGCCACGTATGCGACAGGTGAGCCTACCGATTTCAGCGAGCTGATTACCATTACGGTTGAGGATGCCACCTACAATGGCCAAGCCCATCTGCAAGAACCCGTGGTGACGATGGGCCAAACAACGCTTACCAAAAACGTGGATTACGCCGTCAGCTATGGCGGAGAATGCATCAACGCTGGCGAATACACCTTGACCGTCACGGGCATTTGTATGTACACTGGAAGCAAAACCGCGACCTTCCATGTTTTGCCCTACAACATTAACAACGATAATGTTCAAATTACGAATGTTGTGAACATGGGCTACGACTGGGATCCTTCGACCTATGAACCAATCTTTTATGTCTACTATACAGGCAGCGACATCACCTTTAATGCAGCGGATGTGGAAGTTGCGATTAGGGGCGATTATGACTATACCTATTTAAATTCTAATACTGATTATACAATCTCAACAGATCCTTCACCCGTTAACGCAATTGGAGACTACACCCTCAATGTCAACGGCACAGGCAACTATACTGGTACAAAGAGCCTTTCTTTCAACGTGGTTTACTCCGCACCCTGCGACATTACGGTGACCAACACACCCACAACAGCCACCTTGACATGGAGTGATGAAAACACCCCCATCCGTTGGGAGGTTGAATATCGGATTTCCGACCTTTCAATCCCATATAACCCAGATAACCCAAATCTATACTATCCATTCGAGATTGTTGGTATCGTGTCCTCAGACACAAGGAGCATCACGCTGACAGGCCTCATCCCAGAGAGCGAGTACAAGGTCCGTGTCAGGGGCATCTACAACGATAGTGAAAGCCAATGGAGTTATGAAATGCCTGTTTTTGAAACTTCCACCAAGATTACTATTGGCGAGAGCGAAAGTGGCACAGCATACTTGCCCACCACGACAGATGCACAATACGCCGTGTCGCAGCAAATCTATACCGCCGCCGAGATTGGCCAAGCTGGAACTATTGCCACTATTGAATTTTTAAGTGACGTATGGGGGGACCCTATAACACGCAACGTGGATGTCTATATGGTTCACACCAACAAGACAGCATTCGAAAGCAATTCGGATTGGATAAGTGTTAGCGAAAATGACAAGGTGTTTTCAGGATCTGTCGAATTCTATTCCTGGACCACCATCATTTTATCAATACCTTTCTCATATAATACCAGCAACGGCAACCTTGCCATCATCGTCCATGACAAGACGGGTGAAGCTGCTAACAGCACTCCATTTGGATGTTTTGATACAGAAAGCAATCAAGCCTTGTTCGTTTCTGGCAGCACTGACTATGACCTGACCTCGATGAGTGGTGTAACAGGAACTCCTGCTTCAATTAAGAACCAAATCCGTCTCCTGATGCCGGACAAGATTATCTCGACAGATGGTGAGTGGAACGATGCTAACAAATGGACTCCTAATGGTGTTCCAACAGAAATGGACACTGTCTTTGTCAATGCCAATGTCACCATCCCGAATGGATGTATCGCCCAAGCCTTCGTTGTATCTTTAAGAAACGGTTCGCTCACCATCAAGGACGGTGGTCAGCTCATCTGCAGCAATGCTGTGACTGCCACGGTGGAAAAGAACATTGCGAAGGCAACCCATTGGGGTGCACAACCAGAAGATGAAGCAGACCATTACACCCCCGATGGCTGGTATTTCTTCGCCTCGCCTTTCACTAATTACCACGTACCTGGTAATGTCATCAATATGTATAGCGGGGATTATGACCTATACAGGCTTAACCCGAGCACCATGATGTGGGAGAACTTCAAGAACCACGAGGCGGACTTCCAGCTCGTCAACGGCCAAGGCTACCTTTATGCCAACAGTATCGGAGTCACTTTGAGTTTCATTGGCACCACCAAGCCCTACACTGCCGGCTACACAGTTGAAGCCAATAGCTGGAACCTCGTGGGCAACCCTTACACGTTCAATGCTTACGTCAACCAACCCCATTATGTGCTGAACTCAGCTGGCACTGCTGTTGTGCCAGCCGCAAGCAATAGTGCCGCCATCGCTCCTTGCACTGGTGTCCTCGTTAGTGGTAACGCCACCTTCTACAACGCACCTCAGACACAATCCAACAACCAAGGCAACATCGAAATCGCCTTGGCACAAACCGTCGCTACCCGTGGCGGCAGCAACATGGAGACCTTAGACAACGCCATCGTAAGCTTCAACGAAGGTAACGAGCTGAGCAAGTTCTACTTCGGCACACAGGCCGCCAACATCTACATCCCGCAAGGCACTGAAGAATACGCCATCGCCTATAGCAATGCCCAAGGCGAAATGCCTGTCAACTTCAAGGCCAACCAAGACGGTGAGTACACCCTCAGCATCAACGCCAACGATGCAGAAATGAGCTACCTGCACCTGATTGACAACATGACAGGTGCCGACATCGACCTGCTCCAAACGCCGAGCTACACCTTCACGGCCAAGACTTCTGACTATGAATCAAGGTTCCGCTTGATGTTTGCTTCCAACGGCAACACAGACGACAACAACGACAGCTTCGCCTTCTTCAGCAATGGCAACTGGATCATCGCCAACGAAGGCCAAGCTACCTTGCAGGTCATTGACATCAACGGACGCATCCTCAGCAGCGAGAGCATCAGCGGCAGTGGCAGCAAGGCCATCGATGCAACGGCTGGCGTTTACATGATTCGCCTCATCAACGGCAACGACGTGAAGACGCAGAAGATTGTCATAGAATAAATCGGGTATCAATTCTGACAAAATAAATCTGGGCGAGGCTTGCCTCGTTCAGATTTATTTTTGTACTTTTGCCGCCGCAAACGTGGAAAGATTTGATTTGATTGCAACCACAAGAAAAAATGCTAAAACAATGCTTTTTCCTTCCCTTTCAACTTCAGACTTCCCACACAAATTTATTATTAACCAACTAATAAACAATTTGTTATGGGTTACTATTTCACTTCAGAATCCGTTTCCGAGGGTCATCCCGACAAGGTATGCGACCAGATTTCGGATGCCGTCTTGGACGAGATTCTTCGTTACGACCCCACCTCGAAGGTGGCTTGCGAAACTTTAGTCACTACTGGCCTCGTCGTCGTTGCAGGCGAAATCCGCACCAACGCATACGTTGAGATTCAGGACATTGCGCGGCGCGTCATCGACCGCATCGGCTACAACAAGTCGGAATACCAATTCGATGCGCAGTCGTGTGGCGTTTTGTCGGCTTTGCATGGCCAGTCTAACGACATTTTCCAAGGCGTAGGTCGCGAAAACCCTGAAAGCCAAGGTGCTGGCGACCAAGGCATGATGTTCGGCTTCGCCTGCAAGGAAACCGAAAACTACATGCCTTTGACCATCGGCCTCTCGCATCTGCTGCTAAAAGAATTGGCCGCCATCCGCCGCCAAGGTCGGCAGATGAGATACCTCCGCCCTGATGCCAAGTCGCAGGTGACGGTGGAATACGGCGAAGGCTGGAAACCGCTTCGCGTCGACACCATCGTCATCAGCACACAGCACGATGAGTTTGCTGACGATGAAACCATGCAGAAGAAAATCGAAGACGATGTGCGCAACATCCTCATTCCTCGCGCGAAGAAGCAACTTCCCGCCCATCTGAGGAAACTCTTCGGCGACGACATGAAACTCTACGTGAACCCGACGGGCAAGTTCGTCATCGGCGGCCCTCACGGCGACACGGGTTTGACTGGCCGCAAAATCATCGTCGACACCTACGGCGGTCGCGGTGCCCACGGCGGCGGTGCCTTCTCGGGCAAGGACAGCTCGAAGGTAGACCGCTCGGCGGCTTACGCCGCGCGCCACATCGCCAAGAACCTTGTGGCCGCAGGCATTTGCGACCAAGCCTTGGTGCAAATTGCCTACGCCATCGGCAAGGCAGAGCCTGTGGGCTTCTATGTGAACACCGACGGCACTTCGCATGTAAAGATGAGCGACACCGAAATCGCCATGAAAGTCAAGGAATTAGTCGATTTACGACCCTACTTTATCGTAAAACGTTTCGGCCTCACCAACCCGATTTTCGAGGAAACCGCCTCTTACGGGCATTTCGGTCGCAAGGCCGAAACCCGCAAGGTGGAAGTCTATTACGAGGACGGCGACACCTTCCGCGAAGGCGAACATATCTTCAAGAATGTGGAGTTTTTTGCTTGGGAAAAACTCGATTTGGTGGACGATCTGAAAGCGGCTTTCGGCTGCTGAATCAGCCTATTGCAAACAAAAAATGCGCCCAAAAGCCTGAAGCCCTTGGGCGCATTTTTCATCAATTGTCATCAATCAAAAGTTTCATCTTCTTCCATCTGGTCAATCATCATCAGCGTCATGATTTCATCGGGCGTAAGTCCCAAATAGTCAATGGATTTCTGCGCATCGTCGACCCATTCGCTTTCAGGATATTCGTCAATGAGCCTCTGGAAGGCCACATGAGCGCGGGCAGTGTCGTTCAGATGGTCGTTATAAATGAAATTTCCCATCAGAAGCAGGCTCATCGGTGCCCAATCCGAATCAGAATAATGCTCCGTCAACTGCTTGCAAAGCTCCTCGCTTTTGTCGACATTCTTCAGCATCACATTGATTTCCAAGGCGTGATAGAGCCATTTCGCTGCCGTTGGGTCGTCGGGACTTTGTTCCACAAACTTGCAGTATTTTTCAGCCACTTTGGGGGCTGTTTCCAAGTTCATTGATTTGTCCTCGTTGAACAAGCCTGCCTCTGCCTTTTTCAGGTCTTCTTGGGTCAGTTTCTTCTCGCCGCAGGCCATCATGCCGAAAGCCAACAGGGCGAACATCATCATTTTCAGTGTGTTTTTCATAATTTCAAAATTTATCTGTGTTTCTTTTTGTGCGGGAAAATCATGCGGTAATCCACGTCACACCTGCCATCCATGATGGCCTTCAACTTGCCTTGCAACAGGGTTTTGCGTAGCGGCGCGATGCGATCCACATAGACATGGCCCTGCAAATGTTCATACTCGTGCTGGATGATGCGGGCGCGGATGCCTTCAAAGACTTCCTCGTGCTCTTGGAAATTCTCGTCGAGGTATTTGATGCGGATTTTGTCGGGACGCATCACCTCTTCATAAATGTTAGGCAGGCTGAGGCAGCCTTCCCTGAAAGGCACCTCGTCGCCGAAAGTTTCAAGGAGTTCGGCGTTGATGAAAGCCTGTTTGAAGTCTTTGGCGGCTGGATAATCGGGATAGAACGGGTTGCCGTCGACGATGAACAGTCGGATTGACTTGTTGACTTGTGGCGCGGCAAGGCCGACGCCTTCGGAATGGGCCAAGGTCTCCCACATGTCGGCCAACAGTTTGTCCAACTCGGGATAATCGGGAGTGATGGGCTGGGCGATGGCTTTCAGCGTGGGGTGGCCGTATGCTACTATTGGTAATATCATAGTTTAGGGTTTAAAGTTGAGAGTTTAGAGTTGAGGGACTCCATATACGATTGCAGGATGATGGTGGCGGCGATGGTGTCGACGAGTTCCTTGTCTTGGCGGCGCGACTTGCTCAAACCTGCGTCAATCATGGTTTGGTGTGCCATCACGGAGGTAAAACGCTCGTCGTAACGCACGATTTTCATGTCGGGCAGCAGTTTTTTCAGGCGGTTGACGATAGGCTCGATGTATTTCGAGCAGTCGGAAGGGTTGTTTTTCATGTCCTTCGGCTCGCCGATGACAATTCGCTCAACCTCTTCTTTCTTCACATAATCCATCACGAAATCGACGAGTTTGTGCGATTCCACCGTGGTCAGCCCATTCGCAATAATCTGCAACGGGTCTGTAACGGCAATGCCGCTGCGTTTTCTGCCCAAGTCGATAGCCATTATCCTTGCCATTATCCTTTAGAATTGAGCCGCAAAAGTACACAATTTTTAGGCATCGGCAGCATGTGAAAAACAAAAAACTCTTGCTTTGAATCAAAAGTCACACATATTACAATCAGGTGAAACAGGTCTTTCTAAAGACGGCTTATTTCTTCCATCGTCAGCCCAGTAGTGGCAACAATTACGGCTTCATCCACACCAGCAGCCTTCAACTTGATGGCAATTTCCAAAGATTTTTTTCTTTCGCCTTCCTTCAAGCCTTCTTCTTTGCCCTCACGGAAATGTTTCACATTACTATTATTAATGTCGTTGTAGTCAAACAAGGATTTTTCGTACTGCCTGCGCTCATTGGGTTGCATCTTGTCTATCTCTGCATGACGGAAAAGCGAGGCAAACACCCTTTCTTGTAAAGCAGCAGGGCGTTCCATCAATCGAGAGAGGTTGCGCAACACAAACAACCACTTGTCGTAAAGCGTCACCAACTCGTCTTCCTTCTTATTGAACTTGGGCAACTCTATCGTGATGAACGACAACTTGTCGTAAAACACTTCCTTGGTCGCCACGTTCATCAGTTTGGCCTCATGATGGACATCCTCGCTGCTCTTGTCGAAGATGAAGTTCAAAATGCCAATTGTGTAGACGGGATTCAACTTGTAGTCCCAATCGCCGCGCTTGGCTTGCTCGCGAATGGGGAATGTGGAATAATACACCATTCGGTCAGCGAAATAATCTTGATCCACATTTTGCATCTCCACGATGATGTGGTCGCCCTTATCTGTTGTGCAATACACATCGTACACTACCTCGTCAAGATGTTCTGAATTTTGATAAGTAATGTCCGTGATGTTGTGCCTGCCTTCGAAAAGGGCGTTCAGGAACGAAATCAAGTATTCCTTGTTCAATTCGCTGCCGAATATGTACTTGAAGCCGAAGTCGGTATATGGGCTGATGTATCGCTGTCCGGTCATGGTTTGATGTTTTTACCCTGCAAAACTACATATTTTCCAGAAACCAAGCAAAAAACCAACAAAAAAAGAGGCTCAATGAACCTCTTCTTGCTTCAGGGTGGGAGATGGGATTCGAACCCACGACCCTCGGAACCACAATCCGGTACTCTAACCAGCTGAGCTACACCCACCATCTGTTCCGTTTCTCGGAAATCGGCTGCAAAAATAGGACTTTTTTCTTAAACAGCCATGCTTTTTCGGCAAAAATTTCAATTTTTTCTTTTTCGGCTCCATATCAGGGACGAAATCCGTATTTTTGACGGCGCAAACAGCAGGCAAAAGATGGACGAAAAAACGAAACAGAACCAATCACCTAAAGCATTGGCTTGGAAGCGTTTCCGAAGCAATCGGCTCGGAATGGTTTCGTGCGGTTTCGTGCTCATTTGGGCGATTTTGGCCTTGTTCGCCTACACCATCATCCCCGACAAGACGCCCAACGCCAACCGGCAAATTCTTGAAATCAGCACAAAAAAACCGGGCTTCGAGGTGGATATGCTGATGATTCCGAAGGAAACACCGCCCGCAAAAACGCCTTTTTTCCAGTTTCTCTTCAATGGTCGACCCGACCACTGCATTTATTTGCCTTTCGACAGCATCCAAGTGGATGCAAGCCAAACCACGGTTTATCTCTATCAATCGGAAGCAAGTCTGAATGTTAGAACGGAAATCATTGATAACGAAGAACTTGTTGGGTTCGGCCCTTCGATAGGCTCAGGAGCCTCGGTTTTTACTTCTGCGGAGGAAGCCGACACCTATATAAGAACGCATTGCGTGAAGCACCGCAAGTTCCTCCTCGGCACCGACCAGTTTGGGCGCGATTTCCTTAGTCGTTTGGTGTTGGGCAGCCGCATCAGCCTGACGGTGGGCTTCATCGCCGTGCTGCTCAGTCTGATGATTGGCATTTTGGTGGGAAGTTTGGGCGGTTTTTTCCGTGGCAAAGTCGATGATGCCGTCGTTTGGTTCATCAATGTGGTTTGGTCCATCCCTACCCTATTGTTGGTCATCGCCATCACTTTCGCCTTGGGCAAGGGCATCGCGCAAGTGTTCATCGCGGTCGGCCTGACGATGTGGGTGGAGGTGGCTCGTATCGTGCGCGGACAAATCCTCTCCATCCGCGAAACGACCTTTGTTGAGGCAGGCAGAGCGTTAGGTTTCAGGGATTTGCGCATCATCTTCAAGCATATTTTGCCCAACATCCTCAACCCCATCATCGTGGTTTCGGCGGCCAATTTCGCCTCGGCCATTTTGCTCGAAGCGGGCTTGAGTTTCCTCGGTATCGGGGTGCAGCCGCCCATGCCTTCATGGGGCAGCATGATCAAGGAAAACTATGCCTTCATCATCCTCGACGCGGCTTATTTGGCCATCTTGCCGGGCATCGCCATCATGCTCCTCGTGCTGGCTTTCATGCTGATTGGAAATGCACTTCGCGAGGCTTTAGACGTGAAGAATTAATGTCAACATTCAAAAAAAAGTTGTATCTTTGCGCCCTCAAAATCGCGGGTGTGGCGGAATTGGTAGACGCGCCAGACTTAGGATCTGGTTTCGAGAGAAGTAAGGGTTCGAGTCCCTTCATCCGCACAAAGTATATATAATCAACAAGTTAGAAATGAATATCACACAAAGTACAAAAGGAGAAAACCTCATCTCCATCAAAATCAGCGTAGAAAAAGCAGACTATCAAGAGACCGTCGAAAAGACCTTGAAACAAATGAAACAGCGTGCCAACGTGCCCGGTTTCCGTCCCGGCATGGTGCCGATGGGCATGATCAAGAAGATGTATGGCGCCGGCGCGAAAATGGAAGCCCTGAACACGGTTGTTTCCGACAGCCTCAACAAGCATATCGCCGACAACAAACTCGACCTGCTCGGCTATCCGCTCAGCGACACCGAACAGCAACAGCCCGCCGACCTCGAAAACCAAGACGACATCGACTTCTACTTTGAGGCCGCCATCCGTCCCGAAATCAACATCGACTACACGAACACGATGGTCGACTTCTACCATATCATCCCCACCGACGAGGAAGTTGACAAGGTGATTGATGACCTCGTGGAACGCAACCCCGATACCTCGCATCCTGACAACGTTGGCGAGAACGACCGCCTCGAAATGAAGGTGCGCGAAGCCAAGGACGGCAAGGAAGTGGAAGGCGGTTTCCAAAAGGACGGACTTTATGTCCACATGGACCAAATCAAGGACGAAGAAAGCCGCAAACAATTGATTGGCAAGGAAGTAGGTTCAGAGTTCATCTTCAACTTCGCCAAGGCTCTCGGCTCTGAAGAGGCCGCCGCCAAGGTGTTGGGCGAAGGCGCACCCGCCGCTTCCGACTTCAACATCATCATCGACGACTCGCTCCATAACGAGAAGCCCGAACTGAACGAGGACTTCTTCAAGAAAATCTTCCCCAAAGAGGAAATCAAGGACCTCGATGCTTTCAAGAAGGCCGTCAAAGCCGAAATGGAGAAGCAGCACGAGGCCGAAACCGACCCGATTCTCTTCAACAAAATGATTGACGAATTGGTGGCCGCCGTGCATTTCGACCTGCCCGACGCTTTCATGAAACGCTGGATTGTGGAAAACAGCCGTGGCGAAGTGAAGGCTGAGGACGTGGAAAAGAACTACGAAAAAGACTATGCCAAGGGTCTGCGTTGGCAACTCATCGAAGACGCCATCGTGAAGGCCAATCCCGAACTCATCATCACCGACGAGGAACTGAAGCAGTTTGTGCTGAAGCAAATCTTCCCCGGCATCGACTATGCCACTTTGGAAGACGACATGAAAGCCAACTTGGACAAGATTGCCGCCAATTACCTCAAGAACGAACAGCAGGTCAGCCAACTGAAGAACCAATTGGCCGACGTGAAGATGACGCAGTTCCTGAAGGGCAAGATGAATATCAATTTTGCTGAAACCACCTCCGCCGACTTTATGAAGAAACTTGAGGAGGAACGCAAATGATCACCGAATTCCAAAAATACGCCACCAAGCACTTGGGAATGAACACCCTGAGCCTTGAGCAATACATGTCGAAAGTGCGCAGTCAGGGCTACATTTCGCCGACCGTCATCGAGGAACGCCAACTCAATGTGGCCCAGATGGACGTGTTCAGCCGCCTGATGATGGACCGCATCATTTTCCTCGGCACCGCCATCGACGACTATGTGGCCAACGTCATACAAGCCCAGTTGCTTTTCCTTGAGTCGACCGACGCCAAGCGCGACATCAATCTCTACCTCAACTCGCCCGGCGGCAGCGTTTACGCCGGTTTGGGCATCTACGACACCATGCAGTTCATCAACCCCGATGTGGCCACCATTTGTACTGGCATGGCCGCTTCGATGGCCGCCGTGCTGATGTGTGCCGGAGCTGCCGGAAAGCGTTCAGCCCTGCCCCATGCCCGCATCATGATCCACCAGCCTATGGGCGGCGTGGAAGGTCAGGCCACGGAGATTGAAATCACGGCACGCGAAATCCAGAAACTGAAAAAGGAACTCTACGAAATCATCGCCAAGCACTCAGGCCAAACCTACGACAAAGTCTGGGCCGACAGCGACCGCGACTATTGGATGACCGCTGAGGAAGCCAAGGCCTACGGCATGATTGACGAGGTGCTCATCAAGAACAAAAAGGCTTAAGCAATGGCCAAGAAATCAGACGTTTGCGCCTTTTGTGGAAGAAAGGCCAACGAGGTTCGGCTGATGATACAAGGCATTGATGCCCAAATCTGCGACAGTTGCGCTGAGCAGGCTCATACCATCGTCAAGGAACAATTTGGCAGCGGACAAAAGTTTGATTCCAAGGGCTATTCACTGAAAAAGCCCGCTGAAATCAAGGCTTTTCTCGACCAATATGTCATCGGTCAAGACGAAGCCAAGCGCACATTGGCCGTGGCCGTCTACAACCATTACAAGCGCATCAGCCAAAAAGTGACTGCTGACGAGGTGGAAATCGAAAAGTCGAACATCATCCTTGTGGGCGAAACTGGTACAGGCAAAACCCTTTTGGCCCGCACCATCGCCAAGATGCTCAATGTGCCTTTCGCCATCGCCGATGCCACGGTCTTGACCGAGGCAGGCTATGTGGGTGAGGACGTGGAGAACATCCTCGTCAGGCTTTTGCAAGCCGCCGACTATGATGTGCAGGCCGCTGAGCGTGGCATTGTTTTCATCGACGAAATCGACAAGATTGCCCGCAAGAGCGACAACCCCAGCATCACCCGTGACGTGAGCGGCGAAGGTGTGCAACAGGCCATGCTGAAACTCTTGGAAGGTTCCGTGGTGAATGTGCCGCCTAAAGGTGGGCGCAAGCACCCCGAGCAGCCCATGGTAGCCATCAACACGAAAGACATCCTTTTCATCGCCGGCGGTGCCTTCGACGGCATCGAGCGACTGATAGCCGCCCGCAAGCGCACCAATGTCATCGGCTACGGTTCAGGCGGCAATGAGATCTTGGACAAGAACAACATGCTCCAGTACCTCTCCCCCGCCGACTTGAAAAAGTTCGGTTTGATTCCTGAAATCGTTGGCCGTTTGCCCATCATCACGCACCTCAATCCTTTGGACGAGGCCGCGCTGAAGCGCATCCTCACCGAGCCGAAGAACGCTTTGGTGAAACAATTCACGAAATTGTTTGCCATGGATCACATCGACTTGATTATCAAAGATGAAGTGCTTGATTTCGTGGTGGAGAAAGCCATTGAGTTCAAGGTGGGTGCACGCGGACTGCGTTCCATCATGGAAGCCATCCTGAACGATGCCATGTTTGAGATGCCCTCCGACATCAACGTCAAGGAATTGGTCGTCGACCGCGCATACGCCGAGGCCAAATTAGAAAAATCGGGGATGCAGAAACTGCATGTGGGGGATTGAGCCAGTAAAATTTGGCACAATACTTGCTACTGTTTCATCGTTGAACAATTAAACAAGGAGAAAACACCATGAAAAAAGTAGCCTTAACCGCATTGATTGTCCTGATGACCCTTTCGGGGTTCGCCCAAATGTTGGGCAAAACCAAAACCTACACCATTAGTCGGACAGCACCCAAGTCGAGCGTGGTTGATTTCAGCAATACTTCCGAACCTATCACTGGCACCGTGGTGTATGGCCGCATCGAGGAGAATGGCGACACCACCCTCATCGTCTACCTGCCCGAGGTGGACATCGACCTGATGCAACGCTACCTGCAAATCACCGATACGCGACAAGGCCGCCGACTGGCCAGCAACGTGAAGAAAGTGTATCCCTACGCCAAACTCGCCGGCGCGAAGATGCAGGAATATGACTCGGTTTTGGCCCATGTGACTGACAAGGCGGAACGCAACCGCCTGATGCGGCAGGCCGAGAAGGAAATCACCGACCAATATACTGCCGAATTGAAAGACCTGACCATTTCGCAAGGCCTTATCCTCATCCGCCTCATCGACCGTGAAACGGGCAACACCTCCTATCAAGTCGTCCAAGAACTGCGCGGCAAGGTGCGCGCCTTCTTCTACCAAGGCTTTGCTCGGCTTTGGGGCTACAACCTGAAGACGGAATACGACCCGCACAACAACCCCGAGGACGACCAAATCGAAACAATTATGACCCTGCTGGAGCGCGGGGTGATTTGAACCTGCGACCAGCAGGTTTTTTTTCGTATCTCGCATGGTAAAAAGGAAAAATGCTAATTTTGCAGCGTAAAAACCTGTTTCACCATGCTACCCATGAGACTCTACACCGCTGGCATCGCCGATTTTGAAAGTATCAGAGAAAAAGGCCGCATTTATGTGGATAAGACAGACCTGATTTATAAACTGACTCAGGAATCGAAATTCATCTTTCTCAGTCGTCCCAGAAGGTTTGGCAAGAGCCTGCTTTGCAGCACCTTGAAATATTACTTCCAAGGCAGGAAGGACTTGTTTGAAGGTTTGGCCATCGCCGAGTTGGAGAAAGACTGGAAACAATATCCAGTACTGCATTTCGACATGAGCCTATGTAAGAACAAGTGGGAAATGAAGCAGATTGTTGACGAATTGCATAGCCAGTTGGACATGCATGAGCGACGCTACAAATGGGAAAAGACCGAAGGCTCGCCTGGCAAACGTTTCAAGGATCTGATTCAGCAAGTACATGAGAAAACCGGTTTGAAGGCAGTAGTCATTTTGGACGAATACGATGCCCCCCTGCTTGATTATCTCCACAAGCCAGAACAACTGACCGAGGTGCGGCGCATCATGCAGGAGTTCTATCAGGTTGTAAAAGCCTGCGATGCCGATGAGCAGTTCGTGTTCATCACGGGCATCACCAAGTTCAGCCAATTGAGCATTTTCTCCACGCTGAACAACTTGACCAACATTTCAATGGATCCAGAATACACCGCCCTTTGCGGCATTACCAAGGATGAGATGTTGACCGTTTTCGACCCTGATATCCAACTGCTCGCCGATAGATACCATTGCTCCAAAGAGGAAATGATCGATATGCTGAAGCAACAATATGACGGGTATCATTTCGGAAAAGACTCCAAGGACATTTTCAATCCTTACAGTTTGGTGAATGCCTTCAAGATGAAAGACCTTGATTATTACTGGTTCTCCAGCGGAACGCCCACTTTCCTTTTCGAGTCGATGAAACGCTTCAACACGAATTTACTGGAACTGGAGCAACTCAAGGTGCCGTCGACGCAATTCGATGTGCCCACCGAGGGCATGACTTCGGCCTTGCCCTTGCTCTATCAGGCGGGCTACCTCACCATCAAGGGCTATGATTTCAACCGCGACCTCTTCACATTGGATTTCCCCAACGCTGAAGTGAAAGTTGGTTTCATGGAAAACTTCATGAGCCGCATGATGAACCTCAACCAAGACGCTCGTGGATTTGCCGGCAATTTCTACGCATCCCTTCTTGAGCATGACATCGAAGCTGCATTGAAAGCCATGCAAGCCTATTTTGCCTCGATTCCTTACCTCGACTTCGGCGAGAAGGATTTGGACGACATCACCAAGTATGAAGCCTACTATGAGGTGTTGACCTATGTAGTATTTTCCATCTTCAATTGCCGCACATTTACGCAGGTGAAGGTGGCGCGTGGCCGCACGGATGTGGTGGTCTTCATGCGCGATGCGGTCTATGTGATGGAACTGAAAATGCGCGGCACGGCACAAGAGGCTCTCGAACAAATCAACGCGAAGGATTATGCGATTCCTTACCAAGCCGAGGGCAAGCCCGTTGTTAAAATTGGTATCGCTTTCTCGCAAGAAACCAAGACGGTGTCGGATTGGATAGTGGAGAAAGAATGAGCGTTTCTTATTTTCCGCGCCCTTGGATAACGATTAAAACCGTGTAAATCAAAATCTTGATGTCGAGTGCGAGGTTCACATTCTCAATATAGAGCACATCGTATTTCAGGCGTTCCACCATTTCATCCACGTTCTCGGCATAGCCGTATTTCACCTCGCCCCAGCTGGTGATGCCGGGTTTCACCTTCAGCAAAAGGCGGTAATAGGGTGCTTTCTCCATGATTTTGTCGATGAAATACTGCCGCTCAGGACGATAGCCCACTATCGACATGTCGCCCTTCAGTACGGTCCAGAATTGCGGAATCTCGTCCAAACGCACCTTGCGCATGAACTTGCCGAACTTGGTGATGCGCGGGTCGTCGTCGCTCGAAAGCATAGGCGTGCCGCTCGATTCGGCATCCACCCTCATGCTGCGGAACTTGGCCATCTTGAATGGTCTGCCACCTTTGCCGATGCGTTCCTGCACATAAAAGACAGGCCCTTTCGAGGTGGCCTTCACGATGATGGCGCAGGCCAAAAACACGGGCGAAAGGATAATGAGCGCGAAAACGGAGGCAACAACATCGAAAACCCGCTTGACCACCCTTTGCCATACGGGCATCAGTTCGGGCGTGACCTGCACCAAAGGCGCCTGCCAGATAGCAGACTGCTTGACGGTACCAAACACCAAATCCTGCATGGCGGGGATGATTTTCACATTGGCTTCGGTCGAGTCGACGACAGTGAGCAGCACTTTCATTGTTTCAATCTCGGAACGCTCAATGGCGATGATGACCTCCTCCACATTTTGCTCTTTCACGATGCGCTCGATGTCATGATACGAGCCAAGATGGGGCAAAAACTCGCCCAATTTGTATTCCTTCTTGTCGTAGACATTCAAAAAACCGATGACACGCCTTCCTGAAGGTTTCACCTCCTCTTCAATCTCCTTGAAGATGGCACATGCGTTGTCGTTGCTGCCCACGATGAGCGTATTGAACCCTATTTTTTTGGCCCGAATCCGCGAAATCACTGTAGTGGTGATGAGGACACGAGGAATGTAAGTCAGCAAGAACTGGAAGGTAAAGAGTGCGATAATCGACTGATAATAAGACTTGTAGTTCACCACTTCATCATCAAGGATGACCACAAAGAAAAGCACCACTACGCCCAAAAGCGTGATGAAAAAAGTTTGTCCAAGCTCCTTCAGGCGCGATTTGTAATAGACTTTCTCGTAAGCCCCTGTGACGGCATGAAGGATGAGCCAACAAATGGGGATGAAAACAACGCCAATCCAAAAACTCGGCGTGCTGAAAGAATGGGTGATGCGGTCCCAATAATTGATATAAAGGTCTTCGTGCGCCTTGCGGAAAAAATAAAACAAGGTCCACGCCAAAATGGACGCAATCCAATCGACGGCAAGATAGATGCTGGCCAGTTTCTTCTTGTTCATAACTTGCGATAAATCAGTTTCAGATTATCGAAATAGTAGTAGCGCCTTTCGTTGATGGGGTGATAGTAATGACCATAGAGGGTATCAATAGCGGTGGTCAGGTCGGAAGTGAAATAGACCTTGAAATAGTCGGCAGTGTAGTTTTCGTTCATCGTCGGGCCGATGTTGATGTAAATCTTGTTCCAACGCTGCGGCTTGTCGTGCTGCTTGTCGGTGGGTGTCACCTTCACAAGCGGCCAAGTGGTGAGGTGGTAGTCCTTGAAATATTTCACTCCGACGAAAAACGTGTCGTTGCAGCAATAGTCCATCTCAAGCATACAATACACGCCGTTCATGTTCCTGTAGAAATCCACGCCGTCGGCCATAGCAACGGTGAAATCGAGAGAATCGGGGGGCAGTTCCACCTTGCCCGAGAAGAATGAGTTGTTGGAATGCCAAGCCTCGTTGCCGCTAACGCGAATGATGCCTGTATCGCTGGCGGCATCAGGCAACAAGGAATTGGCGTTCTCGAAATCCTCCATCCACGCGAAAACGGTGCCTTCGTCCTGCGTGTAATACCTGAGGACCGGATTCACGTTGATGATGCTGTCCTCCACAAGGTTCATCCTTTGGCTCATGGGTCTATAGAAAGGATACCACGGACGCGCGGCGGATATTCCGTTGCGATAGATGCCGCCGTAGATGGTCACCTTGTGCTCCCCTTTCTTCAGGATGGGGAAAGTGGCAGGCAGTTCGAAGCAACCAACGTTTTGGTCGTCGACATACACCCAAGCGTCGGTGATTTTGTGCGTCGGAGCCCCATACAGCGAATAGTCCATGTTGGGATCGAGAGAGATGGAATCGATGTGGATATAGGACGGTACCTTTTGCTGGCCTTCAAACTTGGCGCACGAGGCAAGCCCTATGAGCACTATGCCCAGCATAATGAAAAGGATGGATTTTCTTGTCATGACAATGATTTTGATTAGGTAACGGCGAAGAGGGATGATTATTGTAAATGTCAGGGTTTATTTCTTCACTTTGGAGATGGATTCGTTGACGGAATCGAGGATGCGATAGGCCAATTTCAGCACATTGATGCCGTCGTCGATGGTGACGGCGGGCGTGGTGTTGTGGACGATGGCATCGTAGAAACTTTCCAATTCTGTCTGTATGGCGTTAATCGGGTGGATTTCAGGCATTTCGAATGTGATTTGCTTTTCGCTGCCATCGGCGAGGGTGATGGTGGTCGAAAGCGGGTTGGATTCGTCCACTTCGTCATGGATGCGGAAAATTTCAGCCTTCTTATCGAGGAAGTCGACGGTGATGTAAGCTCCCTGCTGGAAGATGCGCGTTTTGCGCATGTTCTTCATCGACAGGCGCGAAGCCGTGAGATTGGCCACCGCACCATTCTCAAACTCAATGCGCACATTGGTAATATCTGGTGTCGGGCTGACGATGCTGACACCGCTCGCGCTGATATGGCTGACCGGTGATTTCACGATGGTGAGCAGAATGTCCAAGTCGTGTACCATAAGGTCAAGAACCACAGGCACATCCGTTCCACGCGGATTGAACAAGGCCAAGCGATGCGCCTCGATGAAAAGCGGTTCGCCGATGAACGGTTCCGCTGCAATGAAGGCAGGATTGAAACGCTCCACATGGCCCACTTGCACCTTCACGCCCGCTTCGTCGGCCAGTTTTTTCAAGGCGTTGGCCTCTTCGGGCGTGGCCACGATGGGCTTCTCAATGAAGACATGCTTGTGTTTCCGCAAGGCCTTCGAAGCGCACTCGAAATGACGGATGGTTGGAGTCACAATGTCGACCACATCCACCGCATCTATCAGTGCGTCAACGGAATCGAAACGCTTCACATTCAATTCTTCCTCCACCTGTTGCGCCGTTTCCTCGGCAGGGTCGAAAAACCCGACCAAGTCGTATCTCTCTATATGTTTGATGCAGTTCAAGTGGATTTTCCCCAAATGACCTGCGCCTAAGACTCCTATTTTCAGCATTTTACAATATAATACAATATCAAAATAAAGGGCAAAAATATGAATTTTATTCGTTCTGCTTTCCATCTTCAAAAAATTATGTATCTTTGCAGCGATCAAAGTGCCATTATGCACAGGCTGCATAGTTGCACTATAATAAGGATCTCAGGGGGAACTTTTTCGGTTCCCCCTTTTAATTGAAATCACAAATGAAACTTGCCACCAACATAGACGAACAAATCCAAAAACTCAAGCAAAGAGGAATGATTATCGAAGACGAAGCCAAAGCAAGGGAAATCTTGCTTGACATCGGCTACTATAGATTGGGCTTTTATTGGTTTCCTTTGGAAAAGACCTATCCAAACAAGCAAAACCGCAATCACGAGTTTGTTGAAGGCGCGTCTTTTCTTTGGGCTACCAACCTATATTATACCGATTGCCGAATCAGAAACCTACTCATTCCCTATCTATCACGAATAGAGGTTAATTTGCGAACATTTGTCATATATACGGTGTCAAACCATTATAAGCAAAACCCGACTTGGTTCGCCGATCGTAATGTGATGAAATCCGAATTCATAGCTTCTTTTCCAACTGCCTATGACAAGATTCGCAAAAACGAAGCCATCAAAAGACATCATGAAAAGTATCAAAACGACATTTATGCGCCGGCATGGAAAACGCTTGAATACATGACATTCGGTGACCTGCTGGTATTATTGAAAAACATGAAGAGTCAATCCCTTTTGGTCCAAATTGCAGAGCGTTATGGATTACGAAACATTGACGTGTTTTACAGTTACATGGACACCATCAGAATTGTACGAAACCTATGTGCGCACGGACACAACATATACGATTTGAGACTGCAAAAAAGTATCAAAGGCGGTCCTTTAGGGAAACAAATGAAAACGGAAATGCACCACAACTTATGCGGAGTTTTGCTTGTTGTGTTTTATCTGCTACAGCATGTTTCCAACAATCGCCTCAGCGAATTGAAGCAGCAACTTGCTTTGGAGCTTGGGCATACTGAAACGTCTGAATTGGGTGAAACGATTGGTTATATCAAGGAAGTTTTGTAGTCTTCAAGAAACAAAAGTATCCCAAAACAAATGAACACCATCATAGAAGACAATTACCGTCACAAAGGCCTGCGCAAGCAAATGGTCGACCAATTGCGCACCAAGGGCATCACCGATGAGGCTGTGTTGTCGGCCATCAACGAAGTGCCGCGCCACATCTTCCTCGACTCGTCTTTTGTGGAATTGGCCTATCAAGACATGGCCTTTCCCATCGGCTCAGGGCAAACCATCTCCCAGCCTTTCACTGTAGCCTTCCAAACCCAACTGCTGCAAGTCGATAAAGGCATGAAAGTGCTTGAAATCGGCACAGGCTCAGGCTATCAGGCCTGCGTTTTGGCCGCGATGGGCGCCAAGGTGTTTAGCATCGAGCGGCAGCGCAACCTCTATTTCAAAACCAAGGAAATCGTGGAGCAACTGCCCTTCCGCGTGAAGACCTTCCTCGGCGACGGTTTCGAGGGCTTGCCCACCTATGCGCCTTTCGACCGTATCATTATCACGGCAGGCGCACCGCGCATCCCCGATGCGCTCCTCCAACAAATGAAAATCGACGGCATCATGGTCATCCCCATGGACAATGCCGAAGGCGAAGGGCAAACCATGCTGAGAATCACCAAATTGGAGGATGGTTCGCTGAAAAAAGAATCCTTCGGCGATTTCAAATTTGTGCCGATGCTGAAGGAGATAGGGAATGACTAAAAAAGGGAGGCAAACATCCCTTTTGTCATTTCTTCTTAAATATACTTCCCAAAATCGAGCGCACTATCGAATTGCCAAGATTCCGGCCTATGGTCGTAGCGGTCGTGTTGAGCGTCTTTTCCAATGCTTTCGCGCCCGCCGATTTCTTTTTCCTTGTTGTGGTTGTCGATCTTGAATAGGTGCTTCTTGCGCGTTCTTTCTCCTTGGCTTCTTTGGCCTTGCGCTTTTCTTCCTCCTCGGCCTCTTTCTGGAGACGTTTTTCCTCCTGTTTTTGTTGCGCGACGAGGACTTCATAGGCGCTTTCGCGGTCGAAGCTCTTGTCATACACGCCGTAGATGCGCGATTTGCGAATCAGGTCGCGGCGCTGGTCGTCGGTGATGGCCCCGATTTGGCTCAATGGGAATAGGATTTTGGCGCGTTCCACGATGCTGGGCGCACCTTTTTCATCCAAGAAGGAAACCAAAGCCTCGCCCGTGCCGAGTTCGAGGATAGCCGTTTCGGTGTTGAAGTTGGGATTGGAGCGGAAAGTCTGCGCGGCAGCCTTCACGGCTTTTTGTTCCTTGGGAGTGTAGGCGCGAAGTCCGTGCAAAACGCGATTGCCAAGCTGACCGGCAATGGCATCAGGGATGTCGTCGGGGCTTTGGGTGATGAAATACACACCCACTCCCTTCGAGCGCACCAAACGGATGACCTGCTCAATCTTGTCGACCAATGCCTTCGAGGTGTCCTTGAAGAGCATGTGGGCCTCGTCGAAGAAGAAAATGAGCTTGGGCAGCGGCAGGTCGCCGACCTCGGGCAGTTGGGTGTAGAGTTCGCTCAACAGCCAAAGCAGGAAAGTGGAATAGAGCTTGGGATTGAGCATCAATTTGTCGGCAGCCAAAACGTTCATCACGCCACGCCCGCCCTCGGTTTGTAGGAAGTCGAACACATTGAACGAAGGCTCGCCAAAGAACAAGTCGCCGCCCTCGGCTTCCAAAGCCAACAATGCACGTTGGATGGCCCCGACGCTTACTGAAGAAACGGTGCCGTAGGTGGTAGTGAACTCCTTGGCATTCTTGGCCACATAGTCGAGCATGAGGCGCAAGTCCTTCATGTCGATAAGAAGCAAACCTCGGTCGTCGGCGATTTTGAAGACGATGTTGAGGATACCCGTTTGGGTTTCGTTGAGGCCGAGAAGTCGGGCCAAGAGTTGCGGTCCCATGTCGGAGATGGTGGCGCGGAGCGGATGGCCTTGTTCGCCAAACACATCGAAGAAGCGCGTGGGGCAACCGCTAAAGAGTTGAGAGTTGAAAGTTGAGAGTTGAGAGTTGTCGCCTTCGGCGTTTTCAACTGGGAAGAACTCTGGAAGGCGTTTCTCGATGAAACCGCTCATCTTTCCGGCTTGGCTGATGCCTGAGAGGTCGCCTTTCATGTCGGCCATGAAGCAAGGCACGCCCGCCTGACTGAAAGATTCGGCAAGCACTTGTAGGGTAACGGTTTTGCCCGTGCCGGTGGCACCGGCAATCAAGCCGTGGCGGTTGGCCATTTTGCCCGTCATAAAAATGGGTCCGTTGTCGCAATGCGCGATGTAGAGTTGTTTGTTTTCAGTGTACATATTGTTGATTTTATATTAATTTGCTCTATCCTTTAGAATTTCTTCTATCTTGGAAATGTCCCTGCGATTATTCCAAATTATCAAAATCAAGACATCCTTTTCCCTGACTGTGTACAAAATGCGGTTAAACCTTGAATGAAGCGTGTATATGGCATGGTTTTCGAAAGTCAAACTATCATCTTTTGTACCCAAAAACGGGAAAGTCGCCAACAGGTTCACAGTCCCTTTTATCTCAGAAAGTCCCTTTTTGGCAACAGCTTTTCCAAACGACCTTTTTAAATAATTCACTATATCAAGCAAATCATCCTTTGTGGAGATATGCCATACAATCTTTCTCATATCAACAGCATTTCCGCTTCGGCAAACACTTCATCGTTGTCAATCAAGACAGCCTTCCCCTCGTCTACCTCCCTTAGCCGTTTTGCCAAAAGCATCTTGACTTCTTCTTCCGTGTAACAACATGGAATTTCCTCTGTCCTCGGCTTTATCATATACATGGCAAAACGCTGAAGAATACTTTTCAATTCCTCTTGCGAATAAGTCCCGCAATTGGGCAAACTGATATTTATGCTAACATTTTCCATTTTCATCCATTTTAGGATGCAAAGATAACAACACTTTTTGAATCCACATCATTTTGAGGGATTAATTCCGAATCGAATATATTTGATGGTCAGGCCTTGGTCGAGCCACATCTGTTCGTAGAAGGTGCGGATGGTCTTCACTTCGAGGTTGTCGTCATTCGCGTAAAGATCATCGGTGGCATAGAGCAGTGGAAGACCTTGTTTTTCAACTACATCATGCAGTGTAAACTCGTACATTATGGGACTATCCGTCTTGAGGTTAAGGATGCCGTCGGGACGGACAATTTTGCGGTACCGCTCCAAAAACTCAGGCGAAGTGAGACGGTGCCGCGCATTGCGCACGCCCTCGCCCGGATGCGGGTCGGGGAAAGTGACCCAGATTTCGGAAACCTCGTCCTTGGCGAAAAAATGTTCAATCTGGTCGATACGGGCGCGAAGGAACGCCACATTTTTCATGCCTTCCTCGTTGCTCTGCTTCAGGCCTCGCCAAATCCTTGCTCCTTTGATGTCCACACCTATATAATTAATGTCGCGATGGGCACGAGCCAAGCCCACCGTGTATTCGCCCTTGCCGCAGCCCAATTCGAGCACAATGGGGTTGTCGTTGTGGAAAAACTCTTCGTGCCACTTGCCTTGCAGCGGAAAACCTTCTTCCATAATACGCTCATAACTGTATTCGAACAGGTTAGGGAAGGTCTTGTTCTCGGCGAAACGCTCTAATTTGTTCTTTTTTGACATATTTTTTCGGTTTTACCGGCAGGAGTTTACACCACCGCGCCGTTTTTATCGGCAGGGGTTTACACCACCTGCCTAAATTCTGTCGCCCCTACGGGGCTATTTCAAAATCCAGCCTTTGCCTTTGCCCGATTCGCGGATTTCGCGAAGGGCGGCATAGGCTTCCTCTTCGGTATGGTAGCGGTCGTAGGCCACGAACCAACGCTCGCCATGCTTTTCCTTGAAGGCATTCGGGAAACCCTTGCCTTTCAGCGAATTGACCATACGCTCCGCAAACTCCTCCTGATCATAGCATCCTGCAATAATGCGGATGGTGTCTTTGCTCGGCTTCTCAATGGGAATCTTGCTCAACTCTTCCTTAATGATGCGATCCACCATCTCAGTAATCTTTTCCTCGGTCATCTGCAAATCCTCTGTTGGCGTGCGCCTTTCCATTTCCTCCTCGGTCAATTGCCTTTCGTTCCCTTCTTTCGAATAGTACACCTTGAAATAGAACAAAACGCTTATTATCAACAACATGGCAAAGGTGAAAATCCACGCCCCCTTAGTAACTTTCACTGGTTCTTCCTCGGTTTCTTCTTCGACTTCTTCACTAACAATGGGTTTCATCTCGAAACCGCTCAAGCCAAAAGCATCGGGGTTGTAATTGGCGGTTTCGTCAGGCTCAAAAACAATTTGATTATCAGAATTATACGATAAAGTACCAATACGGGCCAACTCAACCTTCTCGCCGTTTTTTAACTGATTGAACACCTCGGTCACAAATAGTATCAACTGATGCCTCGATTCGTCCAAACTGCAACCACTTTTCTCCGCAATATAATTGATTATCAAATCATTATCTTCACGGTGATTCGGATCAAATCCAACCTCGCACGAAGGCGGCGCAAAACGGTTCGTTTCCTCATCCACCTTTGCCGAAACCTCTTGCCGCACGAAGGCACCCAAGCCGGGCACCACAACGGTATCGCGGACAAACAAAAGTTCCGATATGGCTTCAACAATCGAAATCATATTAGTCTATCAGTTGATTCTGAGCAAATTGCAATGCTTTTTCAAGATCTTCTTGCGTGTCGATAGAAAGGCTTTCCTTTTGCGTGATGCCCATACGGATACGCAAGCCGTTTTCCAACCAACGCAATTGTTCCAACGACTCAGCCATTTCCAGCTTAGAAGGTTGCATTTCAGCGATTTGGCACAAAGTTTCGGTCTTGTAGGCATAAAGGCCGATATGCTTATAGAATTCGCCCTTTTGGAGCCATTTGCCATGATCCAAATTCCGCATAAAAGGTATGGGATTTCTGCTGAAATACAATGCGTTATCATCCTTGTCCATCACCACCTTCACCACATTGGGGCTGAATAGCTCATCCTCGTCCTCAATGCGTTTGGCCAAAGACGCTATTTGCGTATCATCACAGCCAATCAAATCAATGACTTGGTTGATTTGGGCAGGGTCGATGAAAGGTTCGTCACCTTGTATATTTACCACCGCATCATATTGGTCTTCAACCATATACAATGCTTCACGGCAACGGTCAGTGCCGCTGCGATGGTTGGGGTCGGTCATCACATATTGGCCACCGAACTTCAACACTTCGTCGGCGATACGAATGTCGTCGGTGGCTACCACGACAGCATCCAATTTCGATTTCCAAGCCTGTTCCCAAACACGTTGGATCATCGTCTTGCCCTTAATCATTTGTAAAGGCTTGCTTGGGAAACGAGTCGAGGCATAACGAGATGGTATGATTCCTATAACTTTCATTTTCAATTATTTATTTATAAAAAATTAGAGAGAAAACCGTATGTCTTTTCTATTAGAACAATCCGTTGAGTGAGGCCTCGATTCTGTCGACCACCGTACTCAAGTCCTCGGGGTTCTCGAGTTCGATGTTGTCAGTGTCGATGATGAGCAGTTTGCCGTCGTTGTATTCACTGATCCACTTCTCGTAACGCTCGTTCAGGTTGGTCAGGTAACTGATGCTGATCGACTGCTCGAACTCGCGGTTGCGCTTGGCGATGTGCCGAATCAACGTCGGCACCGAGGCGCGGAGGTAAATCAACAAGTCGGGCGGTTGCAAGAATTTCGTCATCAGTTCGAACAGCGACTGGTAGTTCTCGAAATCACGTGTTTCCATCAGCCCCATCGAATAGAGGTTGGCCGCAAAAATGTGCGCATCCTCGTAGATGGTGCGGTCTTGGATGACGTCCTTGCCGCTGTTGCGTATGTCCATGACCTGACGGAAGCGGCTGTTGAGGAAGAAAATCTGGATGTTGAACGACCAGCGTTGCATATCCTCATAGAAACTGTCGAGGTAAGGGTTGTGTTCAACTTCCTCATAATGAGGTTCCCAGTTGAAATGCTTGGCGAGAAGACCCGTGAGGGTCGTCTTGCCCGAGCCTATGTTGCCTGCTACTGCGATGTGCATAATACTTCAATTTTAGTTTTCCGAAAGAAGTGGCTAAAATAAGGAAAAGTCGGCAAAAGCGGCCTCTTTTTTTGAAGAAAAATAACAATTTGCTGAATATCAACTCACTTCGGCGCTTTCTTCAGCAAATAAAGCCCCAGCAAGCAGAAGATGATGTTGGGAATCCAAGCGGCGAGGGCGGGCGAAAGGCTACCCGAAATGGCGAACGACTTGGAAACCTGCATGAAAAGGATGTAGGAAAAAGCGATGGTGATGCCAATACCAAGGTGCATCCCCGTGCCGCCCCTCACCTTTCGACTCGACAAGGCCGCCCCGATGAGCGACAGGATGATGACCGCCGCCGGTGCCGACATGCGCTGGTGCATCTCCACCTGATAGGCTTTCACACCCTCCGAGCCTTTGGCTTTCATGCTCAGGATGTGGTCGCGCAACTCAAAATAATTCATTTCCTCGAAGTCTTCCTTCATCATGTAGAGGTCGGTGGGATACAGATTGAGCAAGGTGTCCAAGTTCCTGCCTTTCAGGAGGCTCTCCTCTGCCCCATCGAGGGTGCGCACAGCGTAAGGGTCGATGCGCCAACTGTTCAAGGCCACCGTATCATGGTAGAGAACATCAGCCAGCACCTTGTATCTTAATGCGTTGCCGTCATATTTCTCCCATGAGAACTTGTAGCCGTATTGCTTCATAATGTTGAAACTTTCCACATACACAAACTCGTCCTTCCCTATTTGCACATGCACATTGCGACCCGCGCTTTGGCTCAACTTCTCCATATACTCGTCCTTGAACTTCCGCCGCACCTCGTTGGTCTTGGGAATCAAGAAGTTGCCGAAATACAACGACATCAAGGCAATGCTCACCGCCGCCATCAGGTAAGGATAGAGGAACCGCCTGAAACTGATGCCGCTGCTCAAAATGGCGATGATTTCGGTGCGGGCTGCCATCTTGGAGGTGAAAAACACCACGGCGATGAAAGCAAAAAGATGGATGAAGAGATTAATATAATAAGGTATGGACATGACATAATAATCCACCAGCACCCGTTGCCACGGCGCGTTGTGCTTCAGGAAACTGTCGATGTTTTCCGAGAGGTCGAAGATGATGACCACCAGAATCAGCATGGAGATGGCAAAGAAGAAAGTGCCGAGGTACTTCTTGAAGATATATGCGTCTATTTTTCTCATTTACAGTCTTCTGGTCACTTTTTGGAGCATTTCGTCACGCCAAAGGGCAAAGTCGCCGCCAATGATGTGCTTGCGCGCCTCGCGCACTAACCAAAGGTAGAAGCCGATGTTGTGCAAACTCGCAATCATCGGGCCGAGGATTTCGCCCGCAACGAACAAATGACGCAGATAGGCCCTCGAATATTGTGCATCCACGAAAGTTTCGCCATTCGGGTCGACGGGAGAAAAGTCGAACTTCCACTTTTCGTTTTTGAGGTTGATGATGCCTTCGGAGGTGAAAATCATGCCGTTGCGCCCATTGCGCGTAGGCATGACGCAGTCGAACATGTCCACCCCGCGCGAGATGCCTTCGAGGATGTTGGCCGGTGTGCCCACACCCATCAGATAGCGAGGCTTGTCCTTGGGCAAAATAGTATTCACCAACTCAATCATCTCGTACATTTTTTCGGTAGGCTCGCCCACCGCCAAACCGCCGATGGCATTGCCGGCGGCGTTTTTTGATGCGATAAACTCAGCCGACTGCTCGCGCAAATCGCGGTAGACGCAACCTTGCACGATGGGGAACAACGCCTGCTCGTAGCCGTATTTCGGTTCCGTCGAATTGAAACGGTCGCAGCAGCGGTCGAGCCAGCGGTGGGTGCGCTCCATGCTCTGCTTGGCGTATTGGTAATCAGCCGTGCCGGGCGTACATTCGTCGAAAGCCATCATAATGTCGGCCCCGATGCTCCGCTGGATGTCCATCACGTTTTCAGGCGTGAACAAATGCCTTGAGCCGTCGATGTGCGACTGGAAAGTGACGCCTTCTTCCTTCATCTTGCGGATGCCCGTCAGCGAAAACACCTGAAAACCACCGCTATCCGTAAGTATTGGTCTGTCCCAGCCGTTGAACTTGTGCAGTCCGCCAACGGCCTCAAGCACCTCCAAGCCCGGGCGCAGATACAGATGATAGGTGTTGCCCAAAATGATTTGTGCCTTGACCTCGTCGCGCACGTCGCGGATATGGCAAGCCTTCACCGTGCCCGCCGTGCCGACAGGCATGAAGATAGGCGTTTCAATCGGGCCGTGGCCAGTGTGCAAGATACCCGCACGGGCGTTGCTTTTCAAATCGTTAGAAACAATGTCGAAATTCATCGCTTTATTTTTGTGCAAAAGTAGTGAAATCTTTGATTCGATGAGGTCAAATCTTTGATTCAACTTGGTCAATTGTTGAATTGTTGTGTCGCTGAATTGTTGAATTGATGAATCGTTGAAGAAAAAATATTGGATTGGGCAGAAGAAATCTTGAAATTTGAAACCTTGAAATCAACTTAATTAGTATTTTTGCAATCCTTAAAAATGTATTGTTGTGCAAATCAATTTCAACTATAACAGCCTTAGTTTCATTATTTTAATCGTATTTGGCATCAGCCTTGCCATCCAGTTGTTCTACCATTGGGGGGTATTCTCGAAAGTGGCCTTCTACAAAAGGAACATCCGCCCGAAACTCGATGAGGAACTGGAGCCTGTTTCGGTGGTGATTTGCGCCCGCGATGCCTACGAGTACCTCATCGACCTGATTCCCGCATTGCTCAAGCAGGACTATCCCGACTTCGAAATCGTTGTGGTGAACGACTGCTCCGACGACGACACCGAGGAATACCTGAAAAACCTTGAACGCTTGGAGCCAAGAATCAAGCCCGTGCAACTGAAGCAACACCTCAACTTCTTCAACGGCAAGAAGTTCCCCCTCTCGATGGGCATCAAGTCCGCCAAAAACGACATCATCGTCCTCACCGACTTCAACTGTATGCCTGCCAACGACAAATGGCTGCGTAGCGTGGTGAACTGCTACAGCCAAAACACCGAAATAGTCATTCATGCGCTTCGATTCGCTCCAAAACGGCCTGCTTTACCTTTCGGCAGCCCTCCACCGCCATCCCTACATGGGTGTCGGAAACAACCTTTCGTATCGTAAGGAGTTGTTTTACAGGAATAAAGGATTCATTTCACACTACAACACCTCTGTTGGCGACGACGACCTCTTCGTCAGCCAGGTGGCCACCAAAAAGAACACCGAAGTATTGATTGATGCCGAAAACGCCATCCACACAACGCCCACCAGCAGTTTCAAACTTTGGATGCGGCAAAAGGGCAGCCGCTATTCTACCGTGTCGAAATACAACCCAAAAGCCAGATTCTCGCTGAGTTTGTTCTACGCCTCCCAATTGCTGTTCTATGTTTCGTTCATCGCCCTGCTTTGCATGAAACCCGCTTTCAGCATCGGCGACAGAACAGTTTTCTTTATCCCGATTTTGGTGTTTTTCTTCCTCTTACGCTCTGGTTCCCAATTCATTATCTACCACAATGCCGCCAAGCATTTGGGCGAGAATGGTCTGCTTCCTGGCCTGATGGCCTACGATTTCCTGTTTGCCTTCCTCACGCCCTTCCAGCGGCTGATGGGACGGATGAGCAAGGGGGCGCAATGACACCTAATAAAATAGTTGATATACTATTTCGCCACAATTCGCGTTAGCAAGATAATAAAATTCAAATCATGTCACTGTTACTCTTCATTTTAATCGTTCCGGCGCTCTTCACCATCCCAATTGCATTCTGCTGGAAGCAGTTCGAGAAGGCCGGACAAAAGGGCTACTACAGCCTCATCCCCTATTTCAACATCTATATTATGCTGAAAATCATCGGCAAAGAGAAGAAATTCTGGTGGTGGTTCTTCATCGTCTTCCCTTACATCAACGTCTTCATGCTGTTGCTCATGCTCGTCGAGTTGGGCAAGTGCTTTGGGCGATTCAAGGTTTGGGAGGAAGGCATGGCGGCCATTTTGCCTTTCGTTTTCTTTCCCGTCGTCGCCAAAAACGATGCTTACCAAGACCCCGCCACGGCCACGAGACCCAAGAAATCTACCGCCCGCGAGTGGTTCGATGCCATCGTTTTTGCCGTGGTGGCCGCATTAATAATAAGGACTTACGTCTTCGAGGCCTTCACCATCCCCACTTCGAGTATGGAGAAGTCGCTTTGCGTTGGCGATTATCTGATTGTCAGCAAGATACATTATGGCCCGAAACGACCCAACACGCCGCTTTCGTTCCCCTTTGTACACAACACCTTGCCGGGAAGCAAGACCGCGAAATCCTATTTGGAATGGATTAAGTTGCCGTATCACCGCTATCCGGGCGTTACGACGATGAAACGTTACGACCCCATCGTGTTCAACTATCCCGCCGGCGACACGGTTTGCGACATCTTCCAAAGCAGCGTCAACTATTATGACCTCGTGCGTGAATATGGCCGCAAGAAGGTTTGGAACGACCACGCCAACTTCGGCAATGTCATCAGTCACCCCGTGGATAAGCGCGAAAACTATGTGAAACGCCTCATCGGTATGCCGGGCGACACCTTGAAAATCGTTGACGGCGTGGTGTTTATCAACGGCGAGAAGGCCTACGAGCCTGAAAACATGCAACATAACTACACTGTGGTGACCACTTCGGGCGGCATCAACAAGCAGACATTGGACAAGTACGACATCACAGAGGGCTACCGCACCGCCGACCCGAACATTTTCGTCCTCAACATCAGCGCAAAAGTGGCCGACGAACTCATTAAACTGCCTTTCGTCACCTCCGTGATGCGCAACATCCAAGCCCCGGGCGAGGGCACTTCGACCAGCCTCTTCCCCAACCGCCCCGACCTCTATCCGTGGAATGTCGATAACTTCGGGCCGCTCTTCATCCCAAAGAAGGGCGTTACCGTTCCGCTGAATATCAACACTTTGCCGCTTTACGAGCGCATCATCCACGCCTACGAACTCCACGACCTGAAGGTGCAGGGCAACCAAATCTACATCGACGGGCAGCCCGCCGACAGTTACACCTTCGAGATGGACTACTACTGGATGATGGGCGACAACCGCCACAACTCCGCCGACTCGCGCTATTGGGGCTTTGTGCCTGAAAACCACATCGTTGGCAAGCCCATTCTCGTTTGGCTCTCCTTAGACAAGGAGAACGGCGGGATACGCTGGAAGCGGATGTTTAGGATTCCGAAGTGATGTTTCGTTACAGTTTTTGTAAGATTCAGATTTGTTTTTAACCTTAAATTTGAACAAAAATGAAAAAGTTAATCACAGCCGTGGTCCTTGTTGCCACAATGTTCGTTGCAGGAAAAGTGCAGGCACAGTTTAGCGTCAATTTTGGCCTATCACACAACTTTATCACAGAGAGAATCTCTTCAGGAGGCAGCCCGACAGGAGATGGCCCTTCCATTAGCATCAATTCATTACATTCAGCAGGTTACAATGGCCTTTCGTTAGGGGCAAACTACAATTTCCGACTTTCCGAAGAATTTGGCATCTCAGTGGGCGGACAATTCAGATGGGATCATCTTCACCTCTCCAAATCCATTTTGGGGCCTATGCCACACAGGTATATCTCCAATGTCTATTATGTTGATGTCCCCGTGATGCTGAATTACAGTTGCAAAATCAGCGACAATTGGAAAGTCGGTCCCTTCATCGGCCCGATGCTGACTTACGGCCTCGGCGGCACCATCAAAATCTGCAGCATTTACCACAGCAACGTCGAAGTCCATCCTTGGTACGGCGAATACGGCGATTCCCATTTCAGCAAGCACGACTACAAACACCTTGACTTTTCGGCAGTTGCAGGTGTGGCTTTCAGTTACAAACGCCTCAATCTTTATGGCAGTTACCGCTATGGCCTGCTCGACATAGACAAAGACGCAGTGGCCAAAACCCACACTTCGGGCATTTCCCTTGGAGTGGGATTTAGTTTTTGAGGCTCTTGGTTCGGCCTGATTTGCAATCCGCTTTAAGTCAATTCACAACCAGATTACGAACCTGAATTAAATCAAAACAATCTTACGAAATTTGTAAGATTGTTTTGGTTTTTGGAAGAATTGTAGTATTTTTGCAGCGTAAAATCCAGAATTGCATGAGAGTTATTGCCAAAAAGAAACTGGTTGAGTATTACACCAGACACCCACAAGCCAAAACTGCCCTTGATGACTGGTTTGAAAAAACCGAAAAGGCAGAGTGGCATAGTTTTGCTGACATCAAGAAAACATTCAATAGTGTTGATTACGTTGGCAATCAGCATTATGTTTTCAATATCAAAGGCAACGACTTCCGTTTAGTCGTAGTGATTAAGTTCACACCACAGAATGTATTCATCCGTTTTATCGGCACTCATGCGGAATATGACAGAATCGAACACATTGAAAACATTTGAGTTATGGCACATATTAAGACAGAAAAGGAATACGAAGCGGCCATGGCCCGCATTGATGAATTGCTTCCTCTCACTTGGCAAGACGGAACACCAGAAGATTCGCCCGAAAACATCGAGTTGAACCTATTGTCTGAACTTGTTGCGGAATACGAAGACATCCATTATCCCATCGGCAAACCCTCGCTCATCGATGTAATCAAACTCCGTATGTACGAAATGGGGCTTACACAACAAGCCGTTGCCACATTGCTTGGCATCAGCGCACCGAGAATGAGTGAAATTATGCACGGCAAGATCGAACCTTCCCTTTCGCTCGCCCGAAACATCAGCCAAAAACTGAATATTGACGCAGGGATAGTTTTGGGTGTTTGATGGTTGATTTTCCTCAAAAATCCACTTCCGCAAACCAACAATTTTGCGTATTTTTGCACCCCATTAACGAAGATCGAAAATGACTGCCGGAAACAAACGCAAAGAGAACACATTCAGGACGAAAGGCTTGCCCGAGGCTGAGCCTTTTGAGGAACAACTGATTGATACAGAGGAGAATATAAAAGAGGAGAAACCCAAAAAGGAAAGCCCGAAAAAGAGTGAGAAATCGACCAAAAGCAAGGCACCCAAACCTCAGAAAACCAAAGAGAAGCAAGAATCGGATGGCCGCGTGAGGAAAATCATCGGCATCCTGTTCATCTGCCTTGCTGTGTTTCTCGGTCTCGCCCTGATTTCTTACTTGGTCAACTTTTTCAGCGGGCACCATCAAGAGTACGGCTACCAGATTTTCAGCAAGAAAATCGAAATCGAGAGCCGCACAGGTAGTTTGGGCGTTTTCTTGGCGCAAACGCTCCTCAAGGAGTCGTTTGGCATCGGGTCGTTTTTCTTCGTTTACCTCTTGACACTCATTGGCTTACGCCTCACCGACACCGCCAAAATCAAGATGTGGAACGTGTGGAAATATGCCCTTTTGTGCTTGGTTTGGCTGCCGCTGTTTTTCGCCTATATTGCCGGCTATGCCCCAAAATGCGCCATCTTCGGCGGGGCTGTGGGCCTGTGGCTCAACACTTTGCTGACCAATTATGTGGGCAAGGCGGGCGTTATCATCATCCTTGCGTTCCTGTTTTTGGTCTTCGCGGTCTATCAATTCAATCTCACACTCAACTATTTCAAGGACTTGCGCGAAAAACGCGAAGAGGAACGTCGCCATCAAGCGGCCATTCTTGCGGAACAACGCATCAAGGAAGAATTTGAAAACCAACAAAATAACGAAACCAACAAAGGCGAGGACATCGTCCCCGATTTCATCGATGACGAGGAAGAAGAAAGTTCTTTGCCACCCGTCACCGCTTTCACCAAAGACCCGACTTTTGAAATTGTAAATCCTGACACTGAGCAACATAGCCACAAGGAAAACATCCTCGTTTATCCCAAAGAGGAACAAAACCAAAGTGACAATGTAGATAATTCCGTCATTCAAAACCCGACATTCACCGTGGAAGACATTGTTGAGCCTATCAACGACACAAAAACCACGGAGGCCGTTCCTCAAAAGCCTGAAAACGAAGCAGAAAAGGTGGAGTTGGAAATCGAGAAAACACCGACCGAGGAAACTGTGGAAAAAGGCAAAAACATGGAACACCATACCATCGACACGCCTTTCGACCCGCGCTACGAACTCCGCGACTTCAAGTTCCCGACCCTCGACATGCTGAACGACTACGGCGGAAAGAAGTCGGAAATCAACAACGAGGAATTGGAGGCCAACAAGAACAAGATTGTGGAAACCTTGGGCAAATTCGGCATCGGCATCGACAAAATCAAGGCGACCATCGGCCCGACAGTCACGCTGTATGAAATCGTCCCTGCCGCCGGCATTAGAATCTCGAAAATCAAGAACTTGGAGGACGATATTGCGCTGAGTTTGGCCGCTTTGGGCATCCGTATCATCGCCCCGATTCCGGGCAAGGGCACCATCGGCATCGAAGTGCCGAACAGCAAGCCCGAAACCGTTTCGATGCGCAGCGTTTTGGCTTCCGAAAAGTTCCAAAAATCGAAATACGCACTGCCTTGCGCCATTGGCAAAACCATTTCCAACGAAACATACGTATTCGACTTGGCCAAAATGCCTCATATTCTTATGGCAGGTGCCACAGGTCAAGGTAAATCGGTGGGACTCAATGCGATAGTAGCTTCACTGCTCTACTGCAAGCACCCCTCGGAACTGAAATTCGTCATGGTCGACCCGAAAAAGGTGGAATTGACCCTTTACAACCGCATTGAACGCCATTATTTGGCTAAACTCCCTGATTCAGAGGACGCTATCATTACCGACGTAAAGAAAGTGGTGCGCACGCTCAACTCGCTCTGCATTGAGATGGATCAACGCTACGACCTCCTGAAAGCCGCCGAGTGCCGCAACATCATCGAGTACAACGAGAAATTCAAGGCACGCAAGTTGCTGCCCACCGAAGGCCATCGCTATCTGCCTTATATTGTGTTGGTTGTGGACGAATTTGCCGACCTTATCATGACCGCTGGCCGCGAAGTGGAGTCGCCCATCGCGCGTTTGGCGCAGTTGGCGCGTGCCATTGGCATCCACCTGATTATCGCTACGCAAAGGCCGTCCGTCAACATCATCACGGGCAGCATCAAGGCCAACTTCCCGGCGCGAATCGCTTTCCGCGTCATTTCCCAAGTCGACTCGAAAACCATCCTCGACCAAAGCGGCGCCAACCAACTCATCGGTCGCGGCGACATGCTGCTCTCCACGGGCAACGATTTGGTTCGTCTGCAATGCGCCTTCATCGACACGCCCGAAGTGGAAACCGTCACCGAATTTATTGGAAACCAACGCGGCTTCGCGGAGCCGTTCCTCCTGCCTGAAGTGCCCGACGAAGATGGTGAAGGTGTTGACATTGAGGACGATGGCGAGCGCGACAGCCTCTTTGAGGAAGCCGCCCGAATCGTGGTGCAAACCCAGCAAGGCTCCACCTCGATGATTCAGCGCAAACTGAAGCTCGGCTACAACCGCGCTGGCCGCATCATCGACCAATTGGAGGCCGCCGGCATCGTCGGGGCGTTCTCGGGAAGCAAGTCGCGCGAGGTGAAAGTGAAGGACGAATTCGCTTTGGAACAGATTTTGAGGGACATTTACAACAAAGACAACGGAATTTAAAAATGAACAAGAAAAACATCATCGCCTGCATCGCTTTTTTATTTGCAGCACAGGCAGTTAGCGCACAAAACAATGCTGAGACTTTCATTCGTCTCTTAATCAACCAACTGAAAAGCCACAAGAATGTGGAAATGGCTTTCAACTATCAAATCAGTCCCGATGAAAAAACCGTGATTGAGGGACAAAAAGGCCACGCATGGCTGCAAGGCGAAGCCTACAAGGTGGAACTTGCCGACCAACACACCATTAGCGACGGCAAGACCATCTGGACCTATCTCATTGGAGATGAAGAAGTAATGATTAGCAATGCCACCGATGGCGTCGACAACACGCCCTTGAAACTCCTCACCTCTTTGGACGAGAGTTATGTGGCCACGCTCAGCGGCATGGATCCGCAAAGCGGCACTGCAACGGTTGAACTGGCCAATCCCAAAGGCCAATACAAGCGCGTCACCCTGAAAATCAACATGAAAAAGACCGAACTCAAGAGCGCGGACATCTATATGGAAGACGGTAGCAAGACCGTGATAACCATCGAAGAGATGAAATTCGACCAAGAATTGGGCGACAAATTCTTCACTTTCGACACGAAGAAACACCCCAAAGTGGATGTGATTGACATGCGGTAAAGCAATAATACCTCAACTTATCAGTTAATAATACACAAAACATCAAGAATATGAATCTTCTAATATTGCTTCAAGACACAATAGTGTCCAACATTAACAATGCTGCAAATGGTACAAACATGGTAGACGAATTGTCATATTGGAAGCTTGCCCAAAGCGGTGGCTGGATTATGATAATTTTAGCCATACTTTCCATCATCGCAGTTTATCTTTTCATTGAACGCTACATGGCTGTTTCTCGTGCCACGAAATATGACGCCAGCTTCATGGACCGCATCCGCGAATACATGAAAGACGGCAAACTCGACTCTGCAAAAGCCTTATGCAGAGGCAATTCCACCCCAATTTCACGCATGATTGAGAAAGGCATTTCGCGTATCGGCCGTCCCTTGGGCGACATCAACTCGGCAATTGAGAATGAGGGCAACATCGAAGTGGCCCAGCTAGAACGGGGTGTCAACATCCTCGCCATGATTGCCAGTGCCGCACCCATGATTGGCTTTTTGGGGACTGTATTGGGCATGATTCAAGCTTTCTATGATATATCAAAAGCTGGCAACAATCTTGATATCACCACACTCTCAAACGGCATCTACACTGCTATGGTGACCACCGTCGGCGGTCTGATTGTCGGCATTTTCGCCTATTTCTTCCACGCCATCATCTCAACGAAAATCCAAAAAGTGGTCAACTTGCTCGAAGCCAAGGCGACCGAATTTATGGATGTTTTGAACGAACCCGCTTAAAACCAGCGTATTATGGCCATCAAATCAAGAAATAAGGTCGAACCCACGTTTAACTCCTCGTCCATGTCGGACTTGGTGTTTCTGCTGCTGATTTTCTTCATGCTGACTTCGACCTTGGTCGCACCTAACGCCATCAAACTGATGTTGCCTTCGAGCAACAGCAAAACCATGGCTAAGCAAACCGTCACGGTCTACGTCAACGAACAATTCCAGTATTTCGTGGACGAAACGCCCGCTGACGAAACCCAACTCACCGACCTCATCAACAACAAGATAGGCAACGACAGCCAAGCCACGGTGGTATTGCGCTCAGACAAGAGCGTTCCCGTGCAATATGTTGTGAATGTGATTGATGCCGTCAACGACATCAACAACGCCACTGGCAACAGCCACAAGGTGATTTTGGCCACCGCACCGAAGAAATAGGAGGCATTATGAACAGCAACGAAAAGAAAGACAAGGGCATAGCCGCAGCGGGTACCATCGTGGTACACGCTTTGGCCTTGCTCATCTTGTTTCTGATGGCCTTCAGGACGCCTTTGCCGCTACCGGGCGAAGAAGGCGTGGAGGTCGACTTGGGCATGATGAACCAAGGCATGGGCAACATCCAGCCCGAGAAACCCGCCATTCCGCAAGCCGCCCAACCTCAGCAACAACCGAACAAAAGCAAGGAAGACATCGTGACGCAAAACGACGATGAAGCTCCCTCGCTTGAAAAGCCCAAAAACACCAAACCGAAGCAGGAAAAACCTGCCGAAGAGCCCAAGCCCACCGTCAACCAAAGGGCTTTGTTCAAGGGCAGCGACACTCCGCAACCAGGTGGTTCAGAAGGTATTACGGGTCAGCCCGGCGACCAAGGTAATCCGAATGGTTTGGCGGGTATCAAGAAATATGACGGTCAAGGCGGAAAAGGCAACGGAACGGGCTACGACCTCGGCGGTCGCGGCGCGAAATCGTTGCACCGCCCCAACGACGACTTCCCCGAAGAAGGCATCGTCGTTGTCGATATTTGGGTGAACCGCGAAGGCAAGGTAACCAGAGCGGAAGTTGCCACCAAAGGCACCACTGTCATCAACCAATCCATGCGCGAGAAGGCCAAACAGGCCGCCTTGCGCTCCGCCTTCGCCTCCGACCCCAACGCGCCCGAGGAACAACACGGCACCATCACCTATACTTTTGTCATCAACAAATGATTATGACTTATCAAGAAACCCTCGAATGGATGTTCAACAAACTCCCAATGTATCAACGCATTGGAGCCGCCGCTTACAAGGCTGACCTCAACAATACCATCCAACTTTTAGACCTTTTGGACAACCCGCACAACAGTTTCAAGTCGGTGCATGTGGCCGGCACCAACGGCAAAGGCTCCGTTTCGCACACCTTGGCCTCCGTTTTTCAGGAAGCGGGCTACAAAACAGGCCTTTACACCTCACCCCACCTGCGCGACTTCCGCGAGCGCATCCGCATCAACGGGGAGATGATTCCAGAAGAAAACGTGGTGCAATTCATTGACACTTACAAGGATAAGTTTGAGGCGATGGAACTTTCCTTCTTTGAGATGACCGTGGGCATGGCCTTCAATTATTTCCGAAACGAGAAAGTCGACATTGCCATCGTTGAGGTGGGCATGGGTGGCAGGTTGGACTCCACCAACCTCATCACGCCTGAGTTGAGCATCATCACGAACATCGACTTCGACCATACCAAATTCTTGGGCGACACGCGGGCGAAAATCGCTTACGAAAAGGCCGGCATCATCAAGCCCGGCATCCCTGTGGTGATTGGCGAAACCCATCCCGAAACCGAGCAGGTTTTCATCGACAAGGCCAAGGAATGTGGCAGCCCGATTTACTTCGCCGACCAAATCTTTGACTGCGACAAAATATATTTCGAGTCATTCACCGAGCAAAAGTTTGACGTTTGGAAAAACAGCGAACTATACATGGAAGCCCTCGAAATCCCGCTGATGGGCAACTACCAGCAGAAGAACCTCACCACAGTAATGTGCGCCATTGACCTGCTCCGCGACAAGTTCAACCTCTCGGACGACGACATTCGCGACGGCATCGGAAAAGTCATCAGAAACACCCACTTGATGGGCCGTTGGCAAATCCTCTGCAAAGACCCGCTCACCATTGCCGACACAGGCCACAATGTGGCGGGCATCACAGAAGTGGTGCGCCAATTGGCTGAAATGCACTATGGTAAGTTGCATTTCGTACTCGGCATGGTGAATGACAAGGACATCGACAGCGTTTTGCAACTCCTTCCTCGTGGCGCCGAATACTATTTCTGCAAAGCCGACATCCCACGCGGTTTGGATGCCCACATTTTGGCCGAAAAAGCCTTCGACATGGGCCTTCGCGGACAAGTGTTCGAGTCGGTGAGCCATGCCTACCGTTCCGCCGTCAACAATGCCCATTTTGGAGATGTGGTCTTCATCGGCGGAAGCAATTTCACCGTGGCCGAGGTCGTGTAAAGGATAATTTCTTACCTTTGCAGCCTATCCGTATTCCTCATGTCAGGCAAAAGGTTCCATATTGTCATTGCTTTTTTGGTGGCCGTCTTGATGTCGTCGTGCTCCATCCGGCGTTTCGTGCCCGAAGGGAAATACCTCGTCAAAAGCAACAAGGTCGTCATTGAGGAAAAACGCACCAAACTCAGCAAGTCGGACATTTCGAAATATATCTCCCAGAAGCCCTACAAAAGCACCCTCCAAACCAATCTCCCCACATGGTACTTCTACCAACACGCGCGTCATCCAAAAAGCGTGTTTTGGAAATGGATGGACAAGACTTTCGGCAACGAGCCTATCTATTACGACAAGATTGAGGCCGACAACTCAGCCGTGCAGATGATGCGCTACCTCGACAATGTAGGCTATTTCCATTCCAAGGTGACACATTCCGTTGACTTCAAGAAGAGGGAAAAAATGGCCAAAGTCACCTATCACGTCTACCCTGCCCGCCCCTACTACGTCAAGAAAATCAACTACATCATCAAAGACAGCCTCATACGTTCCTACATTATGCGCGACAGCGCGGCGTTTCCCCTGAAGGAAGGCGACATCTATAACGCCTACTCGCTTGACGAAGAGCGCGAACTCATCACCGATCGGATGAAAAACTCAGGCTACTACTTCTTCAACCGCGACCTCATCTACTACGAGGTGGACAGCAACTTCATGGACCACACCATGGAAATCACCATGCACCTGAAAAAGAGCGACTTGGCCTACAAGAAATACCGCATCCGCGACATCAGCGTCTACCCCAACTACTCCATCTTTCGCATGAACGACAAGCCCACCGACTCGGCCACGCTCACCTTGGAATTTGGCCGGAGAAGGAAAATCACCAATATCGTTGACTTCTTCTATTTCGGGAAACCACAGGTGAAACCTCAGACTTTCTCGCGCTCCATCCACATTGCCGAGGGGCTGCCTTACAATCTGAGGAGCGTCACCAGCACCTACAAATCGCTTGGCAACTTCAGGCTTTTCAGCAATGTAGGCATCCAGTTCGACACCGTTCCCAACGACACCACCAACCTCCTCGACTGCCGTATCACCATGCAACAGAACGACATCCATTCGTTCACAGTGCAGGGCGAAGGCACCAACTCCGACGGCGACCTCGGCATCAAAGGCAGTTTTTCCTACTCCAACAAGAACATTTTCCGCGGAGCCGAGGTTTTCCAACTCAGCCTCAAGGGAGGCTTGGAAGCCCAAAAACTACTCGGAGAGGAAGAAAACGAAAGTGGAAAGAAAGTGTTCAACACGAAGGAGTTGGGCATAACGGCGAGCGTCTTGTTCCCGAAATTCCTCAGTCCATATGCCATCAACGACCTTGCGAGAGACTACCAGCCCACCACCTCCGTCTCCTTGGGATTCAACGCGCAAGTGAGGTATTACTACTCACGTTACACATCGACGGCCATGTTCACTTACGACTGGAAAAACAGCAACCGTATGGTTCATGCCTTCTCGCCCATCTACTTCAACAGAGTGAAAATCAGCGACATCAACCCGACTTTCCAAGCCTATCTCGATGCCGAAACCAGCCAGAGGAAGAAAGAACAATACAACAGCCACATGCTTCTCGGTTTGCGTTATTCGATGACTTACAGCAGCCAACGGTTCAACAAAGAGGGCAGTTTCATCTACCTCCGCACCGACTTTGAATCGAGCGGCAACCTGATTTCGCTTTTCAACCACACGAAACTCGTCACCGAAACCGAAGACGGCCATTACGAATTTCTGAACATCCGCTATGCGCAATATATGAGAGGCTGTTTCGACTTCCGCCAGCACTTGGACCTCGGCAACAAGTCGTGGCTCGTGTTCCGCGAGTTTGTCGGCCTTGGCATCCCCTATGGTAACTCAAAAGACCTACCCTTCGAGCGCAGTTTCTACGGCGGCGGCTCCAACGGCTTGCGCGGCTGGCTCTATCGCACCGTTGGACCTGGAGGCTATGTACCTGACAATGAGAACTATGAGCGCATTGGCGACATGCAATTAGAAATGAACGCAGAATACCGATTCCCCCTCTACAACATCATCAACGGCGCCCTTTTCGTCGATGTGGGCAACGTGTGGACCTATTACGCCAACGAATCCATGCCCAACGCCGAGTTCAATTTCAGCACTTTCTACAAGCAGTTGGCCCTCGACGCGGGCTTCGGCCTCAGAATCGATGCCTCGTTCCTCATCATCCGCCTTGATTTCGCCTACGCCATGCGCAACCCCTACGCCGACGAAAACGGCAACCATTGGCGTTTCAACCAGTTTGGCAACTTGAGGATGCAGATGGGCATCGGCTACCCCTTCTAATCCATTTCGGCGATGGGCAGACAAGAGTTATTCAACCGCCTCACACAATCCTTCGGGTTTGAACCTACTGAAGGTCAATCGATTGTATTGTATCATTTGGCCGCTTTCCTACTCTCGCAAAAGGAAAATCCGACCTATGTTTTGAGAGGCTACGCCGGAACGGGAAAAACCTCGTTGGTGAAAACCTTGGTGAAAACCCTGCCCTCAATCGGGATGAGATATGTGCTGATGGCACCCACGGGACGCGCCGCCAAGGTGCTCAGCAACTACACGGGACAGAACGCGAGCACCATCCACAGAAGGATTTACCAAGCCAAGACCTTCCCCGACGGCAGTATCCGCATCGCGAGAGCCGAAAACAAGTTCAAGAATACGCTTTTCATCGTCGACGAGGCCTCTATGATTGGCGAACAAAAGGAATTTGGCGGCACAAGCCTGCTCGACGACTTGCTCAGTTTTGTTTTCAGTGGCGAAAACTGCCGCTTGCTGCTCATTGGCGACACGGCACAACTGCCGCCCGTGGAGAGTTCGGAAAGCCCCGCACTCAATTGCGAATACCTGAAATCCGAGTTTCCCATCACCGCAGCCACCTACGAACTGACCGAAGTGAAACGTCAGGCCTTGGCATCGGGCATTCTCTACAACGCCACCGACATCAGGCAAATGCTCAGCCAAAACCTCTACGAATACCACTTGCCCATTTTCCATCTTCAAGGCTTCAGCGACATCGAAAAGATTGAGCCTGAAACCTTTGAGGAAATGCTGCACAAGGCCTTCGCCAACAGTTCGGAGAATGAGGCGGTCATCATCTGCAAATCGAACAAAAGGGCCAACATGTTCAATCAGGCCATCCGAGGACGCATCCTCAACATTGAGGGTGAAATTGCAACAGGCGACAAGTTGATGGTGGTGAAAAACAACTATTACTGGGCCGAAGGCAACCAAGCCATCAGTTTCATCGCCAACGGCGACATGGCTGAGTTGCGGAAAATCAGGCATTTCGAGGAGATGTACGGCTTCCGTTTCGCCGATGTGGAACTCAGTTTCACCGACTATCCCGACGCGCCCAATGTGGAAGCGAAAATCCTGTTGGACACACTGAACAGCAACAGTGCCTCGCTGACGGAGGAAGAAAACAAACGGCTGTTTGCCGCCATCGAGGAAGACTACATGGACATTCCCAACCGCCGTGAGCGTTACAAAGAGATGAAGAAGAACCCGTGGTTCAACGCCTTGCAGGTGAAGTTTGCATACGCCCTCACCTGCCACAAAACCCAAGGCGGCCAATGGAACACCGTTTTCATCGATTCTTCCCTCAACCAAAAGGAAACTCTCGAAGTGGAAGACCTCCGCTGGCTCTACACCGCCCTGACCCGTGCCCAAGAGCGAGTTTGTTTTGTGAATTTCAAGGAGGAGTTTTTTGGGTCGTAAAGTGGTATCTATTTCAACCGAAAATCATGCTATTAGGGTCAATTTTTTTGACCTTAGAATCTCATTATATTCTTCGCTAATGATTTGAAAACAAACTTTCTTTCGCGGTTAACAAACTACCCCTTAATCTGAATCAAAAACCCTTCGTCAATCAGGGGCTGCACCAAACGGCGCATTTCCTCCACGGTGAATTTCTGCAAACCTTCCTCGGGCGTGGGACGGTCGATGGTGTAGACCATCACTTCACGTGGCTTCAGCAGGCGCACAATGTCCATCCAGCCGTTCAATACTTCGGGGCTTGACGAATCAAAATCCTTGCTTTTCAGGAACATGGTCTGCATGATGAAGTCGCCATTGAACTGCTTCAAAGCCTCCACTACCTTATTAATATCATAGCCCGACGCAGGATGGTTGATTTTCTCAACCAAGTCATTCGTCGGCGCATCGATTTTCATGGTCGGGTTGTCCACTTTGCGCAAGGCGTTGAACACTTCGGGCAAGTGTACCCGCGTGGCATTCGACAGCACCGTGATTTTCGAGTTGGGATAATATTGGTTGCGCAGCCGTATCGTGTCGTCAATGATTTGCGGAAACTCAGGGTTCAGTGTTGGCTCGCCATCGCCGCTGAAGGTGATGGAATCGATGTTGATTTGATTGGCTTGGCATTGTTTCAGTTTGGTTTCCAAGTCGTTGCGCACCTTTTCTGCCGAAGGCAATCGGGTGTCGTTGCGTCCGTCCTTGTTCCAGCCGCACTCGCAATAGATGCAATCAAAACTACAAATCTTGCCTTTTTCAGGCAGCAAATTAATGCCTAAGGAGTCGCCCAAGCGGCGACTCCTTATAGGTCCAAAAACAGTTTCTTCTCTAATCATAATCGTGTTTACTTCGCATATTGCACGGCTCTCGTTTCGCGGATGACCGTAATCTTGATTTGACCCGGATAGGTCATTTCGGTCTGGATTTGCTTCGAGAGGTCGTAGGCAATGCGGTCGGCGTCTTGGTCGCTCACCTTGTCGGCACCCACAATGACGCGCAACTCGCGACCCGCTTGGATGGCGTAGGTCTTCACCACACCCGGATAAGACATGGCAATATCCTCCAACTTGTTGAGACGCTGGATATAAGCCTCGACCACCTCGCGACGGGCACCCGGACGCGCACCCGAAATGGCGTCGCACACCTGCACGATGGGCGAAATCATGTTGTCCATCTCGATTTCCTCGTGGTGCGCGCCGATGGCGTTGCAAATGTCGGGTTTCTCCTTCAGGCGCTCGGCCACCTTCATACCAAGGATGGCGTGCGGCAGTTCTTCCTCATTTTCAGCCACTTTACCAATGTCGTGCAAGAGACCGGCGCGTTTGGCCGACTTCACGTTGAGGCCCAATTCAGCAGCCATCGTAGCGCAAAGTTTGGCCGTTTCGATGGAGTGTTGCAGCAGGTTCTGGCCATAACTGGTACGATATTTCATACGGCCAATCATCTTGATCAGTTCTGGGTTGAGGTTGTGGACACCGAGGTCGATGGATGTGCGCTTGCCGGTTTCCATAATCTCTTGATCCACTTGCTTTTCCACCTTGTGGACCACTTCTTCGATACGGGCAGGGTGGATACGTCCGTCGACGACCAATTTCTGCAAAGAAAGTTTGGCTATTTCGCGGCGGATGGGGTCGAAGCCGGAAATGAGGATGGCATCGGGGCTGTCGTCGATGATGATTTCCACGCCCGTGAGCGATTCGAGCGTGCGGATATTGCGACCTTCGCGCCCGATGATACGACCCTTAATCTCGTCATTTTCAATGTTGAACACGCTCACCGTGTTCTCGATGGCCGTTTCAGAAGCCGTGCGCTGGATGGTTTCAAGCACAATCTTCTTGGCCGTTTGGGCAGCACTCAGTTTGGCCTCCTCAGTCACTTCCTTCACATAGACCATCGCGTCGGCCTGAGCCTCTTCCTTGATGAGTTCGATGAGTTGCTCCTTGGCATCCTTCGCCGAGAGGCCGGAAATGGTTTCCAATTTCTTCGCTTCTTCGTCGTAAATGCGGTCGAGGTCGGCTTTTTTCTTGTTGAAGGTGTCGAGTTGGCCTTCCAATTTCTGTTGTGCAGCCTGCAATTCCTTGGACTTGCGCTGCGCCTCTTCCATCTTCTTGTTGGCGTCTTGCTTCAGTTGGTTGATGCGGTTTTCGGCAGAGGCCAATTCGCGCTTGCGCTCGTCGCAGGCCTTTTCGTGTTCGTCCTTCATTTGGAGGAATTTCTCCTTGGCTTGCAAGATGCGTTCTTTCTTGATGACTTCGGCCTTTTCCTTGGCCTCTTCAAGCAGGGCAGTTTCTTCTTTTGTGACCGCTTTTTTCAGCAGTGTGGAGGTGATAAAATACCCGACAGCCAAGCCCACCAAAAGGGCCGCAATCGGAAGAATGATGTTTAATGCGTTGAGTAATAACATTTTAAAAAACTCTGTTTTACCCGAAAATTGAGGAGGAAACAAAAGGAACTGTCTGTCCGTTGGGATATGCGTAAACCCCAAAAGATACGCTTGTGGCCACCGCGTTGCGCAAACGTCCACCGGCACCAACGGTGCTTCCCCGAGGGGAATGAGGCCTGTTTTTACAGAGCGCGAGTAGACCGATTGATGTGTTTGATAGTGTTGAGTTTACCAAATGCGCTGAACAGACAGTTCCAGTCTTTCAAAGAACGTCCATGCCGAAGCGTGGATTATGCTTGTTCGCTCAGTAAGGCGTTCAGGTCGTGCAGTTTGTGTTCCAAGTTCTGATTGCGGTAGGTCAACTCGGAATCCATTTTGACGACGGAAGTGGCAAATTGCAAGGCCGTCATCGAGAGCAGGTCCTGCACGTCCTTGTAGGCGTAATGCGCCGAGTAGTATTTCACCCGCTCGTTGATGAGTTTGCCAGCCTTGCGGACGCTCTCTTCGTCAGCGCGGGCCACCGAGAGCCGGTAGGGCCTATCCAACAGAGTGATGTTTATCGTAATCTCATCCATCTCGCTGACGTTCAATTATTTGAGTTATTCCTTACTGTTCAGAATCGAAACGCACCTGTCAATTTCCTTCACCAAATCCTTTATGAGCTTTCTACCTTCTTCTATTTCTCCCTCGTTGTCGAGTGCGTTAACAATTGTAGATTTATTTATTTTGTCCTGCAACTCCTCCGCCGCATGTCGCAACGCCAGATTTTCCCTGTCTAACGCTTCGTTTTCCTCGGCGAGCCGCTTGTTTTCCGCTTCAAGCCGTTTCTTTTCATCAAGCAACTTCCTCAATTTCAACTCGATTTCAGATACTATGATGCTCAAGTCGGCCATCGCGCAAACGGTTTGGAATTGTGCCACAAAAATACGGAATTATATGTTACAGCACCCTTTTTGGCGAAAAAATTTTCCCCGATTTGTCGTGCATGGCTGAAAAAGCCGTAATTTTAGCGCATTAAATCTTCATCATTATGAAAACAAAAATCGTGTTTATGACCCTTTTGACTGCAATGCTCGCCTCGTGCGCACCCAAGGAAACCACTTTGACCTTCATTGAAACCACCGACACGCATGGGCGTTACGACGAGTTCGCCAACGATGCTTTCCTCATCAAAAAGATGAAAACCGAATTGGGCGAAAAACTGATTCTTTTGGACAACGGCGACAATGTGCAAGGCACACCGTTCCAGTATTGCTCCAACCAAGACGCCGAGCATCCCAATCTCGTTTCCGTAGTGCTGAATTATTTCCCTTACGATGCGGTAGGCGTTGGAAATCACGACATTGAGGCTGGCCGCAAGGTATTCGACCGACTCTATTCCGAGTTGAAAATGCCCGTGGTTTGCGCCAATGTCATCGACGAAACGACCGGCGAGCCGTATTTCACTCCTTATATTATACTGAAACGCGACGGCTTCAAGATTGCCGTGCTGGGGCTGCTCACGCCTTACGTCGTCACTTGGGTGCCCGACCGACTGAGGCCCGGACTGCGCTTCGAGCAATTGGAGGCCGCAGCCGAAAAATGGGTGAAAATCATCCACGAAAAGGAGCACCCTGACTTGATGATCGGCTTGTTCCATTCCGGCTGGGAGCCACAGATGCAAAACCTGCCGCCCGACCATCCTTTGGGCCGCGAAAACGCCACGAAATGGGTGGCCGAGAATGTGCCCGGCTTCGACCTAATCTTCTATGGCCACGACCACCGCGCCCGTGCCGAAAAAGTATTGAATATCAACGGAGAACCCGTTTATGTGCTCAATTCGGGCAATCGCGGCTATGGACTTGCCATGGCCGAAGTCACCTTGAAAAAAGGACAAAAGCCCCAAGTTACCTTTGAACTGAAGCCCACCGACGGCAAAGAGAAAGACGAAGCCTTCCTTGCCCTGCTCCAACCCTATTTGGACCGCGCCGAGGCCTACAAACAGCGTGAAGTGGCCGAGTTGCCCGTCACCATCAGCAGCGACGAGGTTTTCAGCGGGCCTTGCCTTTGGGTCGACGAGATACACCGTTGCCAGTTTGAGACCGTCGAGTCCGAAGGCATCCACGCCGACATTTCGATGGCCGCGCCTCTCAGCGGCGGCAAGACCCTCGAAGCGGGAATGTTAAAAGTGAGCGACTTCTTCACTTGGTATCCTTTCGAGAACTCATTGGCAGTCATGGCCTTGACTGGCAAGGAGGTGAAGGATTTCCTCGAATACGCCTACGAAATGAAAAGCCCGATTTACAATTTCGACTGCGCTGCGGGCATCATTTATGAAGTGACCGACAAGAACCCGATGGGCAACAGAATCAAGATATTACGCATGGCCGACGGCACACCTTTTGACATGGAGAAGACTTACAACGTTGTGATGAATTCCTACCGCTCGATGGGCGGCGGCAACCACCTGATGAACGGCATCGGCTGGGCGCAAGAGGACATCAAGAACCATGTCGTTTGGCAAAGCGACCGTGATTTGCGCTCCCTCCTCATCGACTGGGCCGCGAAGAAAGGCGTGTTGGATAGCATACCGTTGAACAGTTGGACTATAAAATAAACGACGAAAGATTTGTTGGGCGTTGCCAACAGTGGGGCATGCCCCACTGTCGCTACCGCGAGATGGCAAAGCCCGGAAATAGAATCGGAAAAAGATGAAAGAAGAATTCCTATACTACCTCTGGGAGAACCGCCTGACCGACAACAACTTGCAAACCACAGAAGGCGAGAAGGTTGAAGTGGTTTCGACAGGCTACCGCAACACCAATTCCGGGCCTGACTTCTTGGAAGCCAAAATCCAAATCGGCGACAAACTTTGGGCTGGCCATGTGGAAATCCATGTGAAAAGCAGCGACTGGAACCGACACGGACACCAAACCGACAAGGCCTATCAGAATGTCATCCTCCATGTGGTATACGAAAACGACACCAAGGCCAACGACCTCCCGACCTTGGAACTGAAAGGCCGCTTCAACGACAATTTATTCCTTCAATATCAAACGTTTATCTCCTCAAAAAACTGGATTCCCTGCGAGAAAAGCATTGACCGAGTACCCGTTTTCACTCGCCTTTCGTGGTTAGACCGCATGGCTGTGGAACGCTTGGAAAGCAAGTCGGGAAATGTCACCAAAATCTTGGAATCCAACCAATTCGACTGGGAAGACGCACTTTATAAACTCCTGATGCGCTATTTCGGCCTGAAAGTGAACAACGAAGCCTTTGAAACCTTGGCCAACATCTTGCCTTTCAAGACCTTGCTGAAACATGCCGACAACCTTTTGCAGTTGGAAGCCATGCTGATGGGCTGCGCGGGATTCCTTGAAAACGATTTCACCGAGGACTATCCCCTGCTGCTCAAGCGTGAGTTTGCCGTAATGAAAGCCAAATTCAACCTCCTGGCCATGCCCACCGAGCGTTGGAAGTTCATGCGAATGCGTCCGAGCAACTTCCCGACCCTCCGTTTGGCGCAAATGGCGCAATTGATTCACAAAAACGGCTGTCTTTTCTCCAAAATCCGCGAGGCGAAAAACGCTGCCGAGGTCAAGGTTCTGTTTGATGTGAAGGCATCTGAATATTGGGAAACGCATTGGCGGTTTAATCCCCCTGCCCCCCTTAAAAGGGGGACACCTAACCATACCCAAAAAGCGAAACATTTGGGCGAAACCACCGCCGATGTATTGATTATCAATGCCGTGACACCCTTGTTGTTTTGCTATGGCAAACTACATAAGGACGAATCGGTGTGCGAGACGGCCATGCAGTTCTTGGAAGAGACTGAGGCTGAGGACAATGCCATCATCCGACATTTCGCCTCATGCGGCATCAAGGCGGAAAACGCCATGCAGACCCAAGCCCTGTTGCACCTTTATAATATGTATTGCAAGCGAAAACGGTGCTTGGAATGTAGGATTGGGGCTGTGCTGCTGCGGTGATCCTTGTCACCAAGCTGGTGACAGATTAAGTGTTACAATTCGTCAGCAACCTGCTGACGGAATGAAATTATTCCATATTTTTGCGCCAACAAACCAACAAATGAATTGGATGAAATAAATACTGAAAACAACTAACATATTATAAACCATAGCGTTTGCAATTTATTCGAGACTTTCCGAAAATTTGGCGATTAGAAGAAAAGTCCCGTAATGAGTAAGTTCAAGCGTCCATGCGTAAGCGTGGACGGAACTCATTGACGGGACAGGTCGGCCAAATACCTCGGAAAGCGATGAGCGAAATCCGCGCTTTTCGTTTTCCCTAAATTTGTCCACCTGTTGTCATCGAACAAGTTCCCAACCGCTATCTTAAAGCATGGAATATGAACACCATAAAGGACAAATTGATTGCCGAAATCGACAAGCGTGTGGCAGACAAAATTTTGGAACCTGCCAATGCTGAATTGCTGAAAAAGTTGATTCGCCAAGCGGACAACGATAATGAGGCTATGTCGATTGCCGAATTAGGCACCACTTACAAGCGTACTGGCCTGCACTTCGATAAGCGGTTGGAACGCATGACCGATGACATTTGTTATTTCAAGAAAAATGAGGCTCTGAGTTTCTATACCGATGATGGCAAGCCTATTCACAAACTTATCATTGGCGACAACTACCAAGCCTTGCAAAACCTTCTGATTCAATACAAAGGAAAGATTGATGTCATTTACATCGACCCTCCGTATGGCAAGGACAGTATGGGCGAATTTGCCCAAACCAATTACGAAAATGCCATCACGCGCGACAACTTGCTTTCGATGCTCTATCCGCGACTGATGTTGGCCAAAATGCTTCTTTCGGATAGCGGTGTCATCTTTTGCAGCATTGATGACCGCAATCAGGCATACGTGAAATGCTTGTTTGATGAGGTGTTTGGGGAAATGAGTTTTGTCGCAACGATTCCTTGGAGAAAAAGAACTGCGAAATCTGATGTGCCTTTTGGAATCTCTCAAGATTACGAATGGATTATGTGCTATGGTAAAGAATATTTTCAATCTGGAATAGAAAAAGAAACAAGGAAGTATTACGAGACACCAGATTTTCCAAATAGACCTTGGCGAATCCATGATATGACGACTCAAAGGTCTGCAAAAGAAAGGCCAAATTGCTTTTTTATGGTAATCAATCCTAAAACTGGAGAAAAGTATCCTCCCAACCCCAATCGAGTATGGGCAAATAATGAGGAAACGTTTAAAGAATACTATTTCAATAATAGAATCATCTTTCCAGGAGACTATGATTTTTTAAGCATTACAAAACCTGTAATTCGCTATTGGAAAGAAGACGATGAAAAGAAATCTGGAGATTTTTTGGGATTTGTGGCTGCAAGTACAGATTTACCAAAAGAGGTGGGTATGACCTTGGATGGTACAAAAGATATTACAAGTATTTTTGGAGATAAATCTTTTGGCTTTCCAAAACCTGTTTCGCTGATTCAATATATTTTGAGACTAGCAAATCCTCTATCAAAAAAATCAATCATCCTTGACTTCTTCGCTGGCAGCGGAACCACAGGCCACGCCGTATTGGAATTAAACAAGAAAGACGAAGGCAACCGCACTTTTATCCTTTGCCAACTGAACGAAACGACACCCACCACGCCAAACGGCATTGCCTACGATGTTACGGCCAAGCGTTTGAAACGCATTATGACGGGCGAGTGCTACGACGGTACGAAAGATTTCAAATGGATAAAAGAAAACAAAATGTACGGAGGCAATCTTGATGTGTATGACCTTGCAACCGTAGCCAATTTTGCCGATACCGATGGCAAGACGCCGTTTGAAGTCATCGATGAAACGTTATACGGGCAAGAAAAGTTCCAGACGTTGCGGGAAAAGGTGGAATGGGTATGCAGTAATTTCAGCAATGCCCAAAAGAATGTTGAAAACGATGACGAATGGAAGAAACGAATTGCGGAGGGCTAAACCATGTTGCAAGAAGCGATTGATTTACAGCAAAATGCCGTTGCGGAATTGGTAAACAAGCTCAAGTCGAAAAAGGAAATCACTTTCCGTGCTCCAACAGGCAGCGGCAAGACCCGTATGATGGCTGACTTTATGAATCGCGTCATTGAGCAGCAGCCGGAAGTGGTCTTTTTGGTTTCTTCACTATCCAAAGGCAACTTGGCGGAGCAAAACTATAAGGTGTTTCGCGATTGTGCTGAGCGCGGCATATTTTCCAAGTTGCGTCCTCATTTGATTTCGACGGAACTCTCAGGGGAAGAAGGACTATTCATCCCTTTGGATTATAATGTGTATGTTCTTCCACGCGACCTATACAAAAGCGGAGGCCGACTGATGCAGGGCGCGATGATGAATTTCTTGGATCAAATCACATCCAACTTGTTTGGCAAAGGGAAGAACAAAACGATTTATCTCATCAAGGACGAGTGCCACCAAGCCACCAACAACCTCGACAACCTTTCGGCGCATTTCTTCTCAAAGACCATCAATTTTTCGGCAACACCCAACCTGAAACGTGGCCAAAATCCTGACGTAGAAATTACGGATGAAGAGGCCGTAGCCGCAAAGTTGATTAAAGAGGTGCAAATGGGAAGTGATGAAGATACGGTCGAGGCTGCCATTTGCAAGTTTGAGGAAATCAAGGAAGATTACAGAAACTTGTTGGGCGTGAATCCCTGCCTCATCATCCAGATTTCCAACAAGGACAAGGCCGAACAAGAATGGGCGAACATTGAATCCATTTTGACCAAAACCGAGCACCAGCACCTGAAATGGATGTCGATAGTGGACAAGAAGGAAAAATGCAAGACCAACGACAAATTAGGCAAACTGCCTGTGGCCCGATGGAAAGACTATGCCAAGGAAAGCGCATCCACTATTGATGTTATCGTTTTCAAGATGGTGATTTCGGAAGGTTGGGACATTCCTCGTGCTTGTATGCTGTATCAGGTTCGTGACACGCAAAGCAAACAATTGGATGAACAAGTGATGGGGCGTGTACGCCGCAATCCGCGTTTGCTTGATTTTGAGCATCTTTCCAAAGAAGCGCAGGAATTGGCAATGACCGCTTGGGTTTGGGGCATTCCGCCTGATAGTGTCAGAAAGTCCTATCAAGTGAAACTCTATGGCAATCCGAAAGACATACCCGATGCTGTAAAGATAAAGACGACGCGCCTGAAACCGCTGACGGAAAGAGCCGATTTCGATGTGTCGAAATTCTTGGAGGCTATGCCGACGATAGGGACACATTCCAGCATTTTCGAGATGTATGCCCGATTGCAAAAGTGCAACAACGATGTGAAGAAGCTGTGTTATGAATATGCCGATGGCGACATTATGAAATGGTGGCTTTTTTGCGAGTATGCAGATAAGGTCAGGAAGTCGTACGAGCAATACATTTGCGATTATGCCCAAAGTATGGAAATTGTGAAAGACGAGAACGATATGGACAAAGAGGTATCGTTCCCAATGACTTCTATGTATACTGACAACCAGCATTATGAGAATATCAGTGATTGGGTTTGGAAAAGGAAAGACGGTCACGACCGATTCTCGTTCGACAGTGAGGCAGAACGAGGATGGGCTTCGATTCTGAAGGACTTGTCACGTGACGAAATGGATAAGGTTGAGGTCGGAGAGTTTAATCCAGCCTACAAACAAGGTCAGTTGAGGACAGATGGAACAACTGAACCGATTCGGTTGAGTGATGAAAGCAAGTTTTTGTGGGGCAAGAACTATTTGATGAACTCAGAAATCAGGTACGAGTATTATCTGAATGGTGTTCACAACTCATATCCTGATTTTGTGATGAAAGACCGTCAAGGCTATCTTCATCTGTTTGAGGTGAAAAGTGTCAATGTTTCCAATGCTTCGCAATTTGATTCGGAGGAATACAAAACGAAAGTCAATGCATTGAAAGAATGTTACAAGCAATGTTCCAAACTCACGGATTATGCCTTTTATCTTCCAGTGCTAAAGGATGAATCGTGGCACATTTATCGTTATTTGAAAGGAGAGGAGGATACATTGAGCAAAGAGCAGTTCGTCAACGCAATAAAAACCCCTGCGGCAATGCGATACAATGATAAATGAAAGGCGAATCAAACAATGACGACATTAGTTTTTCTTTTGATATATGGATGCCAATTATATAATTGGTGTTGTGGAATAAAAGCCTGTTCGCTTATGTCCTCAAACATCCGATAAAACGGTTTTTCATAGTTTTTGAAGCATACTCATGTTTTTTTATTACTTTTGCAGTGAGAAACAGGAACTTTATGCTAAAGAGTACGACCAAGAGAAAGACCGAGCAATTAATGATATTTGTGGCTTCTTGTGTGGAATCAGCAGCAAGGGCTGAAAATGTGTCGTCATCCGACATGTACAGAAGAATGAAGCGAGTGGGGCTGATTGAGGGCTTTATCATCAAGTGCTACGAAGGCCTTCACACCCAAAGCCGACAACATGTCACCGAAGACGTATTGGGTGCCCTCGCCATTTGGGAATCCAAGAAAGGAGTACGCGCATGAGAAAGGTGTTCCACGGAGGCATTGAAACGATTGAGCAGCCCCTGGTGCATATTGGTCGCGACAACCTTGATTTTGGCAAAGGTTTCTACGTCACCGATGTCTTAAGCCAAGCCAAGACCTGGGCAACGACCAAGAGCAGATATTACATGGATGCTGTTGGCTTTATCAACCACTATCTCTTTGATTTTGACAAAGCCGTTGCTGAATTTCGATATAAGAAGTTTGAACACTACGATGCCGAATGGCTTCATTTCATCGTGGATTGCCGTAGCGGAAAGACGGTTTGGAAAGACTTCGACTTCATCGAAGGCGGAGTGGCCAATGATAGTGTGATTGATACAGTCGAAAGTTTTATGGCTGGTCTCATTGACGAGGGAAAAGCCTTGGGATTGTTGGCCCAACATCGACCCAACAACCAAATTTGCATCCTGAACCAAAGGATAATCGACACTTGCTTGAAATTCGAGAAAGCTGTCAAAATGAAAGGAAAGTGATATGTTAAGCGATTTGTTAATGTGGAACAAGATTGGTCGCATCGTTACCCTGCTGGCCGAACGCCTTGATGTCTCTGGCGAGCGTGCCTTGGACATTTTCTACACATCAAAAACAAATGAACGGCTTCACGATCCTGCAACACTGTTGTACACTTTTGGGGACTTATATATCGTTGATGAAGTAATTAGAGAGCTTCAAAAGTGAGTTCCTTGTGGAATTGCTCGTAAGCTATCAACAAACTTATTCGTATTTTTGCACGCGCAAACGATGTTTAGAATGTCGTATCGGAAATGTAATGTAACACAAAATCAATCAAATACCATGAAGAGATCCATTTTTACCCTGATTCTTGCCCTCGGTTTTAGCACCTTGTTCGGCCAACCCGACGGACTTCAACATGTCATCGTCATGATGGCCGACCGCTACGAGGATGCCCAACTTTCACAAAAAACCGCGCTGATGACCAAAGAGCAACGCCGCGATTTCGTCATCGCCGAAAGAAAAGCATTTTGCCAAGCATCGCAAGCCCAAGTGCTTGATTTTCTTGAAGGTTACAAAAGTGACAACTTGGTCAGCGATTTGAAAACCTTCTGGTCGTTCAACGGCTTCAGTTGCTCGGCCAATGCCGAAGTCATTGCGCAACTCGCCCAGCGCAAGGACGTTGCCATGATTATCCCTGACGAAATGCGCCCGATGATTCCCCAAAACGAGAAAATTGGCCCTGCCACAAGAGACAATGCCTGGCATGTGGACAAAATCAACGCGCCTGCGGTTTGGAACTACGGCGGCACAGGCTACACGGGCAACGGCATCATCATCGGCCTCATCGACACGGGCGTCAACTACAACCACATCGACATTGCCAACAGCATGTGGGACGGCGGCAGTGAGTTCCCGCACCACGGCTATGATGTTTTCTATCAAGACCTTGACCCCATGGACGACCAAGGTCACGGCACACACACCGCTGGCATTTTGGCGGGTCAAGGCACGGCTGGCACCCAAACGGGTATCGCTCCGGGAGCCAAAATCATGTCCATCAAGGTTTTGGGCGAAGATGGAGAAGGCGAAGCCACCCACCTCATCCAAGGCGTTGAGTTTGCTTTGGAACACGGTGCCCACCTCCTCAGCATCTCGCTCAGCGATGTCGGGGCCGGTCCCTGCTACTACTACCGCGACGTTTTCGCCACCTGTTTGGATGCGGGCGTAGCGGCTGCCGTGGCTTGCGGCAACGAAGGCCAAACGCAATACACCTACCCCATCCCCTTCAACATCAGTGCCCCGAGCAACTGTCCTCCGGCATGGCTCCACCCCGACCAAAGGAACCTCATCGAAGGCGGCCTGACCTCCGTCATCAGCGTGGGTGCCACCGACTCCAACGACGAGCATTGCGGCTTCTCCTCCGTCGGCCCAACGACTTGGGCTTCAGGCGCGAATGTCGGCAACTACAACGACTATCCTTACGAAAACGGCGATGTCAACCAGCCCGGCTTGATTCGTCCCGACATTTCGGCTCCAGGTGCCAACATCACCTCCTTGAACTATCAGACCACCAACAACTACATTGAGATGGACGGCACTTCGATGGCTACGCCTTGCGTGGCTGGCGTGTTGGCCATGCTGCTTGAGGCCAATCCCGACTTGAGTCCCGCCGAATTGGACTCCATCATCGAGCTTACCTCCGTTAGGGTCGGCAACACCATGAAAACCAACCGCGTAGGCTCTGGCCGCATTGACGCCTTGGCCGCCATCAACGCCTTGTTTCATCATGGTCCCACCAACCTCACCGCCGACTTCGACGGCGAGCAAGTCATCCTCAACTGGACCGCCGCCCCCGAAGGCCTTTCCTACGACGTTTATCGTGACGGTATGCGCATCGCCAACAATCTGACGACGACCACCTATACCGACCACATCAACTATGCTGGTTCATACACCTATTATATTATCGCCCATCTGGAAAACGACCTGACCTCGCTCCCCTCCAATTACCTCATCCTGACGAAAGCGGTCGAGATTGAGGCCGAAGTCATCAACAACATGCGCGTTTCACTGACATGGAACCTGCCTGCGGGCGTTTACGACGGCTTCGAGTCGGGCGACTTCTACCAAAACATGTGGATTAATGACGCCACCAGTCCTTGGGTCATCACCACCACGCAACCCAACGAAGGCAGCTATTGTGCCAAGTCGACCAACACGGGCATGTTCACCAACAGCAAGATTTCATTGGCAGTCAACCTGCCTACATCGAGCGTTGTAAGTTACTATGCCCGAGTCAGTTGCTTCCCGCTCAACGGCTGTGGCTTCTTCATCGACAATGTGCAATATGGCGAAACCTTGAAGGACGAAGTGCCGTGGACGCGCTACACCGTGGCCATTGGTCCCGGCAACCATATCTTAGAATGGAAATATGCCAACCAACTCGCTGAAGGCGAATACGATAACGCTTTCTACATCGACGACATCACCGTGGGAACGCCTTTCGAGGTCTATCGCGCCAACTGCGATGGTAGCAACAGCGTCCTGATTGCATCCAACGTGGCCCAGCCGAATTATGTCGATTACGGTTGGGATGCCCTGCCGATTGGCCAATACAAATACGGCATCAGCACCGATGGCGGAAACACCATTTCGTGGTCGGAGTGCTTGGAGAAGGATGTGCTGGGCGTGAATGAACTGGATGGATTGGAAGCCAATGTTTATCCCAATCCCGTTTCCGATGTGCTCTATGTGAAAAACCTTCCTTCCGAAACGATGGAATACTCGGTTTTCAATGTTTTTGGCCAAAAGGTAATGGCAGGTTTCTCAAGTGGAACTATTTCCGTAGCTGGATTGGAAAAGGGGATTTATTTCTTGCAGGTCAAGGGAGAAAACTTCTGTGAAACGGCGAAGTTTGTTGTGAAATGAGCCATCATGTCAGAACTGAAGGCGATATTATCGGGTAGGCTCAGTGGCAACGAAGTCAGAGCCTTGGCAGGAGCCTACTTCAAAGAGGATTTGTTTCAATTGCTTTTCGACCCTGACAAACGCACTTCCGACAACGCAGCCTGGGTGCTGACCCATTTGCCCAAAACCGCCGATGCTTGGTTGGCTGAACGCCAAAACATCCTCATCGACGAGGCCATGCGCACCGCAAGCACCACCAAACGCCGCCTGATCATGAACATCTTGGAACGGACATCCTTCGACCCCGACCACATCCGCACCGATTTTCTCGATTTCTGTTTCAACACGATTCTTTCCGATGAACCCGTCGGCGTGAAGAGTTTAGCCATCAAGTTAGCCTATATGCAGAGTGTACATTATCCCGAGCTGCTCGAAGAAATCAACGCCACCCTTCGGATGATGGAGCCAGAGGAACTTCCTGCGGCTTTGAAGCACCTACGAGGGAAGATGCTTGCAAAATAAACTAATGGATGGGAATATTGATGGGTTTGTGCGGTTTATTGGGAGGGTGATGGAATAAATACGTTTTGTTATCGGCAAAAAAGTTTGAATTTGCCGATGGTTTTTGTAAATTTGCATCGTTAAAACCAACAGGAACACCATGAGCAATGAGTCTATAATTCAAGTGTTTGAGGGCATCAATGTCCGCATTGTCTGGAACGAAGAAGAACAGGAATACTATTTCTCGATAGCGGATATTGTGCAAGTTTTGACGGAAAGCACTGATGTCAAACAATACATCAAGCGTATGCGCGCCCGTGATCCCGAATTGAATTTGAGGTGGGGTACAATTTGTACCCCTACTCGAATGAAAGCTGTCGATGGAAAGTATTACAAAACTCAAGCGGCTAAATTGGAAGGTGTTTTTCGTGTCATACAATCCATCCCTTCCAAAAAGGCAGAGCCTTTGAAACAATGGCTTGCCGAGATAGGCAAGCAACGCATCGACCAGATGATTGATCCTGAGTTGACTTTCCAAATGGCCGTTGAGGACTATAGATTCAACATGCAAAATTATAAAAAAGATTGGCAGGGTTGTTAAAAGCAATCACTTTTCGCGGTCTGTAGTTTAACTTGTTTTGAATGACTAGTA
>CACXUM010000033.1 GCA_902770835.1 uncultured Bacteroidia bacterium
GGGGGCGCACCTCTTCCCATTCCGAACAGAGAAGTTAAGCCCCGCAGCGGCGATGATACTGCGCGAGAGCGTGGGAAAGCAGCCCGCCGCCCACCCACACGGAAACCCTCCCAGAGAGAACTGGGAGGGTTTCCCGTTTTTATGGACGCGCAGCGAAAAGTGTCCTCCGAGTACGCGATTCGTGGACTCCCTTTCCAATCCCAAAAGATTTTTTTTGCAAAAAGCACCAGAGTTCTGGTTTTTTCCGTATTTTTGTAACTTCAAAAAGGCGCGAAACCTATGCCAAACAACTATAAATCATTGATATTCAATAAGATACAACGGGGGGGGGGGTAAGAATCTTCCCATGGTTTTCGTGCATACGCCATCCAAGGCAGTGCCGAAGGGCTTTGTCTTGGATTTTTTTGTGCCAGAATCTTAATTCTTAAACTCAAATAACAAATGAAAAAAGCTGATTCACTGAAAGCCCTCGCGCTTTCGCTCGGGCTGGCGGCCCTGATGGCACCGGCCACAATGAACGCCCAAATCAACCGTGGGCTTTTGCAGAACCCCTACAAGGACCACGACAACAGCCGCCGCAACGAATCGATGATGCGGGCTGGAAATCCTAATTCTATTGAAGGCGACATCACCAATGACGGCTTCGGTAGCAATGCCCCCCTCGGCAGCGGCATCGCCATCCTGATTGGCGCTGGCCTCGGCTATGTTGCACTCAAAAAGAAGGAGGACGAGCAATGAAAAGAATGACCTATTTCGTGATGGCCTTGGCCTTGGTCTTAGGCTTCACCCAATGCAAGAAAGAACAAGTCCATACTCCTGAAAACGAGACCAAAACCGTGAATATTACCTTGAATGTGGGTGGCAACGGTGGTGGCTCAAGGCACGATATCAATACCACTACTGGAGCCGTTTATCAGGACAATCCTCGTTCACGGTCGACATCAGCGACCAAAGCACCGAAATGCCCGTGCTGTCGTGCAACCATGTGACTTATCATCCTGGCACTACAAGCTACTCATGCAAGCTGGAGAACCAGTGCGCTTTGGTGAAGTTCACCACTGTCAGCACTACTGACCATGTTCATGTGGGCGGTTTGTACACTGAAGCTCAGATTGACTTTGCAGCTCCTAGCATCACCCATACGGCAACTACAGGTTTTGTGAAACTATACCCTGATGCAGATGATAATACGGCAAAATGGGCTGTCCTTCTTCCACAGGACGACTTTAGCAATATAGAAGGTGTTGTGGCCGATAAAGGTTATACGATTTCAATGCAACCCGAAACCACCATTTCTGCCGATGGTTTTATTACAGGAGAACAGGCTATTGGCATTACCTCTACGCCAAGCCATAACAGATACCTCCAGTGGGCCGTTCGCGATTTGACGTTGGAAGGCGGAGACCATGTCTATGGCACGCTCAGCGGCAACTACAAGATTTCCATTGCCGCCGATGCCACCGTCACATTGAATAATGCCACCATCACTGGTACAAACAGCAATAGTTACAAGTGGGCAGGCATTAACTGCGAAAACAACGCTACCATCATTTTGGAGGGCACTAATAACGTGACAAGTTTCCACGAGGACTATCCAGGCATCCATATCGCCTCAGACAAGACCCTCACCATCCAAGGCAGCGGCACACTTAACGCCAGCAGCAACGGTTATGGTGCTGGTATTGGCAGCAGCTACAATGTTGACTGCGGCAATATCGTTATTAACAGCGGTACTATCAACGCCACAGGTGGCATTATGATGGCCGGCATCGGTGGTGGTTTTCGTAAGAACTGTGGTAGCATCACCATCAATGGCGGAAATGTTACAGCCACTGGCGGTCGTGGAGCAGCAGGTATTGGCACTGGAATGAGCCAAGTGATGAGCATCACCATCAATGGCGGAAATGTTAAAGCCACTGGCGGTAGTGGAGCAGCAGGTATTGGCACTGGAAGGAGCCAAGAGAGTATCACATGTGGTGACATCAGCATTACGGCAGGTATTGTGAATGCCACTGGCGGTCGTGGAGCTGCCGGCATAGGAAGCGGTTTCGTAACATATAATGGTATACATAATACATGCGGCAATATCAGCATCACCGGCGGACAAGTTACAGCTACGGGTGGCGATGGCGGAGATCATGTCTATCCTGATATTATAGATAATACTAGTTGGGAAAATTTTACTTATTATGGAGGTGCGGGTATTGGAACTGGCTCTACTGTCAATAGTAGTGGCTCCAATGCAGGCTTCAGCAGCTGCGGCTATATTAGCATCACCGGCGGACAAGTAACCGCCACCAAGGGCGGCGGCACCCATCCTGCCACCAACAGCATTGGCAAAAACCACAGCGATTATAACCACGGCACCTGCGGCACCATCACCATTGGCGGCACGGAGTATCCCAGCGGCGCAACGCCCAACCAGTCCGACGGATTGACGTTTGTTTATCCTGTTCCGGCCCCTCCCACCGCTCCCGCAGGTGCCATCAACGGCCTCTTCTCGGTGAGCGCCACCCAGCAGGTCTGGTTCTCGCAGGGCAACCTGTTGAACACCGGCTATTTCGCAGACAATCAGTATAACTATGGTGGTTTGCTTCAGTGGGCTGCGTCTTTTACCTCAAACTATTCCGGTGACTGGCGTGCGTTAACTAGTGAAGAATGGAATTATCTCCTCACAGATAGAGCCAATGCGTCAAATTTGTGGGGATTTGCTAATGTCGAATCTTTTAATGGTATTATCCTCCTCCCCGACGGCTCTTCATTAAGTATCAATACAAATCATTCTGCTTGGGACAACAATAGTATTGATAATACCACATGGTCGGAAATGGAGGCCAACGGCGCGGTGTTCCTGCCTGCTGCTGGCTACTTAGACGGCAGCTCGCCAGAGGACAATGGAAAGAAAGGCTACTACTGGTGTTCTACGAGTGGCGAATACGTGAGATTCGGCGGCTCCGGCAGCTCTTTCGAAGCCCCGACCTACTATGTCGGCGGCGGCGGTCGCCGCTCTGTGCGCCTCGTCATCAACGTGCAATAATCTGATAGACATCAAATAAAAACCAACGCAACAGGAGGCCTTCGGGTCGCCTGTTGTTTTTTATTGGATAGATGTCGATTATTTCATCATCAGTTTGACCCGTTCTTCCGAATTTGCAATTCGGAAGCTGTGAATATGAGCATTTGCAATGCGGGAATGATACCAACCTAATCAAATCCAGAAAAGGCGGCCTTCATTTTTGAGGGTCGCCTTGTTTTATCGTTTTCGTCAGGGAAGCATGTTTTCATTCCGTTGCAAGCAGGGACTGCCGTCGCCTGCTTGTGTTCGGGTCGTCCTTTCAGGACTTTGGCGGCATCATGGACCCCAACCAAAAAACCATAAAAAGCATTGCACCGAATCTGCAACATTTTTACTAATTTTACGGCCAAATTCAAAGGTATGGCCAAAAAATTGGTGATTGTTTTCATTTTACTGATTTCCAGTTTATTAGGATTCCCACAAAGTCCCAATCAAGATAGTATTGCTCCAAAAAGGCCATCCCTCTCCCCTTCCCTGCCCATAGATTCCACCTTCGTCACTTACAACGCCTTCCAGTTCGACAGCATCTTCCTGAACAGTTCAAAAGTCATCGACACACTGACTTTCCACACTTCGGACTTTGAGGTTTTGGAACGCGAAAAGACCATCTACAGCACGCTCTCCAACACGGGACTTGCCCATAAGTCGATGAGATTCAACCATCTGCATCAAGCGGGATTCGACATGAGCCTTCCCTCATTCATCGTTTACATGCAAAACGAAAGCAAGATGGTTTCGTACCAGTCGGTCCTACCCTACTCCGAAATCCGCTATGTGATGACCACCGCCGACAAGGAGCAGCACCTCAACGTCAAGTTTGGGAGGCAGTTCTCCACTCGCCTATTCGTTTCCTTCGCCTTCAACACCGACTTTTCGCCCGGGACATTCAAGAACAGCAAAAGCCTCAACAACTATTTCTGGCTCAACGCGCATTATTTCACGAAAGACAACCGCTATGGCGTGATGACCTACTATTACCGCAACAAACTCGAAATGGGAGAAAACGGCGGCATCGTCAATGATGAAAGTTACATATCTCACACAGAATCAGACAATTCCGTCATCAATATCAACCTTTCTTCCGCGACCAATTTCGTTGTTTCGAGCGGTATCGGTTTCGAGCATTACTTCAACCTCTTGCCACAAAAAACAGTGGTCAAGAAGCAAGAAAACACCACCATCGAAAACGATTCCATCACCACGATTCCCCTTTCCAACGACAGTCTTTTGATGGACACATTGTCGATGGACACTTTGAGGATAGACACTTTATTGATAGACAGCATAAAAACCATTGAAAATCAAGATATTGCAGTTCAAGAAACCAAGGTCAGGAAATTCACTTTGGGAAGGATTTGCCACAGTTTCAGTTACCTGAACAACAAACTCTTCTACAACGAGTCCTCCCCCACAGCAGCCTTCTACCAACCTTACGACACCTTGCTCAACACAACGAAATCGACGGACACAACCTTGGTGAGGGCTATAAGGAACTCGCTGAAATGGAGCAGTTTAGGCTACCAAAAATACAATGACGACATTCCATTTTACCTTTATGCGGGCCTCTCGCACGGTTTCTATAAGGTGAAACTATTCGACTACCTTGAAGGCGAAACCTTACTTTCGCGCAACTATCAGCAACTCAGCGTGAACGGCGGCATCATCGTCAATCTGTTCAAGTCGACGCGCATCACGGGGCAAGGCGAACTTGTCACCTTGGGCTACCAAATCGGCGATTTCGACCTCAGAGGGCAATGGAAACAGTTCCTTGGAACGAGCAGCAAAAACTGGGGTTTCGCCACCTTCGACGCGGAAATCAAGCGGCAGTCGGCCAACTGGTTCGAGGAGAGTTATTCGTCAAACCATTTCCGCTGGAAGAACGATTTCAAGGCCGCTACCTACCTGACTTTCAACCTGAAATACAACTACAAGACCTATTGCATCGGCGTGAGGCAGACCAGCATCGCCAACCTGATTTATTTCGGCACCGATGCGCGTCCCGCCCAAAACGAGGGCATGTTCAGCATCCGCGAGGCTTACCTCAGTTTCTACCAAAGCCTTTGGCGATTTGAGTTTGAGGGTTTTGCGAGTCTGCAAAAGTCGAGCAATGAAGAAGTTATGCACCTGCCTCTGCTTCAGGGCCGACTGAAAATCGGGTATTCGCAGCCCATTTTCCGCAAGGCTGCCACACTGTATCCGAGCATTACGGTACGCTATTTCACCAAGTATTACGCCGATGCCTATATGCCCGCCACGCGGGTTTTCCACCTTCAGAACGAGGTCAAAATCGGGAATTTCCCTTTTATCGACATGTCGTTGGCCATCAAAGTAAAAAAAGCGCATATCTATTTGGTTTACAGCAATATGTTCCTACTTACGGGCAACTACAATTCGTTCATCGCCCCCCACTACCCCATGCGCGACAGCAGAATCTTTATCGGGGTCAATTGGAGATTGTTCAACTAAAACCACGCAGCAATGATTCAACCCGACCTGATACCCACAACCAACACATTGTCAAGACTTAACGATACCTTACCGCAACTCAGGGAGGCTTTTCCCCGACCTGACCTCATCAACACAGTGGCGGAGCAGGCGGCCAGCGGCAGTTCGTCAAAAGACATCGGCCTGACCATTGCCATCATCGGTTTGCTCATTTTCACGGCTCACCTTTTCAGCGAAATCTTCAGCCGCAAGCGCATCCCCGATGTGCTGTTTCTCATCATCATCGGCTTGCTCATCGGCCCCGTTTTCCATTGGGTTTCGCCCGAAAGTCTTGGAAACGCGGGCAGTCTATTTTCGGGCATCACGTTGGTCACCATTCTTTTTGAAAGCGGTACACAACTGAGATTCAGTGCCTTAAAAGGCTCGTTTAGAGGAGCATTAAAACTCACCGCCTTGAATTTCGTGTTCTCCGCCATCGCCGTTTGGCTGGTGGGATGGCTGCTTTTGGACATCGACCCCATCATTAGCATGATGCTTGGATGCGTGCTGGGCGGCACGGCCTCTGCCGTGGTGATCCCCATTGTGAGGCAGATGCGCATGTCGGAGAAACCCGCCACCATGCTCATCCTTGAAGCCGCCATCGGCAATGTGTTCAGCATCGTCCTCGCCTTGGCCCTGATGCAAGCCATCCAGTCGCGACACGTTGTGTTTGGGGCCATCCTCGGCGACATCTTCTCCTCGTTTATCCTCGCCACGGTGATGGGTCTGATTGGCGCCATCTTTTGGGCTTTGATTCTCGACCAAGTTCGCAACATCAAATACTCCATCCTCACGACACCCGCCTTCGTCTTCATCATCTACGGACTCAACGAATGGATGGGCTTCAGCGGTGCCATCGCCGCCTTGGCTTTCGGCATCGGCATGGCCAACATCGACAGCATCTACAACACTTGGCTCAAGAAATTCATCAAGAAAGTGCCGGTCAACCTGAACGAAACCGAGCGTTCCTTGTTCTCGGAACTGGTGCTGCTGCTCAAGACCTTTTTCTTTATTTATGTGGGCATTTCCATCCAACTCAACCAATGGCATCCATTCGTTATCGGACTGGGAATCAGTGTATTGCTTTTCATCATCCGCATTCCAGCCGTCCGTTTTGCCATCTCGAAGAAAGAAGGCATCCCCGAGAAGGAAATCGTTTTCATGTCGGCCCTCAACCCCAAGGGACTGACCGCCGCCGTACTTGCCACGCAAGCCCTCATTTACATTCCCGACGGAGAAATCGCCCTGTTTGTAAGGAACATCGTCTTTTCCGTCATCCTCTCCACCATTGTCATCAATTCCATCCTTATTCCCTTGATTGACAAGGAGAAAGGACTATATCGCCTTTATCTGAAAATGTTGAGTTTCAACCAAAAGATGAAAAACATGGTGAACAAGACCAAGCATGAAGGCGAAGAATGGCACCACAAACATTCGAAGGCACATAATCTTGTCGGAGAAATGTTTCATTCTGAGGTGATTACGGAAATCATCGAACATCAGGACAAACCCGGAGCCGTAATCAACAAAGCTGAATCGGGAAACATGGACGTAGCAGACTAAAAAACTATAAACTATGGAAAATCAAGCAGAAAAGAACGAGCAGAACCAAGTTGACGCATCGGTCAACGCGAATCAGGAGCGAATCACTCCCGAAAAAGTCAACAAACTACACAACAACGAAATCTTTGTATTCGGCAGCAACCTGCAAGGGATGCACGGCGGAGGCGCGGCGCGAATCGCTTTCCAACGCTATGGAGCCATCATGGGCCAAGGTGTTGGTTTACAAGGGAAAAGTTATGCCATTCCCACCATGCAGGGCGACGCAAGCACCATCAAGCCCTACGTTGAAGAGTTCATCGATTTCGCCAAGCAACACCCTGAAATGACTTTCCTCGTCACAAAAATCGGTTGTGGCATCGCAGGTTTCACACCCAAAGAAATCGCGCCGCTATTCAAGAAAGCCGTCAAGGTACAAAACATTTACCTGCCGATAGAATTTTGGGAGGAGTTGAAGCAGTAACGGCCAATTGCATCAAAACCGATAGACGAGCAATCCTTTCACCGTCCAATCGTGGAAGGCACCGCGAAAAGCGATGTCGTCTGCCTTATATTGGGTGTATTGTTGGTCATTGAAGGCATCGCGGCTGCGGAAATAGAACCAGTTGTAGGTGAATTGCGTCGAGAAATAAAAACGGTTCAAAGTTAGGCTAATGGCCGCGCTGCCGATGTAATTGGGCATGGGATAACACAAAATCTTGGTGACTTTTTCGCCGGTTTTTTGCCCGTCGTTATTCATTTCGTAGGCAGTGGTTTTCAGGTAGTTGAATACCGTCAGCACGGGCATGGCGGTCAAATTGATGGTAAGGTTGCGAAGCCCTTTGTCGCGAGCATCGACGGGGTCTTTATGCCAAGGCACAAAGTTGACCGAATAGCCGCCACCCATCGAGGCTTGCATCGTGGCGAAACAGTCCAAGAGGTTGTAAGTGTTCCATGAGGCTTCGGGCGAGTTGTAGAGATTGCCTTGCATGAAACGTGCCGTCAGCATCCACGAACCGGCCGTGCGGCGTTGCACCAAGCTCTTCTTGTAGGCAGCCGGATAGGCAAAACGCTTGTTATTGAAGACGTAATAGCCATCGATGGAAAGGCTTCGCAGTGATGCTTTTTCTTCTGTGATGAACTCGTTTTCAGAGGAAACCTTACCATCTTCGTCAAAAAAAACAATTCCCGAAACGAATGGGTTGCTGATTTTGAAGTAATTCAGACGCAAGCCCCACGATTTTCCAAGGATATTGAAAGCGAAGGCACTCTTTTTCTCTGCACTTCGAGGCCTCACTTCGAGGCCATAGCCTAAAACGACATTGCCGTAGCCGACTTCAAGGCCAATTTTCTTGCAAAGGCTTTCCCTAAGTCCGTAAGTAGAAATGCCTTTGAGCAAGTGTGTTTCGTCTAATTTGAGGTCGAAGTCCACACCCACATCGAAGCCCGCTTTTTGTCCAGTGGTGAACAAGCCCAAAGAAAAACCGGGGGTCGGTTGGTAAATGCGCGACGAGTCAACCACAGCGGGCTTGGTCAAAAAACGGTTGACCTTTCCCCAAAAGGTTTCTTGGGCATGAAGGGAAGCGAAGCAAAAAAACAGGGCTGTGATGACTATGAGTCTTTTCATTAGTGAGGAATTTGGCGCAAAGGTAAGTATTTTTTGCAATATGAGATGTGTCGACAATTGAACGGAAAAATCGCCCGCTGGAAAACTTTCCAACGGGCGATTTTGTACCTGAAAGTCGGCAATTATTTCGCCTCCTTCGGATAAGTCAATCCCATGTTATAAAGGATGAACGAATAAATGTCAGCCTGCTCTTCCAAGACCTTGGAAATCGGCTTGCCGCCGCCGTGACCGGCCTTGGTGTCGATGCGGATGATCTTGGGCTGATCGCCGGTTTGGGCTGCCTGCAAGGTGGCTGCATACTTGAACGAGTGGGCAGGCACAACGCGGTCGTCGTGGTCGGCGGTGGTGACCATGATGGCGGGATAGTGTACGTCGGCACCGCTCTTGATGGTGTGCAGGGGCGAGTAGGCATATAAGGCCTTGAACATGGCTTCGTCGTCCTCGCTGGTGCCGTAGTCGCTGGCCCAGTTCCAGCCGATGGTGAAGAGGTGGTAGCGAAGCATGTCCATCACGCCGACTTGCGGCACGGCCACAGCGAAGAGGTCGGGACGTTGGTTCACAACCGCGCCGACGAGCAGACCGCCATTGGAACCACCGTTCAAAGCCAAATATTTCGGCGAGGTGTATTTATTATTAATAAGGTATTCGGCGCAGGCGATGCAATCGTCAAAAACATTCTGTTTCTGCAACTTGGTGCCGGCAATGTGCCATTCCTCGCCGTACTCGTTGCCGCCGCGCAGGTTCATCTGGGCATAAATGCCGCCATTCTCGATGAAGGGCAGGCGCGAGGTGCTGAAGCCTGGATTGAGCGTCACGTTGAAGCCGCCGTAACCGTACAGGAAGGTCGGGTTGGTGCCGTCTTTCTGCAAGCCTTTCTTGTAAGTAAGGAACATCGGGACTTTGGTACCATCCTTCGAGGTAACAAAGACTTGCTCCGTAACGTAGTCGTCCGACTTGAAGTCGATGGCGGGCGCGCGGAACACGGTGGAGGTGTTGTCGTCGATGTTGTACTGGTAAATCGTGGTCGGGAAGACGAAAGAGGTGAAGGCATAGAACACTTCGGGTTCCTTATATTCGCTGCTGAAGCCAACCGAACCGTATGTGGGCAAAGCAATTTCGTGGAGCTGCTCGCCGTCCATCGTGTAAACGTAGGCGTGGTTGGCGGCATCCTTGTCGTAGGTGACAATCATTTTGCCCTTGGCGAGGCTGATGCCTGAAATCACATTTTCACACTCGGGAATCACATCCACCCAATTCTCCATTTGTGGAGCCTTGGTCGAAACCTTGCAAATGCGACCCTTGGGCGCGTTGTAGTTGGTGAAGATGTACAAAGTGCCGTCAATCACGTCGATGGGGCTGTATTGGTAGTCCATATCATCGGCAATCTGCACGAACTTGCCTTTCGGGTCTTGCATGTCGCGAATCCACAGCGTGCTGCCCGCGCCTTGTCCGCTCTCGAAGAGGAACATATAATGCTCGTCCTCGGTGAGGTCCACTTGATGGAAGTAACGCGGCTGTGCGGGATTGGAATAGAAGAGCTCATCCTGTTCTTGCGGCGTGCCGAGTTTGTGGTAGTAGATTTTGTGGTTTTCGTTCACGTTGCTGAATTCCTTGCCGGCTTCGGGGCGGTCGTAGGCGGCATAGAAGAAGCCGTCCTTATACCACGATGCTCCCGTGAACTTGGCCCATTCGATGTGGTCGGGGAGGAGTTCGAGGGTGGCCATGTCCTTCACATAGATCTCAACCCAGTCGGAGCCGCTGCGTTGGATGGTGTAGGCCATGTATTTGCCGTCGTTAGAGAAGCTGATGCCGCCGAGGGAAACCGTGCCGTCGTCGGAGAGTTTGTTGGGGTCTAACAAGACGGTAGGCTCGCCGTCAAGCGTCTCCTGCATGTAGATGACGCTTTGGTTCTGGAGGCCGTCGTTCTTCGAGTAGATGTAGCGTCCATGCTTCTTCGATGGCATACTATAACGCTCGTAATTAACGATTTGCGTCAAGCGGTCCTTGATGGCGTTGCGGAAGGGGATGTGGCTCAGGTAGTCTTGCGTGACTTCATTCTGCGCCTTGACCCATTTCGCGGTCTCGGCGGAGGTGTCGTTTTCGAGCCAACGGTACGGGTCGGCGACCTTCGTTCCGAAGTAGTCGTCGACGACGGTTTCGTCCATGCGCGTCTCGGGGTAAGCCTTGACGGAATAGCGTTCAGGCTGCTTTGGTTGTTGGTTGCAGCCGAAAAGGGTGATTGTGCCCATAACTAATAAAGTGAGTTTTTTCATTATTGTGTTGATTTAAGATTGTTGGGGACAAAAGTACGATAATTTTGGGGAATGGGTGAATATTTATTACCAAAACGGAAACTTTGTGTGTCATTCCTCTATTTGTGAGTTTGGTTGTTCTAATCTATAAAGTGTATTATTTCGTAGAGGAGGATGATGTTTACATCGCTTCGATTTGGGATTGCAGACAAGGAGGTGCAGCATTTTAAAAAAAGCATTACCTTTGCACCCCAAACAAACCGACAATGATTGACCTACTGAAAGACTTGAACGAGCCTCAGCGTGAGGCCGTTACCACCATAGAAGGCCCCGTGATGGTGATTGCGGGCGCCGGCTCGGGAAAGACCCGTGCCCTCACCTACCGCGTCGCCTACATGATTCAAGAAGGCATCGACCCGTTCAGCATCATGGCACTCACCTTCACCAACAAGGCCGCCCGCGAGATGAAGGAACGCATCATGCAACTCGTCAACGCGAGCGACGCCCGCAATGTGTGGATGGGCACCTTCCACTCCATTTTTGCCCGCATCCTGCGCATTGAGGCGGAGAAAATCGGCTTCACGAGCAACTTCTCGATTTACGACACCGACGACTCGAAAGCACTCATCACACAGATACTCAAGGATTTGAGTTTGGACACAAAGGTCTATCCGCCCAAGCAGGTGCTTTCGCGCATAAGCTCGGCCAAGTCGAGCCTGTTTTCACCCGAAGACTATGCCAACAACCCCGACATCCAAGAAACCGACCGCAAGTCGAACAAGCCGCTGATGACACAACTCTTCAAGCTCTACAACGACCGCCTACACCGCGCCAACGCCATGGATTTCGATGATATTCTGTATTTTACGAACATCCTTCTGCGCGACAACCCCGATGTGCTATACAAATACCAAAACCACTTCAAGTTTATCCTCGTCGATGAGTATCAGGACACTAACTTCGCCCAATACCTCATCGTGAAGCGCATCGCAGCCCTGTTCGAGAACATCTGCGTGGTGGGCGACGACGCGCAAAGCATCTACGCCTTCCGTGGCGCGAACATCCAGAACATCCTCAACTTCAAGAACGACTACCCTGATTACAAGCTGATTAGGCTGGAGCAGAACTACCGCTCCACCCAAAACATCGTCAACGCGTCGAACAGCGTCATCGCGCACAACAAGGACCAAATCAAGAAAAAGGTGTGGAGCGACAAGGAAGCGGGCGAACTCATCGGCCTCATCCACGCCAACAGCGACACGGAGGAAGGCACGATGGTGGCCAACAGCATTTTTGGCTACAAAATGACGCGCCATTTGGCCAACAAGGACTTCGCCATCCTCTACCGCACCAACGCCCAAAGCCGCTCGATGGAAGAGGCTTTGCGCAAACAGAACATACCTTATAAAATATATGGCGGCCTCTCGTTCTACGACCGCAAGGAAATCAAGGACCTGTTGGCCTACTTCCGCGTCGTCATCAACCCCGAGGACGAACAGGCATTGCTCCGCATCATCAACTATCCCGCCCGTGGCATCGGCAAGACCAGCATCGAGCGCATGATGGTCACGGCCAACGAGAACCGAAGCAGCATCTGGAAATGTTTGGAAAGCAACATTTTCCCACAAGACTTCAACATGGGCACGCTCAACAAGTTCCGCGACTTCATGGTGATGATCAAGAGCTTCCAGAGCCTGCAAGCCAAGATGAACGCCTTCGAGTTGGCCAAACACATCACCAACACCATCGGTCTCATCAAGGTCTTGAAGGAAGACGACTCGCCCGAGGGCGTTTCGAGGGTCGAGAATGTGGAGGAACTGCTCAACGCCATCATGGAGTTCAGTGACCGACAGGTGGACGAGACCACCGGCGAGACCGCCCGCGTCGACCTGGTTCAGTTCATGGAAGACGTGGCCCTGCTCACCGACGCCGAGATGAAGAAAGACGACGGCAACGACGACTTCGTCAGCCTGATGACCATCCACTCGGCCAAGGGCCTGGAGTTTCCCTATGTCTACGTCGTCGGCATGGAAGAGAACCTCTTCCCCGGCATCCTCAGCCTCAGCACCCGCGAGGAATTGGAGGAAGAACGCCGCCTGTTCTATGTGGCCATCACCCGCGCCATGACCAAGCTCACTTTGAGTTACGCCGAGCAACGCTACCGCTACGGCAACCTCACCCTCAGCGAGCGTTCCCGCTTCGTCGATGAAATCGACGCCAACCTCATCGAGCAGACGCAAAAGGCCTCGTTCAGAGGCACTTCGCCGATGGGCGGCAGAGGCACTTTCGGCGGACGTTTTGGCAAGCCCATCGCCGAGCCGGAGCAACACGGTTTCCGCAAGATAGAGAACATGCCATCGGCAAGGCCGACATCCAGCCAACCCGCTGTGCCACAAAACTTCGAGCCTTCCAACCCCGACCTGCTTCAGGAAGGGATGCGAGTGATGCACGCCAAGTTCGGCGCAGGCACCATCCTCAGCATCGAAGGCGCAGGAGCCAACAAGAAAGCCTCCGTCAACTTCGACGCAGGCGGCGTGAAAATGCTCATGCTGAAGTTCGCAAGGCTGGGGATAATCAGATAAGATTGCTACGACATCGTGTTTTAAGATTTCAAATAAAAAGAATGGGAAAGTAATATGGGTATGTACTTAGTTGGAATATTTATGAGAGAGTTTCGCTTTCGTCAGCAATGGCCAGCTCATGATCAACGGCACAGGCACCTTGCAGGTGATGGACATCCTTAGCCCCCAATCCTCACCAAGGAACTCTCAACTCTCACCTTCACCGCAAGTGAATATGTGGTACGCCTCTGCAAAGGCAACGACGTGAAACGCAGAAGATTGTAATGGAATATTGTCACAAAACTCTCAAAACATACAAAACCCAAGCAAGTCATTGGGAAACTCGCCAACTGGCGGTTTCCCGTCGGCAAGCACGAAGAGAAAGAAGGAGGACTGAGCCATTAAACGCTCAAAACCTAAGAAAGCTGTGCCGCAACTTGCGGTGCAGCTTTTTTTGATGTACACTTCTTGGTGTGGATATTTTTCCGTACCTTTGCAAAAATTTTAAGACAAGATGGACAAAATCGGATTAACCTACAATACTGAGAAAGAGCAGATTGTGATTCCCGAATACGGTCGTTGTATTCAGGAAATGATCAAGAAACTGCCTGAGATTGAAGACCGGCAGCAGCGCACCGAAGCCGCCAAATACATCATCAGCGTGATGGTGCAGATGAACCCGAACATCAGGCAGTCGAGCGACTTCGAGCACAAACTTTGGGACCACCTCTACATGATTTCGGGCTACAACCTCGATGTGGAAAGTCCCTACGCACCACCCACCCCTTTGGCACAACAGAAAAAGCCCCAACATATTGGCTACCAAAACAATGACATCAAATACGGTCACTATGGCCAATACCTTATCAAGATGATTGAGGCCGCCTCGAAGGAAGAGAACGACGAAGTGCGCGAGGCCCTCGCCTATTCGCTGGCTGGCCAAATGAAACGCAATTATATCGAGTGGAACAAGAGCGTGGTGAACGACCAAGTCATCCTCGACGACCTGAAAAACATCTCCAAAGGGCGACTCGTCATCGGCGAAATATCGAAACAGAACCAGAACGGCGACATCCTCGGCAAAATCAGGCAAAAGCCCCAACAGCAGCAGCAACAGCAAGGCAAGAAGAAGAAAAAGAAGGTGCCGAACCTGAAGGCCAACATGAACAACCCGAACAACCCGGCGTATAAGCTGAGGATGCAGCAAATGGGGAAAATGTAATAATTATGAATGCAGAATGCGGAATGCGGAATAGGGGGCAAAGCCCAGCGTCGCATCGCGATATTCCGAATTCCGCATTCCTAATTCCGAATTAAAAATATGGCATCACTAAAGATAAAAGGCGGCAACACGCTTCATGGCGAAATCACGCCGCAAGGCGCGAAAAACGAAGCCATGCAAATCCTCTGCGCCTGCCTGCTCACCGACGAGAAAGTCACCATCCACAACCTGCCCGACATCCTCGACATCAACAACCTGATTGCCCTGCTTGAAGGCATGGGCGTGAGCGTGGAACGCCCGACACGGCACGACATCACCCTGCAAGCCAAATCGCTCAACTTCAACTACTTCAACGAAGCAGCCTACCAACAGACCGCCTCGAAACTGCGCGGCAGCGTAATGATGACCGGCCCGATGCTGGCCCGCTTCGGCAAGGCCTATATGCCCAAGCCCGGCGGCGACAAAATCGGTCGGCGCAGGTTGGACACACATGTCATCGGATTGCAGAAACTCGGTGCCATCTTCGACTTCGACACCTACCAAGTCGGGGTGCAAAAAGGCGGACTGAAAGGCTGCTACATGCTCCTTGACGAAGCCTCCGTCACCGGCACGGCCAACATCGTCATGGCCGCCGTTATGGCCGAAGGCACCACCACGATTTTCAACGCCGCCTGCGAGCCTTATTTGGTGCAGCTTTGCACCATGCTCAACAACATGGGTGCCGACATCAAGGGCGTGGGTTCCAACCTATTGACCATCAACGGAGTGACAAAACTCCACGGCACGGAACACACTTTGCTTGCCGACATGATCGAGGTGGGCAGCTTCATCGGCATGGCCGCAATGACGGGCAGCGAAATCACCATCAAGAACGCTGGCATTGGGCAACTTGGCATCATTCCTGACGTTTTCCGCCGCTTGGGCATCCAAATGGAATACCGTGGCGACGACATCTTCATTCCCGAGCAGGAGCATTACGAGGTGCAGACCTTCATGGACGGCAGCATCCTCACCGTGGCCGATGCGCCCTGGCCCGGCTTCACGCCCGACCTCATCAGCATCGTTTTGGTGGTGGCCACCCAAGCCAAAGGCACCGTGCTCATCCACCAGAAAATGTTCGAGAGCCGTCTGTTTTTCGTCGACAAACTCATCGACATGGGCGCGCAAATCATCCTCTGCGACCCGCACCGCGCCAACGTCATCGGCCTCGACCATTCCCACAATCTTCGCGGCATCCGTATGGCCTCCCCCGACATCCGCGCCGGCGTCGCCCTGCTCATCGCCGCCCTCTCCGCCGACGGCACCAGCATCATCGACAACAGCGACCAAATCGAGCGCGGGTATCAATATATCGACACGCGCTTGAACGCACTTGGGGCGGAGATTGAGAGGATGTAAACTTTTTTCTCATAATGTTCTTCTATTCTAACAAAAATCCGTATTTTTGCGCAGAATTTTGAACATTATAGAAATGAAAAGACCTTTATTGCCCAAACAAGAAAGGATGTTGCAGACCCTTGGCGAGAACATTCGCCTCGCGAGGTTGCGCCGCGACTTGTCGTCAGAACAAGTGGCCGAGCGCGCCGGAATTTCCCGCAACACCTTGATAAAGATTGAACGCGGCGACGAAGGCGTGGCCATCGGAATGTATTTCCGCGTGCTCATCGTCCTCGGCCTGCAAGACGACCTGCTCATCATCGCCCGTGATGACGTGTTGGGCCGCAAGTTGCAGGACATCGGCTTGACCACACCGCGCCGTGCCTCGAAAAAGCCACCCTTGAACGACTGACACCATGAACAAAGAGATTTACGTTTATTTCGACGATGCCTTTACCGTAGGCCCAGCCTTGGTCGGAGTGCTTTCAGCGCAGCAGGTGCGCGGTCGCGAGGTGTTCTCTTTCGAGTTTGCCGGCGATTGGCTTCACGACAGTCGTTGCCACTTGTTGGACCCTGACTTGCAACTCTTTTCGGGACGGCAATATCTACCTGAAAGCAAGAGCAACTTCGGCCTTTTCCTCGATTCGTCGCCCGACCGCTGGGGGCGCGTCCTCCTCGACCGACGCGAAGGCTATCGCGCCCGCGCGGAACAACGGCCACGACGCAACCTCCAAGAAAGCGACTATCTCATGGGTGTTTTCGACGAGAGCCGCATGGGTGCCTTGCGCATGAAATTGACTCCCAACGGCGATTTCTTGGACAACGATCCCGAATACAGCACGCCGCCTTTTACCTCGCTGCGCGAGTTGGAAAACGCCGCATGGCAGTTGGAGCAAGACGGCGAAGGCTTGAGTCTGAACATCAACGAGCACGACAACGCCCTCGATTTCGCCCTTGCCTTGGAAGTGGCACCCTACGCAGGCATCTCCAAAGCCTACGCAAGCCAAATGATTGAGCAAACGAAAGAAGTCGTTGCCCGTTGGCGCACTTGGGCTGCGCTGTTCCACATTCCTCGCGAGGAACAGGAGATGATGGCGAAGGCGTTTGAGCATTAAACAATTCCCCTCCCCTGCCATTTTGTCAAAACCCGACGTTTGGCAAAGGTTTTGATATGGCTTGCGGCAAAATGAAAAAATAGTAAAACAACACATATCATGGAAGAAAACGAAAACGTTAAGAATCAGGACGATGCCTTGAAAGACACCGTCAATCCCGACATGGAGAACAAGCAAGAACCCACCGAAGATCAAGCCGCCAACGAGAAAAAGGAAGAAGCCGCTGACAAGGTTTCGGACAAAAAGTCAAAGCGGTTCAAGATTCGTCATGCGGCTGAAAAGGCTTTGGAAGAGGAAAAGGCCAAGTATGCCGAACTGAACGACAAATACTTGCGACTGTTCTCAGAGTTCGACAACCACCGCAAGCGCACGGCCAAGGAAAAACTCGACCTGATGGCCACAGCTTCGGAAAACGTCATCAAGGACATTTTGCCCGTGCTCGACGACTTTGAGCGCGCCCTGCAAAACATGGAAAAGAACGGCAACGAGGCCGACCTGCAAGGCGTCACCTTGATTTTCAACAAGTTGAAAGACACCTTGAAGAAGAAGGGCTTGGAGGAAATCGAGGCGATGAACGCCGAGTTCAACACCGACGAGCATGAAGCCCTCACTATGATTCCCGCTCCTGAAGAGGACAAGAAGGGCAAGGTTTTGGATGTCATCCAGAAAGGTTACAAGCTGAATGGCAAGGTGATTCGCTTCGCGAGAGTCGTCGTCGGGAATTGATTTTTTGGTATCGCTTCGCGAGAAATCCCTCAAAAATCAAAATAAAAATCATTCAAAAATCATTTTTGAAAGATTTCTTGCCGCAGGCAATCCCAAAGAAAAATAAATGATTTTTGAAAGATTTCTTGCCGCAGGCAATCCCAATAAAAGAAAAAGGAGAGTAAAACATGGCAGACAAACAAAAAAGAGATTACTACGAGGTGCTTGGGGTGAACAAAAACTCCACGCCCGACGAGATAAAGAGCGCGTACCGTAAGGCCGCGCTCAAATGGCACCCCGACAAGTGGGTGAACGGCACCGACGCCGAGAAAAAGACCGCCGAGGAGAACTTCAAGGAAGCCTCGGAGGCCTATTCCGTGTTGAGCGATGCCAACAAGAAGGCACGTTACGACCAATTCGGCTTCGATGGCATGGACGGCGGCTCGGCAGGCGGCGGTTTCGGCGGTTTCGCCGACTTCGACCTGAACGACATCCTTAACAGCGTATTTGGGCGCGGCTTCGACTTCGGTGGTGGTCGCGGCGGCTTCAGTTTCAGCAGTTTTGGTGGAGGTGGCGGTCGTGGCGGCACGGTCAAGCAGCGCGGCTCCAACCTTCGAGTGAAGGTGAAACTCAACCTGTCAGAGATTGCCCACGGCGCAAAGAAAAAAATCAAGGTCAGCAAATACGTGACCTGCACGCATTGCCACGGCAGCGGCTCCGAGGACGGCTCCACCGAAACCTGCCCAACCTGCCACGGTCGCGGTCAGGTGGTGCAAACCGTCAACAGTTTCTTCGGGCAGATGCAGACCGCTTCGGTATGCCCCACTTGCGGCGGACAAGGCACCGTCATCAAGAAGAAATGCACGCATTGCGGCGGTGAAGGCATTATGAAAGGCGAAGAAATCATCGACATCGACATCCCTGCCGGCGTGGGTGAAGGAATGCAACTCACCGTGCGAGGCAAGGGCAACGCTGGTCCGCACAACGGCATCAACGGCGACTTGCTCGTCCTCATCGAGGAGGAAGCCCATCCCGACTTCGAGCGCGATGAAAGCACCTTGATTTACAACCTGTTCATCACCATCCCCGAAGCCATCATGGGAACACAGGCCGAAGTGCCCACCGTTGATGGCAAGGTGAGGGTGAAAATCGCCCCCGGCACTCAAAGTGGCAAGGTGCTGAGGCTGAGAGGCAAAGGTTTGCCAGTGGTCAATAGTTACGGCATGGGCGACATGCTCGTCAACGTGAACGTATGGATTCCGAAGAAGTTCAACAAGAAAGAGGAGGAACTGTTGCAGCAACTCTCGCAATCGGAGAACTTCAGGCCCAACCCCACCGCCGAAGAAAAGAGTTTTTTCAGTAAGATCAAGGATTACTTTAACTAAACATGACCAAAATATCCGTCAACGAGGTCACAAAGCGATACGCCGACCACACCGCCTTAGACCGTATGTGCATCGAGATTCCAGAGCGTTGCATATACGGCCTTTTGGGTCCAAACGGCGCGGGCAAGACCACCCTCATCCGCATCCTCAACCAAATCACCGCCCCCGATTCGGGTCAAGTGCTGATTAACGGCGAGAAACTTTGCCAAAAGCACATCGCCCGCATCGGCTACCTGCCCGAAGAACGCGGCCTTTACAAGAAAATGAAAGTCGGCGAGCAGGCCATCTATTTGGCGGAACTCAAAGGCATCAAGAAGGCCGAAGCACAGAAACGCCTGAAAATGTGGTTCGACAAGTTTGAAATCGGAGGCTGGTGGGACAAGAAAGTCGAGGAACTCTCGAAAGGTATGCAGCAGAAAATCCAGTTCGTCACCACCATCATCCACGAGCCAGAAATCCTCATCTTCGACGAGCCTTTCAGCGGCTTCGACCCCATCAATGCCAACCTCTTGAAGGAAGCCATCCTCGAACTGCGCGACAAGGGTGCGACCATACTGCTTTCCACCCACAACATGGCCTCCGTCGAGGAACTTTGCGACAGCATCACCCTAATCAATCACGGAAAAAGCATCCTGCAAGGCAAGGTCGGCGACATCAAGCGGCAACACGACACCCACGAAAGGGAAATCATCGTGCGCTGCGACGACTTCAACAAGGTGATGGCCGTCGCCGACACCTATAATAATATAAAGGTGGAGCACACCGACCTTCATGACGAAACCAAACTGACCCTTTTCAGCGAGTCGCCCAACGAATTGCTCGGGCAATTGCTGCAAGTCGGGCAACTCGTTTCGTTCAAGGAAGTGCTACCCTCGATGAACGACATTTTCATCCAAGAAGTGCAATCCAAAAACCAAGCCGCATGAACAAGATCGGACTCATCATCAAGCGCGAATACTTGACTCGCGTGCGCAAGCGTAGTTTCCTCATTCTCACCTTCTTGGGGCCTATTTTGATGGCTGCCATTTACATCATCCCCATCATGCTCGCCCTCAACACAAGCACTGGTCACTTGCGCGTGGCCGTAGTGGACGAAAGCCACTGGTTTGAGGACCGCTTCACCAACAACGAGGAACACACTTTCCTGTCCATGCGCGGCCAACCGATTGACTCAGTGAAGGATATGGTGAAAAACGGTGTGTTCGACATGGCGCTCTATGTGCCGCCCACTCAACTCAACATCCCTTCAAACGCAGTGGTCTACAGCATCCGGCAAGTGCCGATGGAGGTGGAAACCTACATCAGCGGAGTAATGCAAAAGGAAATCGAGGACCAAAAACTGATGGCCAAAGGTGTTGACCCTGAAATTGTTAGTTCAGTCAAGACCGACGTCAACCTGCAAGTCATGCGCATGGACGAAAACGGCAACGAAAAGGAAACCTTCACGAAAGTGCAGTTCTCGCTCGGCATGATTCTCGCCATGCTCATCTACTTCTTCATCATGATTTTCGGCGGCCAAGTGATGCAGGGCGTGATTGAGGAAAAAACCAACCGCATCATCGAGGTCATCATCAGTTCGGTGAAGCCTTTCCAACTGATGATGGGCAAAATCATCGGCGTTTCTTTGGTCGCGCTCACCCAGTTCGTGATGTGGATTCTGCTGACGGGCGTGCTGTATGTGGGCTTTTCCGCCTACATCGGCCTGAGCAACCCGGAAATGTTGTCGCAAGGCACGGTGATGGCGCAGGAAATCACTTCCAACGACATCATGAGCAACGAAACGGTGCAAAACATCGTGCAAATCGCCCATTCCATCGACTTCGGCACCATCATCACCACTTTCCTCATTTTCTTCATTTTGGGCTACCTGCTTTATGCCACCTTGTATGCCGCCGTCGGCTCTTTGGTTGACAATAATACTGATTCACAGCAATTTACATTACCCATCACTGTTCCGCTCATTGTTGCCATCATTAGTTCGTTCTACATCGTCAACAACCCCGACAGCAGCCTATCTGTTTGGTTATCAATGATCCCATTCACATCCCCTATCTCGATGATGGTCAGGATTCCGTTTGGCGTTCCCATTTGGCAAATCGTGGTTTCGGTGGTGCTGTTGGCCGTCACTTTCGTGCTGATGACATGGATTGCGGCCAAAATCTATCGGACAGGCATTTTGATGTACGGAAAAAAACTCACTTATAAGGAAATTTTCAAGTGGTTGAAATATAAATAGAAATATTCCTTATCTTTGCAGGCTCAAAATAGGGTAAAAATTATATTGTTGGAAATTTAACAAATTAAAAGTCAAATAATTAAATTAGTTTTACAATGCAAAACAAAGGAGCAATTAGGACGATAGCCATTATCTTCGCGCTCATCTTTCTCTACCAGCTCTCGTTCACTTTGGTGACGAAGAGAGTCGAAAAGAAGGCAGAGAAGTTTGCTGAGGCAGAGGCTACGAAACTTGCAAACGGAAACGAGTCACAGTTCAATCTTCTCAAAGACGAGAAGGAAACTTATTTTTTGGACTCGGTCAGCAACACGAATGTGTACAACTTGTTATTCAAGAAGTTCACCTATCGCGATGCGAAAGAAAGAGAAATCAATTTGGGTCTTGACTTGAAGGGCGGCATGAACGTCACCCTTGAAGTCTCGGTGAAAGACATCGTAAAGGCCTTGTCGGGCGACTCTCAAGACCCCACCTTCTTGCAGGCTATGGAATTGGCCACCAAGAGGCAGGAAGAGAGCAAGGGCGACTTCGTCACCCTGTTCGGTCAAGCCTACGAAGAAGTGGACCCCAACGCCCGTCTTGCTTCCATTTTCCTGTATGAATTCAAGGACAAAGGCATCACCGTCAACTCTTCCAACAGCGACGTGCTGAAGGTTTTGAAGAGCGAAAGCGACGGTGCCATCGACCGTTCCTACCAAATCCTCGGCACCCGTATCGACCGTTTCGGCGTGGCCCAGCCCAACATCCAGAAGATGGAGAACTCGGGCCGTATCCTCGTCGAACTGCCCGGTATCAAAGACCCGAAGCGTGTGCGCAAACTCCTCCAAGGAACCGCACAACTCGAGTTCTGGGAGACCTACAACCTTTCTGAGGTGCAACAATTCTTCATCGAGGCCGACAACAAGGTTGCCCAAACCCGCAAAGCCAAGAACTCTTTGGGTGAAACCAAGGCTGAAGAGCCTGCCGTGACCGAAAACGCTGAAGATGAAGCCATTGCCGAAGCCACTGACGCTGTTGTGGCCGACAGTGCCGCCCAAGCAGGCGACCTCCTCAACGAACTTGCCGAAAGCCAAACCGAAGAAGAAGTGGCCGAGCCTGAAGACGAAAACCAATTTGCTGCCCTCCACCCCTTGATTTACAAACTCAACATGGGCGGCCTCTATGGTTCATCAGCACGTGTGGGTATGGCCCAAGTGAAAGACACCGCCGACATCAACCAAATGTTAGCCGAGGCCAAGGGTATTTTCCCGCGCAACCTCAAGTTGGCATGGTCGGTGAAGCCTGAAACATACGACGGACAAAATGGCGAAAAGGTCGAAATGCTTGACCTCGTTGCCCTGAAGATGTCGCGCGACAACAAGTGCGCCCTCGGTGGCGAAGTCATCACCGACGCCCGTCAGGACTACGGCCAAGGCAACCAAGTGGAAGTCACCATCCAAATGAACCCCGAAGGTGCCAAGGCTTGGAAGCGCCTCACCGGCGAGAACATCGGCAAGCAGATTGCCATCGTCCTCGATGATTATGTGTATTCCTTCCCCGTGGTCAATGGCGAGATTCCGAATGGCCGTTCATCCATCAGCGGTGGCGGCATGACCATCGAAGAAGCACAAGACTTGGCCAACATTTTGAAGGCCGGTAAGCTGCCCGCTCCTGCAAGAATCCTTGAGGAACAAGTTGTTGGTCCTTCACTCGGTAAGGAAGCCGTGCAAAAAGGTATGTGGTCGATGGTGTTCGCCTTCATCCTCGTGCTGGTCTACATGGTGTTCTTCTACAAGAAGGCCGGTACCGTGGCCGACATCGCCTTGTTGGTCAATGTGTTCTTCCTGTTCGGTGTGTTGGCTTGCCTCGGCTCCGTGCTGACTTTGCCCGGCATCGCTGGTATCGTGTTGACCTTGGGTATGGCTGTTGACTCCAACGTGATTATCTTCGAGCGTATCAAGGAAGAAATCAAGGCTGGCAAGGGCATCAAACTTGCCATCCAAGACGGTTACAAGAACGCTTACTCCGCCATTATCGACGGTAACGTCACCACCTTGATTACGGGTATCATCCTTATCATCTTGGGTACGGGTCCTGTCCACAGTTTCGCCGTCACCCTCTGCATCGGTATCCTCACCTCCTTGGCCACCTCCATCTTCATCTCGCGCTTGATCTTCGAACGCATGTTGGACAAGGAAAAGGAAATCACTTTCTCGACCAACTTGACCCGCAACTTCTTGCAGGACAAGCACTACGACTTCATCGGCATCCGCAAGACCTCCTTCATCATCTGCATCTGCTTCATGGTGGTCAGTTTGGGTTCTCTCGCCATCCGTGGCTTGAACCTCGGCATCGACTTCAAGGGTGGCCGTAACTATGTTGTCCAATTCGACGACCCGAGCATGAAGGTTGAAACCGTGCGTGAAGCCTTGGCTGATGTCAACATCAACAAGAACGCCATCCACAGTGCCCTCGAAATGAGAGAAGACCAAGAAGTGGAAGACTGGTCAACACCTGAAGTGAAGACCTACGGCACCAACGGCCAAGTGAAAATCACGACCAAGTTCTTGATCAACAACGACAGCCCCGCTGTTGACTCTGTCATCCAAGTCATTCTTTACGACAACCTGAAAGGCCTTTACGGCAACAACCTGACGATGAACCAGTTCTCGTCAGAAGACGAAACCGTTGGCATCTTGAGCACGCAGAAAGTGGGTGCCACCATCGCCAGCGACGTGACCCGTAAGTCCATCATCGCCATCATCGTGGCCTTGGCCTTGATGTTCTGCTACATCGCCATCCGATTCAAAAAGTGGCAATACGGTGTGGCCTCCATCATGGCATTGGCACAAGACACCATCATCGTGTTGGGTATGTATTCCTTGTTCTACAATGTGCTGCCCTTCACTATGGAAGTCGACCAGAGCTTCATCGCCGCCGTGCTGACCGTCATCGGTTACTCCATCAACGCTACGGTGGTTATCTTCGACCGTATCCGTGAGAACGTCAATCTGCACCCGAAAGCCTCTTGGAAGGAGAACATGGTCAATGCCGTGAACAGCACCTTGACCCGTTCCTTCAACACATCGGGTTCGACCTTGGTCGTGTTGCTCGCCATCTTCATCTTCGGCGGCGACACCATCCGTGGCTTCATCTTCGCCCTGTTGGTCGGTGTGTTGGCTGGTACGTTCTCGTCAGTGTTCCTGTCGTCGCCGTTTGCCTACGCGCTGATGAAAGGCGACAAGAAAGACAAGGAGATTGCCCAAGACAACACTTCAAAGAAGAAATGATTTAACATCATATTAACCTTCTAAACTGCTTGCAAGAAATCCCGCTGGAAACGGCGGGATTTTTTTGTTTTTCCTTTGGTTTTTTCTGTATTTTCCTTATTTTTGCACTGTATAAATTCTGAACAAAAATGACTCAACAAACAGCCATAAAACTCTTTGATGAGAAAAAAGTCCGCATCGTTTGGGACGAGGAACAGGAAAAGTATTATTTCGCAGTAGTGGATATAGTGCAAGTATTAACCGATAGTGCCGACTATCAAACAGCACGAAAATATTGGAAAGTGCTGAAAGGTAGACTGATAAAAGAGGGAAACGAAACGGTAACAAATTGTTACCAGTTGAAATTGCCCGCAGCCGACGGCAAGCAACGCATGACCGACGTGGCTGATTTAGAGCAGATTTTCCGTCTCATCCAATCTATCCCGTCCAAAAAAGCCGAGCCTGTGAAACGATGGCTTGCTGAGGTGGGTGGACGCGTCAACGTAATCCAAAAGGGATGGCGCAAACCAGCAAGACCGCGCAAGAAGGTGGCGAAGTGGCACGCAATGCAAGAGCTGACATTGAAAGCCGCCTTGGTCGCTCCGTAGTTTCGCCGGAGCGCGCCTCCGACTACATCAAACCGATAGAGGCACAAGATGCTGATGCACTTATAATGCCGGATTCGGATGGAGCGGAAAAGGAACTATCCTGATTATTAGAACAAAATCCCGCTGGTGACGGCGGGATTTTTTTGTTGCCAAATCTCGTTCCGTTTCTCGGAAATATTGTACCTTTGCCCAATAATAAAAACGCCCTTCCCGCGTTTGAAAAAAGAGAATTTACGTCTATGAAGAAATACATCTTAATCATCTTATCGGCCCTGTTCATCTTCATGAGCAGCGACCTCTACGCACAAAGAAGAAACCCGGCCAAGAACGCCGATTTGGCCTTTGGCCGCAAGCAATACACCGAGGCCGCCGACCGCTACAAGAAAGCCTACCGTAAGGTGCGCCGCAACAAGGACGAGCGCAACCGCATCAGTTTCCAAATGGGTGAGTGCTACCGACTTATCGGCCTCACCAAACGTGCCGAGCCTTTCTACAAACGGCTGCTGAAAACGGAGTACCCCAACACCCACCCCGAAGTGTATCTCTATTTGGCTGAAACCTACAAGATGAACGAAAAGTTCAATGATGCCATCGAAATGTATGAGACCTACGCCGAAAAGGTGCCCGAAGACCCGCGTGGACTTCTCGGTGCGGAAACCACGCGGACGATTCAAGAATGGATGGAGAACCCGTCGAAATATGAACTCTCGCCATTGAAGAAAATCAACTCCACAAAGGACTCCGACTATTGCGCCACTTGGCTCAACAACAACTACAACGAGATCATCTTCACCTCCACCCGCGACGCCGCCACGGGCAAAGAAAAAGACGGCATCACCGGACAAGAATTTGCCGATTTCTTCACCTCGAAGCAAGACCGCAAAGGCGACTGGAGCACGCCCGTACTCGCCGACGAGAGCGAAAATGTGAACACCACAGCCAGCGAAGGCACACCGTTTATGAACGAGAGATGCACCAAAATGTACTTCACCCGTTGCCAAAACGGTGCCCACAAAAAGAACGGCTGCCAAATCATGGTGGCTGGCAAGAGCGGCGGCAGTTTCTCTGAGGCGCGTCCCGTGGAAATCGCTGGTGTCGACACATTAGACATCATTGGTCACCCCACGCTGACGAATGACGAATTGGTCATCTATTTCGCCGCAGAGCGCAAAGGCGGTTTTGGCGGCAACGACATTTGGGTGGCCATGCGCGACAACGCTTCTGAGCCTTTCAAGCACCCGTTCAACCTCGGCGAGCGCATCAATACTGCTGGAAATGAAGTGTTTCCGTTCCTGAGATACGACACTGTCCTCTATTTTGCCTCCGACGGTCATGGCGGCATGGGCGGTTTGGACATTTTCGTCAGTTCGATGGACACAGCAGGCGAATGGGGCGAGCCGCGCAACCTGAAATACCCTATCAACTCAACTGGCGACGACTTCGGCATAGTGTTCCACCCCACCGAGGAACGCGGTTTCATCTCATCAAGTCGTGGCAACAACCGTGGCTTGGACAACATCTATTATTTTGAGGAGCCTCCCATCCTGTTCACCTTCTCTGGCACGGTGAAGGATGCCAAGACCAAGCAATTGGTCAGCAATGCAACCGTCAGATTAGTCGGCAGCGACGGCTCCAATCTTTCGACCCGCACCAACGACAAGGGCTACTTCAACTTCAGCGACAGCCAAATCAACAAGAACACGACTTACGACATCACCATCGACAAGGACAACTACTTCACATTCACCGCTCAAGAGACGACCATCGGCTTGGAATTCAGCAAGGACATCGAGAAGGATTTCGACATCGAACCCATCCCGCAGGAGCCTATCATGCTGCCCGACATCCTTTATGATTTGGGCAAATGGGACCTGAAGCCGCAGTTTGAGGACTCGCTGCAAGGCCTGATTGAAACGCTGCAAGTCAACCCGACCATCACCATTGAGTTGGCCTCTCACACCGATGCCCGCGACACCGACGAGCGCAACGACATTTTGTCGCAAAAACGTGCCCAAAGCGTGGTTGACTATCTGATTATCAGAGGCATTGACCCATTACGCTTGACCGCAAAAGGCTATGGTGAACGTGTGCCGCGCACCATCCAGAACGACATCACCATGAAAGGTTACACCTTCAAGTCTGGCACAAGGCTGACCGAGGATTTCATCAACTCGCTACCTAACACCGAAATTAAGGAAGCCGCTCACCAGATGAACCGCCGCACCGAGTTCCGCATTTTGAGCAAGGACTATGTGCCTCGCGAACAAATCAAGGAAGGCGGCACGGTCAACATCGCCATCAACCCGCAAGAAGACCAAACCGAGCATTTCACCGTGACCCAGAAAGGCTATTTCACCTTCTTCGCCAACGTGGACGGCTACAACGAGCCTTTCACCTACAGCCAAAACGCCGACTTCTGCGTGTCGGAAAGCCGCGCTTTGGAAATGCTGAAGAACGGCCGCATCTCCGCCGACGACTTCAAGGGCGACGTGGAGAAGATTCTCACCACTGGCGGCATCGCCAACGATGCTGTCTTTGTCATCAAAGAGGTGAGAATTGCAGGCCGCTCCCTCTACAACGTGGAGTGCAAGGTGGTCAAACGGATGGTCGAGCAATGGGTCATTGGACAGAAGAACATGAAGCAACTCGGCAACTTCGAGTTTGACACTAAAGATAAAAAGTTAAAGTTTAAATAATTGGACTATGGCTTATGACTATGGCCTATGGCCTCTTGGCTACTGAAAGCCAGCCATAGTCATAGGCCGTATGCCAAAGTAAAAAAGAGAAAATGGACAACCAAAGATATGCTCAACGCGGCGTTTCAGCCGAAAAGGAAGACATCCACAACGCCATCAAGAACCTTGACAAGGGCTTGTATCCCAACGCTTTCTGCAAAATCATCCCCGACATCCTCGGCCATGACCCGCTTTATTGCAACATCATGCACGCCGACGGCGCAGGAACCAAATCCTCATTGGCCTACCTCTATTGGAAAGAGACAGGCGACATGAGCGTGTGGGAAGGCGTGGCACAAGACGCCGTGGTGATGAACACCGACGACCTCATCTGCGTGGGCGCGACCGACAACATGCTCCTCTCCTCCACCATCGGGCGCAACAAGAGCCTCATTCCGGGCGAGGTGATTTCCGCCTTGATTAACGGAACGGAGCATTTCTTGGAGAAGTTGCGCAAACTCGGCATTGGCATCTACCTCACGGGCGGCGAAACCGCCGATGTGGGCGACTTGGTGCGTACCGTCATCGTCGACAGCACCGTGACCACCCGAATCCGCCGTGACGAAGTGATTGAGAACAACATACAGCCGAATGATGTCATCGTGGCCTTCGCCTCTTACGGACAAGCCACCTACGAGGACAGCTACAACGGCGGCATGGGCAGCAACGGCCTCACCTCGGCCCGCCACGATATGCTCAACCATTATCTGGCCGAGAAATACAACGAGAGCTACGACCACAGCATTCCTGAAGACTTGGTCTATTCCGGCCCGCACAAGCTCACCGGCCCGACCGAAGTCCCTGGTGTGGACGTGGGCAAGCTAATCCTCTCGCCCACCCGCACCTACGCCCCGCTGATGATTCCGATTCTGAAGGAATTCCGCAAACAAATCCACGGCATCATCCATTGCAGCGGCGGTGCGCAGACCAAAGTGCTGCATTTTGTTGACAAGCTGCACATCGTGAAGGACAATATGCTGGCGTTGCCGCCCTTGTTCCGAATGATTCAAGCGGCTTCGGGCACCGACTGGCACGAGATGTACAAGGTCTTCAACATGGGCCACCGCTTGGAGATTTACACCAACGAAAAGGCTGCCAATGAGATGATTGCCATTGCAAAAGCGTTCAGTATTGAAAGTCAGATTATTGGACATGTGGAGGCTTCGGAGCAAAAGAAATTGACGATTAAGAGCGAGTTTGGAACATTTGAGTATTAAACAACCTACAAATCATAAACATCATGAACAAATCGAAGTTTTTAGTCTTAATGGGCATTTTGCTCATTTTCGGATTCCCAAGTTGCAACAAAAACGGTGAAAAAGTCACCATCAAAACCAATCAGCCAGAAATAGTTGATGCACATCATGCAAAAATTACAGGCACCATCAAATCGCTTGACAAAAGCATTAATGAGCTTTGGGCTTACGGTTATTGCTTAGGAGAAGAACCCAATCCTGACATGTCACAAATGGTCTCTTGCGTTTATGCAACGGACTATGACCATCCTGATGTATCACTACCGAGACCGTTTGAGTATACGCTTGTTGGTCTGGAGCAAGAAACAGAATACCATTTCAGGGCTTTTGCTTTTCTCAATGAAAATTCGGTTGTTTTTGGAAAGGATATTAGTTTTACAACCCCTGCTGAATAAGTTAAGCTGACATAAGTCAAGAACAATTATTGGCGAAAATTGGCAAAACACCGATTTTCGCCAATAATTTTGTACCTTTGCCCAACAATTTCAAAACCGTGGACATCACCTCAAAACTCGAAACAATCAAACACCGCTGGGAGGAGATGGGCGAACAGCTCGCCGACCCTGCCGTGGCTTCCGACATGAAGAAGTTCGTGAAGCTCAACAAGGACTATAAGGACTTGGAGCCTATCGTTATGGCCTTCAAGGAATACAAGACGCTGAAAGCCAACGTGGAAGAAACAGCAAGAACGCCATCATGGAGATCCGCGCAGGCACGGGCGGCGACGAAGCCTGCCTCTTTGCCGGCGACTTGTTCCGAATGTACAGCAAATTCTGCGAAAACCGTGGCTGGAAGGTCGAAGTGACCAGCGTGAGCGAAGGCGCGAGCGGCGGCTACAAAGAAATCGACTTCACCGTGACGGGCAATGGCTGCTATGGCATTTTGAAATTCGAGTCGGGTGTTCACCGCGTGCAGCGTGTTCCAAAAACTGAAACCCAAGGCCGCATCCACACCTCTGCCGCTTCGGTGGCCGTGTTGCCTGAGGCTGAGGAATTTGACGTGGAAATCAACGAGGGCGAAATCAAGTGGGACACCTTTCGCTCAAGTGGCGCTGGCGGACAGAATGTGAACAAAGTGGAGTCGGGCGTGCGCCTGCGTTATATGTGGAAGAACCCCAACACGGGCGAAATGCAAGAAATCCTCATCGAGTGTACCGAAACCCGCGACCAGCCCAAGAACCGTGAACGCGCCCTGTCGCGACTGCGCACGCGCATCTACGACATGGAATACCAGAAATACATCAGCGACATCTCCGCCAAGCGCAAGACCATGGTCTCCACCGGCGACCGCTCGGCGAAAATCCGCACTTACAACTACCCCCAAGGCCGCGTCACCGACCACCGCGTGGAAGGCTTGACCGTCTACAATCTCGCTACCGTCATGGATGGCGACTTGGATGAGATTATTAACCGTTTGCAAATGGCGGAAAATGCTGAGAGACTGAAAGAAAACATTGAATCATGATATTCATAAAACCCACAAAACTTACAAAGCAAAAACAGAATCGTTGGCGACTGGCACAACCGTGCCATCGCTGGAAAGCTGCCGGTTGGCGAGCTTTCCCCGCAAGAAAAAGAGTTTTAATGGTTTTGCCGGTTTTGTGACAAAAAACAACCAATATGAACAAACACCAATTATTCGAGCAAATCAAGAAAAAGCAGTCCTTCCTTTGCGTCGGGCTGGACACCGACATTAACAAGATTCCGCAGGAATTGTTGGCTTTGGAAGACCCTGTTTTTGAGTTCAACAAACAGATTATCAACAAGACCGCCGAATTTGCAGTGGCCTACAAACCCAACACGGCTTTCTACGAGGTGTATGGCGCTAAAGGCTGGCTGAGCCTTGAGCGCACCATCCAATACATCAAGAACAACCACCCCGACATCTTCATCATCGCCGATGCCAAGCGCGGCGACATCGGGAACACCTCAGCCAACTATGCCAAGGCCTTCTTCAACACCTTGAACGCCGACGCCCTGACCGTGGCACCTTATATGGGCAAAGACTCCGTCGAACCTTTCCTCAACTTCGAGGACAAATGGGTGATTTTGTTGGCCTTAACCTCCAACAAAGGCTCACAGGATTTCCAATACTTGAACGTCGGGGAGCGGATGTTGCACCAACAAGTGCTGCAAACCGCCACTACTTGGGCCACTTCGGAGCAGATGATGTTTGTGGTCGGCGCGACGCATCCCGAGGAGTTAGGCGAAATCCGCAAGATGTTGCCCGACTATTTCTTCCTCGTTCCCGGTGTGGGCGCGCAAGGCGGCGACTTGCAGGCCGTGGCCCACAACGGCTTGAACGGCGAATGTGGCCTGTTGGTTAATTCGTCGAGAGGGATTATCTATGCTTCGAATGGCAGTGATTTTGCTGTTCGGGCGGGCGAGGAAGCACAGAAATTGCAGCAACAAATGGCCGAATTGCTGAAGGAGAAGGGATTGGTTTAATCCCCACCCCACCCATGCTAAAACGAAAAAAGCCACCTCGATTGAGATGGCTTTTTCAGTTTCAGTCAGTCGGCTTGATTAACGGGCGACTGAGAATGTGCGGTTCAGCACGGAGCCGTCGTTGGCAAGAATACGGATGAAATACATGCCGTTGTTCAAAGACTCAGTGTTGACCTGAGCCTTGTTGCCATTGACTTCCTGAGCCATAATACGCTGGCCAACAGTATTGTAAACCTCAACACTCGTCAATCCTTCGCCTTCGATGTTCAGCACATTGGCGGTCGGGTTGGGATAGAGTTTCAGGCTGTTTTCAAGTTCGCCAACGCCTACCGTTTCGGTTTGGAACGTGGACTCGCTGCCGTAGAAGGTTTGGCCGCTGATAACAGCGTAAGCCTTCACCATGTAAATTGTACCAGGTTCAAGGTCGTCGGTGAAGCCAAGGATATTTCCAAATTCATTGTAATGTCCTTCCACAATGAATTCATCTGCATTAGTAACCTTTTTGTAGATAAAGCCCACCTCATCAGGATAAGCCGAGCATTCCAAAGGAGCCATGAAATCGGCGTGAGTGTCACTAATGCCGCTGATCTCGGTAGTGCCCACCGTGGCCTGTACATTGCCCTTGACAGAAATCAGATGGGAGGCGGATTCACCAAACTGGCCGTTGTCCTCATCACCGAAAATCACGTTGCCTGCGCTGTCCTTCACGATATAATAGCCGTGGCCGTAAGAGCAGCAAATGCCGTTGCCCATCTGGTCATAAATGGTGAACTTCACGCACTCGTTGGCAGGAACGGTCACATTCTCAATATGCAGCTGCGTACCCGTGCCGCTGGCCAGCATTGTGTAAGGACCACCAGCAGCCAACACACTGCCATCGGAAGCAGTAAATTCCCAAGTGATGTGGTTGCCAAACTTGTCTTGCACCAGTTCGAGCTTCAGTTCTTCCTCTTCGCCTTCAATCTCAAAGTCCTGCCATTCAACACATTCTACCGTGCCCGAACCTTGATTGTTGAAAGGCTCGCCATTGGCAGAAGTAATAGTGGCGTGGACAGTGTGAGTTCCAAAAGGCACATCCATAGCCGCAATCAGTTTTTCGCCACCATATTGCGGCAATTCGCCCTCCCAGTTGATGGTCTGGGTCTGACCTTCCATTTCCACCTCAAGGGTCATGCTTGTAATAGTTTCTGTACCAAGGTTTTGTACTGAAACCTCAATGTCTTTTGTGTGCGAGCAGGTGACTCCTACAGGTTGGGAAACACCCATAACGGCTGGATAAATCGGTTCGTCGCTGCCAAAAACCATGTCGAGTTGGCAAGCGTTCAGAATCGGACGGGTTGGGGTGCCTTGGAATTGCTCAGATACAAAGGCAAGGAAATGAATATGATCGAGAATCACTTCAGCGCCATTGGGTGAGCCAATGACTTCAGGAATCTCGTACTCATAGGTACGGGTAATCAATGTGCCTTGTGTGGTAGGAGAAATGGCATCGCCCCATACACTCTCATTAACGACATCACGCAATGTGTGCATGTGTACATACTGATTTCCAATCCATTGGGTAGGATTGTAGTTGCCATAGTCGGCCTGAGCTCCAAGAATACTATCCTGCAGCATGGCAACCGTCAGGTAGTTATGGTCAACGTTGCTATTACCCGTATAATAGACTTCAACAGTAATGGTAGCCATACGGGTTTGCGGATTGACGACAGCCAAACCTCCAACATTACATTCAGCGGCTTGGTTCAATTGGTTGTTGGTCAAGCCAGCCCATTGTCCTCTGTCGGCAGCAGTGCCAGAGTGACGATTCACGACGCCAGTGGGGATGCCACTAAAACTAAATCCGTTGGAAATGGCAGTGCCATCAGGGCAGTTAAGATTGGGATAGGAAGTAGGCGACAAACTCGTGCAATGGAGATTCATTGCCCAAACCCTACCAGGGTTGGCCGCCATGATTTGGTTGGCTTTGGCATGGCCATCAGTGCAATAGCCACAGTTACGGCCAGTGAACTCTTCAAGGATGACGTTCCTGTTGGCAGGTTCCGTCGACACAAACTGCTGAGCCTTCAAGGAGAAAGAGAAAGCCAGCATAGCCATTAAGGCAAAGGAAAACTTTTTCATTGTAGATTATTTAAGTGATTAATACTGAATTTCCGCGACAAAAATACACATTATCAAAAAAATGCGCCGCATTGCGACGCATTTTTTTTGACGAAAGCGAATTTTTTCCGCTTAGAGGCCTTCGATGACGGTAGTCCAGCCATATTCGTCAGGCTCGGTGCCGTATTGGATGCCACGCAGTTTGTTGTACAGCTTCTGGCTCCACGGGCCGGGCTTGCCGTCGCCAAACTGGTACGACTTGCCGTTTTCGGGGTCGTCGATGCGCGAGATGGGGCTGATGACGGCAGCAGTGCCGCAAGCGCCAGCCTCCTCGAAGGTGGCCAATTCCTCTTCAGCGATGGGACGACGCTCCACCTTCATGCCAAGGCTCTCAGCCAACTGCATCAAACTCTTGTTGGTGATGGAAGGCAGGATTGAGGTGCTTTGAGGCGTGATGTAGGTGTTGTCCTTGATACCGAAGAAGTTGGCAGCACCAGCCTCATCGATATACTTCTTCTCCTTGGCATCGAGATAGAACTCGCAGGCGTATTGTCCACCGTGACAAGCCTCAACGTGGGCACGCAAGGAAGCGGCGTAGTTGCCACCCACCTTGAAAATACCTGTGCCGAGAGGAGCCGAACGGTCGTACTTGCGCGTGATGACATAGGGGTTAGCCATGAAGCCGCCCTTGAAGTAAGGACCTACTGGTGTCACGAAGACGATGAAAAGGTATTCTGTGGCCGGTTTCACACCCACTTGAGCACCCATACCAATAAGCAACGGACGGATATAGAGCGAAGCGCCCGTTTCGTAAGGTGGAATGAAGTCGGCATTGAGGCGCACAACCTTCTCGATGGCAGCTTGGAACTTGTCCATCGGGAACTCGGCCATCATGATGCCACGGCTCGAACTCTGCAAACGCTTGCAGTTTTCGTCCATGCGGAAGACGCGCACCTTGCCGTCTTTGCCACGGAAAGCCTTCAAGCCTTCAAAAGCCTCCTGACCATAATGCAGGCAGGTGGCGGCCATGTGGATGTTGATGGTGGTTTCGGAGCTCACTTCGAGTTCACCCCATTCGCCGTTGCGGAAATAGCAACGGACATTGTAATTCGTTGGATAATAACCAAATGTCAAATTTGCCCAATCAATGTTTTGCATGATTCTTTTATTTTTTAGATGATTGATTCTGTTGTTTCCAAAAAGTCCACGAAGATACGAAGAATTTCCGAATGTTCTGCCTTTTTTCGAGAAATATTAGCAATTAAAGTCCAAAACCGTTTCAAGGTAGTGTCTTTCAATGCCGTAGCGAGCCTTCAAATCGGCAATCTGCTGCAAAATTTTCGGGTCTTTCGCGTTTTTCGATGTTTTTCTCCCAACGAGCAACACATTCTTCGGCGTGTGTTCCATCTCAATGAACTCCATGATTTGCGTCTTGTAGCCGAAATATTCCAAAATCAGTGCGCGGATGGTGTCGGTAACCATAACAGCCTGACGTTCAAGGAAAATACCATAGCGCGTGATGGCATCGTAACGACCCGAGCGTTCCATCTCCTGCCGGATTTGCTTGTGGCAGCACGGGGCGCAAACAATCAACTCCGCGCCTGCCTTAATGCCCGATGCGATAGCGTCGTCGGTGGCCGTGTTACAAGCGTGAAGTGCAATCAAAACGTCTAATTTTTCAGGATGATACGCTTCGATGCTACTCTCCACGAACTCCAAGCCTTTCAGATGGTTAGCCTTGATGATTTCGTTAATTTTCAACACCAAATCAGGACGGATTTCCACGCCTTTGATGTCCACATCAAGATTCAGCCGTTGGGTCAGCAGTTCATAGAGGGCAAAAGTCAAATACCCCTTCCCTGCCCCCATGTCGGCGATATGAACGGTGCCATCGAACTTCATCGGCTTGATGAGGCTTTCCACGATTTCGGCATACTTGTAAATCTGTTTGAACTTGTGCTGCATATCGGCGGTAATCTTGCCCTCGCGCGTGGTCAAGCCCAACTGGTACCACCACGGATTAGCCGGATTGATAAGACGGGCTTTCTGCTTGTCGTGTTCCAAATTCTGCTCGCGACATTCCTGCACTTTCTTAGTTTGAATCGTGGCCTTGCCCTTGCTTGAAACGAGCAATGTGACATCCTCGCTCACGGTGAAAAGCACAGCGTTCAAGAAGTGGTTCGGAATCATTTCACGCAGAATGTCAAGCATTTGCGTGGCATCATAGTTCTTCACCTCGTCACGACGCTCATAGTGATAGGTGAAGGCGAAAAGGCGCTTCCCCCTTGATAAGCACTGGCTTCACATAGATATTGCGCAGCTCGTCACGTTTCGATGCGGGCTTGCTCAAGGTCATCTTCACCATAGTGCTTTGCTCGACGGCATCGCTGACGCGGCTCAAAAACTTTTCAAGGCTTTCCGACATGGTTGATTATTGAGGCAAGAGGAAAGACTTATTTCGGCAACTCGACGGCAGGCCAGCCATAGTCTTGCACCATCTTGACAGGAAGATTGTTCTTCTTCACATAGTCGGCGATGAATTGCAGTCTGATGCTCTCGCGCTTTTCCTGGTTGCTGTTGATTTCATGGAAGGCCTCATACTGGTCGCCAAAAATCTTCTTGGCGCTCTCAAGGTTGCCTGCACCATCCTCCACGACCTCGAAGTTGGTCACTTCCATGCCCTTGTCGGTCTTCTTCAGGTGCATCAAGCCGGGATGGTTGCCACCCGAAACGGTCTTCAGCGTGTCGCCCGAAACATTGTAGTTGAACACCCAAAAGTCGCCCCAAACCTTGACATCCTGCAAATCACCATTGTCAGTGCTAATGACAAAAGGAGAAGAAATACTGTATTGACCCTCAGCATATTGTTTGCCGATGACATTCTCCAGATAGTTGGCAACAGCCGCGTCGCATGCTTTAGAATCAAACACATTAACAACTTGGTTGTTTTCCACTGTAGCTTCTTTAGGTTGTTCTTTAGCGTTTTTGCTGCCACAACCAACCAAAACCGTGCTGCAGATCAGGATGGCAGCCAGCATCCACATTTTCAATGTCTTTTTCATTTTTCTTGATTTCTTTAAAAACTTATTGAGACTGCAAAAATACGACCTTTTTTCATACTTGAAAATCCATTTTTTCCAAAAACCGCATTTTGTTTTCCAAAATCGGAATGCACCTTATAATAATTGCGGAAACTTCTGTTTATTTGCAACAAAATCACTGCAATGAAAACGGTTTTAAGCATTACAGGCTCCGATGGCACAGGCGGTTCGGGCGTACAAGCCGACATCCGAGCCATCACTCTCTTAGGGGCACAAGCCGTGACCGCTATCACGAGCATCACCGTGCAAAGCACACTTGGCATCCAGTCTTTCTTCGACCTGCCAGCCAACGTAGTAAGTGGACAGATTGAAGCCATCTTCAACGATATGGACCCACAGATTGTGAAAATCGGCATGTTGCGCCGCATCGACGTGGTGGAATCCGTTGCTGAAGTGCTGAAGAAATACCATCCCAAGCACGTCATTCTCGACACGGTGGCACATTCCTCGTCGGGCGACAAGCTGATGACGCCAGAAGTGATGGCGACCATAAAGAAGAGACTTCTGCCCTTATGCACGTTGGTCATAACGCGTCCCGACGACAACATTTTCAGCCTCTCCGACTACGCATCGGTGAAGCGACTGACCATCGATGGACGACAAGGACACGGTCATGGCAACCTGCTTTCCTCAGCCATCGCCGTCATGCTCAGCCGTGGCGAAAACATGCAAACTGCCATCGACGATGCGAAGAGATACCTCGGACAGCTGATCCCTGAACACATCGAACAGACGGGGCGGGCAGCTTCGCTCTACAACAATTTCCTCGACAGTTTGGAGCGCTTCTTCATGTTGTACAAAGACGTGTCGTTCTACGCCGAGCAGCTGAACGTCAGCAGCCGTTATCTGGCCCAGGTGACCAAACGGTTCGCTGAAAAAACGCCCAAGACGCTCATCGACGAAAGAATCGCCAACGAGATAGAACGACAGATGCGGACCTCCGACAAGACCGTGCAAGAAATCGCCATCGCTTTGGGTTTCAGCTCACAAGCGCAACTGTCGAGGTTCTTCCGCAAAATGCGCAACCAGTCGCCGTCGCAATTCAGAAAAACACTAAACACTTAAAACATGGATAACGAAAGACAAAATCTCAACCGACAACTCGCTCAAATGCTAAAAGGCGGCGTCATCATGGACGTGACCACCCCTGAACAAGCCCGCATCGCCGAAGAAGCCGGCGCCTGCGCCGTGATGGCTTTGGAACGCATACCCGCCGACATCCGTGCGGCCGGTGGCGTGTCGCGCATGAGCGACCCAAAGATGATCCGCGGCATCCAAGAAGCCGTCTCCATCCCCGTCATGGCGAAATGCCGCATCGGCCATATCGCCGAGGCACAAATCCTCCAAGCCATCGAAATCGACTACATCGACGAAAGTGAAGTGCTCTCACCCGCCGACGACATCTACCACATCGACAAGACCCAATTCCAAGTGCCGTTCGTTTGCGGTGCCAGAGACCTTGGCGAAGCCCTGAGGCGCATCGCCGAGGGTGCCACCATGATCCGCACCAAAGGCGAACCCGGCACGGGCGACATCGTGCAAGCCGTGCGTCACATGCGCTGCATGCAAAGCGAGATTCGCCGTGTGGTTGCCATGCGCGACGACGAACTATTTGAAGCCGCCAAACAGCTCCAGGTGCCTTACGGCCTGCTCGCTTTCGTACATGCCAACGGCAAACTGCCCGTAGTGAACTTCGCCGCCGGTGGTGTGGCCACTCCCGCCGACGCCGCACTGATGATGCAATTAGGCGCCGAAGGCGTCTTTGTCGGCAGCGGCATCTTCAAAAGTGGTAACCCTGCCAAACGCGCAGCTGCCATCGTGAAGGCCGTCACCAACTACACCGATGCTCACATGTTGGCCGAACTGTCAGAAGACCTCGGCGAGGCCATGGTAGGCATCAACGAACAAGAGATCGAACTGTTGATGGCCGAGAGAGGAAAATAACGATGAAAATAGGCGTTTTCGCATTACAAGGAGCATTCGCAGAGCACGTGCGGATGCTCCATGACCTTGGTGCAGAGGCCTTCGAGATACACAGTCTCTCCGACTGGGAAAAAGAGAAAGACGGCATCATCTTGCCTGGAGGCGAAAGCACTACGCAAGTCAAACTGTTGCACGACTTGGGTATTTTCGAGCCTTTGAAAAATGAGATAAGGAACGGATTACCCGTATTCGGCACCTGTGCAGGAATGATACTTTTGGCCCAAAACACGACGAACGACGACCGCGAGCATCTTGCCACAATGGGCATCAGCGTGCGCCGCAACGCTTACGGGCGCCAGTTGGGAAGTTTTCACACCTTTGGCACCATGGAAGGCATCGGGGAAGACATCCCCATGACCTTCATAAGGGCGCCTTACATAGAGAAGGTGCTTTCACCCGAATGTGAGGTATTGGCAAAAATTGATGGTAACATCGTTGCCGCACGTCAAGGCAAGCAACTCGTCACAGCCTTCCACCCCGAGCTGGATGCCGACTTTCGAGTGCATGAGTATTTCCTGAAAATGTGCAGATGACAGTGATGGTTTGAGAGAATTACTTCTCCAACCATTCCAAGCCGAAGTTGTAGAACACCATGGAATAACCCAAAGTGTCGCCATCAGACTCTTCCACATACATGCCGATAGAGTTGTCGGGCAGGATGCAGAGCGAGGAATAGGCAGCATCGTAAGGCACTACGATTTTATGCACAGGCCAGGTCATGCCTTCGTCGTAGCTGGCATACAAGGTGACGTCTTTGCGGCCTTCGGCGCAAGGCAAGGAATGGAGCAGGATGTTCTTTTCAGCGCCCTCATTCACAGACGAATAACGTATGATATCGCCATTGCAAGCTGTAGCCACAAGGTCGGACCAAGCGGAGGTTTCGGGCCGCCAAGTGGTGCCACCGTCCTCTGAAATGTTGTACCAACGCTCGCCTTCATGGCGGATGCTCATCAAGATGCGGCCATCGGCCAATTCCACTACCTTGGCTTCGTCGCCGCGCTGGGAAGCGCGGCCAGATATCTGCCATGTCTCACCATTGTCATCGGAATAAACGGCATAGTTGCATGCGGCCCATTCCTCGGTGTCGCGCACGGCGAGGACGAACATGATGCGCCCCGTGGAGGTCAGCAGGCCGTTGCCCGATGCGAAAAAGGCCGACCACCATGTGCGGCTCACCTCGTTTTGGCACTTCGCGCCATAAAGTTCATCAGTGATGTCTTTCGGTTCAGTCCAAGTCTGGCCGTTGTCGTAACTCCTTGCAATATAGGTGCGTTGCGGGTTTTCGGGCCGACCTTGCCAAAAGCCGGTTCCGCCCACGAAAGCCGCCAAGAGGCCGCCTTCGTCGTGGGTGTGTACCAAGGCGCAGTCGCCAAAGCCCTTCCCCACCCCTTGGCCTTCAACAAGGGTGTAAGGCTCGCTCCAAGTGCGACCGCCGTCGGTGCTTCTATTAATAAGGATGTCGATGTCTTCGGGCAGGTCGTCGATGTTGTGTTTCCGCTTGTCGGTGGCCACCACAAGCGAGCCATCCTTCGCCGTAATGATGGCGGGAATGCGGTAATTCCTTGAATCGTAGTCGCCCGGACGGTAAAGCACCGTGCGCAGGCGGATGGAGTCGCTTTGCGGTTCTTCTTGTTGTTTTAGTTGGTTGTTGTTGCCGCATGAGGCCAGCACAAAGCCCAATGCCATTACGAAAAGCGAAAGTGGGTATTTCATAAGCGTCGTATTAAGGCCTCAAAAATACAAAATTCTCCGCCTCAATGATATGAAACGGAGAATTTTGAAGATTTTAAGTCAGTCGAGGCTTATTGCACCATGATTTTCGCCGTCACTCCCCTACTTTCGCCCGTGGCTTTCAGGAAATACATTCCCTTGCGGCACTCTCCGAGGTCGAGAACGGAGCGGCCATCCATGCGGTTTTCATAGACCTTGCGGCCAGTGATGTCGTAAACTTCCACGTTCCATTGGCCTCCGCCGAGATTGAGGTTGAAGGTGCCGTTGGAAGGATTGGGATAAACCAAAGTGCTGCCGTTTTCAATCTCTTCCACACCATCAGGAAGTCCCTCGCCAATAAGGGTTTCCGAAGCGGCATCGCAACCATCACTGTAAACCGCCACAATGTAATACTCCGCTTGGGTGCCAACCGTAATTGTATCCTGATAATTAAAGACATTGATTTCTAAGGTGGCAAGCAAAGCGTTGTCGCGATACACATCGAAATGCTCCAATTCACCCGTCGAGCCTTCTTCTGGAGCCTCCCAAGCCAACCATAGCGTTGTCATCTCCTTGGACAATGGTTCAATGACTTGGAAATTCGTCACCGGATTGCATTGAACCACAGGCGTTTCGCCCAAAGGATTGGCAATCTCAGCCAAGCAAGCAATGTTCATCTGGCAATATTGGCGCGACATCTCGAAACTGTTCACGCTGTTGCCAATCAAGTCGTTGGGCGTGTGGATGTAAGGACTGTAGTTTTGGTAGTCCTCAAAAGGATAAATGCCCATATAGCCGTGGTTGTTGAAAGAGGTGTGGTCGCTGTCGCCCTCGTTGAAGTTGACGTGGCGGATGGGCAGTTCGGGATAATACACGCTTCCGACGTTCATGTAATAGGTACCAATCGGCTCCACCGCGTTGGGATAGATGCAGTCGATGTGGATTTGGTCGCCATAGAGGTAGCCATTCATGTCGTTGTTGAAATAGCCGATGATGTCCATGCCTTGTTGCTGGCAACGGGATGCGTAAGCTTCGCTGCCGTACAACCCCATTTCTTCACAACCGTAGGCGCAATAGACAATGCTGTACTCGAACTCGTATTGCGTCATGATTCTTGCGCTTTCGAGCACGGCGGCCACACCTGTGGCGTTGTCGTCGGCACCTGGAGCGGCACCGCCACTCATGGCTTCCCATGAGAACGAGTCGAAATGGCTGCCGCAAACAACGTATGTGTCGGGATATAGCGTACCGCGCTGGATGCCAATGACATTGGGCGCAGCCTGGCCGCTACCAAGCCAAGTGCTGGCATAAAATGCCTGTTGTTCCACTTCGAGGCCCAAAGCCTGCATACGGCCTGCAATCCAGTCGGAAGCGGCAAAGGCATTGTCGGAGTTCCAAAAACGCTGGCCGTAATCTTGCAAGTGCTGCACGGTGGCCTCAATCGAGTCCATGTTCACCTGATTAAGCATCTCACGGATGCGAGGGTCTTCCTCCGTCACCACGGGGAAGTCGCGGGTCAAGCGAGGCAAAGTCGCCTTTTTGTTGAAAATGGCCACTGCGCCGTCGTTCTTGTAAGGCATCGTTGCCCCTTTCACGATGACGTAATTCTGGGTCGAAAACAGCGCGTCAAATTGCTGCTGTTGCGCTTTCGGGCAATACACCAACGTATAGCACCCGTTTCCCGAGAAAGCGTTTTCGTCAATCATAACCATGCTGGCGGCATTGAAGCGTTCTGCCGTGGCGAAGACCTCTGAATTGGTGTAGAAATGCACCGTCAGATTGGGGTCAGAGAAGTGTTTTTCCAGTTCGGCGCGACCCGAATAAGGAAGCACCACGAAATTGCCAGCCATCGTCGCCACGGACAAGGCCAGCGAAACCAAAGTAAAAAGTAACTTTTTCATCTTACAATTATTTAAAGTTTTTGAAATCAAATAGCTTTTATATTTAGGTGCAAAAATACACAAGAAAACAACACGCCGCCCCAAAAATGCCATAATCACCGAAAAACCAAAGCAAAAACCGTCATGTTTTCGTCGCTTTGTTCGAGGAGCAAGGTGCCGTTGTGCCGCACCATGATTTGCTTTGAAAGGCTCAAACCGATGCCCGTGCCGTTGGGTTTGGTGGTATAGAACGGGATGAAAATCTCTTCGATCTGCCGCAGCGGAATGGGCTTGCCATTGTTCGTCACGCGGATGACGGTTTGGTCTTCCGAGTTCAAGTCGGCGGTGATGCGGATGGAGTTGGCACCGGCTTGTATAGCGTTCTTAATCAGATTGTTGAACACCAGCATCAGTTGGCCTTCGTCGGCGTAGATGAGCAGGTCGGGCGTTTTGGCGGTGTAGGAAAGCGAGGCACCTTGCTCGGCGATTTTGGCCTTGTTGAGAAGCAAGACCCTGTCCATCAATTCGTCCACCATCACGGCCTTGCGCACGGGTGGCTGGGCATTGGCGAGGCTACGGTACGACTCCACGAAGCGCACCAAGTCCTTCGACGAGGCCGAGATGGTTTCCAAACCCGCCTTCACGTCCACGCCTTCCTCGTTGATGAGCGCGTCGCTCAGCGAGGCGATAGGCGCGACGGTGTTCATAATTTCGTGCGTCATCACGCGGAAAAGCTTGCTCTGCGTGGCTTCCTCGTTCACCGCCGTGCGCCGCTCGAAAATGCCCCGGATGCGGTTGAGCGTGCGGTTCATGGCCGACTTGCCGCTAAAGCGGAAGTTCAGTTCGCCGTCCTCCAAGGCATCCATCATGAAGGCCACCTTGCGGACTTCGCGCCGCCTGACGATCCAAGCCGTCAGCACGACGGCCAAAACGACCGCCGCCACAACAACCGCTATCCATTCCCAAGTGCTCATATACCGTATTTCTTTAGGCGACTGTACAAAGTCGGGCGACTGATATTCAAGGCTTTGGCCACCAAAGTCAGGTTGCCGTTGTAGGTTTTCATCGCATTGCGGATGACTTGTTCCTCGGCACTTTCAAGGGTTTGGTTTTGCGGTTTTGGTTCCTTTTCGTCCATCAGTTCCGAGGCACGGATTTGGAGGTCGGCAGCGCGCACCAGTTCGGTTTCGGAATAGATAACCGCCTTCTCAATGCAGCCTTGCAGCTCACGGATGTTGCCGCTCCAACGGCAACGCTTCAGGAGGTTCAACGCTTCTTCGGAAAGGCCTTGCGCCTTGCGGTGGTATTTTTCGGCGTATTGCTTGATGAAAAGCTCTGACAATGAGACAATTTCGTCGGGACGCTCACGCAAGGGCGGCAAGTTGAGCACCACCGTGTTGATGCGGTAGAACAAGTCCTCGCGGAACCGACCTTCCTTGACCATCGCGGGCAGGTCCATGTTGGTAGCGCAAATCAGGCGAATGTCGATGGGAATGGATTTCGTGTCGCCGACGCGAGTGATGCTTCGGTTTTGGATGACACGCAACAGTTTGGCTTGTTCGCTCAGCGGAATGTTGCCGATTTCGTCCAAGAAAAGCGTCGTTCCTTGCGCCTGCTCAAACTTCCCGATGTGGTCGGCGTGTGCATCGGTGAAAGCGCCTTTCACATGGCCGAACATCTCGCTCTCAAACAGCGTCTCGGTGATGGCACCAATATCGACGCTCACCATCGGCTTGGTGGCGCGAAGCGAAAGTCGGTGTATCTCGTTGGCCAACACATCCTTACCTGTTCCGTTCTCACCAGTAATTAATAAGGTGGCCTCGGTCGGGGCCACTTTTTCCACCATCTCGCGCAGTTGCTTCATTGCCTTGCTCTTGCCCCATTGCATGGCAGGCGGGGGATTGGCGGAAGTGCCTTTCGCGGCAGCATTACGGTGTTTCTTGCAGGCTTCTTCAAGCGTGGCGAGGAGTTTGGCGTTATCCCATGGCTTCACCACGAAGTCGAAGGCACCGCGTTTCATGCCTTCCACGGCGAGGGCGATGTCGGCGTAGGCCGTGAACAGCACCACCTGCACATCGGGAAAGTCGCGCTTGAGTTCGGAAAGCCAGAAGAGGCCCTCGTTGCCTGTGTTGATGTCGGTCTCGAAGTTCATGTCAAGCAACACCACGTCGGGTTTGAAGGTTCGCATGGTTTCCATCAGCACCTTGGGCGAAACGATGAGTTCCACCTCGGCAAAACGCATCGGCAGCAGAATCTTCAGCGCCGAGCGGATGCCCGCGTTGTCATCGACGACTAGGATTTTTGATTTGAGTTTGGGCATAGTTTATTGATATAGAATTGCCACCATTTCAGCAGGTGTGACCACAAAAGGTTTCTTCGGAAAATGCTTAATGTTTCCCGTGACCAGATAGGCATCATCCTTGCTCAGTGTGACTTCATAAAACACAACATCTTTAGGGTCGGGGAAAACGCCTTCAAAGGTGGTTGCTCGTCCTAATTTCAGTCCTATCGTTTTCATTAGAATCTCCACCAAATCAACATCTTCCTTTTGAAAAGGGAATTTACTACGGCCCAATACGTCTTTATATTCATCGAGAATCTCATCATTATACAGAGGAGTTATTCTGCCATCAAGAATAGCCTCAAAAACACGTGATGTATTTGATTCTTTGTTATTCTTCGACAATAAAGCAGAAACAATGACATTGGTGTCGATGACGGCAAAAACCTTATTTCTTCCCATAGCGAACCTCGTGGATTATGTCATTAATTTCTTCAAGCGAGAGGTCCTGTAATCCAGCAGCGGCCGCATCAGCCCTCATTCTTTCGTACGCAAGCCTTGCCTTTCTTCTCACTTCCTCTTCAGATTCCGTCTTAATTTCAAAAGGAATCCTACATTCGCGCACGACGGTTTTTATAAACAGCATCAGCGCAGAGGTATTGCTGAGGCCGAACTCATCGCAAAGGACATCGAATCTTCGTTTCAAGTCGCTATCGACTCTAATGGACATGGTTGTTTGTGACATATTGCTTTATATTTTAATGGTTTTGTAATGCAAAAGTACGATAAATTTCATTACATCGTACAGATTTTTCAATTTCGCTCAAATTACCGAAAAAAAATTACCGAAAAAACATAATTTCCAAGATCACTCCTTCTGCAACACATCCACCGGATTGGTCTTGGCCGCCTTCAAGGTCTGCCAAAGCACCGAAAGGAAAGCCATCACGAGGGAAAATGATTGAGGTTTTGCATTGTTTTGTGGATTTTGTGATTAGAATTACTCACTCCGCAAAGACCTCACCGGATTCATCGTTGCCGCCCGCAAACAAACTACGGATTCCACGGATTTGACGGATATGCTTCCGAAAATTTTCGGGATGCAAGCATCCAATTCCTACGGATAGGCTAACGCCAGCAGGAATCCGTACCAATCGGACGCTTGCGTCCTCCAAATTTCTTGTCGGACATCCGTTTAATCCGCGCAATCCGTAGTTTCTCAAATTATTCATTCCGCAGCGACTTCACCGGATTCATCGTGGCCGCCCGCAAACTGCGCAAGGTGACCACCGCTATCGTTACACCCAAAACAGCCAACAACGCAAGTGCAAACACCCAAACATGCAGCGGCACTTGATAGGCAAAGCCCTCCAAATAACGCTTCATAATGACGATGCTCACCGGCACGGCAATCACGAAGCACACCAGCACAATCTTCACAAAGCGCGAGTTGAACATCGCCAAAACCTGCCCCACCGTGGCACCGTGTACACGACGGATGCCGATTTCCTTGCGGCGGTGCTCCGTCTCGAACATCACCAAGCCGAACACGCCCATCAGCGAGATGACGATGGCCAAAATCGTGAACAGATTGACCAACTTCGAGAGGTTTTGCTCCTTTTTGTATTGGCTCTCAATGGATTGCGAGAAAGGTTGAACCTCGAATGACATACCATCGCCCAAGTCGGGGTCGAGGTCGTTGAGGGTTTTCGTGATGCGCTCCATCAGGGCGGGGACATCCACGCCGGCTTCAGTGCGAATGAAAAGTCGCATACACGGTCGCGCCGGTTCCTTGCCGTAAATAAAGAACGCAAACGGGGTAACGGGTTGGCGCAGCGAGGCAAAATTGAAGTCCTTGCAGAAACCAGCGATTTCTTCTATGCCGTTCCAACCTTCCAATTGGTCGTCAAGGGTGATGTCGTACAAATCGCGTGCGGTCTCATTGAAGATATACACACCATCCGATTGCTCGTCGGCGGGAGTGAAATCACGGCCTTCCACGATGTCGATGCCCATAAAACGCAGGAAGTTCCACGAGACGGGATAGACCTGCCAACTGGCTTCCTCGCCACGCACTCGGCGTCCCCAACTCATTCGTGTATCGCGCACAAATGCGCCGTCGCCCCAAGCAATGTCCTTGATGGCGGCATCGGCCCGCAACTGGCTCTCCACGGCTTCGCGGTTGTTGGCGAGGTCCCACGACACCTGCGACTGCAACAGACATTCCTGATCGAATCCCAATTCGTGTTCCATCATATAGCGGCGTTGCTCGTGGACGAATATCGCACAGATAATCAGTATGATGGAAACGGTGAACTGCAAGCCAATCAAGCCAATGCGGAAGGTCTTGCCCTTTTGTGTGGTGCCGAGGGTACCTTTCAGGGCGAAAGCGGGATTGAACGAGGTGGCGAACAAAGCGGGATAAATGCTGGCTGCCACCGAAATGAACAAACCCAAGCCAACGGTCAAGGCGACGATGCCCCAATTGTGGCCAAATCTGAGCGAGGTGTCAATCAGCGAGGCCAAGGTGGACTGCCTGAACAGCGTAATCACAGCCACCGCCAAACCCAAGGCAATGACAACCATCAGCAGCGACTCACCCACCGACGACATCACTAACTGGAAACGGCTGCTACCCAATATCTTGCGCGTGTTGATATTGCGCAGACGCAGCGGCACCATCGCGAAGAAGAAGTTGATGTAGTTGATGAAAGCAATGACCACCACGAAAATGGCAATGACGAGCAAGGTCATTGTTGTGGTTTTGTTGCCCGACTTGCCTACAGGGAAGCCATCTTCGGGAAAATACATATCCGTCAATAGTATCGGATGAATCCACGATTTCACTTCCTCATCATTGGCAGCGGGATTGTCCACAGCTATCAAAAACTGGCGCCAAAAAGGCTTTGAGATTTCGTCGATTGAATTGGGATCGGCGCCTTTGCGCAACTTAACGAAGTAATGAAACCCGAACTCTCTCCAATCATCGATGAATCGGTCTCCAAAGTTATATACCATATCGAAAGCGCCGAGATCGCTATTGCGCGGCATATCCTTGTAGATAGCTGCCACGGTGGCATCGGCCCATTTCATTCCTGCCTGGTACTGGAACGGGTCGCCCACTTGAAGTCCGAAACGCTTTGCCGCCGATTCCGAGAGGGCAAAGGCATCGCCTTGCCAGTTGTCCCAACTGCCAGAAACGAGTTCAAAGCCGAACACTTCGATGGTGGGTGGGGTGAAACGTGCCATTTCGGCCTCAACCAGCGGCTGGTTGTCGCCTAAGCGGATATTTCGATACTCGCCTTCAAGTTTGGCATAGCCACCGACTTCAATGTCAGGCGAATTAGCGACGACTGCTTCGCCCAAGGGACGGCTCATCCAAGGCATATAGCCTGAAAAGCCTTGTTCTTTCCTCGCGAGGCAATAAATCCTGTCGCTGTCCTTAAGCCCCTTGTTGTAGGTGAGGTCGTGGTGTACCTGCACGAGGATGATATAGAGCGCGGCGAAGGCTGCCGTCAAGCCCAAGATGTTCAGGATGGAAGACACGAGGGAGGTCTTGCCTTTTTTATAGATTCTCATGATGTTGAATTGTTGATTGTTGAATTGTTGTCTAAACGAACAAGTCTTTTGTATATTTTCTCTGCTTTTTCAAGTCCGAAAGCCATTACCAGTTTTTCAAAAAGTAACTGCTTGATTTTTAGATTTTTTCGGTTTTTCATCGCAACACTTTTTGTTGGTTTTCGCATTTTCCGAGTCAATCCGACTGATTTTTCCGCCTATGTTGGTGCCTCTCACTTTGACAGTGCCAAAGTATCTGATAGTCCCAGAGCCAGCGATGTTGTAATCCATCGTTTCCAACTCGCAGCGGGTCTCCACCGAACCCGTGCCGGCCACGGAAATGTCCGCGCTTTTCACCGCACCCGCCTTGATGACGATTGCTCCCGCACCGGCCACGTTCAAATCCGCATAGTCGGAATGGAGATTCTTGCACACCAACTGACCCACGCCTGCGACATTCAAGTCCACACGGTCGGAAT
>CACXUM010000034.1 GCA_902770835.1 uncultured Bacteroidia bacterium
GAATCTCGGGTCCCGCCTCGATGCTCTCTGTGTTCCTTTTATAAGGTTCCTTGCCCCGCGCGGCATCACGCCGCGCCGGTATTGTGCTGGCCTCAGACTATCAAAGAACTCCGCTCCCGAAATCCCCCCTGTCAACCCCTCTTCCCTTCGGAATTGGATTGCAAAAATACGACCTTTTTTGATACTGGCAATCAAAAAATTCAATTATTTTTGATAAAATATTATATTTGTTTGTTAATCAATTATATAAAAAAATCAAAAACTTATAAAAATGTCAATCAAGAACAAAATCATCCTTTTCAGAGCGGTCGGAGTACTATTATATTAATAAGGTATTGAAAAATTCAAGAATGCTGATAAGTCGAAAAAGGAGAAAAGAAGTAGTTGTTGGCTGAAAAACCGAAAATGGGGTAGAGGTCATTTTCAGACCATCTGAGCATGTTTACATTTGGGTTGGGAGTGGAGGTGTTTTGGGCGAGAAAAACGTAAAATTCACAATGTTCAGTATTGAGAATCTTTCCAATGTTGATTATTTACACAAGTAAATAAATTTCATATAAATAACAGATAATCAAAACATTGTTTGATAAATTCATATTTGTAAAATTTACATAAATAAACATTGTTGAATTGTGATGTTGTAAAATAAAGCATTATTATTCACAAAATTAAATTATTTTATTGATTATCAATAGTATAGTTGTTTTTATTTGAAGTAAAATATGAGATATTTGTATTTTTCTGTTGATGTTTTGATTATTGATTGAATTGTTTATTAAATAGTTGAAAAATAACTATTTAAATAGTTTACTATGAAGTGAAATTCCAATATGTTAGTAATGAAATAGAAGTTTACAAAAATAAATTCCAAAGATTTGTGTTTTGTAACTTACAATTGTTTACTTTTGTCAATCGAAAACATGGAGAAAATTGAAAATTTGAGGAGTTTGCTATTATGAAAACTGAAGAAATGAAAGATCGGATTGCGCACATCATTCGCACAAAAAACCTGACTGCAGCCGACTTTGCAATGCGTTTGGGTATTCAACCTTCAAACATCTCACATCTTTTGTCGGGTCGAAACAATCCGAGTTTGGATTTTGTGAAGAAACTCAAAGAAACGTTTCCCGAATACAATTTGGACTGGATTGTGTTTGGCACTGGAGCGATGACGGTGTCGGAGCCTTTTGAACCTGTTCCACAAGTTGAAATGCCGAAGGATGCTCCTATTGAGGGTACGCTTTTCACTTCTTTGGATACCCATGAATCTAAGGAAATATCGGCTTCATTGGCGAATCGTTCAAAGTTGAAACACCTTATTTTGGTCTATGAGGACAATAGTTTTGAGGTTCTGTCGCCACGATGAGCCTTTTCTATTAATTAATAGGTGTCGAATCGGAAAAAAGTGTAATTTTGCAAGTTTTTATTGAAGTTATGCCACAAGACGCTTTTTTTGAACGCTTTGATGCTGTAATTCAGTCACCTAAACGAATAGTTTTGGCTTGCCATGTCAATCCTGACGGCGATGCCATTGGTTCTGTATTGGCCATGTCGGAGTTCCTGAAAAGGAAGGGACATGAGACTAAAATGGTGGTAGCCAACGATTTCCCAGACTTTTTGCATTGGATGCCTGGCTCACAGGATTTTCTCATTTTCGAGAAGGATGGTGAAGCCTGCAAGGAAGCAATCGCTGAATCCGAAGTGATTATAATGTTGGATTTCAACAACTTGGCTCGTAGTGGAATTTTGCATAATGAAATTGGGAAGACGCGTTGTCCTCGTGTTTTGATTGACCATCATCGTGACGCTGACTTGAGCCAGTTTTATTGCGCCTATTCAGATTCCTGTGTTTCAAGTGCTTCCGAAATCGTTACGGAGATTATTCTGCACTATGGCAAGAGCCATTTCACTGAGAGCATTGCCACAAATTTGTTGGTGGGCATGATGACAGATACTGGCTCGTTTGCCCATTCCTTGTATCATTCGCGCACTTTCGAGTTGTGCGGCCTGCTGGTGGAGCGTTCCATTCCGTATAATCTTATCCATCAGTTGGTTTACGATACGATGTCGGAAAACCGCCTGCGTCTTTTGGGTTATTCCATCAGCAGCAGGTTGGAGGTGCTTGAAGACTATTCAACAGCCATTATTGCGTTGAATAAGAGCGACTTGGAACAGTTTGACTACCATACGGGCGATACTGAAGGCGTGGTAAATTTCCCGCTGTCGATGAAGAAAATCAGGATGTCGGTGTTGGTGACTGAGCGACAGGATCAAATTCGGCTGTCGTTCCGATCGAAGAGCGATTTTTCGGTGCATGAGTTGGCACAAAAGCATTTCAAGGGTGGCGGACATACCAATGCTGCCGGAGGCACCTTGAATTGTTCGTTTGACGAAGCTGTCAAGCAATTGAAAGCGGTGTTGCCTGAATATCAAGAATTGTTAAACAAGAAGGAATGAAGTGTGTTTGTAAATATCTGATAATGTTATTGTTGCTCGCTTTTTTTTCATGTGGTGGAAAACCTTCCGGGCAATCGGTAAACGTTTCAAAAAGCGACATGAAAAGCAGCATGGAGAAGGCCAACCGCTATTTGCTGAACGAGGAAGAGGAAGACATTGAGAACTATATCAAAAGGCACGGCTTGTCCATGACCTCGACGGGAACAGGGCTGAGGTATCAGATTCTGGAACAAGGTTCCGGCCCATTGATTGAGAAGGGGCAGAGTGTCCGACTTGAATATGTGTTGCATAATATTGCTGGAGAATTGATTTATTCATCTGATAATGATGGTGTTAAAGAATTTGTTGTTGGGAATGGAAGCGTTGAGTCGGGTCTTGACGAAGCCATGACTTACTTGCATCGAGGAGATGTGGCCAAACTCATCATTCCGTTCCATTTGGGCTATGGCCTTCATGGCGACGATGATAGGATTCCCGAATACGCAACATTGGTTTATACGATTAAAGTAATAGATAATCAATAAGTTATGAAGAGAAAAAGTGTATTGTTTGTTTCTGCTTGCCTGATGGCGATGATGATGCTTTCGGCTTGCACCCAGAAGTTTCCGGGCTACAAGAAAACCCAGAGCGGCTTGTATTACAAGTTCCATAGCCACAATCAGGCGGCCATTCAGCCTCATTTGACTGATTTTATGAAGGTCGCGATGACGTGCTATTTGCATGATTCCTTGTTTTTTGACTGGCAAGGCTCTCAGCATGAGGTGTTTACACAATTGCGTGAACCATTTTTTGCCGGTGACCTTCAGGAAGCATATTCCATGATGCATGTGGGCGACTCTGCTTCGTTTTACGTGAAAGCGGATTCGATTGCGATACTTTATTACGAGCAAGACCCTCAAACGGTAGGATTAAAAGCCGAGGATTATTTCCGTTATGAGGTGAAACTCGTTGAGGTTCAGACTGAAGAGGAATTCCAGTCGAGCCTCGAGAAGATGAAAGAGTCGATGATGGAGGCTTCAAGGAAGGCTTTGGCAGCGTATGTTGCGGCAAACAATATCACGGTAACGCCTGAATCTTCAGGTATTTATATCATCACCAAAGAGCAAGGCAAGGGTCGCTGTCCGGTAAAGGGCGAAAAGGTTGAACTCGATTTTTCGGCCACTTTGCTAAACGGGCAGTCGGTGGGTTCCACATTCGACAGTCCCGAAAAGTTCTCTTTCGTCTTGGGCGAGGGCTTTACCATACAAGGTTGGGAAGAGATTGTTCCCAAGATGCACCTTGGCGAGCGCATTACGGCCATCATCCCGTTTGACATGGCTTATGGCGAACATTCCGTTGGTTCCATTCCCGCCTATGCCAACTTGGTTTATGACATCAAGTTGCTGAAAATCACGACGGAAAAGGAATTGCAGAAACAGGCTGAAGAAGCGATGAAAGCCTTGAAGGCTGATTCAGAAAAAGAGTTTTGGGAATACTTGAAAACCAATAACATAACAGATTACACCGCCTCGGGTCTTTTCTATTCCAAATCGGTGACCACCGAAGGCGCGTCTCCAAAAGTCGGGCAAACGGCTCAAATCAGGTTTGTGGCAACCTACCTTAACGGTACGCCGTTGGGCGACTCTGACCAATTGGGCGGGCATTATGATGTGGAGTTTGGCAAAGGCATGGTGTTGAGAGGTTTGGAGGAAGGCATCGGCCTGATGCGGGTGGGCGAGAAGGCTCGCTTGGTCTTGCCTTATACTTTGGCATACGGCGAGAATCCCTATGGCAACATTCCTGCCTATTCCAACCTTGTCTTTGACGTTGAATTAATTGACATAATCGATAGTAAACAATAATCAATCAACAATTTAATTACACAAAAAATGAAAAAAAGCATCGTAACGATGGCCGCATTGGCCATGCTGATGGCAGGCACCATGAGTGCTTGCGGCGAGAAGAATCCGAATTCGGGATTCCAAAAGTCAAAAAACGGACTGTTTTATCAGTTCTTCAACAAGAATGAAGGCAATCTGCCCCAGTTGGGCGATTTGCTTGAATTGAGCATCGGTTGCAAGGTGAACGACACAACCGTCATCATTCCGGTCATGGAAAACATCATGCAATTGCAGGAATCGCAGTTTGCCGGCGACCTCTTCGAAGGTCTTGCCATGATGCACAAGGGCGATTCGGCCGCTTTCATCGTGGACATCGACTCCACGTTCAAGAAATTGATGGGTCAACCCCAGTTGCCCGAAGGGTTCTCATCTTCTGACGAGATGCGTTTCAATGTTCGCCTGGACGATTTCTATCCTGAAAGCGAGTATGCCAAGCGCATGGCCGTGAAAGCCAAGAAAGCCAGCGAAGAACGCATTGCCAAGATGAAGGAAGACCATCCTGAAGAAACCGCAAACGCCGCGCAGCAATTGACTGATTATCTGAATGATAATAAGATTGTTGTGGAGCCTACCGCTTCGGGTCTTTGCTATGTGATGACCACCGAAGGCAATGGCGAGAAGCCTCAAGTTGGCCAGATGGTGAAGGTGCATTATACTGGCAAACTGCTCGACGGAACTGTTTTCGATTCGTCGGTTGAGAGAGGCCAGCCCTTCCAATTCCCCTTGGGTGTCGGTCAGGTGATTCCCGGCTGGGACGAAGGCATCCAACTGATGTCGAAAGGCGAGAAAGGCGTGCTTTACATTCCTTATTACCTTGCCTATGGCGACAGGGCTGCCGGTGACAAGATTGTTCCGTTCTCGAACTTGATGTTTGAAGTGGAACTCATTGATTTTGAAGACATGCACTAATGAAAAAGTGGAGTAAACTTGCATTGGTTCTCTCGTTGGGCCTATTGGTGGTTTCGTGTGGTAACGATTCCATCTACAAGGGCTTCCAGCGTATGGAGAACGGTGCTTACATGAAGTTTTATAGCAAGGGCGACTCGGAGGTGATGCCTCGTTTGGACGACGAGGCCACCTTTGAGATGGCTCAGTATTTCAATGATTCCCTGCTGTTTACGACCTTTGGCAATGAGCCAATGAGGATTGTGCTGAAAAAGGCCGATTTCCAAGGGGATGTCAGTGACGGACTGCAAATGATGCATGTCGGTGACTCGGCTCGTCTTGTGGTGTTGGCTGATTCGGTGCTTATTACGATGTTGGGAATGGAGGAAGTTCCCGCCGAATATGTAGGGAAACCCATCTATTACGATTTGAAACTCCTTTCCGTGAAATCGTCGGAAGTGCTCGCAGCAGAACGCAAAGCCTTGCTGGACATACTGAAAGGCGAAGAAAATGCCTTCCTGACGCCTTTGAGGGACGATAGCAAAAACACGCAGACGGAATCGGGACTTATCATCTTGGAAAAGAGCGGCAAAGGCAAGCCAGCGAAAATGGGCGAGTATGTCGATTTCGATTTCACGATGTGCAATCCCAAGGGCGACACCATTATGAATTCGTTTGGTATTGAGGCTGTTGAGATGCAGTATGGCGAGGAGTTCATTTGCGAAGGCTTCACTGAGGCTTTGGGCTTGGTGCCTGCGGGTGGTTCGATGCGTTTCGTGATTCCTTCCGAACTGGCTTTCGACAGTGCTGGCTATGAGCATTATATCCAACCATTTACGCCTTTGGTTGTTCTGTTGAGGATGAACAGCGTGATGGACAAGGAAACTTACGAAAAAAGGCAAGCCGAACTTGAGGCCAAGAAAGAAGCCGAACTTGAACGACTGATGTTGATGGAAAGCAAGGTGATTGAAGATTACATCAAAGCAAATGGCATTTCCGAAACGCCAACGGAATCAGGACTTTACATCATCAGAAAGGAAGAAGGCAAAGGCGATTTGGCCAAATGGGGTGACCATGTGGCGGTGCATTACATCCTGAGCAACCTGAAAGGCGACGAGATTGAGTCGAGTTATGAATACGAGCAGCCTTTTGAGTTCCGCATCGGAAACAATGAGATGATTCCCGCCATTGAGGAGGCCGTGATGACTATGGCTCCGGGCGCGAAGGTCACCTTGATTACCCCGTCGGAACTGGCATTCGGCGAGTTTGCTATTGATGACGAACTTTTGCCGCCCTATTCTCCGATGAAGATTGAGTTGGAGTTGATAGAAATCAAGTAAACTATTTCTTATTGAATGAAAAATGCCGCCCAAAAGCGGCATTTTTTTATTTCACTTCATCAAATCCCTCTTTATCAGCATAATAAACATCAATCGAAGCAATCAATGCAGCGAGGCTCCATACGGGGATGGCTAATTTGTCGGTGTCCATGAAGTTGTTGAGGAAACCGTGGACAAAATAACTGATGAAGGCGAGGGTGGCTCCCAACACTAACACCTTGGCTTTCTTGTTCTTGCAGCGGTTGTAGGCCATAATGCCGCAATACACCGTTACGATGACAAAGGTCAGCACGAGGAGCGAGCCTACTAAGCCCTGCTCCGCCAACGGGCCGAAATACTCGGAGTGGGCATTGCCGCCATCGCCGGCGTTGGTGCTGATGATGGTCTTCTCCTTCGACATTTGGAATGGCGCGTAAACAAACTGGTAAGTGCCAGGTCCCCAGCCAAATACAGGCCGCTCGTTGAACAATCGGAAAGCCGACTGCCAGCGGTTGATGCGTTCCAAATTGGAGGCATCGGTGGAGATATTGGTGATGGATTGGATGTTCTCAACAAGGTCGCCGGAAGCGTCTTGGTTGTTCTTTTCCAAAGTGTCGATGATTTGGTTTTGGAAAGTGAAAAACAGCCCAACCAAAATGACCAAAATGGTGGCAATCCAGCGGAACTTGATCTTCAGCAATACGCAGAACAAGACACCCAAGGCGGCAATCATGCTAATCCAAGCCGCGCGGCAGTTGGAGAGCGTTAGTGCCACGCTCAGCAAAACGACTACACCTATAATAATAAGTTTCCTCGATTTCTTGATGCCGGGCAGGAAAACATAGGTCAGGGCAAGGATAAGGTAGATGGCCAAGGCCGCGCCGTAGGCCGTGTGGTCGTTATAGAAAGGCGACATCACCCAGTGCGCCGAGTCGCCGTCGAAGCCGTATTGCGCATGGTGGACGATGGTGAAAACGCACACGATGCACAGCGCGGCGATGTAAAGCCAAATGAAACGGTGGATGTTTTTCGGCTCCCTGAAGAGCAAGGCGCAAAGGAAGAAACCCGGAACGACAAACCACAGTCTTGAGGCAATAAACTTAAGCGACACCACGGGCATTTCGCTCGTGATGGTGGTGACCAACATCCAAGCGAACATGCAATAGATGACGATGGCGATGGGATGCTGCGAGATGCGCTTGTCGTATCGGCCATCGTATAGCATTTTGGCGATGAAAAGCACCAAAATACCCATTAGTAGCGGTTCGGCGGGCAGCGAAATGGCCAAACCCGCATCCAAGGAATCCAAATTGATGGAAAGGGGCACGGTGAAAGCCGTGAGCAACAGCACTTTATCCAACGAGAAGATGTAGAGCAGCAAAACGCCAAGCACAACGGGCAGGGCAAAAAAGAGGTAGGTGTTCTTCTTTACCACAAGGAACAGCCCAACGGCCACGAAAAGTGCCGCAATCAGGTAAAGCCAGGCTATTTTCGCTTTTTTCTCCACAACTTACTTTGTTTCGGGAACGAAACGCTTCCGGTTCTCGATGATGAAGATGACAACGATGGAAAGCAACAAGGCTCCCAAGCCGCTCAAAGCGACCACCACCCAGCGCACGGGGAAGGATTTCTTGTCGGCAGGGAAGGGTTCGGTGATGATGTTGGAATAAGTGAGGTTGGAGTTGTAGAAACGCAGGTTCTGCTCGTAGTCTCTTTTGATGAGCGAATAGGTATTGGCTTCGGCAATGATTTTGGTTTCCAAATCGACGGCATCGGCACCGTATTGTTCAAGGTTTTGCTTGAGTTCGTTGGCCTTGTTGGAGCCGTTGATGAAGCCGCGCGTCACTTCGCGGAGTTGGCCGGAATAATTAAGCACGCCGTAATTGGTGGCGAGGTCGGTAAGGTTCTGTTTAAGCGAATCAATGTCGCGTTGCTTCATTTTGAGTTGCATGTCGTACATGTCAACCACTTCGCCAACTTTCTGTTTATGAAGGTTGTGTACCTTTTGGTCATAGAATTTGAGAATATCGTTGGCGATGTTGCAAGCCACGAATGGGTCTTTGTCCATGACGGTGATGCTGATGGCCTCGTAAGGCGTTTTGCCAATCTTGATTTTGCTGCGATACTCGTTAATCATATAGGTCTTGGCAAACTTGTAATTCCTATCGATTTTGTAGTCGGTCCACAAGTCGTGTTTCTCGATGATGGAGTCCATGATTGACCTTGAGTTGATGATTTCGAGCATTTGTTCGGTCTCGCTTTCATCGGAATAGGGGCTGATGTTGGCGGGATAGGCCACGGCCACCGACTTGTAGAGCGGGGTGATGAACATGGAACTTGAGAAAATGGCGCCGCAAATGGCCGCAGCCAAAGTGATGATGATGATGTGCCATTTCCATTTCAGGATGAGTTGCACCAAAGAAAGATTGTTGAAATTGTTATCCATTGTTGTTTGTGTTATTTTCCGATTGATGTTGAAAGGGTTGGTAAATGAGGCTAATTCATTTGTTTTCTTTGTTTTGCGGGGATTTGGCGACCGATTTTTTCTCGGCCTCCCGACGAAAAAAGTCTTTTGAGCGGTCGTAGAAGACGATGCAGAAAATGAGCAACAGGAAGGTGCTCAAAACGGTGACTACCACGATAATCCATCGAATGGGGTAACTCTTGCGCTCGGCTTGGAACGCCGAAGTGACCACAAATTTATGGGGAATGTCTTGCGTGGCGTCCATCTTGGCTTCCTCATATTTCGACTTGACCAACGAAAGTTGAAGGCGGTCGTTGTCCAAACGCTCATTGATGGCGTATGACGCGCCGCCGTATTCTGCCAAAATGTCTAATTGTTTCTGTATGTTATTGATTCCTTGTGTGTTGCCTTTGCCTAATTCAACGGCCATTTGCTGGCTGAGCATTTCCACTTGCGACTCATAATCGAACACACCCAACTTGCGCAAGGTGTTCAGCGAGTCTTCCAATTGGTGCATTTCGTTCCAAAGCGTGGTGTATTCTTCCTCCACCAATCGGAAAGCCTTCACAGCCACTTCCTTCTGCATTTGGTTCATGGTGCTGTCGAAGATTTCCGCGATTTCGTTGGCGATGCGGGCTGAAAGTGCAGCGTCAGAATCCAAAACGGTGATTTTCACGGCATTGTATTCCGTGCGGCGGAACTTGATGCGAGCGTCGTACAATTTGTTGAGTTTCGTGTAAGGATACTTGCTGTCGGGCTTGATGTTGTAGTGCTCCATCAGGTTGAAGCGGCTGATGACCTTGTCGCGCACGCGGTTCGAGTTCAGCACTTGCAACATCTGTTCGGTTTGCTCGTCCTCACCGAAATTCATGATGTCCTTTTCCGATTGGTAAGTGGTGCTAATCAGCACTTTGGAGATGGAGTTGCTGGAGGTGGGGTAGATGATTGTGGTGGATTTGAAAAGAGGGGTGATGAAGAAAGGTGCGCTGAAAATCACGGCGCAGAGGGCGGCCACCGCCAAAATGATGAGGATGGGTTTCCTATATTCCACCAAAAGTTTGCATAAGTATTTGGAATTGTATGTGTTATGTTGCTGTTCTTCCATAGAATGTGTGAAATAAGTCGTCAAAAATAGGGAATTCCCCTGAAATGGCAATGAAAAATGTCAATTTAGGCCTTTTTTTCGTGTGGAATGACGAGGCTGACAATCTCCTTGAGGCTCAACAAGCGGGTGAGGAAGATGACTCCGCAATTGATGACAAACGCAATGGCGAACCCAATCATCCAATTGACATTCAATTGTTTGACAATGAAAGTAATCACGATGACAGAAGCCATGAACAGCACAATGTGAAGCCAATAACGCCCATTGATTTCCAACTTCAGGATGCGTTTGGCGAGCAGGTATTGCAAGAAAGCGGTTACGGTTTGCACGCAAAGGCTGGTGCAGGCCGCTCCCACCGCCTTGAATCGCGGTATGACGATGAGATTCAGCAAGATATTGATGATTACGCCCGCAGCTGCCACGAGGTTGAGTTGCTTCAAACTGCCGTTGGCCGTGAGCAATGTGCCGAAAACGTATGTTGTTGAAAGACAGAAGAAACTGCCCATCAACAAGGGGAATACGTTGGCATATTGCCCGATACGCAAGAGGTAGGCGGCTTCGGTTTCGGCTTCTTCGGGGTTATACATCATTTGCATGATTTCTTGACGATAGAAAACGCACATTATCAGCACGATGCCCGCCATTGCCACGATAACATTAAACGAAGTCTTGACTAAGTTGTTCAAGTCCGTTTTGTTTTTCAATGTGGCTGCAAACATGGGCAAGAGCATGATTGCGAACAGGTTGGAGATGTTGTTGCCCGCGTCGAAAAGGCGGTAGGCACGGCTGTATATCCCGGCTTGCACGCCCTTGTCGTCCAACAGCCTTTCCAAAAGGACGGGTTCGATACGGCTATAGACGCTCATCAGCAACACGAGCAAGGCAAAGGGCAAACTTTGTCGCAATATCTCCTTGAAAAACCGGAAGTTAATCCTGAAACTGAGGTTTTCGGCATGGCGCAAAACGACGGTCAAGGCGAAGACGAGGGTGACAATGTAGGCCACGGTCTGCGCTTGGAGAAACCAGATGACGTTGAACTTTTCCTTCGGGAACCAGCCGCTCCACAGCACGAAACACATCAGGACGATGGCCAAAACGCGGTCGAAGACGCTCAGGATGCTGTCTTGCTTGAACAAAAGCAAGCCTTGTATGTTCGACCTTAAATATAAGATGAACGAGAGCAGGATTTGGTTCAGTCCGCACCAGAACAATAGTTTGAGTTTCAGGCCTTCGTTGTAGCCGACGAAGTAGCCCACGACGAAGATGACGAGGGCATAAAGCAGCCCCAGCAGCAACTTGATTTCGGTGAGGCCTCCGAAGTGCTTGGAAAGGTTTTTCGGGTCTTGTGCGACGCTGCGGCTGTTGAAGTTGGTGATGCCGAGGTCGAGCAATATATAAAATAGGTAGGAGAAGTTGAAGATGGCCTGATAGGTGCCGTAGGAAGCGTCGCCAAGCAGGTTTTGCACCTCGCGGTCGATGCCGAGAATCCAGAACGGCTTCACCAACAGGTTGAGGAACAACAGGAAAATGATATTTTTTATGAAGCGGTTTTGCATTTTCGGTCAGTTTATATCGTCAGACAGCAGTCTTTTCAGGTCCTCGATGTCGGGCAGGGCCTTGCGGAGGTTTTCGGGCATGTCGTCAGAGGTTTTGTAGGTGGCCACGCCCATAGGCGCATCATATTTTTGTATCACAAATTCAACATACGCTTTATTCATTTCGCGGCACAGAATAATACCTATTGAAGGGTTTTCATTCTTTTTGCGTATGTCAGTATCAAGTATTTGCAAATAGGATTGCAACTGGCCCAAATAAGCAGGCTTGAATTTGCCTTTTTTCAATTCAACGGCAACTAAACACGCCAACTCGCGATTATAGAAAAGAAGGTCGATAAATTCATTCTCGCCGAATTTCTCCAAGTGATATTGGTTGCCTACAAAAGTGAAGTCCTTGCCAAAAGTCATGATGAAGTTCTTCACGTTTTGTACGATGGCGTTTTCCACAACTTTTTCATCAATATCCGCTTCATCCCTTACCCCTAATTCCTCGACATTGACATAATCCAAGAAATATTCATCCTTGAACATCTCGATGGCCTTTAGTGCTTGTACCCGTTTCGGCAAAGTTTGCAAGAAATTGTTGGGCATGGCCGATTGGTGATGGTACAAGTCTTGTTTCAGCAAATCGCGTAACCGGTATTTGTCCCACTTGTAGGCTGCGGTATGTCTGATATAGAATAATCGTTCCTCTAAAGTGTCCGTTTTGTTCAGGATTTCCATGTGGTGCGTGAAGCTGATGGACAAGAAGTCGTGTGCGGTTTGTACATCAAATGCAGTCGATAGGAATTTCGTTTGCAGGATTGGTAGAGCAATTTGGGTAGCCGTTGGCTGGCGAATTTCATCTTGCACAATTTCAGTTACTTGTATTTCGCCAGCCATCGGCTGGCGAAATACGAATTTGCTCCATTCTTCATAAAATTGGCGCATGTTTTTTATGTTGGATTCACCGAAACCTCTTAATCCAGGCAATTCTTTCTGCAATTGATCACTAATGGATTTTATTGCACCGCTTCCCCATTTTTGTTTGCGAGAGTTCTCGGAAATGAACCCGCCCACAGAATAATACAAAGCAAGTACATCGGAATTGACATTCTTCGCAGTGCGTATTTGACTTTGTAAAATGGCGGATTTAATTACTTGAACCGCTTGGGAAATATGTATGGGTGAATCATTTTCCATAAATGGTGATTTAGACTACAAAAATAGGAAATTTTTCTGATGTGAATAATAAATGGGTTCGGTTTTGGAAATAATATGTATTTTTACCCCGCGAAAAATTGACTAAAGGAAATGATCAAGGAACAGGAAGATATTGATGTTTTGGAAGAGGAACTCGTTGAGAATGAGAAGAGTTTGCTACTCATCAACGACGATGTGAATACGTTTGAATTTGTCATCGACACCTTGATGAAGGTGTGCCACCATACCCGCGAACAGGCCGAAACATGCGCTTGGATTACGCACTACAAGGGCAAATGCGCCGTCATGCACGGCAGTTTCGAGGAACTCAAACCCTATTACGACATCCTGCTTGGTCATCAACTGACGGTAAAAATCACTGACTAATGGCAGGCTACACTTCATTGGAAATATTGGCCATCCAACAGGCCTACGAGTCGATGTTGGACGACATTCACCCCTCCGTCAACGCGCCGGAACATCTTGCCTTGATTGACAAGGCTTACCGCTATTGTTTGGAGAAATACGACGGTCGCTATCTGCTTTCGGGCAAGGCCTACATGCTGCACCTTATCGACATGGCACGCATCGCCGTGGTGGAGGTGGGTTTGGGCTACATATCGGTTGTGGCGGCATTCCTTCACGGCATTGATTATAAGAAAGGAGTGACTATCAAGGAATTACGAGAGCAGTTTGGCAGAACGGTGGCTATCATTTTGGAAGATTTCAGCGAGATTTCGAGATTGGACACTGAAAAAGTGGCCTACAACTCCGACAACTTCCAAGTGATGTACCTTTCGCTGATTGACGACATGCGCTCTGTGTTGCTCAAGATGGTTCACCGGGTATATGATGTGCGCAACCAGAATGATGTCGATAAAGGCCGATTGTCGCGTTACTTCCACGAAATCAAGTACATATATATTCCGATTTTGCATCGACTTGGCTTGTACAAGTTGAAAGCCGAGTTAGAGGAGAAGTTGATGCTTTACGAGAATCCGGCGATGTTTCACGAAATTGAGGCCAAGATTGAGGCCACAAGTGAGGCACGCAGGCAAACCGCTGAGGAGTTTGTGACTCGCATTTCGGAGGCCATCAATGCCGAGTTGGAACGCACCAAGAAAAACGGGAAGAGCAAGTTCGCGTATTCCGTCAAGTGGCGTTTGAAGTCAATTCCGTCGATTTATGCCAAGATGAAGGCGCAAAATGTGCCTTTCGAGGAGGTCTTTGACCTGATGGCGGCACGGGTCATCATCCGTTGCGCCTTGAAGGACGAGCAGGAGTGCTGCTGGAGCGTTTATTCGGCGATTACGAACATTTATGAGCCTATGCCGGAACGCCTCCGCGACTGGATTACGAAACCGAAAGCCTCTGGTTATGAGTCACTTCACACGACTGTGAAGTATGACGACAAAATGTGGTTTGAGGTGCAAATCCGCACCACCCGCATGGACGACATTGCCGAAACGGGGCAGGCGGCGCACTATTTATATAAAGGTGAGAAGGAAACCTCTGAGGAGTGGCTTTTGAATGTGCGCGAGGTGCTCGAAAACCCGGGTTTGGTGTCGTTCGAGAACTCGTATAGGAAACTATACAAATCGGATAAAATCTTCATTTTCACGCCCGAAGGCGACTTGAAGCAGTTGCCGATTGGCTCCACTGTGCTTGATTTCGCCTACGAGGTGCATACCCGTGTGGGCGAGACCTGCAACGGTGCCCGCGTGAACGGAAAGATGGTGCCCATCCGCCATGTGCTGACTAATGGTGACAAGGTGGAAATCATTACTAGTAAAAAGCAGTCGCCGCGTGCCGACTGGCTCAATGTGGTTGTTTCGGAGAAGGCTAAGAATAAGATTAGGCGTTATCTGAAGGAGGAGGAACTGAAAGAGTCGGAATTGGGCAAGGGCATGTTGCAGAGAAGGCTGAAAAACTGGAAGTTACCCTTCTCTGAGACCGTAGTTGATATGTTGGTGAAGGAGTTCAAATTGGAAAACTCGTTGCAACTTTACCATCAGATTTCGACCGAGAAAATCGACATGGCGGATGTGAAACATTTCCTTGTCACTAAGTTCGATGGCATGTCCGACAAGTCGGAAAAGTCTGTGCCTGAGTTGGTTGAATCAAGGAAAGACAATATTGTCGAGTCGGAGGAAAGTCTTTCCATCGGTGAGGACATCGATAATGTGACCTTCAAGTTGGCCAAATGCTGCAATCCCATTCCGGGCGACAAGGTGTTTGGTTTTGTCACCAACGAGGGTACCATCAGCATCCATCGTATCAACTGCCCGAATGCCAAGAGTATGCAGCAACGTTACGGCTACCGCATCATCAACGTAAAGTGGAACGGCATCGAAAACGAAGGCTCGCAAGCCACCATCCGCATTTATGGTCGCGATGTGCTCGGCTTGTTGGGCAAGATAACCAAAATCATTTCCGAAGACCTTCAGGTGAACATGAAAAACATCGTCTTCAACTCCGACAAGGAAGGTTATTTCGACGGTAGAATCGTCTTGCAAATTGCCGATGTTGAGGCCTTAGAGCAGTTAATGACGAAAATCAAGTCCATTGAAGGAGTCATGGAAGTAGTCAGAATTGATTGAATATGAACTAAATAGACAATAATACAATGAAAAGGAATTTGCTTATTTCAACTATAGTGTTGATGATGGCAACGGTTGCGGCTTCGGCTCAAGAATTGCCATTTGCGAAAGGCACTTACTGCGTGGACGCGCAAAAGAAGATTATCGTGGTTTCGGGCCGTGAGAACAGCTCGGAAACCATTGAAATACAAGGAGAAACCTATAAACTTTTTCGCACGGCAATGCCCATCATCACTATTGCCACTGATGGGCCAATTGTCAATTCGCCCGCTGTTCACGGCACTATCAGCGTGGCCGATGCCGATGGCAATGTCATTGAGATGCACGCTGGATTCAAGATTAGGGGAACTTCATCGCAGCAATACGACAAGAAGTCGTATCGTGTTGAACTGTGGGCGGATGCGACTGGTTCAACCATGATGGACACCACTTTCCTTGGACTACGAAGCGACGACGACTGGAACCTTGAGGCGATGTGGGCGCAACCGCTCCGCCTTCGCGACAAGGTGGCCAACCAACTTTGGATGGAGATGCATCCGCTTTATTATCAAGATCTTGAACCCGAAGCCCGCAGCGGTGTGCGCATGGAATATGCCGATGTGTTCGTCAATGACTCGTATGTGGGCATCTATGCTCTCAGCGAGCGCATGGACCGCAAGCAACTCGAACTGAAGAAATTCAACGGAGAGAACCGAGGTTTGCTCTATAAAGGCAACGGCTCCGGTGCCCCGACTTTCGAGAGTTTGCCTGCCTATGACAACACGCTTGGCACTTGGGACAACTACGAATGGGTGTATCCTAACGAGGCCGAGGCTTCCTACGATTGGAGCCATCTTTATAGTTTTACCAATTTCGTGATGAATGCCTCCGATAATGTGTTTTATGCTCAATACAGTGCCCAGTTCGATAAGGGCAATGCCATTGATTACTATATGTTTATCAATGTTTTGCAGGCAATGGACAACATGGGACGAAATCTGTTTTTGGCACGTTACAAGAAGACGGGACCTTATTTCTACCTACCTTGGGACTTGGATGCTGTGTGGGGCTTGGACACCGATGGCAAACCCACCAACAACGCCAACGGCCTGATGAGCAATGGTTTCTATGACCGCTTGATTCATGACTGCACGGACAACGGTTTTGTAGCTTCGGCGCAAACCCGCTACAATGCCTTGCGCAACACCATCTTGACCAAGGAGCATATCATGCAATTGGTTCAAAACCAATATAATGCCTTGCTTGAAAATGGTGCCTATGACCGCGAACACGAGGCTTGGCCAGATTTCACCCTCGATGAAAGCCAACTGACCTACATGAGCAATTGGTTGGAAGCCCGATTCAACTATTTGGACGCTGAAATCAATGCGGCCTGCGGTACATGGGGCATTGAGGATCCTGAGCCTGTCGAAAGGCCGACCCAAGCTGTTGAAGTGTTCCCCAATCCTGCGAAAGACCGTATCAACATCCATTTTGCCGAGGCTTGCGATGCTTCCGTCAGTCTGTACGATATGATGGGACGGTTGGTCTATTCCAATGCCACTTCATCGAACACTTTTGTCATCCCGACGCAAGGATTATCCAAGGGAATTTACACCTTATTAATTAATGTTGGCGGGAAACAAGAGGTAGATAGGGTGGTGGTGGAGTGAAAATGTACGCAGCATTGCAGTTTGTAAGCCGAAAATGTACGCAGCATTGCAGTTTTGAAGTTGAAAATGTACGCAGCATTGCAGTTTGAAGAGTAAAAATGTACGCAGCATTGCAGTTTGTATTGGGATTTTTTATACTTTTGCGGCAAAATTCTTAAGCCATGATAGAGAAAAGAATCCTTGAGGAAGTGGTAACAGAGCAGCATCAAGAACTATTGGATATGGCTTCGGCTCGTCTGTGTTCTCGTAAGGAAGAAAATCAGATAGACCTTGAAAGCACTATGGCTCAATGCGTTATCGGTGTTCGTCGTTCTGGGAAATCGACATTGTGTTACAGTATGTTGCGTTCGCGAAAAGTGAAATTCGCTTACGTCAATTTCGATGACGAGCGTTTGGAAGCGTTGAAGACAGAAGACCTCAATCCGATGTTGGAGGTGCTTTACAAAATCTATGGCGATTTCAAGTACTTGTTTATCGATGAGATTCAGAACATAAAAGGCTGGTATCTTTTCGTGAATCGGTTGCTGAGGACGAAGATGCACATCATCATTACTGGCTCAAATGCCAATTTGCTTAGTGGAGAATTGGCTACCCATTTGACAGGGCGGCACGATGAAATAGAGTTGTATCCGTTCTCGTTCAGGGATTTTTGCACAGCCAAAAATGTTGATGCGACCACATTGACGACCAAAAACGAGGCGTTTAGGCGAGATGCTTTCGACCAATACCTCAAGCAGGGTGGTTTTCCCGAACTGCTTCATAGGAAAAACAAGACGGGCTATGTCAATACATTGGTTGAGAACATCTTGAAGCGTGATATTGAACAACGACACAAAATCAAGTATAGCCGCGCTTTTGAGCAATTGGCACAGCATCTGTTGAACATTGCCCCAGCTACAATAGTGTCGAAGGATTTGGCTAATTTATTGAAAATCAAATCGAGCCATACGGTTGACAATTACATCAATTATTTGATGGAGGCCTATCTTCTTGTGGAATTGCGAAGATATTCCACCAAAAGCAAAAACAGGTTGTACGACAAGAAAGTCTACCCGATTGATGTGGCCTTGATGGATGGCCGCGAGGATGCTTTTTCGGGTGAGAATTTGGGTTTTCGTTTGGAGTCTTTGGTTTACATCGAGTTGCTTCGCCGCAACCGTCCTTTGGAGCAAGACATCTATTATTTTAAGAATAGCAACGGCTATGAGGCTGATTTTGTGGTTTGTAAGGGAAACAAGGTACTTGAAATCTATCAAGTGAGTTACGACATCAGTTCGGAGAAAACTTTCAATAGGGAAGTTAGGGGGCTGCTGACGACTTCGCGGGAAACTCGGTGTGACAAGTTGTTTTTAATTACTGATTTCCAGCGTGATACACTACTAAAAGAGGGTAAGACCATAAAAATCATTCCTGCCTACGAATGGATGCTTGGGGAACGGGAAGATTGATTTATGCTTTTAACTTTCTTTCCATTATAGTTTCCAAATCGCCTCCACCTTCAAATCCGTTTTATGATTTCCCTCGATGAGCGTCAGGCCGCTGCCGATTTGGTCGCGGTCGCTGTAAATAGTGCGGCCTATGCGGGCGTAAAGGGTTAAGGCGTTGAATAACTTTACTTTACCTAAGAGATACACCCTCATACCTTTGCCGTAAAGGGCTGGCACGCTGAATGAGTAGAGTATATCGCTTTCGTAGGTGTAGATGCGGGCGTTGTAGTCCTTCGCATCGAAGATGGCGTAGCGGAAAGTGAGGCTAAAGGGCTTGTTTTCAGGCTTGTAGGCTATGTCCTGACAAAGGAAATAGCCGTGTTCGTTGGTGCCGTCGTCGTTGTGGTAATGGGCGTATTCGGCCTTGTTGCAGAAATGGAAATCGCTGCCCATCTGATAGTTGATATTGAAACGGACGGCGTTTTTGGTGTACGAAATAGGGTAGTGGGTGAACGCAAAACCGTCAGTCGAGTTTTTCATTTTGGTCTTGGAACGGAATTGCAGATAGGCGTGGGTTCGGCGATTGAAACTGTGGCTGATACGCAGATAATAGTCGTGGCCGCGACTCGGCGCATAGACTTGCGAAGTCAACCAAGTGAACTGGAATTGGTCGGCGTAGGCGAGAATGTGCCAATAGGGTGCAGGGGCGGCTTCCACACCGAGGTAGATGCCGCGCTGCCCTTGGTTGCGGCTGCCTTCGCCAAAGGCATTGCTGAATAGGTTTTGGTAGGCTCTGCCAAAGTCGCGATACATGAGGGTAAAGTTCAGATAACCAGCGGGTTTGACGGTCAATCCGACCAAACCTGCAAAACGGCTAAGGGTCGTTGAGCCTACCGAAACGCCCACCAAAGCCGTGCTGTCAAAGTTCATACTCATCGCGACCTCGCCAAAGAGCGCATACTTGCCTTTAACATACTTAAAATCAACACCTTGATTGGTGAGGCGTTGGCCTTGGAAATAGAATTGGTTGTAATGGCTTGGACTGAGTTGTAATGGGGCACTAAGCCAAGTGTGGTGCGCAGTATAGCCGACCTCAAAATGGTTCATGGCGTAACTCAAATGACCGCCAATCACCTGTTGCCGTATGGCGTGACGGTCTTGCAACTCACCTATAGTACGGTGATAACCAGTTTCTTGCAGGCTGCTGACGAATTCGGCCACCTCATTGTCAATGGTGTCAAAAACGCTGACATTGGCGTCAATCCAGCGGTTGGAATAGAATAGTGTGCCTCTGAATGGTCCGTCTCCAAGAGTGACCGCCGAGCCGCGCATAAAACTGTATTCGCTGGCGGAGCCTTTTGGGATGATGCCGCGACCTTGTTTCATCACGCTGCTACCCGCACCAGCCTTGCCGAAACTCAATCCTGACCACATCGTAAGTCCTTGACCGAAAGCGAGTTGATAGTCTCCCAAAACGGCGGCTTTCACGATGCCCAAGTCCTTGGCGTAGAGGTGGAAACCGAAAAAATCAAAGCCTTTTCGGTAGTTTTTGCCCAACAAAGCCTGAATTGTGTCGCTGACCTTGTCGGTGAAAAACAGTTCGCCCGCGTCCTTTTTCAACACGAACCCTGCACGAATTCGGTTCCTATAATTATAGGTGTATTTGAATTGGTATTTCTGCGGACTGCCAAGGTAGCGCGAGTTGGGTTTGGCCAACAAAAGAGAGTCGTCGTACGGCTCGTAACCCTGCTGTTTTTCAAGGATTTGCTCATAACGCCCCACAATCTGGTGCTTGCCGTAACGAGCCATCTTGTTAAGGGTCAGTTTGTCCTTGCTTTGGTCTTTGCCGACATAGACGACGGGTCGGATGATGGCTAAAGTCTGCTCATCGAAGCCCTCGACCATCTCCAACTCTTCAAGAAACAGAAAATCACCGTAATAGCGACGGTATCGCTTCAGTTCCTCATACTGAAACACGCTGAGTAGTCGTAGTTCCAGCAACTGCATGACATCCTCGCTGTTGATGTTGATGGGGTTCTCGCTGAAAAAGATGTAATTCTCCAAAAGTTCTTCAAAATCAATGTCTTCGTCGCTGTCTTCGGCCAAGCGTTCAATTTGTTCGATGAGCAACTGGTTCAAAACCTCTGTGTTGAGTGTATCGATGGCGATTTGAGCCTTCGCAATGGAGGCCGCAAAAAAGGATAATATGATGAAAACCAGTCGTTTCATGTCACTTTCCAATGCTGAAAATCATGCCGATTTGAACCGAAGCTCCTAATTCATTGTGCAGTTGAGCAGCCACATTAACTTGTGCGAAACTGATGGCATAGCCGAGGCCAAAACTCAAAATGCCGGGATTGGTCTGCACACCAGCGCGGATGAAAAAGTTCCTTACGGCTTCGAATTCCAATCCACCGCGCAGGCTAACACCCTCACGTTCAGTGTCTTTCTCGATTTCGCATTGTCCAATGAAGCTTTTGGTGAACTTGTAAGCCAACCCGAAACGCATCACAATAGAAATCTTCTCATGGTTCAAAGTTTGCTTGAAACTGAAATTGACAGGATTGAAGATGTAGGTGCCAAGTGTCAGTTTGTCAGTAACTTGCGATTGAATACCCAACTCAAAGGTGACTGCGCTAAAGCTCCCGTAGTCGTTCCCGATTTTGAGCAGTAAATAGTCGAGTTGGAGGCCGATTTGCAGGTAGCGACCGAAGTCTTTAGCATAGGCCAAACCAAACTTGTTTTCGTTGTACTTCGATGAGCCGAATTGGTTGAAACTCAGTCCCAAACAACCGAATTTGGTGGGTAGGGCAAAGGCTCCGCACTTGTAGGCGGTTTCTGGCATCAGCCAACGGTTTTCATAGTACAAACCAAGGCTGATTTTTTCCAAATTGGCCATGCCAGCGGGATTGTTTTGCATTGCCCATAGCCCTTGCGAGGCCACCGACGAGCCTCCCATCGCCGCCGCGCGACCGCCCATTGGATGGATGAAGTCGTAGGCGAAAAGCGTTGAGGTAGTGAGAATTATGGTGAATAAAAGTAGAAATTTCTTCATGCAATTAAGGTTTGATGGGGCAAATTTAAGGCTGATTTCTCAAAAAACAAAATAATTTCCTATTTTCGCAGTCAAAACGAAAACGTTATGATGTATGTTTTGATTATCGCTGCCATTCTTCTCGCTTTGTTCGGGTTGGTGGGTGCCGTGGTGCCGGGCATCGCGGGAACGCCGTTCAGTTTTCTGGCTTTGTTGGCCTTGTCTTTTGTCAAAGGCATCGATTATTCCACTGAATTTCTGGTGATTATGGGTATCATCGGAGCCGTTGTCTTTGCAGTGGATTATGTTGTCCCGATTTGGGGCACGAAGCGATTTGGAGGCACAAAGGCGGGTGTCCGAGGCAGCACAATCGGGCTTTTTGCCGGACTTTTCATCACTTTCATTTTCCCGATAGGCTTTATTGCGGTGCTGTTGGGTCCGTTCATCGGGGCTTACCTCGGCGAAAAATCAGTAGGCGTCGACGACCACAAGGCATGGAAGTCGGCCTTCGGGTCGTTCATCGGGTTTTTGCTCGGCACAGGCATTAAAATAGTTTATGCTTGTGTCTGTATTTACTTTATTGTCAGAGATTTAATTGGATTGATATGATGGATTTGCAAGCAAAGGCGAAGCACATTCGCGAATTGATTTTGACCGCCTTGGCGGAGGCTGGCTCGGGACATACGGGCGGCTCTCTTGATTTGGTGGACATATTTACTGTATTGTATTTCAATCATTTGCACCACGACCCCAAGCATCCCGATTGGGAAGGTCGCGACAAGGTAGTGCTTTCCATCGGGCATACGGCTCCCGTGCTGTATGCGACTTTGGCGGCGGCTGGCTATTTTCCAGAGGATGAGATGCTTACGCTGCGCAAATTGGGCAGCCGTTTGCAAGGTCATCCGAGTTATGAGTTCCGCTTGCCGGGTTTGGAGACTTGTTCGGGCAGTTTGGGACAAGGCCTTGGCGTGGCTTTGGGCATGGCTTTGGCGGCCAAGATGGACGGTACTTCTATAGGCTCAGGAACCGAGAACCGCGTTTTTTGCATCATGGGCGATGGCGAGCAGCAGGAGGGAAGCGTGTGGGAATCGGCGATGGCGGCTGCGCATCACAAATTGGACAACCTTTGCGCCATCATCGACCGAAACCGTCTGCAAATTGATGGCGGTACGGAAAAAGTGATGGCCATCGACCCTTTGCGCGACAAATGGGCGGCCTTCGGCTGGCATACGATTGAGATTGACGGCCACGATTTCAGTCAAATCAAGATGGCATTGGAAATGGCTGACAATGAGAAGGGTAAACCGACGGTTATCATTGCCGACACCATCATGGGAAAGGGTGTGAAAAGCATAGAAAACAACAACCAATGGCATGGCAAGGTGCCGACCAAGGAACAATTAAAGGATTTTTTGCATGAACTACATCAATAAAGGAAACAAACCCACAAAAACAGGCTTTGGCGAGGGCGTTCTCGCTGCGGCTCAACAAGATAGCAGGGTGGTTGGTTTGGGTGCCGACATCACCAATTCGGTCGGGATGAACTTTTTTGCGGAGGCTTTTCCCGACAGGTTTTTCTCGATGGGCATAGCCGAGCAAGACTGCGTGGCCACGGCTGCCGGCCTTGCCTTGAGCGGCAAGATTCCCGTGTTCAGCACTTACGGCGTTTTTGCAGCGCACCGTGCCAACGACCAGATTCGTATCTCCGTGTGTTACAACAATGTGCATGTCGTTATCGGCGGCGCACATGCGGGCGTTTCGGTCGGGCCTGACGGAGCCACACATCAGGCTTTGGAGGACATGGCCACCATGCGAGTGCTGCCCGATATGACCGTCATTTCGCCCTGCGATGCCACACAAGCCAAAATCGCCACTGAGAAAGCCATTTTGGAGTGCAAAGGCCCTGTCTATGTGCGTTTTGGTCGTGAGGCTGTTCCTGATTTTACCGCTGAGAATCAAGGATTTGAGATAGGGAAGGCCCAACTGATGCGCGAAGGCAATGACATTACCATTGTGGCCACTGGTCACGAGGTTTGGGAAGCCCTTGAAGCGGCCAAAATCCTTGAGCAAAAGAATATTTCGGCGCGTGTCATCAACATGCACACCATCAAGCCTTTGGATGGTGAAATTTTGATGAAAGCCGCCTCGGAAACCCGCATGATTTTCACCGTCGAAGAACACCAAATAATAGGTGGACTCGGTAGTGCAGTAGCCGAATATCTGTCTGAAAACCATCCCATTAAGGTTGTTCGTATTGGCATGAACGACCGTTTCGGCGAGTCGGGGCAAGCCTCAGAATTGATGCACAAATTTGGTTTGGACGCTGAGGGGATTGTCAATCGGGTTTTAAGAGAATGGGCTTAACTCAGTTTTTCCAATATTCCGGGGATAGCCAGCATCAAAAAGCTGTCGTATTTCAGGTCGGAAGGGTTGATGCGTCGCAATTCTGCAAAAGAACAGAGGTCGATGTGAGCAGGGTCTAAAGCGTTCTTTTTCAATTTGTTGCGATATTGTCTCTTTTCCGCTCCAAACAAAACCTCGTCTTTCATGCGCTCCTTCTCATTCAATGGCCTGAAACCCATGATGAGTTTTTCGACCACCCATCGGGCATGTTCGCTCTTCGACAATCCCTCTACACAGTCGTTCCATGCTTCTTTTTCTGTAATCCCTTGATTCTTTGCGTGTTGTTTTACTCCAGCAGCTCTCGATTCAAAACAATCGCCGCAAAAGATACTTGACAAACCGTTTCTGACCGTGGTCATGTCGGATTCCCATTTTTTCGCGTTGACTAACGGATCGATGGGCTTCCTTAATAGGTTGTGTTGGAAGATGTTGAGTGCCATTGCATAGCGCTCGGCGTTATGGATGTTTTCGGCGGGCAAGTTGTCAATCCACGAGCCTAAGGAATACATCCTTTGGGTCAAAACGGCTTTGCGCGTGTCGATGCAATAAATGTCCTTGTTGCAGAACGCCCTCACTTCGTCCTCCGATATGACAACGGCCTCATTGGTGCTGTTTTCTTGCCAATTTTCAACCACACGAAGTTCAATGTCGATGTGGGAATCTTCGTTCTTAGTTGTTGATTCATAGACTGATAGTTTGCATAACAAAGGAAGGTTGCAAAGATATTCCTCTTGCTCTAAAACTTCAGCGATCTGCTTGTTTTTGCTCACAATGGTGATGACGCTTCTCAATGGACATGTTTCGTCGAAATTGGCAAAATGGGCCGACAGCGCCACTTGCCTTGCAACCGAAAGCATCAATGGACTGTCGCCGTTGACCACCACTTGCAAATGCTTACCCGACTCTTGAACAATGGCCACATCTTTCAGTCTATCAAGGACGTATGCTCGTGCCACATACCAGTTTCTAATGGTTTCGTCCGAAAACCTCTCGCCGTTTTTCCGCCTCAAATACTCAAAGGGCTTTTCTTTTTTGAAACCTTTGCTCATGCTATGTTTTCCTTTCTGTTTGTGACCTCTTTGAGGTGGTCGATGCAAGTGCTGAGGTCATAACTCGACGGGCTTTGGTAAAGACGGAGGCCAAACCATTCGAGCGATTCCATAATATGCTCCGTGATTCTCGATTGCTCCCATTCGAAGGTGGAAAAACCGGTCTTCAAAAGGTGGGCAAACACTTGCAGAGGCATCCCCGAATCCTTCTGTTCTTTCCAACTCACCATCAGTCGTGGGTTTTGCGAAACAACGGGGTCGTTCATCAGCCAATGGAACAGGTAAGTCCTGAACAAGTGGGCGTTGAGGATTCCTTCATGGATTTCCTCTGCGGGCAGAATATGCTTCAACTCGTCCATGTTTTTCAGCCGTTCAGCCTCCTCAGCGGAAATGGGACGAAACCGGCTCGTGTCGAGGATGAAATTTTTCGTCAAAAGCCTTCCGTAGGTCTTTCCTTCAGCCATCTTCTGGAAATTGATAAAATGGTCGGAATGTAGCACACTGGTGGGTATTGACGAGGTGGTTGTGTCCCAATTGAGGATGGTGACCGTCGTCAAGGTGATGCGTTTCACCTCGCCGTCAACATTATATTTCGGCACTTGAATCCAGTCGTCGATGCTCAGGAGATGGTTCAACCTGACGTGAAGGAACGCCACCACGCCTTTCAGGGTGTCTTGAAAAACCCAACTCAGCACGGTGCCGATAATGCCAAAAACCAAGAAATAGCTGGAGTCTTTTTGTATGTCGAAGACGAGAAGGAAACCGAGAATCCACAGCGCAACTGCGATGAGGATGGCGATTTGGCACCAAGTCAGGCCGCTTTCTTGCTTGCGAAGGATGAAAATGTCAGTCAGTTTGTTGCAAATCGAGATGATAAGCCACAAAAACAATGTCAAACCTGTCATTTGGAACCATGATTTCCCGATGACCGTTGCGAATTCCCCACTATACATGGGTACCAAAAACAACGCTATCAGTACTGCAAACAATACAATCGACCTCAGCCAGAAACGGAGGTTCAAACTGCGTGGTTCATCGTTCCTTCTCTTTTTCCTCATGTATGTTGATGCTTCTGATTATTTGGTTATCATTCAATTATGCATCGGCTTCAGCAAATCATTCACCGTTTTCACGGGGTTGAAGGTTTCGATGGGCACCTCAACAAAGATGGTAATCCAGTCGGCCATTGCGCCGTTCCAGAGGCCGGGCAACTCCAAGGCTTTCAGTTCGCGACCGTCTTTCGACTTGTTGGAAACAAAGCCTGTGTTGGCGTCCACATAGTCCGTCAGGTTGAAGGCCTCGCCTTGGTAGTTCCAGCAACCGCACACCAAATCGACGGGGTTGAAGTGGGTCGAGGCTTGGAAAATGGCTTCCTGTTGCGGGTTTTTGTGATCGATTTGCGAGGATTCGATGATTTGCAGCGACACCTCATCGTCGTCGTTTTTCACCCAGAAGGGACCGCCACCGGGTTCGCCCTCGTTCTTCACCATGCCGCAAATGCGCATCGGTCGGTTGAGTTTATTGTACAGATAATCAATCTTTTCAAACTCGTTGTATTCCTTCACGAAATCGGGAATGTCAATCATCAGCGACTCTTTCGCAAAACGAGTGATTTCCTCTAATTCTTCCTCGATGACAAAACCGCTGTCGAGCAGTTCGAGGTATTCAAAGGTCTTTTGTTGCAACTTGAGCAGTAGTCCGGCCAACACCTTTTTATATATAATGGTAGTTTGCGCCTTGGTTTCGGGGACGATGTTGTCGATGTTCTTGATGAAGACGATTTCCTCGCCGAGGTCGTTCAGGTTCTCGATGAGTGCCCCGTGACCGCCCGGACGGAACAGAATCTTGCCGTTGGCCTCGCGGAACAGGTTGCCGTCGGCATCGATGGCAACCGTGTCGGTGGAAGGCTTTTGGCACGAATAGGTGATGTCGTAGCGCACGCGGTATTTTTCTTCGTAACTGTCAATCAGTGCATTAACCGTCTTCTTAAAAGGCTCTTCATGCTCTGGCGAAACGGTGAAGTGCAGTTTGGCCACGCCATCATTGTCGGTGGCATAGCGGGCAGCCTCCACCAAATGCTCTTCCAAAGCCAAACGGTTAAATCCCTCATAATGATGGAATTTCAGTAGGGCTTTGGGCAGTTTGCCGTAGTTCAAGCCGTTTTCGAGGAGCAGGGCTTTCACCACATCGACTTTGCGGCCTTGTTGAAGCATGGCATCAATATCGAGGCTGTAAAGGCGTTTCACGGCGACGTTGAGGTCGTCGAAGAAGGCGAAGCTGTGGATGTGGGCGAAGAAAATGTCCGTGAATTTGGTTTCCTCGCCCGATTCGGCGAAAGCGAACAAGTCCTTGAACATGCGCGAAGCCGCGCCCGAAGCAGGCACGAATTTCGTGAATTGGTAATATTCCTTGTCGGCTTCAAAGTCGGCGGTCATCTGCTTCACTTGCTCGTCGTCGAGGCGCAGGATGCCGTCGCCGAGGGTGGCGGGACGCATCAGTTGGACGAATTGGGTGCCTCTTTTCAGTTGGGCCACTTGCTGTAACACCTGATTTTCAGCGATATTTCTTTCCGAAAGCTGTTGAAGGTCTTGATCTGTAAACATGATATTAGGTTTTTATGCGGTTCAAAAATAGGGAATTAAGTAATGCGATGAAAAAAAACGACAAAATTTTTCTGAAAAAGCATTGTCGCATTGAAAAAAGCTGTATCTTTGCAGCCGATTTCAAGCCCAGGTGGTGAAATTGGTAGACACGCCACTTTGAGGGGGTGGTGCCGATTACGGCATGCAAGTTCGACTCTTGTATCGAGAGGTGTGCAGGTTCGACTCCTGTTCGGGGCACGCAATATAGCTTTAACTCATTGAAAATCAGGGTTAAGGCTTTTTCTTTGCCCCACCGTTGCCCCACCAAACAATTTTACCCCACACTAAAAACCGCCTGCCAACGGATTGACAGACTATAATGCTCCCTAAGATTTAGGCCAAAGGTTAAAGTGGTTATCTTTGCAGAAACGAAAGGGAAAAAAGATGACCAACACGAAGACAAGGAGCCGCCGGAAGTTCACGGCGGAGTTCAAGGCGAAAGTCGCCATGGAAGCATTACAGGAGAGACTGACATTGAGCGAGTTGAGCAAGAAGCATGAAGTCCATCCGAATCTGATCACGAAATGGAAGAACCAGCTGAAAGAGCAAAGCTCGAGCGTTTTCAAGGAACGCGGCGAGGCCGCCGAGAGCGACAAGGACAAGCTCATAGAGCAGCTGTACAAGACCATCGGGTCGTTGACGATGGACGTGGAGTTCCTAAAAAAACTGTCGCTATTAGCAAGGAAGAGCGCAAGAGGATGGTTTCCAAGGATGAGAAGCTTAGCGTCCGCCGACAATGCGTGCTGCTCGGCCTGTGCCGTACCTCGTTGTACTACACCGCATCGGAGGAGACGGCGGAGAACCTGGAGGTCATGCGCCTTCTGGACCGGCAATACGCCGTCACGCCGTTCTACGGCCAGCGCCGCCTTCAGGCGTGGCTCGCCGGGAAGGGATACCGGGTGAACATCAAGCGTCTGCGGAGGCTGATGGGGCTGGTCCGATGGAGGACACTGTTCCCGAAACCCCGCACGACAGCCGCCGACAAGAAGGCATACAAGTACCCGTACCTGCTGAAAGGCCTCGACATAGACCGCCGCAACCAAGTCTGGGAGCTTGACATCAGCTACATCCCGATGCGACGCGGCTACATGTACCTGTTCGCCATCATAGACGTGTACACGCGCTACGTGGTGGGCTGGAGCCTGAGCAACACGATGACGGCACAATGGTGCGTCGCGGCGCTCAGGGAAGCCTTCGAGCGCCACGGATGCCCAGAAATCGTCAACAGCGACCAAGGCAGCCAGTTCACTTCGGCGGACTATGTGGAGCTGTTGGAGGGCAACGGCGTCGCCATCAGTATGGACGGCCGTGGCCGCGCCTTGGACGACATCTTCATCGAGCGGCTGTGGCGCAGCGTGAAGCAGGAGCACGTGTACCTGAACCCTTGCGAAACGGGCGACGAGCTATGGCTCGGCCTGGACGGATACTTCCGCTTATACAACGACGAGAGGCTTCACCAGAGCCTTGGATACAAGACACCCGCAAGCCGCTATCTCCTCCAAAACGAGACGGCTTGACACAAAAAGAGACAAAAACACTACCGAATGAGAAACAATTTGTATATTTGCAACGCCAACCCGCAAACGAAAACCACCTTAACCGCACCTATCTGTGGTTCAAACTTCGGGACGCATTATACTATAAAAGAACTCATAGATGAGGAGAAAAAGCTGGGAAAGTAGTTCACGGTTGCTATTTTGGAAGCGATTTGAACTTGTCCCAAATTGTGCAGATGCAATCTGCACAAATTATCTTGTCACTCTTGCGCGGCGTTGAAAAAACCGAAATTTCCCCCACCTCACACTTGTTTTCTCCATTTTTTTCTATTTTTGCAACTTTCTTTTCCAACTAATTCAACATAAATAGATCAATATGAAAACAACCACTGATGCAACTGCCCCCTTAACAAGATCGCAATATGGCATCTACGCTGAATGTGTAAGCCATGAAAACGAGGTTTTCTATAACCTTCCGTTTCTTTTTGTCTTTGACGGCAGCCTCGATGCCGACCGCTTGTGTCGCGCCATCGAGACGACGATCATGGCGCACCCCACTTTCTTCACACGGATTGGGGTGACCGACGACGGCGAACCCTTCCAGTCCGTGGATATGGAAAAGGAAGACTTCAGCCTTAACGTCGAACAGGTCTTGGACCTTGAGGCCGAGAAGCAGAAATTCATCGAGCCGTTCAAGCTCTATGGCGGCAGGCTGTTTCATACCAAAGTGATGCGCGACGCGAACCATACCTATTGGCTCTTTGATATGCACCATATCATCAGCGACGGCACCTCTTACAATATTATCATTCGCGATGTGGAGACGGCCTACAACGGCGGCACGCTTGCTCCCGAGGAAATGACGATGCGGGAACTGGCCCACGCCGAAGCCGAGATGCGCAAAACGCCCGCTTTCGAGGAAGGCAAACAATGGTATGCCCAAAACTTCGATTGCGGCGACACGTTCACCCAACTCATTCCCGACCGCGAAATCCCCGGACAATCGGATGCCCATTTGGACCGTATCCTCAATATCGACATGGATCGGGTGGATGCCTTCTGCAAGGCCAACGACATCAAAAAAAGTGCCTTTTTCACAGGGGCGTATGCCTACCTGTTGGCCAAATACAACAATGAGCAGGAATCGCTGTTCAACACGGTTTACAATGGTCGCACCGAGCCCAAGTTCCAACATTCCGTTGGCATGACGGTGAAAACGCTACCCGTTTACTCCAAGTTTACCGACGACACCACCGTGCTTGACTTCCTGAAAGCCAATCAGGAACAGATGGACGGCTGCCGCAAGCACGACATCTATGCCTATTCCGACCTGATGGCCGACCTCAACCTGCAAAGCAACTCCATCTTTGTGTGGCACGGACTCTTGCTTGATTACACCGAACTGATGGGCAAGCCCATGCAGGCCATACAACTCAGCAAGCACAACGAGGAAGTGTCGTTTTATCTGATGGCCTTCTATGTCGGCAAACAATATCATATCAGGGCGGAATACAATGCCAACGAATATTCCGAGACGCTGATTGCCCAGTTTATGGAGAGTTACGAGGCCACCTTGGAAGGCTTTTTGAGCCAAACCAATCTGCGCGACATCGACATCACCACAAAGAGCCAATGCGCCTTGCTTGACAGTTTCAACCAGACTGATACCGAACTGGACAAGAACGCAACCATCGTTTCCATGTTCCGTGAGCAGGTGGCGAAAACGCCCGACAACATCGCTGTGGTCTATAAGGACAAGCGTTTCACCTATCGCGAGTTGGATGAGATTTCCGACCGCATCGCTGCCTATATTCATGGGAAAGGCCTTCAAGCAGAGGATGTCGTTTCCATATTGATTCCCCGTTGCGAGTGGATGCCGATTGTCTCCATGGGCGTGTTGAAGGCCGGCTGTGCCTATCAGCCCCTCGACCCGACCTATCCTTCGGAGCGCCTCAACTTCATGATGCAAGATGCTTCCGTCAAGTTGCTCATCGCCGATGAATCGTTGCGCGACATCGTGAACGAGTACCAAGGCGATGTTCTGCTGACGAAAGACATCAACCAACTGCCAACTGCCGACTGCCAACTGCCAACTGTAAATCCGGAGGATTTGTTCATCATGCTTTACACTTCCGGAACTACGGGCACGCCCAAGGGCTGTCAGTTGGTGCATCGTAACCTTGTCGCATTCTGTGAGTGGTATCACCGCAGGTTTAGCCTAACCTCTGGCTGCAAGGTTACGGCCTATGCCAGTTTTGGTTTCGATGCCAATATGATGGAAACCTATCCCGCGCTCACATGCGGTGCCACAATCTACATCATCCCTGAAGAACTGCGCTTGGATTTGCTGGCGTTGAACGAATACTTTGAACAAGAGCAGATTACCCACGGATTCATGACCACGCAAGTGGCCTATCAGTTTGCCACTTCCGTTGAGAACCATTGCCTGCGCTATCTGTTGACAGGCGGCGAGAAGTTGGCACCGCTGACTCCGCCCACGAATTACACTTTGGCCAACCTTTACGGCCCCACTGAAAGCACCGTTTGCATCACCTCCTTCGATGTGACGAAGCCCATGAAGGACATCCCGATTGGCGCGGCTTTGGACAACACCAAACTTTATATTGTCGACAAGGCTGGCCACCGTTTGCCTGTGGGCGCGGCGGGCGAGCTTTGGGTTGCCGGACCGCAAGTGAGCCGTGGCTACCTCAACCGTCCCGAAAAGACCGCTGAGGTCTATATCGCCAACCCCTTCGATACTAACGAAAAATACGCCCACATCTACCGCACTGGCGACATCGTCCGCTATCTCCCTGATGGCAACATCCAGTTTGTGGGACGAAAGGACGGTCAGGTTAAGATTCGCGGCTTCCGCATCGAGCTTAAGGAAGTTGAAGGTGTCATCCTTCAGTTCCCGGGCATCAAAGACGCCACTGTGCAGGCCTTCGACGAAGAAGGTGGCGGCAAGTTCATCGCTGCCTACATCGTTTCGGATGAAGCCGTTGACATTCAAGCGTTGAACGACTTCATCCTTGACCAAAAGCCGCCTTATATGGTGCCTGCCGTGACGATGCAAATCGACCGCATCCCGCTCAACCAGAACCAGAAGGTGAACAAGAAAGCTCTGCCCAAGCCCGAAAAGAAAGCAGCCGAGGCAGTGGTGGAGAGCAACGTACCGATGAACCTGTTGGAGCAGGAAATCCATGGCATCATTGCAAAAATCATCAATACCGATGACTTTGGCGTGACGACGGTGTTGGGCTATGTCGGCCTCACCTCTATCATGGCCATCAAGTTAGCCATTCAAATCAACAAGCGCTTCGGCGTCACCCTCGACTCGAAATCTTTGGCCAAGACGGGCACTTTGCAGACCATCGAGAACGAGATTTTAGCCAAGATGATGAGCGAAGACGCTGGAGAAGAGGCGGTTAAGGAGGAAAAACATGCCGACACGAACAATGTTCCGTTGTCATACGCGCAGATGGGCGTTTATGTGGATTGCGTAAAGCAGCCAGAGGCCACCGTTTATAATATCCCGATGGCGGTTCGTTTCCCCAAGGATGTGGACATCACCCTGCTTACCACGGCATTGGAAACCCTCGTCAAGGCACATCCCCAGATGCGGGCGCATTTTGGAAGTTCGGGTTCCGACATCATCCAAATCATTGATTTCGACCAACCTATTGAAGTTCTGCACAGCCAGCACAACGAGGCAGAGATGGACCAATACAAACGGGAATTCGTCAAGCCGTTCAATTTGAGGCAAGGCCCGCTCTACCGCATGGAGATTGTCACCACCGAGCAGTGGGTCTATCTGATGCTCGATTTCCATCATCTCGTCATGGATGGCGGCTCCTTCGACCTGTTTTTGACCCAACTCTTTGAATTGCTCAACGGTCATGAGATTGAACCCGAATCGTTCACCTACGCTGATTTTGTGGCAGCAGAGAAGGCCGCCGAAAACAGCCCCGAACACACTGCCGCCAAGGACTTCTTCCAAGAACGTTTGGGCAAGGTGGAGGGCGTGACCGAGGTTCCTTCAGACCTGACCAACCCCAAAGAGCAAGGCGTGATAGAAGCCCTGTCGAGTCCGTTGGATTTTGATGCCATTGAGAACTTCTGCCGTCAGCACAATATCACTCCGGCGCACCTCACCCTTGCTGCAACCTTCTACGCACTTTCGCGTTTCACCAACAATGAGCAATTGTGCATCACCACCATCAGCAATGGGCGTTCCGACTTGCGCATCAGCAATACGACAGGTATGTTTGTCAATACTTTGGCATTGAGTTCCACCATCGGCGAACAGACAGTGCTTGAGTTCCTTGACGAGACCAGCAAACAATTCGATGAGACGCTGCGGCATGAGAAATATCCTTTCGCGCAAATCGCCAACGACTACGACCTTTCCGCCGAAATCATGTTTGCCTACCAGATGGGCGTTATCGAAGAGCATAAGTTCAAAGGCCAGACGATTGCCATTGAGAGTATGGAGTCTGACGTGCCCAAGTTCCGCGTCGCTTTTTATATCATGAACGACAAGACGGGCAAGCCGAGCGTGTGTGTGGAATATGACAATGGCCGCTACAGCCACGATCTGATGCAGACCCTGGCCCAGTCGATTTGCAACGCTGCAAAGGCGTTCATTCGTCAGCCGGAAATGAAATTGCAGCAGGTGTCGCTGTTGGATGCCGGGCAAACCGAAATCCTCGACAGCTTCAACCAGACCGACGTGCCTTACGACGACACCCAGACCATCATCTCGCTGTTCCGCAAGCAAGTGGCCCAAACTCCAGACAACATGGCGGTGGTGTACCTTGACAAGCACTATACTTACAAAGAAGTGGATGCCATTTCGGAGCGTATCGCCAATTACCTTGTGAAACAAGGCCTTGGCAACGAGGATGTGGTCTCGGTGCTTATCCCGCGCTGCGAATGGATGGCCATTGCCTCTTTGGGCGTGCTGAAGGCCGGTTGCGCTTATCAGCCTCTCGACCCGAGTTATCCTGACGAGCGCTTGAACTTCATGATGAAGGATGCCAACGCCAAGTTGCTCATCGCCGATGAAGAATTGCGTCCCATCGTTGATGAATACCAAGGTGAGGTGCTGCTGACGAAAGACATCGACACCCTGCCTACGGCTGAGCCTGTAAAGGCCGACATCACGCCTTCGAGCCTCTTTATTATGCTCTATACAAGCGGTTCGACGGGCACGCCCAAGGGCTGCCAATTGGAACACGGCAATTTGGTGGCTTTCTGCCATTGGTACCAGAGACACTATGGCCTGACTTCCAACGACAAGGTGGCCGCCTACGCCAGTTACGGCTTCGATGCCTGCATGATGGATATGTATCCAGCGCTGACATGCGGTGCCTGTGTCTATATCATCGGCGAGGACATCCGCTTGAACTTACCTGATTTGAATGATTACTTCAATTCAAATGGCATAACCCATTCATTTATAACGACACAGGTTGGTTACCAGTTCGCGACCAATCTCGGCACTCAACCCGCCGACCAACTATAAGATGTACAACGGCTATGGTCCGACGGAATGTACCATTTTCACCACAAATTACTGGGTGAAGGATTACGAATTGGACATCCCCATCGGCAAGCCGTTAGACAATCTGAGACTCTATATCGTTGACAAGCAATTCAACAGACTTCCCATCGGCGCCATGGGCGAGTTGTGGGTCACGGGACCGCAAGTGAGCCGTGGCTATCTGAACCGTCCCGAAAAGACTGCCGAGACCTATATAAAGAATCCTTTCAGCGACGACCCGAAGCACAGTCGTGTGTATCGCACTGGCGACATCGTGCGTTACCTCCCAGATGGCAACATCCAGTTTGTGGGTCGTAAAGACGGTCAGGTGAAGATTCGTGGTTTCCGCATCGAATTGAAGGAAGTCGAGGCCGTCATCCGACAATTCCCGGGCATCAAGGATGCTACCGTGCAAGACTTTGAGTATGAGAACGGTGGGAAGTACATCGCCGCCTACATCGTCAGCGACGAGAAGGTGGACATCAAGGCACTGAACGCCTTCATCGGGCAGCAGAAACCGCCTTATATGATTCCTGCCGCCACGATGCAAATCGACGCCATCCCGCTCAACCAGAACCAGAAGGTGAACCGAAAAGCATTGCCTGCTCCTGTCATTCAGACTGCCGACCACGAGTATGTGGAGCCTGCCAACGAGGTCGAGAGGCTGTTCTGCAAGATTTACAGCGACATTTTGTCGATGGACAAGATTGGCGCGACCGACAACTTCTTCGAGTTGGGCGGCACCTCGCTCATGGTGACCCGCGTCATCATCGAGGCCGACAAGGCCGGTCATCATATCGCTTACGGCGATGTGTTCGCCAACCCGACACCGCGAATGTTGGCCAACTTCCTCACCGGCGGCACCGTCGACGAGGACGAGGAGGCCCGCAACTACAACTATGGTCCCGTCAACCGCATCCTTGAAGGCAACACCCTCGACGCTTTCCGCAACGGCGAGCGTCAAACCATTGGGAATGTGCTGCTTACGGGAGCCACAGGCTTCTTGGGCATCCATATCCTCAAGGAACTCATCGACCGCGAGGATGTGCCTGTCATTTGGTGTATGGTGAGAGCCGAGAACGAGGAAAAGGCCGAGCGTCGACTGAAAGGGATGTTGTATTACTACTTCAGCCACAACTATAACGAGTTGTTTGGTAGTCGTTTGCGTGTCATCAATGGCGATGTGACCCAAGAAATCAAGGTGGATGGCAAAGTCGATACCGTTTTCAATTGCGCTGCCGTGGTGAAGCACTTCTCCAAAGGCACCGAGATTGAGGATGTCAATGTGGGCGGCGCGGCACACTGCGTCAAATTCTGCCTGCTGAACAACGCCCGACTGATTCATGTTTCCACCTACAGCACCGCTGGAATGTCCATCAATGGGATGCCGCCAGAGGATACGGTTTATACGGAGCAAAAACTCTATTTCGGCCAGAACCTTGACAACCAATACGTACACTCGAAATTTATCTCCGAGCGTATCGTGCTGGATGCCGTGGCCTTGCACAAGTTGAACGCCAAGGTGATGCGTGTGGGCAATCTTGCGCCGCGTTCCACCGATGGAGAGTTCCAGATCAACTTCCAGACCAACAGTGCGATGGGTCGTATCAGGGTGTATCAAATGTTGGGCTGCTATCCATACGATTTGACTGACGCGCCGATGGAGTTCTCACCCATCAACGAGGTCGCCAAGGCCATCGTGACGCTTTCGGAAACGCCGCAATCGTGCTGCCTGTTCCATCCTTACAACAACCACTATGTCCACTTCGGTGACGTTTTGGAGGAACTTTCAAAGGTCACTCAGGGTCCGCGTCAGGTGGAGGCCGAGGCCTTCAACGAGGCTTTGGAAACCGCCAAGCAAGACCCCGAAAAGGCCAAGCGCCTTTCCAGTCTGCTGGCCTACCAAGACATGGCACACGGACAAAAGGCTATGATGATTCTCGCCGATAACCAATACACTTCACAAGTGTTGTATCGCCTTGGGTTCCGCTGGTCGAGCACTTCGTGGGATTATGTTGATCAGATGCTGAAGGCCATTGCCGGGTTTGGGTATTTTGAATAATTAGAGAAGGAGAAAAGGACTCCCGTCGACGATGGGAGTCCTTTTTTGTCTTTTGCATTATCTTACAAGATAAATCACCAACATGTGAAGCGGATAAAACGCATAGAAGAAATACTTCCAAAATATCGACTTGATAAACCCGCGTTCCCCATTGTATAGGCAGGTCAGCAGTAACGACATAAAAACCATTGCCTTCATGGAAAGTAACACGGGTGCAACGATACATTGAATGACTTTTTCTTTTCTTAAACCATACATTAGCAAGATAAATACAAAGCCTGCTGTTTGGTAGTCGGCGTGCATATACCTAGTAATCAAAAACATAATTAGTAATATCACCATGCTTAGGATAGGCTTATTTTTGAAGTGTTCCAGACAGCACATCGCAAGGTAACCTAAAAGCAAAGTGAACATAACGTTCTGTTTTGCAAACAACAATGCACCACCATTCATCAGATTGAATGGAATTTCGGAAAGCAAAGCCAAAACAAACAGGTTTAGGCCATATTTTTTCCTGTTTCTTGTATTCAAAAAGCCCTAGACCAATAAGAAAACGAAAATAGGAAAGGCAAACCTCCCGAACATCAACATTAGTTGCATCAGTGATATTGGTTTTCCCGCAAAACTAAACCAAACACTGTTAACCCATGTAGTTTTTTGGAAATAGAATTTTGCGAAATGGTCAGCAAGCATTGAGATACATGCGATTACTTTCAATGCGCTGCCACTGAGTATTTTAATTCGACTTGGCAAAAGGATTTGTGTATCCATATTAGTTTTCTCGCTTGTCAACAATAGTGGCTTTCGGGTACTTCTTCGGGTCGAAAGTGACTTGCTCTTCGGTGACACCAAAGGAAATGTCGCGCATGGTCACCGAGGCAGCCGTGACGCTTGTGGTCAGGCTTACAGGCCAATAGGTCCCTTTGGCCACAACCAAATCCATCCTTTTGGGAGCGTCCTTGTCGGGATTCGACTTCGATCTCTTGCAGCGGATGTGCCATTCGGTGGCAGTTTCCTTGTCGATTTTGATGTCATAACCGTCTGTGATGCCCTTGAACAACTTAGTGTCGCCGTCCGTTTCGGTTTTTTCCTTGGGTTTTGCGTTGGTGATTTCAATTTGGTTCTTTCCAAAATCGTAAGTCCAGTCCGTTTTTCCATCGCTCCAAGTGATGAATTGATTGTCATCCCTATTTGCCTCAACACGCATCTTGTCGCCCAAGACATAACTTCGTGAACTTATCGTTCCAATAATGAACACCTTGATGTCCATAGTCATGGCAAAGCCTTCACTTTCGTTGTGTTTGCTCATCTCTGCCTCCATGCGAGAGACGATTTCTTCTGCGGTTTGAGCCATGACAGCGGTGGTCAAGGCGATAAAGCCAATGATTGCGATTAGTTTTTTCATGGTTTTTGTTGAATAAGATTGATTTGCGATTCAGTTTAGGTTGCAAAAATAATGGTTTTTCTCGACTTATAGCCAGATATAATAAAAAAGTAGAGCCGCTGCACGCAACGGCTCTACAATGATAACCAATAATCCGATTAGGATTATTTTTCGATCTCCTTCTTCAACCTCTCCGTCAGCATGGGGACAATCTTGTGCAGGTCTCCAACGATGCCGAGGTCGGCGACGCTGAAGATGGGCGCGAACTTGTCCTTGTTGATGGCGATGATGAAGTCGGA
>CACXUM010000035.1 GCA_902770835.1 uncultured Bacteroidia bacterium
CTGCGCCGTGATGCTCTACGACGCCCCGCTGTCGCAGAAGTTTGCCGCCAAGTTGCAGGAAGAAGGCATCTTCGTCACGGGATTCTATTATCCTGTGGTACCGAAGGGACAGGCCCGTATCCGTGTGCAGGTGAGCGCTGCCCATGAGCGTGAGCACCTTGACAAGTGCATCGCTGCCTTCGTGAAGATTGGTAAGGAATTAGGAATTTTGAAATAATGCGGAATTAGGAATGCGGAATGCTGAATAGGGGCAAATCCCAGCGTCGCATCGCGATATTCCGCATTCCGCATTCAACATTCCGAATTAAACAAGGATATAACAATGAAAAGAATACTTATTGTTGGTTCCGGCGGACAGATCGGAACAGAATTGGTGAAGAAGCTCCGTGCCACTTACGGAAACGAAAATATTGTGGCCTCGGACCTTCGCCCTTTGACCGGTGAAATTGCCGAGACCGGTCCTTTTGAAAGAATCGACTCGACGCAAATCATGCAAATCGTGGATGTGGTGAAACGCTACAACATCGACACGATTTATAACCTCGCCGCCATCCTTTCGGCCACCGCTGAGAAGAACCCTATGCTGGGTTGGAATGTCGGCATCGGCTCTTTGGTGAATTGCCTTGAAACGGCCCGCGTCTTTAACTGCGCCGTTTTCACGCCTTCATCCATTGGTGCTTTTGGTGCCAGCACACCGCACGACAATACGCCTCAAGACACCATCCAACGCCCGAACACCATTTACGGTGTGACCAAGGTCACGGGCGAACTGCTGAGCGACTATTACTTCACCCGTTTTGGTGTGGATACCCGCAGCGTCCGTTTCCCGGGCTTGATCAGCAACCTGACTTTGCCTGGCGGCGGCACCACCGACTACGCCGTGGAGATTTACTACGCTGCCGTGAAGGGCGAGAAGTTCTATTGCCCCATCAGCAAAGGCACCTACATGGACATGATGTACATGCCCGACGCTTTGGATGCCATGGTCGACATCATGGAGGCCGACCCGACCAAACTCGTGCATCGCAACTCGTTCAACGTGACGGCCATGAGCTTCGACCCGGAAATCATCTACAATGCCATCAAGAAGTATTATCCGAACTTCGAGATGGAGTACAAGTTCGACCCGATTCGTCAGGCCATCGCCGACAGCTGGCCGAACAAGATGGACGACAGCTGCGCCCGTGCCGAGTGGGGCTGGAATCCGAAGTACGACCTCGACAAGATGACGGTCGACATGATTGAGACTTTGAAGAAGAAGTTGCTGTAAGCACAAAACGACTTCAAAATGATACGAATAGCGAGGGAGAAAATCCTTCGCTATTTGTTTTTTAATGGCAGGTTTCGGGAAAAGTTTGTATTTTTGCAGAAATTCTATTACAAATGGATACCGTAAAAATCGATATTGAATTGCCGTCGTGTGGCTATTATTCCAAGGAGGAACTGACCGATATGATTTATTCATACGCCTTATCATTGGTGTTACCCGATAGGGTTTCGGATATGTCGGTTGAAGATGAACTGAAAGAATTGAAACGTCGCGCTGCTGAAATGGAGAATGACCCTTCGGTTTGCATTCCCCACGAAGAGGTTTATGATAGAGTAATGGCAAGGCTACATAGAAAAGGGTTTGATATACCACACCTTTATTAATATATGCTCTCCAAATTAATATATGCTCTCCAACCTAAAAAAATATCATATCATCTTAGCCTCCAAATCCCCGCGCCGGCAGGAATTGCTGCGCGGCATGGGCGTGGATTTCGAGATTCTGACCAAGGAAACGCCTGAAAACTATTCGGCGGATTTGCCCTTGGACGAAGTGCCTAAATTCTTGAGCCTTCAAAAGTCGATGGCCTTTGCTGAAAATGAGTTGCCTGCTGATTTTCTGCTGATTACATCGGATACGGTCGTCATTTGCGAAGGCGAGATTTTGGGCAAGCCGAAGGACAGGGAAGACGCTGCCCGTATGTTGCAAATGCTTTCGGGCAAGACGCATCATGTAGTGACGGGCGTCACTGTGCGCTCGGCGGAAAGGACAGAGTCGTTTGCGGTGCGCTCCAATGTGACCTTTGCAGACTTAGAGCAAGACGAAATCGACTATTACATCGAGCATTGCAAGCCCTTCGACAAGGCGGGTGCATACGGCATCCAAGAGTGGATTGGCTATGTGGGCATCAGCGGATTGGAAGGCTCGTTCTACAATGTGATGGGCCTGCCGACGCGAAAATTGTATCAATGCTTGAAATCGTTCTGAGTTTTTTGCTAATTTTGCGGCACATTGTTGCAAAATGAACGAAAAACGTCCCCAAATATTGATTACCAATGACGACGGCCACGCGGCCAAAGGTTTGCAAAAGTTGGTCGTGCTGATGCGGACGCTCGGCGACGTGGTACTCATCTCAACGGACGAGGTGATGTCGGCCAAGAGCCATTCCTGCACCATTCGCGAGCGGCTGTATGTACGCCTCGTGCATGAGGAGGACGGCTTCAAGGAATACCGCTGCAACGGCACGCCCGTCGACTGTGTGAAGTTGGGCTACCAGAAACTGATGGAGCATACGGATTTGGTCGTTTCGGGCATCAATCATGGGATGAACGCCGCCACGACGGTGGTCTATTCAGGCACGATTGGCGCGGTCATCGAGGCCTGCATGAACGGATTGGACGCCATCGGCTTCAGTCTTTTCAGCCTCAATCCCGATGCGGATTTCGACCATTTGGACACGGCCATCCTCGAAATCACGAAACGTGTGCTGAAAGATGGGCTGCCCAAGGGCGTTTGCCTCAATGTGAACTTTCCCAAACGCGCCGAGGAGTCGATGAAGGGCATCAAGGTGTGCCGACAGGCGGCCTGCCGCTGGGTGGAGTATTTCAAGGAGCAGTATGACGAGAACGGCGAGCAGTTTTACGACCTCGAAGGCACTTTCGAGAGCGACGACATCACGCCCGACACCGACCTTTGGGCCTTGCAAAACAACTATGCCTCGCTCGTGCCTACTTGCTTCGACTGGACGGCGCACCGCTGCATCGAACCGATGAAAAATTACGAACTTATAAATGTAAAACCATGAAAATCAAGGATAACTTTTGGTTGGGATTGTTGGCAGGAGCGGCTTCTTTCGGGTTGTTTTTCCTCCTGCTGAGCCTCGTCAATTGGGAATCGTTGGGCGCGTTTTCTGACCGTGCGCCTTATCTGTTGGCCTTCATTCCGGGGGTCGTCTTGTTCAGGATGATGCTTGTGAAGTGGAAACTTGACAAGATGGGGCGCGGGGTGCTGGCGGTCACAATTGTGGGGATGTTGTTGGTGTTCTTTCTTGTTTAATAAATTGTAATCCAATGAAATACTATATCATAGCAGGTGAGGCTTCGGGCGACATGCACGCCTCCAATCTTGTGGCCGAAATCAAGAAAAAGGACAAGAAGGCCGAGTTTCGTGGCTGTGGCGGCGACTTGATGAAGGCGCAAGGCGTTGACTTGCTGAAGCATTACCGCACGATGGCCTACATGGGCTTCGTGGAGGTGGCGGTCAACCTGCGGAAGGTGTTGGACAATATTGCCCAGTGCAAGAAGGATATTGTTGACTATCAGCCTGATGTGGTGATTTTGGTGGATTACCCTGGTTTCAATCTTCGCATTGCCGACTTCGCCCACGAAAAGGGTTTCAAGGTGTTCTATTACATCTCGCCGCAGGTGTGGGCATGGAAACGCCGCCGTGTGCGTAAGATTCAGAAGTCGGTGGATAAAATGTTGGTTATCTTGCCTTTCGAGGAAGAATTCTACAAGCGTTACGGCGTGGATGTGACCTACGTGGGTCATCCTTTGCTTGACGAGTTGGCCAAATTCGGCAATGGCAACCGCTCCATGTTCCTCCGTCGCAACAGCCTCGGCGAGAAGCGCGAAATCATCGCCTTGCTGCCGGGAAGCCGCAAGCAGGAGGTGAAGCGCATGTTGCCCGTCATGCTGAAAGTTGCATCGCATTTCCCTGAGTATCAGTTTGTAGTGGCGGGCGTTTCGTCGCTCGAAAAGTCTTTGTATAAAGGCATCATGGGTAAGGCGGATGTGTTTTTGGTGGAGAACCAAACCTACGAGTTGCTGCAAAACTCGAGTGCCGCTTTGGTCACTTCGGGCACGGCCACGCTCGAAACGGCCTTGTTCTCCGTGCCGGAGGTGGTGTGCTACAAGGCCACAGGCTTCTCCTATCACCTCGCCAAGTGGATGATCAAGGTGAAATTCATATCGCTTGTGAACCTCATCATGGACAAGGAAGTGGTCAAGGAGTTGATTCAAGGGGACTTGACAGAGGATAATTTGGTGAAGGAGTTGAACCAACTGCTTCACGACGGCAACCGCCAACGCCAATTGCTTGAGGATTATGAGGACTTGCAGGACCGTCTCGGCAATGCTGGGGCTTCGGAAAAAGCGGCAGAAGTCGTTTTTGAGGCTTTGAAAGCGAGGAAATGATTTGTTTCAATCGATTTTTATCCCTTTCTGTCGAATTTTTTTCTCGTTTCGTTTTGAAATCGGATTTTTCATTATATTTGCGGTGTCTTTTTAACTTGATTTGACATGAAGAAGCGACTTGCACTTTCGTTGTTTTGGTTGGTCATCGGTCTTTCGGCCTTGGCGCAAAACTCCACGCAGGGCAAGGAGTTTTGGATTTCTTTCATGCAAAACGGCTACAAGAACTATGACAGCCAGTTTCCCGATTGGGTGAAAAACTCTGTGATGGTCAGTGCGAAAAGGGCCTGCACCGGCACCATCAGAAAGGCGAGAAATTCTATGCCTTACGATACGCTGAATTTTTCTGTGGAGGACAACGGCATCGCCATAGTTGAAATCCCTGAGTCGTGGGCCTACAATGAAGGCAACGAGGAAATTGTAGGCAGCAAGGCCATTGTGTTGACGGCCACCGACACCGTGTCGGTTTTTATCAGCAATGTGGCCAACTATTCCTTCGACGCTTCATTTGTGTTGCCCGTGGAATGTCTTGGTTCTGAGTATATTATACAAACCGACCAACAATCAATCAGTGACAATTTCAACAGCCGGCTGAAAGAAACCAGTGCGTTTTTGATTGTCGCGATTGAGGACAACACCGAAGTGGAAATCATGCCCTCGGTGACCACGCTGAAAGGCCATGGGGCGGGAGTGCCTTACACGGTGACGTTGTCGGCGGGCCAGACCTATTCCGTAAGGTCGAACAACAACACAGATTGGCGCGATTTTTCGGGCACAACGGTCTGCGCCCTCAACGGGAAAAAGATTGCCGTTTTCAATGGCAACACCATCACCCGCATTCCGGGCGAAGCCAGAAACGGCCGTGACCACATTTTTGAGCAAGCCTTGCCTGTTGACTCGTGGGGAAGGCGATTCGTGGTCACTTCTTCGTCAGGTCGGGTGCGCGACGTTGTGAAAGTCACCTCGTCGGCTGATGACAATGTCATTTTCCGTGACGGCGAGGAAATCGCCATCATCGGCAACGGCGATTCCTTTGAGTTTGACCTTTTTGCCGAAGACGGCTCATGCTTCATCGAAACTTCGGAGCCCAGTATTGTTTACCTTTACCAAATGAGTTGCCAAGACCCTTACATGCCTTCGGGAGCGCAGTATGGCGACCCTTCCATGGTATGGATTCCTCCCATTGAGCAGTGCATCAGGGAGGTCACTTTCTGCACTTTCAATGATGATCATACTTTTGGCTTCATCCCCGACCATTTTGTCAACATTGTGGTCGGTCGGGCGGATATTTCAAAGGTACGGTTCGACGGAGTGCTGATTGATGCCGCTGAATTTCAACAGGTTCGTGGGTCGGAAGATTTCTTTTTTGTCAGGAAAAGCATCGACCACGGCACGCATCATCTGTTGTGCGAGTCGGGCATGAATGCGCATGTGTATGGCTTCGGCGATGCGCGTGGCTATGCCTATTGCGTGGGTTCCTATGTGCAGAGTATCAATAGCAAATTGTATGTCAACGGCAAGTGGAGCGGTTGGTATCGCGACGGCCTTTATTTTTGCGAGGAAGGGGATGCACATTTGCAGGTGGTGGCCAATTTCGCCATCGACCAAGTGGATTGGGACTTTGATGACGGCCAAACGGCACAAGGCATTGAAACTTCGCATCATTACGGGCAGGCTGGCGATTATCTGGCTTCGGCCTATGTCAAAGGCTTCAATGCCATGACGATGGAAACGATTGAAGATACTTTGAGCATCGCCATCCATGTTGGTGAGCCGTTTGTTTCGGAGTTGATCCTCTCCGGATGCGACTCCATCGTTTACGAGGGTGAAGTTTTCCACCAATCGATACATCGTGAATTTCATGGAACCAACATCTTCGGTTGCGACAGTTCGTTGTATCTGACGGTCAACATTGCCGGTGCGTCGCCGAGTTTTGAGATTTGCGGCAACCATTGGCCCATTGGCGGCAGCGAGGCGCATATCAGCACGAATGAGTATTCCATCCAACTTGACAATCCGCTGGCGGGCGTGGATACGGTGATCTGGCAGGTGGATTATCCTCTTTGGCTTTTGGAACCGCATGGCAAGGGCGAAACCTGCACTTTGACCATCTACAATTTCCTGCTTGAGCCGGTCATGCTTCGTGCCACTGCCATCAATCCCTGCGATACCATTATTGAAGAGTTTTTCATCCAAACTTCCTATCATGGAGTGGGAGAGGAGGCTGAAAACCAATGCTTTGATGTGTTTCCCAATCCTTCCAATGGCAGTGTGACGCTGCGTTTCGGCGATTTGACAGGTTGGGCGCAAATTGAGGTCTACAATGGCTTTGGCCAAAAGGCAGATGTTGTGGAGGTTGATGTAACTGATTGTAAGAAAATCACTTATAATATATCGCATCTGCAAGATGGTGTTTATTATTTTGTGATGAGAAACCAAGGAAGAGTGCTGACGCGGAAGGTCGCGCTCGTCCGATAAAACAGAACTTATGAAACTACCGCTGGTGAAACGCTTCGTTTGGATGGCTGCCTTGGTGCTGGCTTTGTCGTCGTGCCTGAAGGAGGGCAACAAGACGATTCTGCTGAACGACCCGCAAGACATCCCATTCATCACGGACTATTTGCCCGAGGACTTGTTGCGCATGTTCGGCGAGGAAAATGTGCATTTCGGCGACCAGCCGCCCGTGATCGATATGGAGTTCAAGTCGATGCACAGGTTTGTTTCGTTATCGACGAGTTTGCCCAACCATCCGCAGCCCGGTGACTTGTCGCCCATCACTTATTACCATAAGATTTGCCGTCAGTACCTCCAAAAGGCCGACTATATCAGCATGAGTTCAGAGGAAAACTCCAGCAAGTTGGTTTCGCCTGTCTATCTGACGGGACGCGGCAACGACTTCACCGTGTATTACTACGAAACGCCCCAAACGGCAGGCTCGCCCGAACACGCAGTGCTGTTTTCGGGAACGGTTGTCAATGGCGGAGTGAAGGATTTGAGATATGGTTATAAGATATTGAAATACAACGACTCCATCGTTCCTCCGTCGGTCTATCCGGCCAATTCCATCTTCATTTTCAAGGACGCCGATGGCCTTGCGGAGGCCTGCCTTTGGTATCAGGAAGGAACAAATGTACCTCAAAACCCTTGAAGCCATGAAAAGACTCGCGATATTTTTGATGTTGGTTCTGTTTTCGGTGGCTTCGGTGCAGGCGCAATTTGCCAAACCATTGAAAACCAATCAGAAAAAAAGCAGAAGCATGAACCAACTGTGCCTTGGTGTGACGGGTAGTTTCGCTGCCAACGACATGGTTTATTCGGCGGTGGGCAAGTCTTCTTTTAAGCCGTTCCTTGCCCCGACTTTCGGCTTGGTGATGGAATGGGGCACGTTCAATCAGGTTTCGGTTGGGCTGGAGGCTTCTTATGCCATGCGCGGTGTGCAAAAGTCTTTTGCAACGGAGTTTCAAAATAGTTTTTCCTCAACGACTTTTGCTCGTGTCAATTATGCTATGTCGCTTAATGGTGTTGAGGTGCGTGTACCCATTGCCTTTTATTTGGGCAAGGGCGAGAATGTGCGGCCTTATCTGTTTGTGGCTCCGCGTTTTGACCTTTGGTTGAACGGCCATGTCAGGTGGGAGCGCACCTACGACGACGGCAGTTATCCTCCCTTGGTTTACGAAACCGAGTTGAGCAAGGCCGTAATCAAGCCGTACTGCCTTAGTGCGGTGGTGGGCGTGGGTCTTTGCAGCCAAATGAGGTTGGGCTGGACGCGGTTTTTCGTGAAGTTCGACCTCGGTTATGGCTTTAGCCCGATGAACAGTTTCTCCCAGAGCGAAATTGGGGGAGAAAACGGTGGAATCGAGTTCCAAGGTTGGGGCGACATTGCGCATGAGCATCTCGGCAAGCGTTACCTGCACAATGCCGAGGCTCGACTCACTTTTTTGTGGTCGTTGCGCCGCCTTGTCGACGACCCTTGCCTCTTCAACCAGAAACCTTATAAACCTCGATGAGCGATGTCCATTTGGAGCAAATACCCGTTTGTCAGGATGCTGTTGCCGCTTGCTTTGGGCATTTGGTGCTTCGTTTTCCTGCCTGCCTTTAGGATGACGTTGTCAGCCTTGGCCGTGGTCGCACTCGTGCTTTTCGCTTTGGGCGTCGTCACCGTTTTCGTGCTGAAATCCTATCGTTTCAAGTGGGTCGTCGGGACGGTGCTGGTCAGTTATCTTTTTATGATTGGTTATGTGTTGGCAAGTGTTCAAGAGGCTGAAAACCAAAAAGATTACTATAGGAATCATCAGTTGGATGCCCGCTATTATGTGGCGCGGGTGTACGACTATCCGACCGAGCGGACCAATGCCATCCGCACGGTGCTTGAATTGGAATACCAGTTTGGCGACAGCCTGCCTTCGCGCTATGTAGAGGGCAAGGTGATGGCTTATTTCCCCAAGTCTGAATCGGCGTTTGCCTTGCGCTACGGCGATTTGATTGCCATTCCCGCGCCCATCCGCGAGGTGTCGCCACCCCTGAATCCGGGCGAATTCGACTATCGCGATTACCTGTCGCGGAAGGGCATTACGGGGCAAACTTATCTGAAGGACGAGGATTGGATCGACTTGCAGGTACACAATGCCAATCCGCTGTATTCGTTTTCATATCGTTTCCGTGACATTTTGCTCAAGTCATTGCAAGACAACGGCCTGACAAATGACGAGTTGGGCGTGGCAGCCGCTGTTTTGTTGGGCTACAACGAGTATCTCGCCAACGAAATGCGCAACAAGTATGTGGCCGCCGGCTCGATGCACATCCTTTGTGTGTCGGGGATGCATGTAGGCATCATCTATCTGTTTGCCTCCTTCCTTTTGGGTTTCCTCAACCGCAAAAGGTGGCAGAAAATGCTGAAAAACATGCTGTTGCTCGCCTTGGTTTGGTTTTATGCCTTCATCGCGGGACTTTCGCCCTCCATTTTGCGCTCTTCTCTAATGATTTCTTTCGTCATCATTGGCGAAATGATTCAACGTAAAGGATTCGCTATTAATTCGATAGCGGTTTCGGCGTTCATTCTGCTTTGCATCAATCCGTACAATCTGCTGGAAATGGGCTTTTTGCTTTCTTATTCTGCCGTCATCGGAATTGTGGTGCTGCAAAGTCCGATTTACCACCTGTTTTTCGTGAAAAACCGGGTATTGGACAAGGCTTGGGACATTACTGCGGTGGCTCTTGCGGCGCAAATCGCGACCATGCCGTTCACCTTGTTCTATTTCAACCAGTTCACGACCTACTTCTGGCTTTCCAACCTGTTTATGACGCCGATTTCGTTCATCGTCGTTGTCAGTGGCATGGTGCTGCTTTTGGTTTCGTGGATTCCTTATGTCAATGCGCTGGTTGGTTACTTGGTTTGGGGCGCGATTTATGTGATGAATTGGGTAGTAGCGTGGATTGAAAGTTTGCCGTTGTCCATCGTTAAAGGGGTGCATATCAGCGAGTTCGAGTTTTCTTTGCTTTTGTTGGCTTTCTTGTTGCTGCTCCTGATGGTCACCTTGCGGAAGCGACGTATGCTTATCGCCATGCTTTCAGCCTTGTTGCTGCTTATGATTTCGGTGACGGTGAGGGTCTATCAGTCTGACAGTCAAAGTGGAATGACGGTTTTTAGTTTGCGTAACCATACTGCCATCGATTTCGTGAAGGGCGGTGAACACCTGCTTTTGACCGATTCGACATTGATGGCCGACGAGTCAACCGTCGACTATAGTTTGAAAGGTGCTTGGACGAAACGCCACCTTTCGTTGCATCCGCAAACCATTGGTTTTGAGGAGGATTTCAATAATGGCTACCTTTTCAAAAAGTCGAATCTGGTTTCCTTCGACGGGAAGTTGTTGGCCCTTTGGAACGATGATTGCCGCGCCGACGATAGCCTTTCCTACCGACTGCCCGTGGATTATCTGCTGGTTTCGGGCAGGCAAACGCCGGATGTGAAATCGGTTGGCAACGCATTTGCCGCGCAATTGCTCATCATCGATGGCTCGGTGCCTCGTTATTTGGCCGAGAAGTGGGCCAGTCAGGCGTTGGCGATGGGCGTATCTTGCTATGATGTTGGGAATGGAGCCTTTGAGGATTGGCGATTTGAGTCAAAATGAGCAAAAATCGATAATTAATAATATGTTGAAAACCAATATATTGAAACTTTTTTGATAAAAAAGTTCAAAAAAATGTCGAAAAAAGATTGCCAGTTTCAGAAAAGGTTGTACTTTTGCACCCGCAAAGCAAAGCAATAGAGTTCTTTTTCAGGTTGGTCCGGTAGTTCAGCTTGGTTAGAATGCCTGCCTGTCACGCAGGAGGTCGCGAGTTCGAGTCTCGTCCGGACCGCTCAAAGCGCAAGTCCAAAAGACCTGCGCTTTTGTTTTATAATCAGATTGTTGAAAACGAGAGCGTTATGTCATTCATTGATGAGATTAACAGGCGACGCACCTTCGCCATCGTCAGCCACCCCGACGCGGGTAAGACCACTTTGACCGAGAAATTGTTGCTCTACGGCGGCGCCATTCAGGTGGCCGGTGCCGTGAAGTCGAACAAAATCCGCAAAACCGCCACTTCCGACTGGATGGAAATCGAGCGGCAACGCGGCATCTCGGTGGCCACCTCAGTGATGGGTTTCGACTATAAGAACATCAAAATCAATATCTTGGACACTCCCGGTCACAAGGACTTCGCCGAAGACACCTTCCGCACCCTGACTGCCGTCGACAGCGTCATCGTCGTCATCGACTCGGCCAAGGGCGTGGAGTCGCAAACGGAGAAGCTGGTCGAGGTGTGCCGCATGCGCAACACGCCTATTATTGTCTTCATCAACAAGATGGACCGCCCCGGCATGGACCCGTTTGAACTGTTGGACGAAATAGAGCAGAAACTCCACATCCGCCTCACGCCGCTGAGCTGGCCCATCAATAGCGGACCCAAATTCAAGGGCGTTTACAGCATCTACGACAAGAGCCTCTATCTCTTCAACTCTGACAAACAACACATTACCGAGGGCATTGCTTTCGACGACCTCAACAATCCCGACTTGGACAAGATGATTGGCGAGGATGCCGAAACGCTTCGCAACGAAACGGAACTGGTGCAAGGCGTTTACGACGATTTCAGCCGCGAGGCTTACTTGAAAGGTGACATTTGCCCTGTTTTCTTCGGCTCGGCCTTGAACAATTTCGGCGTGAAGGAACTGTTGGACTGCTTCATCGAGATTGCGCCCACGCCGATAGGCCGCGACACCGAGGAACGCCGCATAGAGCCGACGGAGGAGAAGTTTACGGGCTTCGTGTTCAAGATTCACGCCAACATGGACCCCAACCACCGCGACCGCATCGCCTTCGTGCGCGTGGTTTCGGGCCGCTTCGAGCGCAACAAGAACTACTTCCACGTGCGCCAACGCCGCGAACTGAAGTTCTCGAACCCCACGGCTTTCATGGCGCAGAAGAAATCCGTCTTGGACGAGGCCTATCCGGGCGACATCGTGGGCCTTTACGATGCCGGCAACTTCAAAATCGGCGACACCCTGACCGAGGGCGAAATCCTGAACTACAAGGGCATTCCGAGTTTCTCGCCCGAGCAGTTCCGCTATGTGGAAAACGCCGACCCGATGAAGTCGAAACAGTTAGCCAAGGGCTTGGAGCAACTGACGGATGAGGGTGTGGCCCAATTGTTTACGGGCAAGATGACGGGCCGCAAAATCATCGGAACGGTGGGCGAGTTGCAGTTTGAGGTGATTCAATACCGCCTGCTGCACGAGTACAACGCCTCTTGCCGCTACGAGCCTATTTCGCTCTACAAGACCGCGTGGATTACCAGTGACAACGAGGCGCAATTGGCTGATTTCAGGATGCGCAAGGCACTGAACCTCGCCGTGGACAAGGAAGGCCGCGACGTGTTTTTGGCCGAGTCGCCCTACGCCCTGCAAATGGCGATGGAGAAATACCCCGACATCGAGTTCCATTTCACCTCGGAGTTCTAATCAACACGAATGGCCATGAATTATCCATAAATTGGTTCATAAATTCTTGTTTTTGAAAATTTGTGTCTAATTTATTGAAATTCGTGTAAAAAATGAAATAGGAAAAAGATATTTTTATAATTTTGCGCCCTCAAACAGAAAACCAATGGAATTACTATGTAAAACATTGATTATCAAGCAATTTTTTGGGGGGGGGTAAATCTCCGCTCCAAACTTTTGCATATCCTCTATCCAAGGCAGGGCCAATGGGCTCGGTCTTGGATTTTTTTGTATCGGAACTACGGATTAAACGGATTAAACGGATATCCGTATCCGTCCGCTGCGAGGCAGCATAATTACTTCTGTATCCACTCATGAAAAAAACCAAATCTTTGAAAGCCATCGTGCTTTCGCTCGGGCTGGCGGCCCTGATGGCGCCGGCCACACTGAACGCCCAAATCAACCGTGGGCTTTTGCAGAACCCCTACAAGACCGAGAGCGGCAAGAACCACGGAATGATGAACTCTAGAGGCGACCGTACTGAAGTCTCTAACAGTGGTAGCTTTTACAATGAGGAATTTGGTGCTCCTCTTGGCAGCGGTGTGCTGCTCTTGTTGGCAGCCGGAATCGGTTATGCAACCTTAAAGAAAAAGGAGGACGAGCAATGAAAAAGATGACCTATTTCGTGATGGCCTTGGCTATGGCGCTGGGCTTCACGCAGTGCAAGAAGGAACAGATTGCCTCGACTGAGAACGAAGGCGAGAAAGTGACCATCACCTTGAAGCTGAACAACGGCTCAAGAGGCCATATAGAACCTGGCGAAAACACGGCATCCGTCGTTTACGACAACGGCGATGTTATCATGGTGGGCTTCAATGGTGCCTATGTTGGCGACTTGACGACTACTGACGGCTCGACTTTTAGCGGCAATGTCAACATCAGCGGAGAACCAACAGACGGAAAAATCCACTTCTATTACCTTGATGGCAAGAGCCAGACTGTAAACAACGGACAATGCACTGTTGACATTAGCGACCAAACGAGCGGCCTTCCCGTCATATCCTACGCCTGCGTGGACTACAGTAGCAGCAACACCTATACTAATGTCAAAATGCGCAACCAATGCGCCTTGGTGAAGTTCGACTTGGGCGAGGTGAGCACCAACACCGCAATTACTCTCACGGGCTTGAAGACCGAAGCCACCATCGGCTTCGGCGGCACGGTGACCAACGGCACGGCGACGGGCAACATCGTGACCTACGGCACAGGCTCGACACGCTACGCCGTGGTGCTCAGCGACCAAGCCGAAGTGACCGAAGGCACCATCAGCGCGGAAGGCTACGAGGGCACGTTCAGCATCCCCACGGCGGCCTACACCAACGCTTTCCTGACCAATGCCACTATGACGCTGACGGAGGCTGCTTCCACCATTATCGACCTCGCGGATGTGAAAAGCAACACCACCGTGGGAGACGGTGCCATTTTGACTGGCACACTCGGTGCCAATGTGAAAATCTCCATTGCCGACGGTGCCACGGTGACGCTCAACGGCGTAAGCATCAACGGCGAGAATGACAAAGATTGCAGCTGGGCAGGCATCACCTGCGAGGGCAATGCCACCATCATCCTGAAGGACGGCTCGACGAACACCGTGAGGGGATTCTATGAGGATTATCCCGGCATCTATGCCGCAGTGGGCTATACGCTCACCATCAAAGGCGGAGCCGCAGGCACAGGCAAGCTCACGGCCAGCAGCAACGGCTCTGGTGCCGGTATCGGAGGAGGATACGAGATACCCTGTGGAAGCATCGAGATTCAGGGCGGTGTCATCACGGCTACTGGCGGTGTCGGTGCTGCCGGCATCGGTAGTGGTTACGAGGCTTCTTGCGGCGCCATCACCATCTCTGGCGGCACTGTCACGGCTACTGGCGTTGGGGGTGCTGCCGGCATCGGTAGTGGTAAATATGCTTCTTGCGGCGTCATCACCATCTCTGGCGGCACTGTCACGGCTACTGGCGGTTCCGATGCTGCCGGCATCGGTAGTGGTTATGGTTACTATGCTTCTTGCGACGCCATCACCATCTCTGGCGGCACTGTCACGGCTACTGGAAGTGAGTGGGCTGCCGGCATCGGTAGTGGTGATGAGGCTTCTTGCGGCGACATCACCATCACCACTGGCGTGACCAGCGTGACCGCCACGAAGGGCGAAGATGCTCCCAACAGCATCGGCGCAGGCGATTATGGCACCTGCGGCACGGTTACCATCGGCGGCGAGGTGTATTATGAGAACAATGATTATGTGGGTACAGGTTCAACCTATCTCACTCAAGACCAGATTGTATACCCCCAGCCATAAAAACCCACAGCGGAACGAGAACAGGGAGGCGGCCTTCGGGTCGCCTTTTTTTGTTGGAGGTTGTAGGGCTGTCTCCGTTGCGAGCAGGGACTGTCGTTGCCTGCTTGTGTTCGGGTCGTTCCGTTGCGAGCAGGGACTGTCGTCGCCTGCTTGTGTTCGGGTCGTCCTTTCAGGACTTTGGCGGCACTGGGGAACCCCGGAGGGGTGACAGCAATGTAGGCAGGCGGTGTGAACCCCTGCCGGTGTGAACCCCTGCCAAATGAAAAACGGTTTATGAACCCCTGCCGGTGTGGACCCCTGCCGGTGTGAACCCCTGCCGACACGGAAAATTAATGGAAATTCGTGGTACATTCATGGCCATTCATGTAAAAAAAATCTCCGATTCGGCATAAGCCAATCTGCAAATTCGTTTTATTCGCCAAATTCGCTGTTGTTTATGCTGCATTGCGGCAGAAAAAAATCGGTTTTCCACATTCACAATCCTTTTCTTATTATCTTTGCACCCAAAGACATTTACGACAATGGAAAATGCACAATTGGTAAGACGCTATCCTGTTGGGATTCAGACGTTTTCGGAAATCAGGGAAAGTGGATATGTCTATATCGACAAGACCGACCTCGTTTGGCAGCTGGTCCATGAGGCAAAATACAACTTCCTCAGCCGTCCGCGCAGATTTGGCAAGAGCCTGCTTTCCAGTACATTGGATGCGTATTTCCAAGGTAGGAAAGACCTGTTCGAAGGCTTGAAAATCATGCAGATGGAGCAAGAGTGGGAAACCTATCCGGTCATCCACTTGGATTTGAGCGTCGCCAAAAGGCAACCGTCGGCTGACGAACTGAGGCAAGCTTTGATGTGGCTGATGAATCCTTTGTGTGAGAAATATGGCCGGAATGAATTGGAAACCTCACCGGGGAAAATGCTCAACGGATTGATTCACAGGGCATACGAGCAAACTGGCAAGCAAGTGGCCGTCATCATCGACGAATATGACGCGCCGCTGCTCGATATGCTTCATGCATCGGAGCAACTCGAGCAATTCCGTAATGTAATGCAGGAGTTTTATGTTCAGCTGAAGGCCAAAGAGGCTATGGTGAAGTTCTGTTTCATCACAGGCATCACCAAGTTCAGCCAATTGAGCATTTTCTCCACCATCAACAATTTGCTGAACGTTTCGATGCAGCCCGAATATGCGGCCATTTGCGGCATCACGGAAACGGAGTTTGCCACCGACATGGCTCCCGACATTGCAATGCTGGCCCAAAAGTATGGTTGTACGGCTGAAGAGATGCACGCCAAACTCAAGCAGCAGTATGACGGTTATCGTTTTTCCGAAGAGTCGCCCGACATCTACAACCCGTTTAGCCTGCTCAAGTGCTTCACACAAAAGAAGATAGACAATTACTGGTTCGACAGCGGCACGCCGACCTTCCTCATTCGGCAAATGCAACATTTCCGCACCGACATCACCACCATGGACGATTTGGAAGTGCCGTCGACGGCTTTCGACCGTCCAACCGAGGCCATGACCACTGCGCTGCCGTTGCTCTATCAAACTGGCTATCTGACCATTAAAGGCTACGACCGCGATTCGATGGCCTATACATTAGGCATTCCCAATCAGGAGGTCCGCTTGGGCTTTGTCGACGGGCTTTTGCCGACCTACATCGGCCTCGACGGTGCGGATGTGCAAATGGGCTTCGCCTTGAAGTTTTGGCGGGCATTGAGGGCGAAAGACCTCGACCTTGCCTTGAGGGAGATGCAGGCCTATTTGGCGGGATTGCCCTACATTGAAGGCTTCATGAAGAAGTTGGAAAACATTTCCAACGCCGAAGGTTTCTATGAATGGTCGTTCTACTTGATTTTCAATATGTTGAATGTGTATGCAAAAACACAGGTGAAATGTGCGGGAGGCCGCATTGATATGGTTGCTTATATGCCCGACACGGTTTATGTTTTCGAACTGAAGGTGAACGGCACCGCTGCGGATGCCTTGAAGCAAATCGACACGAAGGGCTATGCCATTGCCTATCAGACTGATGGGCGCAATGTGGTGAAGGCGGGAGTGAGTTTCTCGACCGAGAGCAAGACCATCAAGGATTGGATTGTCGCTGAGTGTTGAGACTTATGTCTTTGCAGGGGCTGACATCGCCTGTGCAGGGGCTGACGTCACCTGTGCAGGGACTGACGTCACCTGCTTACTGATATGTCGTCCCTATGGGACTTTGTGTCGGCACGCACGGGGAAACCCCATAGGGGTGACAGCAATGTAGGCAGGCGGTGTGAACCCCTGCCAAATGAAAAACGGTTTATGAACCCCTGCCGGTGTGAACCCCTGCCGATAAAAAACGGTCGCAAAAATGGAAGAAAAATTTGTGCGTTCAAACAGAAACCCCTAATTTTGCCGCAACAAACAAATCGAAGATTCAACGCAGTTAATTCAACAATCAATAATTCAACAATCAATAATTCAACAATCAACAACTAAACATCATCGTTATGGGTAAATTTATGCAAGAATTCAAGGAGTTTGCCATGAAGGGCAACGTAATGGACATGGCTGTTGGTGTGGTCATCGGCGGCGCGTTCGGGAAAATCGTTTCCTCGCTGGTGTCCGACATCATCATGCCGCTCATCGGTGCCATCACGGGTGGCCTCAACTTCACCGAATGGAAGTGGGTCATCCGCGAAGCCGTTATGGAAGGCGAAACCGTCGTGAAGCCCGAACTGTGCATGACTTGGGGTAACTTCCTGCAAGTCATCTTCGACTTCATCATCATTGCCTTCTCCATCTTCTTGGTTATCAAGGGTATAAACAGCATGAAGCGCAAAGAGGAAGAAAAACCCGCCGAGCCTGCCGCTCCCGCCGGCCCGACGCAAGAAGAACTCCTCGCCGAAATCCGCGACCTGCTGAAGAACAAATGATTTCTGGCGGATTTGAACCGAAATGGGGTGTGCCTGACGCAAGGCACGCCCTATTTGTGTTTCGCGGTTTGCAAACAATTTGCTAATTTTGCAGCCAAAATTCAAACTATGTCAAGAAACGAACAAGAACTGCAAGGCGTGACACTGTTGGGCAACCAAAACACCCATTACAGTTACGACTATACGCCCGAGGTGTTGGAGGTGTTTGAGAACAAACATCCTGAAAACGACTATCTTGTGACTTTGGATTGCCCCGAGTTCACCTCGCTTTGCCCCAAAACTGGCCAGCCCGACTTCGGACACCTTATTATTAATTACATCCCGCGCACGCTGATGGTGGAGAGCAAGAGCCTGAAACTCTACCTCTTCAGTTTTCGCAACCACGGCGACTTCCACGAAGACTGCGTGAACATCATTATGAAAGACTTGGTCAAGCTGATGAATCCCAAATATCTGGAAGTTATAGGATTATTCAATCCCCGTGGGGGCATTTCCATCAAGCCTTTTGCCAACTATGGCGACAGTGAACACCAAGACATGGTAAGGCAACGTCTTTTGGCTAATTTCCATAACCAATAGTTATAATATGAATACAAACTACGGATTGCACGGATTCAACGGATTTTCGAATTCAATTTCCATTATTATATCAGTAAAATCCGTTAAATCCGTAGTTAAAGATTGAAAAAATGAAAGACGCAGTAATCATCATCTCTGGCGGAATGGACTCGACCACGATGCTCTATGAATACAAGGACGAAATTGCCTTGGCCATCACTTTCGATTATGGTTCAACGCAAAACGGTCGTGAGCGCATTTGCGCCATCACGCATTGCCAACGGCTGGGTATCAAACATATTGTCGTGCCTTTGGAATTCATGCACCGCTATTTCAAGAGTGCCTTGCTGATGACTGCCGATGACATTCCCGAAGGCAACTATGACGACGAGAACATGAAATCGACGGTGGTGCCGTTCCGCAACGGCATCATGCTCGCCATTGCTGCTGGCATTGCCGAGAGCAACGGTCTGAAGCGCGTGATGATTGCCAACCACGCCGGCGACCATTCCATTTATCCCGACTGCCGCCCAGACTTTGTCAATGCCATGTCGGAGGCCATGTCGGCAGGAACATACGAGAATATCACGGTTTTTGCGCCCTATACTTACCTGAGTAAGAAGGAAATTGCAGAGCATGGCAAGGCCTTGGGTATAGATTATACCGAAACATATTCCTGCTACAAAGGCGGCGAGAAGCACTGCGGTAAATGCGGCACTTGCCGCGAGCGCCGCCAAGCCTTGCAAGACGCTGGAATTGAAGACCATACTGAGTACGAAACAAACATAATATGAAAAAGAAACTACGAATTGCACGAATTTTGCGAATATCAATATGTGAATCTTGCGGCCAAAGCTGCAAATTCGTACCAATTGGCAACGAAGTTGCAAAATTCTATCCGAAATAATTCGTTTCATTCGTGAAATTCGTAGTTAAAAAAATGGTATCAAATGTATTACGTCAGAAAAACCTTGGAAATATCCTCGTGCCACCAGCTCTACCTCGACTATGAGAGCAAGTGTGAGAACCTGCACGGCCACAACTGGAAAGTGAATGTGTATTGCCGCGCCGAGCAATTGGACAGCAACGGTATGGTGTGCGACTTTACCGAAATCAAACGCTTGATTCACGGGAAGATAGACCACACCAACTTGAACGAAGTCCTCGATTTCAACCCGACGGCGGAAAACCTCGCCCGCTGGATTGTCGATACCGTTCCGAACTGCTACCGCGCCGATGTGTGGGAGTCGCGCGACAACAAGGCTTCCTACATCAAGGACGACGCGCCGCAGAATTTTGATTAAGGAATAGTGAACTACGGATTATACGGATTGAACGGATATTTGATGAAAGGATTTTGCAGCTAAAGCTGCGGATTGGTACAGATTTCTCCAGATGATAACTATCCGTATCAATTGGACGCTTGCGTCACTAAAATTATTCGGAAGCCATCTGTCAAATCTGTGGAATCCGTAGTTAAATAATCGATGTCTAATGTATCGCATAAACGAAATATTTTACTCATTGCAAGGCGAAGGTTTCCACACGGGAACGCCCGCCGTTTTCGTGCGTTTCAGCGGCTGCAATTTGCGTTGCACTTTTTGCGACACGCAGCACCAAGCAGGGGAGATGCTTTCATTGCAAGAGATTGTAAACGAAGTAAATAGATATCCTATTGCCCCCTTGCTCATTTTGACTGGCGGCGAGCCTTCTTTGTTCATTGATGAGGCTTTTGTGGCGGAATTGAAACAAAAGACAGACAAGAAGATCGCCATCGAGACCAACGGCACGCGGCCTTTGCCCACCAATCTCGATTGGGTGACTTTTTCGCCCAAAACTGCCTTTGAAGGTGGCGATTTAGAACCTTGTGTTTTAACGCATTGCGATGAGTTGAAAGTAGTTTATCTCGGTCAGGATTTGGCGCAATATGATGATATTGAGGCTAAATACCGTTTTTTGCAGCCTTGTTTTGTTGAGGATTCGGAACAACGTAAAGCCAATATGCAGGCCTGCGTTGAGGCTGTGAAACGCCACCCGAATTGGCGGCTTTCGTTGCAGATACACAGGGCGTTGAATATTCCGTGATAGAAGCGAAATCTTGAAAAACGGAAGCAATAGCTTTGCCCAATCCCAAAAAATACTATTTTTGCACTCTGAATGTCAATTGATTGTGCCATGCTGAAACTACCCATCGGAATACAGAGTTTTGCGAGCCTCAGAAACGACGGCTTCGCCTACGTCGACAAGACCAAACTCGTTTATGACCTCACCCATAACGGAAAGTATATTTTCCTCTCCCGCCCGCGAAGGTTCGGGAAAAGTCTTTTGATTTCAACCTTGAAGGCCTATTTTCAAGGAAAGAAAGAATTGTTTGAGGGGTTGGCTATCTCAGAATTGGAACAGACTTGGGAATCTTATCCAGTTCTGCATTTGGACCTGAATGTGGGAATCTATAATTCGGTTCAAGGTCTTCAGGAAGCTCTGAAATCGAATCTCAACATTATGGAAAAAACGCACGGTGTCGCAAAAGAAAGCGATGACAACGCCCAGCGTTTCAAGGAGCTCATTTGGAATGTGGCTGCCAAAACAGGCAAACCAGTCGTCATCCTCGTGGACGAATACGACAAACCGCTCATCGAGGCCATTGACAATGAGACTTTGCAACAGGAATACCGTTCCATTCTGAAAGCGTTTTATGGCAACATCAAGACCTGCGACGAGTTTATTCGTTTCGTCATGCTCACGGGCGTTTCAAAGTTCTCCAAAATCAGCCTGTTCAGCGACCTTAACAACCTGACAGACATTTCGTTGGATGAACGCTACGCCGACATTTGCGGCCTTACCGCCGAGGAAATTGAGCGTCATTTCAGCGAACATCTTGAAGCGTTTGCCCAAAAGGAAGGCACCGACAAGGCCGCCATCATGGAAGAAATGCGAAAGATGTACGATGGTTATCATTTCTCAAAAAGTGCATCGAAAGATATGTACAATCCGTTCAGCGTACTCAATGCGCTGAATAGGTGCGATTTTGAAAACTATTGGTTTTCGACCGGCACGCCGACCTTCCTCATTAAACTGCTGCAAAACGGCAACTACGACCTGCGGGATTTCTCCTACGGGAATATTTTGGCCAACGAACTTTCCGCAAAGGAAAGTTTGACCAAAGAGCCAATAGCAATGTTCTATCAAACTGGTTATCTGACTATTAAAGGATACGACAAGGAGTTTGGTAGTTACAGTCTCGGCTTCCCAAATCGAGAAGTGGAGCAGAGTTTCCTCAATTTCCTGTTGCCACGCTATACGGGAAACACCGATAACCGTTCTTCGGCTTTCATTGAGTATTTTGTGCGCGACTTGCGCAAAGGCGACATTGAGAGTTTCCTGAACCGGATGAAGACCTTTTTCGCCGACACGCCTTACGAATTGGTTCGCGACTTGGAAAACCACTACCAAACCGTGATGTTCACCATTTGCCGCCTGATGGGTTATTACACGATTGCCGAATACCACACTTCAAATGGGCGTATTGATATGGTGGTGAAAACCCAACAGTTTGCATACGTCTTTGAGTTCAAGTTCAATAAGACGGCTGCGGAGGCTTTGGCGCAAATCAACACGAAGGATTATCCTTTGCCTTTCCAGTTTGAGGGGCGCAAGGTTTTCAAAGTGGGAGTCAATTTCTCGAAGGAAACCCGGAACATCGACGATTGCATTTGGGAGCCTTTGGAGGCTTAGTGCTTTCGTCCCCAATACCCTTTTTTCGGCTCACTATAGATTAGGAAAACCGCTGGCTTCTTGTTCAAGTCGCCTTTGAAGGTTTTCCAAGTGCCAATGTCTTGACTGATAACGAGTTCGTCCTCACAAGTGAGGTTGCAGGCTATGCAAAGCCTTGTGGCAGGATGGAGGTTTTTGCAAAGGTCTTGCAGCATGGCGTTGTTGCGGAAGGGTGTTTCGATGAACAACTCTGTTTCGTTGTTGGCCAATGAACGGCGTTCCAAGTCCTTGATAGCGTTTTGCCTTTCGGGACTTTTGATGGGCAGGTAACCGTGGAAGGCGAAGGCTTGTCCGTTGAATCCCGAAGCCATCAGTGCCAAAATCATGGCATTGGGTCCGACCAACGGAACCACTTGAATGCCAGCGGAATGTGCCAAATCAACGACCAATGCGCCCGGGTCGGCGACGCAAGGTGTACCGGCTTCCGACATCAAGCCCATGTCCTCACCTTGGAGGCACGCGCCGAGGTGCTCCATCAAGTCGAGGTTGCGGGCGTTGTGCTTGTCCAATTCGATGAAATTGATGTCATCGATAGGATTATCCATCCCGATGCGGCTCAAAACACGGCGCGAAGTGCGGGTGTTTTCCACAACGAAGTGTTTCAATCGTTTCACAATCTCAAGTGTCCCGACAGGAATCACTTGCTCTGGTTTTGTTGAGCCAAGCAGGTTGGGTACGAGGTATAGTTTTCCGAAGTTGTTGGTCATAAGGGAGTTATTGCAAGGCGATTTTCTTTTCAATGTCGGCAAACATCACCTTAAACTGTTTGTCGGTCTCCAATTGGTTGGCGATGGTCTTGCAGGCGTGATACACCGTGGCGTGGTCTTTCTTGCCGCATTGTTGCCCGATGGATGCGAGGCTGGCGTTGGAGTATTTCTTCGAGAGGAACATGGCGATTTGTCGTGCCTGCACCACTTGCCGCTTGCGCGTGTTGAGCACCATCTGCTCCGGCGAAATTTTGAAATAGTCGCACACGATGTTGATGATGTATTCCACCGAAACCTCCTTGACCGTGTTGCGCACAAAACGCTCGATGATTTCCTTCGCCATGTCGAGGTTGATGGCCTTCTTGTTGAGCAGCGACTGCGCCATCAGCGAGTTCATCACGCCTTCAAGTTCGCGGATGTTGTTGCGTACATTGCTGGCAATGTATTGCACCACTTCATCAGGGAAGGTGATGCCGTTGTCGTAGAGTTTTTCGCGGATGATGGAAGTGCGTGTCGGCAGGTCGGGCACCTGAAGTTCGGCGGGAAGACCCCACTTGAAGCGGGAAAGCAAACGTTCTTCCATGCCTTGAAGGTCGGAGGGGAACTTGTCGCTGGTGATGACAATCTGTTTGTTGTTTTGCTGCAAGTGGTTGAAAATGTGGAAGAAAACATCCTGAGTGCCAGCCTTTCCCGAAAGGAATTGGATGTCGTCAACGATGAGCACGTCAATCATCTGGTAGAAGTTGATGAAATCGGGGCGGTTGTTGTTCTTGTTGGCCGACACATACTGGGTGGAAAGTTGTTCGGCCTGCACATAAAGCACGGTCTTTTCTGGATGCAAACGCTTGGTTTCCAATCCGATGGCGTGGCAAAGATGGGTTTTCCCAAGTCCGGTGCCGCTGTAAATGACCAAGGGATTGAACGCATTTTTTCCGGGTTCGCGGGCGATTTCGAGGCCGGCTGAACGCGCCAAACGGTTACATTCGCCCTCGATGAAATTGTCGAAAGTGTAGTTTTCGTTGAGTTGCGAGTCGATTTGCAGTTTCTTCAGTCCGGGGATGACAAACGGATTGATGGGACCTTCCGAAAGCCGTTGAGGAGCGGGCTGACCGAGAGGATTCTTCGGGAAATTGCGGTTGGAACTGGGCAAAGTGATGGAGCCTGAACTGTTTGCGCTGTCGACAGGCATCGTGTAGGCTAATTTTCCCTTCGCACCGACGAAACGTTTGATGGCCGTCCGAAGGTGGTCGATGTAATGCTCCTCAAGGTATTCGTAGAAAAACTGGGTGGGCACCTGAAGGGTGAGCACGTCGTCGGAAAGAGAAATGGGCACGATGGGTTCAAACCAAGTCTTGTAGCCCTGTTCCGTGACGTTATCCTTGATCACAGACAGACATTTATTCCATATCTCGACATGGTTGCTCATCGTCGTTTATGCCTAATTTGTTGTATTTCAAACTACTTTTTGGGGTAGAAAGGGTGTCTCGTTTTCCCGTTTTCGGGCTTTTTTCGACCTTGCAAAGGTAAATGATTAATTGTTTATAAAAAAATCAAAATCCTATTGACTTTCAATTTTCTTTTTCAAAAATTACGAAGATTTCGGTTTTAGAAAACTCAAATACTCTGTAATTTGCTGTTTTACACGGTTTTGATATGCGCTATTTTTACCCCGAACAAATTGCGAAATTTTTCCGAAATCCTTGAAGCGTCATTTTTCCTTGTTGAAAACTCCAAATAGCAGTCCAATTCGAAGCGCGGATTCAGTTGTTCCAGATTTTCCTCTTTTAGGATGCGCATCACCTCGTTCATTAGCGGGTACTCGAACTCCAAACTGTAAATTTCATTTATGGTTTTCTCCACAATTTGCGCGTTGTCAAGGGCTTCGCGGGCAGCGGTTTTGTAGGCGTTGATGAGTCCCGAAGTGCCCAATTTGATGCCTCCGAAATACCTCGTCACGACCACACAAACATTGGTGACATCCTTCGAGAGGATTTGGTTGAGGATGGGTTTGCCCGCCGTGCCCGAGGGTTCGCCGTCGTCGCTGGAGCGGAAGGTTTTCTTGTCGGGACCAATCATGTAGGCATAGCAATGGTGCCGCGCATCGAAATATTTCTTCTTGACGGAAGCCACCGCTGCCTTGGCCTCGTCTTCGTTCATCACGACAAAAGTCTCGGCGATGAACTTGCTGCCTTTTTCCTTGTAAAGGCCCTCGCCGCTTGTGGCCAACATATAATAGGTGTCGTCGTTCATGGCTTCAGGGTGATGAGGATGACGGCAATGATGGCGATGGCCAAGCCCAAATAATTCTTCCAAGTGAGTTTTTCCTTGAAGAGCAGCCAACCCGTGAGGGCGGTGAGGCTGACCACACCTATATTATATACGGGGAACAGCACGACATTGTCGAAGCAGCGCATGGCGTGATAGACGCAGAAGGTGGAGAAAAAGTTGATGACGCCCAAACCGATGCCTCCGACGGTGCTTTTCCATTGCCATTTTGAGCGGCCTCGTAAGAGGTCGTAGGCCACGATGAGGATGCCAAACAGCAAGGCGATGAAATAGATGAAGGCAATCATGAAACTCATGTCGGCGGCTTGGTTCTTTTGCTCGGTGAGTTTCATGAGAATGTCGCCGGTGCCTGTGCCGAAAAAGATGAGGATTGGTAGCAACCAATTGGTTTTGTTGGTTTTAGAAGACTCTTTCTTGCCTCCGACCACCAACACCAAGGCCACCAAAGCCAACACAATGCCCATTGAGGCGACAAAATTCAGCCTTTCACTGAACAAGACCACGCCCGTCAAGGTGGGCAACACCACGGAGAGCTTGCTTGAAAGCGAAGTGATGGTCACGCCAGAGCGTTGTGTGGAGGCAGTCATCAGTAAGTAGGTGAAAATGAACCAGAAACCCGTGATGAGCGAGAGTCCGAACCACGGCTCGGCAACCAATTGCGCGGGCGTGTCGAATTGTTTGCACATCAAGAACCCTGTGCCAGCGGCGAAGACATAGTTCCACATCAGCGCTTGGTGGTTGTCGAGTTTGAAACGCTCGAAGAGGCGCATGGCTACGAAAACGCCAGTGGAGAATATTATGGCTAAAATGAGGTAAATCATTCGGCAAAAATACGGTTTTTTGCGTATTTTTGCCTCATGTTTGGATTTAATCTGCAAAAAACTAAACGCCACTTCACCGAAGTGCTGACTGTAAAATTCCCACAGCGCGAGGCGGAGCAACTGATGCGCATTCTGTTGGAAGACCTTTTCGGCATTGACTTGAAACGACAGTTGATGAACCCCGAATTGCGTATCGACGAATTCCAACATTTTCAGTTGGAGCAAGCCGTCAAGCGGCTGTTGGCAGGAGAGCCGGTGCAATATGTGACGGGCATGGCGCGTTTCGGCGACATATTAATAAAGGTGTCGCCGTCGGTGCTCATTCCGCGCCCCGAGACGGAGGAAATGGTGCAGAAGATTTGCGCTTCGGTGCCCAAGGAAAAGCCCATGCGCATTTGGGACATTGGAACGGGTTCGGGCTGCATCGCCATTGCCTTGGCAAAACATTTCGAGAACGCCGAAGTCATAGCCTTTGATGTTTCCGAGGAGGCTTTGCAAATGGCCATGGAAAATGCCGAAAGCAATGGTGCAAAGGTGACTTTCGTGCAAGACGACATTATGAATCCCACATCCGTTTTTTTCGCCCAGCCCGTGGATTTGGTGGTGAGCAATCCTCCCTACGTTTGCGATAGCGAGCGAGCCGCAATGGAGGCCAACGTCCTCGATTGGGAGCCTGAAACGGCCCTCTTTGTCCCCGACGACGACCCGCTTCTGTTTTATCGCCAAATCTTGGCTTTGTCCAAAAAACAGTTGAATCCCAACGGCCAGATTTGGTTCGAAATCAATGAGCGGATGGGGGAGGAGATGCTTTCGCTTTGCCGTGAAATGGGTTTTGCCATAGCTGAAATTTTGGAGGATTTTGCTGGAAAACCACGAATTTGCTATGCTTGTAGGAATTGCTTTCGCCAAAAAAAGTTGTAATAAAACTTAATAACTAATTGGAAATCAATGTCAATGTTTTGTAAAAGTTTGTAATGGCCCAAAGACTTGCCAAAACGACAAATTTTTTCTATACTTTTGCGGAACAAGTTTCAAAGCAAATTATAAACCTCAAAATCCAATCATTATGTTTACAAACAGAAACAACAAATTCGGAACGCTGCTGGTGTTGTTGGCGGCGCTTATGGGCTTTGCTTCTTGCAAGAAAATCGACCTCACCGTGCAAGTCCCGCAACTGAAAGGCTCTTGGCAATGGGAGGAATCCGCAGTGGGCGGCGTTATCGGAATTATTCGTGCTGACACCTCGCAAAACCTTGTTCTCACTTTTGAGGACGACAACAAAATCAGCGTCGCTTACAATGGTGAATGGCTTTTCCAAAACGAGACCTACACTGTCACGAAGTCGAATAACAGCCTTTTCGGCGATTATATCATCACCTTGCCGAAAAAGATCCAGACCAAAGTTGCCGAGTGCTTGGGTCATTCGGAAGGGAGCATCGTGTTGAGCGGGTATGTCAATCTCTTTGACTTTATGTCTGAGGCTGGCCCGAGTACACTGGTCAAGAAGTTGGGCATCATCGACAAAAAAGGAATCGAGGGCGTCGCAGGTGGCGATTATCATAAGAGTTCGGTATTTGCACCGATACATGAATTGTATTGAGAATTTCCCTATTTTTGCACCGCGATTCAGGCAGACTGTCGCGGGTCGGGAAAGCCGGCGCGAGGAAAGTCGGGACAGCACAGAGCACCATACTTCTTAACAGGAAGGTACACGCGAGTGTAACAGACAGTGCCACAGAAAAATATACCGCCCGCAAGGGTAAGGGTGAAAACGTGAGGTAAGAGCTCACGCGGCGGGTGGCGACATTCCGCCGGGGCAAACCTTATGGGCTGCAAGTCCAAGTATAGAGGCAATGAGGCTTTCGGGCCTTGAACGGGCTGCTCGTCCGTAGTCTCAGGGTAGGGCGCTTGAGCCTGCGGGCGACCGCAGGCCGAGAGAAATGACAGTCACCCCGCAAGGGAAACAGAATCCCGCTTATTCGCTTGGGTCGCTGTTTTACAAGAGGCTCCGCTTCCAAGCGGAGCCTCTTTGTTTTTGGATCGCAGTGTCAGGAAAACACCTTTTTTTGAAGAGATAGGATTGTCTATTGTGGAAAAGTTGTATTTTTGCAACATCATAATGTAGTTATTTCAAGAAAAAAATGCAACACTATGTACCAAAGATTGCTTAGTTTCGAGGATGAGAATAATGACAGCCTGTTTCTTTGGGGAGCACGCCAGACGGGGAAAACCACACTTTTGCAGATGGCGTTTCCCAATTGCCGCTATTATGACCTTCTTCGTGCTGCCGATTTCGAAAGACTGCTGAGGCGGCCAGGCCTGTTGAGCGAGGAACTTGACGCTTTTGGCCCTGAAGACACCGTGGTCATTGATGAAATACAAAAAGTGCCACAACTATTGGATGAAGTACATTCTCTGATTCAGCGCAAAGGTATTCGTTTCATATTGAGCGGATCGAGTCCAAGGAAACTGAAACGATATGGCGCCAATCTGCTTGGCGGACGTGCCGACAAGGTCCAACTTTTCCCTTTTGTGAGTGCAGAGATTCCTGACTTTGACATTTTTCGAGCGGTGAACAACGGTATGATTCCTCGTCATTATATGGTCGCTAATCCGTGGGAGCGTTTTAGGGCGTATATCGGTGTCTATCTGAATGAAGAGATTCGGGAGGAAGCCCTGTCGCGCAATTTGAAGGGCTTTTCCCGGTTTATGGAAGTGGCGGCCCAAAGTGACGGAGAGATACTCGTTTATAAGAATATTGCCCAAGATTGCGGCATCGATTACCGGACAGTGAAGGCGTATTTTGAGATATTGGAGGACACTTTGCTGGGATACATGATTCCTGCTTTCACGATGAGCAAGAAGCGGAAAGCCGTTGTTAGTCCGAAATTCTACTATTATGATGTCGGAATAGCCAATTATCTGCTGGGAAGAAAAGGGATGCAATTAGGCTCGGATGATTTCGGCCATGCTTTTGAGCACTTGATTGTCCAAGAATTGGTTGCATGGCTGGGGTATCATCGCTCTGACGAGAAGCTGTCGTATTGGAGGACTGCCAATGGCTATGAAGTGGATGTTGTGGTCGGCGAAGCCCGCGTGGCCATTGAGGTGAAATCCTGCCGCGAAGTGATGTCGCGTCACCTAAAAGGTCTGAAAGCCTTTTCGGAAGAGTTTCCCGATTGCCGACTTGTTGTGGTTTCTTTCGATATGTACCGCAGAACAATGAATGGGGTGGAAATCATCCCGATACATACATTCCTGAAGGATTTGTGGGACGGAAAAATATTGTAAAATCCTGCCTAATGATGTAGTTATTTCTTGAAAAAACTACATTGAAATGTTGTCCTACGGTATTACAAAAGGCTCCGCTTCCAAGCAGAGCCTCTTTGTTTTTACACCGCCATCAACACCAAAAGCTGGGCCGTGAAGATCCTCAAAAACATAGTGAGCGGATACACCGTCGCGTAGCCCATGTTGGGCAGTTTGCAGCCTTCGGGGGCCACGGTGTTGGCGAAAGCAAGGGTAGGAGGGTCGGTGTGCGAGCCGCCGATGAAGCCCATCAGCGTGTAATAGTTCACTTTTAGCACCAAGCGCCCGAAAAGCCCAACCACGATAGGAGGAATCATGGTGATGACGACACCATAAACGACCCAAATATAATGCTCTTGCACGGTTTCAACGAATTGGCCGCCTGCTCCCAAGCCCACTCCGGCAAGGAATAGCGCGATGCCTACCTCGCGGAGCATCCACACGCCGTGGCTTTCAGTGAATTCTGTGGTGAACCAGTTTTTCTTAACGCCGAGCCAACTGCCGATGATGGCCACGACCAACGGACCGCCTGCCAAGCCGAGCTTGATGGGGGCTTTCATGCCCACAGGAATCGGGATGGAGCCTATGATGATACCCAGGGCAATGATGACGAAGATGGGAATCAAATTCACCTTGTGCCGCTGCGACGTGGGTGTGGCCTGTTTTTCGGCCTTGGGTTCGAGGTTTTCTTCGGTGGAAGGCTCGTTTTTCAAATCAATCCGGCAGAGCGGACGGAGCAAGATGCAGGTCATAATCATGCCAACGACGGCCAAAGGATAGGCCACGGCATAGCCCGCAGCCAAACGGTCGGAGGCTCCCGCGATGCCCAAGTCATTGACGGCCTGCTGCGCCGCAGAAAGTCCGGGCGTGTTGGTGATGGCACCCGTGTAAACGCCTGCCATGTCGGCAAGGTCTTGGTTTGCGACTTTGGCGATGACTACCGTAATCGCCACGCCAAGCGCGACATTGGCCAAAGCCATCAGGTTCATGGCCAAGCCGCCTTTCTTGAACGAGCGGAAGAATCCAGGCCCGACCTGCAAGCCCACGGCCACCACAAAAAGAATGAGGCCGAACTCCTTGATGATGTGAAGCATGTCGTGGTTGAGCGAAACGCCGCAGGCACTCAGCGCGATGCCCACAAAAAGCACCCAAGTGATGCCCAACGACACATTGGCAATCTTGATTTTGCCCAAAAGCAGGCCGACAAAGATGGAAACGGCCAAATACAAAACGGTAGGCCCGACGCCCGAGCCGGTGAAAAGGTTTAGCATGGTTGATTCATTTTAATGCCACAAAAATAGGGTTTATCTCGTCACATTCCCGATAATCACCGAAATATTATTGACAAACATATTCACGGCGATGGCCAAGAGGATGACACCGAAGAATTTGCGGAGAATGAAAATCAGGTTTTCGCCCAAGAGTTTCTGGATACGGTCCAATTGGCTGATGACGATGTAGTCCAACAAGATGTTGAGCAACAGCGCGATGAGGATGTTGATGACGGCGTAGTCGGCGCGAAGCGAGAGCAAGGCCGTCAGTGCGCCTGGACCGGCAATCAAGGGGAAGGCGATGGGCACGATGCTGGCACCGCCCTTGCCACCTTCGTTCTTGATGATTTCGCGACCGAGAATCATTTCGACGGCCAAGATGAAAAGCACGAAAGAACCCGCCACGGCAAACGAAGCCACATCGATGCCGAAGAGCTTGAGCAGCGCGTCGCCAGCGAAGAAGAACGCCAAGAACAGCCCCAAGGCCGTCAAGCAGGCCTGTCCCGCCTTGATGGTCTTGTTTTGCGCTTTCATACCCACGAAAATGGGAATGGAGCCGAAGATGTCGATGATGGCGGCCATCACGATGAACGCGCCGAAGATTTCCACGAAGTTGATGCTACCGAACATTGGATTTAGGATTTGAAAAAGAACTACGAATTTCACTAATTGAACGAATGTATGTTATGGAATTATGTAGCCACGGCTGCGATTCCATTACGAATATTCGTGCAAAATTAGTAATATTTGTGTAATTCGTAGTTAAATCAATCAAACAATATTGTTCCAAAGGTAATGGAAATGCGGTCCGAAACGCTTGAACGCGGCCTCGTCCAACTGTTCTTGGAACTGCGGATGCGCCACCGAAATGATGAGTTTGGCCCTTTCCTGAAGCGAGCGTCCGTAAAGGTTCACCGCGCCATATTCCGTGACGAACCAGTGGATATGGTTGCGCGTGGTGACGGCACCCGAGCCCAAGTCCAAGGCGGGCACAATCTTGTTGATGCCCTTGCGCGTGGTGGAGGGCATTGCGATGATGGCCTTGCCGCCTTTCGAGCGCGACGAGCCATAGACGTAGTCAATTTGGCCGCCAACACCTGAATAGATGCGCTCGCCCAACGAGTCGGCGCACACTTGTCCCGACAGGTCAATCTGGATGCCCGAGTTGATGGAAGTCATCTTGGGTTGATGTGCAATGATGAAGGGATCGTTGGTGTATTCCACGTCCATCAGCAGCACCTCGTGGTTGCCGTCGATGAAGTCGTAGATTTTCTTCGAGCCCATCACGAAGGTGGATACGATTTTTCCTTTGTTGAGTTTCTTGTTGTCGCCAGTGATGACGCCTTTCTTGACAAGCGGCAAAATGCCGTCGGAGAACATCTCGGTATGGATGCCGATGTTTTTGTGGTTGTGGAGGCACGAAAGGATGGCGTTGGGTATGGAGCCGATACCCATCTGGAGGCAGGCTCCGTCTTCGATGAGTTCGGCACAATAACGCCCGATGGTTTTTTCCACTTCGTTGGGCTCGGGCATATCGACGGTGAGCAATGGCGAATCATCCTCAACAAAAACGTTAATTCTGCTGATATGTACCAAAGCATCGCCGAAGGTGCGCGGAACGTGCTTGTTGACCACGGCAATGACAAACTCGGCACTCTCCATAGCGGCCAAAGTGGCATCGACCGACGAGCCGAGCGACACATAGCCGAACTTGTCGGGAGGGCAAACTTGAATCATCGCCACGTTGCATTTGATGTAACGCTCGCGGTAGAGTTTCGAGGTCTCGCCAAGGAAAACGGGGATATAGTCGGCCAAGCCTTTCTGGACGCTCTCGCGCACATTGGCACCCACGAAGAAGGCATTGTGCTGGAAAATGCCCTCAAACTCTGGATTGACGTAAGGTGCAGCACCCTCGGTGTGCAGGTGATGGATATAGACGTTCTTCAACTCGCCCGCACGACCTCTGTCGCACATAGCCCTGACCAAACATTGCGGCACATTCGACACCGAACTGATGTGGACGTGGTCGCCCGACTTGATGACTTTGACGGCTTCTTCAGCCGTAACTGCTTGATATTGTTTCTTCATATTACTTAATAACTTCAATTCCCGGAAGCCTTGTTTCGCGACTTGAGGCAGGTCTTCTGACTGAGGCCTCGCTTCTGCCGCCTTCCCGAAAGACAAGGCTTTCAGTGGCACAGTGGCAGGCGATTGGCCATCACAGCAGCGGGAACTGTACGGGATTCTCACCCGATTCCCTATTGAGTCCGCAAGGGACACCACAAATCGGCGGCAAAAATAGGGAATATTTCTGTACGCTTGCCTATCACCCCGAAATAATGTTTTGGCTTTGGCAATTGCCATTTCGGAAAAATGCCTTACCTTTGTGCCCGATTTGGTTAAGGGAATGCCGTGCAAATCGGCAACAGTGCCCGCTGCTGTGAGCCCGTGTAAGGCCTGTCACGAAAAAGCCACTGTACGGCCCATCCGTATGGGAAGGCGACAGGCTCGGGCGAGTCAGAAGACCTGCCAAACAAGGTAATTCTTTGCAAGCCTTCGGGAACAAGGGCGACGCTAAGCGTGGCAATTGGCATAGCTGCTTGCGATGGTCTTGCATTATTATTTAATGTTTAATAACCAATAAGTTATGCGGAAAAATCTTTTCCTTTTCCTTTCGCTTTTTGTGGCTAACTTCGCCTTCGCGCAAGAACCTGCCACTTTTGAAGATGTGCAACTCGGAAGCAACGGCATTTGGGCGGCTCCCGAGGGCGAGAATGAGATGCCCAGTGGGGGCTGGCTCTTCACCAATTACACCGGCTACGGCTATTGGGGCGGCTTCACGGCCTCCAACCGCACCGACCTGAACCAAACGGGTCTGAATGCCCAATATACGGCTGTCACTGGCTGCGGTTACGATGGCTCCACCCAATATGCCGTGGCATATACATACGGCGTGCAGACCGATGTGTATGCCGCTGATGGCCAGTCGCATACGGTGACTGGATGCTACATCACCAATAACCTATGGGCCTATCAGGATGTCTTGCAAGGCAGTATGGGTCAGACGCCTTTTGGCGGACTTTCGGGCGACGACCCCGATTGGTTCAAACTGACCGCCACGGGCAAGAACGCAAGCGGCCAAACCGTCGGCACACTGGATTTCTATCTTGCCGACTACCGCTTCGAAGACAATAGTCAAGATTATGTCCTCGACACTTGGGAATGGTTCGACCTCAGTCCTTTAGGCCCAGTGGCGACCATTTCGTTCAGCCTGTCGTCGACGAAGAGCAACTATGGCGGCATGATTACGCCGGCCTATTTCTGCATGGACAACTTCAACGGGGGCGGCGCGGCTCCCGACTTGCCGCCGTATGTCGTCAATCCCGTTCAGGATGTGGTCTTTGACGATTATCCGCAGACGCTTCAAGTCAACCTTGAAGGTGTGGCCACCGACCCCGACGACCCTGATGAAAACATCACTTACAGCATTGTCAGCAACTCGAATCCAAGTGCCTTGACCGCCACGATGAGCGGAAAGATTCTGGTGATGACGCGCCAAAACGCCAACCAAACCATTGTCGACCTCACTATGCGTGCCAACAGTGACGGACAAACGGTTGACTTTAATGTGCATGTCATTATTAATCAGGTTGTTGACAATCCGCCTTACATTGTCAATCCTGTGCAAGATGTGGTGTTCGATGATTTTCCGCAAACCCTCCAAGTCAACCTTGATGGCGTGGCCTCCGACCCCGACGACCCTGATGAAAACATTTTATATATGATTGTGGGAAACTCGAATCCCGATGCCTTGTCGACCTCAATGAGCGGAAAGATTTTGGTGCTGACACGCCGAAACGAGGATGCAGCAGTGGCTGATCTCACCATGCGTGCCGCGAGTGATGGCCAATATGTCAATTTCAATGTGCATGTCATTATTAATCAAATTGTTGACGAGCCGCCTTTCATCCTCAATCCCGTGCAAGATGTGGTTTTCGATGAGTTTCCACAAACCCTCCAAGTCAACCTTGATGGCGTGGTTTCCGACCCCGACGATCCCGACGAGGGCATCACTTACGGCATCGTTTCCAATTCAAATGAAACCGCCCTTTCTGTTGAAATGGATGGCAAAATATTGGTGTTGAGCCGTTTGGTGGAAGAGCAAGCCGAGGCCGACCTCGTTATGCGTGCCACCAGCGACGGTCAGTTTGTGGATTTCGAGATTCATGTCGTGATGAATCAAGTGGTTGGCGTTGATGAAAATGGGCCAAGTTTTGTGGCCTATCCCAACCCGACATCAGGAACGCTTACATTGACCGTCGCTGATGCGCAACGGTTTGATTACGATTTGCTTAACATTTCGGGTCAATCCGTAATGCGTGGCAGTGCCGTTGGTTCTGAAATCCAACTCGATTTGGGCGGATGTCCCAAGGGCGTGTATTTCGTTTCCATCCGTTGGAATGATAACAGATTGATACATAAAGTGATAGTGAAGTGATTCCTTAGTTCAGATGTCCATTAAAAGCCCCAATCTCGATGGCATTTGATGTTTGCTTTATCTCAATTATAAGCATGAACCCCTCCCAAAATCAAATTTACGCCAAAATAGGTGATGACCACGCTCAGGATGGCGAGAATGCCGTAAATGTGGAAAAACAAGGGTTTTTGGAAGGTTTTCCAGAGCTTTTCGTGCAAAGGTGCGGCATAGATGAGCAGGGTGATGAGTGCCCAGACTTCTTTCGGGTCCCACGACCAATAGTTGCCCCAAGAAACATTGGCCCATATCGCGCCGATGAAGATGCCGGCAGCCAACAGTGCCACAGCAGGGTAGAGCATTGCCGTGCTGAGGCTTTTCAACCGCTCCAAACGAGGCTGGTCTTTCGGCTTGACTAAGGCGATAATGCCTACTACCGCAATGCCAATCAGCAAAGCGTAAGCCGTGACGATGGTCGAGATATGGATGCTGAAGAACGGCGACCGCAGCACAGGCATCAACTGGCGCGTCAGCATCCTGACATGTAATACAATAGCCAGAATGACGAGCATCGAAATCCACGACCAAGTGACGGCGCGGAAGGTTTTGCGCCGTTCAATGAGAATGGCCGCCAAAGCGATGAAGAGTAGCGCATAGCCCGTGTAGGTCACGGCAATGCCCCACGGGTCGTGGGCCACGTCGAGGATGGAGTTGCCCTGCTCGTCGAAGTCGCTTTGGTAGAATCGGTAATGCTTGTGTTTCAGTATGTTGTTCATCGAGATGACGGTTTCTGTAATGTTGTTGCCGTCAGTGACTTTGAGGTGGCTGATATAATCCTTGGGCTTTTTCGAGTCGGGGTAAGTCTCAATCTCGAAACGGTCCAAGGTGAGGCTGAAAGGCAGGGCGTGTTTCGTTATCTCGCCGCCTTTTTCCTGAATGAAGAAATGGCTGTTGGGGCGGTTGGGTTCGAGTTTCATCCGTCCGTGCTGTCCCGTGAGCATGGTGAGCAACGCACCGAGTAGGATGAACAGGATGGACAGATGCAAGGCACCGACGGACAACCGTTTCCACATTTTGCATTTCATTGCCATATAGACGATGAGCAAGGCCACCAAAGCCCAAAGCCCAACAAACCACCACGCGCTATAGACATGGATTCGGGCGAAGTCGGAGCCGTGCAGTTTCTCGACGATAGTGCCGGCGGCAAGGACGGCGATGAGCACGATAATGAGAACCGATGTGATGTGACGAATGTATTTCATGGCAATATGATTTCAGATTAGGCTGCAAAAGTCCGAAAAAAAACGATTGCCGAATCTCCCCATGTTTGGCGATTTTGGGGTTGGGGATGTCCTTATTTATGAGGATAAAAAAATCCCGCCAGCGAGTTGGCAGGATTTCGGTTATCTAAGAAAAAGTCTAACAATCAAATCGCATCAATGAATTTCACAACCGCGTCGCGGTCTTTCTTGGGCAGTTCGCGGAACTTCTCCACCGTGCGGCGGGCGTCGCTTTGGGCGTTGCCGTGCCACATGATGGCCTCGATGACGGTTTGTGCGCGGCAGTCGTGCAAACGGTCGCTACGGCCCGTGCAGATGGCACTCAATCCACGTCCCCAAAGCGGCGTGGTGCGGCACCAGCCCGTACGGATGTCGTTCTCCATGTGGAGCTTGTGCTGGATGTAGTCGCTGTAAGGCCAAATCTTCTGGTTGGGATAGCGGGGCAGGCGCGGGTCGCCGTCAGCGAAGAAGCCAGCCGGGTCGGTGAACATGTCGTCGCCGGTCTGCCACGACGGACGATGGCAGTAGGCACAACCCATTTGGTTGAAGAGTTCCTTGCCGCGTTGCACGTCAGGGTCGTCCATGTTGCGGGCGGCGGGAACGGCCAAGCCACGGTGCCACACCATGAAGTTCACATAGTCCTCGTCCTTCATCTCAGGCAGTTTCATCTCGGCAGGGATTTGGTCGTTCATCATCAGGTAGTTGTAGATGTCGGTTTCCACATTGCCCGTGAGGTTGTATTGCGGGAAATAGTTGTAGAACTCGGCCTGCACGTCGGGGTCTTTTGAGGCCTTGGTGGCGTAGGCGGCGGTCATGTAGTGGCCCATTTTGGTGCGGTGCGTCACGTTGGTGATGTTCCAGATGGCGTTGGCGCCGGGAGCGTCCTGCAAGGGGCCGCGTGTGAGGGCGTAGGTGTATTTCTTGGGGTGGGTGGTGTTGCCGTAATAGCCCGTCGGGGCGAAGTCGGAGCCGGCCCACATCGCTGGGTTGAGTCCGTTGGGCATGAAGCCGTCGTTGTATTCCTTTTGGTATTGCGCTCTCAGCGAGTCGTCGGGAATGGCATCAATCAAGCCTGTGCCGTAAATGCCGATGGTCGATTCCAAGCGGCAGACGAAATCGCTGTAGGGGATGGGCTGGCCACCCACTTCAAGCGGTACATAGAAAGCGTCTTCGGGAATGTAAACCTCTGGATAGGTGAGGCTATAACGTTCACCGTCAGGGAATTGGTTGCCCCATTCATCGGTGTAGCTCAGCCAATTGATTTGGATTTTGGTTTCGTCCACGGGAGCCTTGAAAGGCGCGACGGCCTTGGTTTGGGGCATTCCAGTGTAACTGCTCAGGTAGGTGTCGTTGCGGTCGGTGAAGACGAGCAGGTAGCCGTTGCCCCAGTCGTCGGCGCGGTAGCGGTTCATCCTCATTCCGTGGCCGTAGCCGGGATGGCAGGCGATGCAACTGCTGCGGATGTAGAGCGGCCCGAGGCCGTTGAAAGGCTCGTTGTTTTGCGTGTAGGTGCGCTCAAAGAAGTACTCGCCATATTTGAAGGCGGTGCCCAAACCGGCTTGCTCCACGGCGGGCGTGGGGTCTTCGTAGGCACTTTGCGAAGTGTTGAACGTGGTGCCTAATTGGCCACCGGCGTAGGTGTCTTCGCTGACTTCAGTCGGGATGGGTTCGGGTTGCTTGCAGGAGGCCAAGGCCATGAGGCCTGCAAGGGTAATGATGCTTAAATGTTTGTAGTTCATCATGATATTTTGGGATTAATGGATTACTTTCTGTCGATTTTGGCGAACTCGGCCTTCACTTCGCTCATCACGTCGGAGAGGTCTTGGCAGGCTTCCATGGCCTCGCCGGCGGAGGCATCGCTGTAGTAAAGGACAAATGGGGCCTTCATCGCATTGATTTTCGTCAAGGCGTTCTCGATGGCGTTCAGGGCCTTGGTGTCGAGGTCGGCGTTGTTGTCCTTGAGGTAGGTGTGCAGCGATAAGGTTTCGTCGCGTTGGCCTTCCATGCCGCCCATGTAGGCGTTCTTCACGCTGATGATGTTGTCGTAGAAGTCGGTGATGGACTTTTGGCTGTAGGGCGACTCAACGTAGGTCACGTCCTCGCCCGTGTGGCACTTGCCGATTTTCGAGGTGCCTACCTCATCCGAAATGTCAAGGCAGCCGTCGGCAATGGCTTCGAGGGCGTTGGTGAAGGTGGCATAGGTGCTACCCGCCTGACCTGCTTGCAGCATGTTCTCGCCGTAGGTGTTGTTGCCACCGTTCACCGTGATGTTCAACTCCAGTTCTTCCATCAGGTCTTTGTGGGCTTGCGGGGCGTTGGCGTTCCAGCTCACTTCAAGTTGGAAGCAGCGGTTGCGAAGGTCGCGGCTGACGGCCACGGCGTAGGTCATCATGTCGTCGGTGATGTCGGCCACGTTGCGGGGCTGGCCTTCACGGAAGAGGATGTACTCGATGCCGTGGAAGCCAAGCAGGGCGTTGCCGAGTTGTTCGCCTGCCACCATGCCATTTTCGTCGTTGGCAAGCATGGCAATCATGTTGGGACTGGCCATCAGGTTGTTGAAAGCGTCTTCGTCCAAAGGCCACGAGTCGATGTGCGGGTCGATGCCGAAGTCGGAGGCGGCGCCAAAGAGGAAGGCCTCGCTCATTTCCCACCATTTGCGGGCTTCGAGGAAGGTAGCGGTGGCGGTGTTCACATTGGCTTGCGTCATACTGCCTTTCAGGGTTTCGAGGTTCCCGACCAAAGCGGCGGTCTTTTCGGCCAATTGGGCGTAAGTCGGATACACTGTGTGGTTGAGATACTGTTTCACGATGGCCTCTTTCTGGGCCTTGTTGGTTTCCTCGGTTGTGGGTTGAGGATCTTTGTTGCAGGAACTGAAATTCACTGCCAACAGCAGGGATGCAGCGACTATGGCTGCGGATTTGAATAATTTTTTCATTTTATTTATATTTTAATGTTGAACTTAATTCTCTATTTCTTTAACTACGAATGACACGAATAAAGCGAATTTTGTACAAATGGAATTTTGCAACTTCGTTGCGAATGGATACGAATTGCCTTTCGGATGACCCATTCGCAAAAATTCGCTGCCTTGGCAGCCAAATTCTTGAAACGATTCGTTACATTCGTGTAATTCGTAGTTCTTTTTCATTGTCACATTCATCTCGTGAAAAACCCGCTATACGCCACGCCCAAAGAGAACATCGGCTCATCATTATACTGCTCCTTCAGGAAACGCTTGGCATATTCCGCCTTCACAACCACTTGTTTGATAGGATAATAATTCACGCCAAGGGTCATCACATGGCGGTCAGTCCATTGGTAGTCGGTGAGGGCATTGGAAGTGGGGATGTAGCTGTCGTAGTAGTCGTAACGGCCAAAAAGGTAGAGCTTTTGGTCGCCGGTGCGTTTCATCGTGTGGAAGATGTCGTAGGCAATCTCGCCCCCGTATGCGATGGCTTTCTCACCGACCAACGAGCGCGGATAGGGCGAAAAACTTTGGTGGTTCTGGTTCTTGTTCCACGACGAGATGAGGTTGGCATCGCTGAGATAGCCGTAATCGAAGTTGCCGCGCACCACTAAACCATGACCTTTGTAATCGAACTCGGCCGTGCCGATAAGGACGGTGCCTTTCACGCCCTTGTATTGGCTTGTTTCCGAAAACTCGTTGGTGACGATGTCATTATTAAAGGTGTTGCCGATGTAGCCGCTCACGCCCCAATGGAAGTTCTTGATGCTGTAGTTGTCGATGCGCAAGGCACCAGCAAGACTGTTGGCCACGCGGAACTCATAGCCCGAAGCCGAGCCGTTCTTCACCCAATTGGCGTTGTTGAACATGTTGGAATTCAAAGCGGGAACGAGAACGGCCTCATAACGCCATTTTCCAAGTTTTCCCCAAAGGCTGATGCCCGTTTCGTGCCAGGTGCAGGGCAAAATGCTGAATTCGCCCTCGGGACGATAGCAAGTGAAAAATTCGGTGGGCAGGTGGGCATTGTTGGTTTGCCCGACGGGCACGATGATGTGACCCATACGGATGTTGAAGCCCTTGCCAAACGACTTCTGGATCCAGAACTGCTCCAAGGCCACCTCGCCGCCGCGCTCAATTTCGTGCTCGAATTCTCCGGTTTCCTCGGCCTCGATTTCCACGGCCACTTCGCTGCCGCCGTGCTCAAACTCGATTTCGCTGCCCATGCTCCAGCCCTTGCCGAAGTCGTAGCCCAAATTAATGACCACATGGGGCAAGTCCACCCGACCGTGGCCTTTGGCATCTTTGTAACGCTCGGCGTGCGAATAGCGGAACATCGCCGTAGCCGCCCACGGTGAGCCTTGACAAGGAGAACAGTTTGGTCGAATCATTGACCTTGTTTTGCGCTTGCAAAGGCATGGCACTCAACGCCAAACCTACAAGGGCACATTTTGCAATCGTTTTCAGTTTCATAACGGATTCTGTTTGTTTAAATACGCTTGCAAAAGTCAAGTTTTTGTCCTCGCAGTCAAATCCCCAAAAATGGGTAATTTCGGGAAACCTTTTCGTCACAAATGATGAGATGAAAAGCGAATTTCGCCGACAATATTTCCCACGTGTTGGCGTTTTCATTAGGCTTTCGGCACGAATTTTGAGCATTTTTGCCGAACCAATGTGAGAAAACCGTATTTTCGTCAAAAATTTCAACCTATGGAATCTCGACTCAAACTTGGCTTGATGATGGTGATGATGTTCGCTTTAACCATTTCAGTTTCAGCGCAAAAGCATATAGAAGAATACAATCCAGAAGCCCTTTTCAACGAAGGCGTTTTGCTGTTCAGGAATCAGGAATATGGCGCGGCTTTGTCGACGTTTGCGCAATATCGGGCTTTGGCCAACGACCCAAAGAAGCAGCGTTGCGTGGATGCGCAGTATTACGAGGCGGTCAGTGCGCTCTATCTCGACCATGCCGATGGCCCCGCAAAGGTGATACAATTCGTGAACGACAACCCGAGCAGCACTTGGGCGAGGCACGCCAACTTTCTGTATGCCAGCCATTTGTTCCAAGAAAAGAAGTACAAGGAGGCTTTGGCCATTTATGAAAAGACCGACGCTTCCTCCCTCAGCAACGACGAGGCGCAACAGATGCAGTTCAACATGGGCTATGCCTATTTCCAGTCGGGCGAGCTCGACACGGCCATGCCGCTTTTCCACGGCCTGATGATGAACGAGGGCAAATATAAAGACCAAGCGAGATATTATTACGCTCATATCCAATATGTTAAACAAAGATATAATGAGGCTTTGGACAACTTCCGCCTCTTGCGCACCCATAAGGATTTTGCCAAGGTGGTGCCTTCCTACATCATGCAAATCGACTATCTCAAAGGCGATTACGAGTCGGTGATTGCTGACGGTCCCGACTACATTCGGCAGGCCGACAAGAAACGCAAGAGCGAGATGGCGCAGATTGTGGCCGATGCCTATTTCCAGCAGAAAAACTATGACAAAGCCCTTGAATATTATGACATTTACAAGAAAAACCTGAGCCGTGGCGTGTCGCGCGAGGCCTACTACCAGATGGGCGTGAGCAAGATGATGAAAGGCAACTATACGGGTGCCATCGCCGACTTGCAGAAAATTGCGGGCAGCAATGACATCTTGGGGCAATATGCCTCGTATTATTTGGCTTCGTGCTATGCCAAGACAGATGAGCCGAAGTATGCCCGAAGCGCGTTCCACACAGCCTATTCCGCCGGTTTCGACAAGGAACTCAGCGAGGAGGCACTGTTCGATTACGCTCGCCTGAGCCTCATTCCCGGTGCCGACCCCTTCAACGAGGCCGTTGGACTGTTGGACAATTTCATCGCCGAACATCCCGATTCGGAGCGTAAGGCAGAGGTGGAGGAGATGGCCATCTATTTGTTGCTCAATGCGAAAGAAAACGAAGAAGCCCTGAGCCGCCTCGAAGCCATGAAGAAGAAAAGCGCGGAGTTACAGACCGTTTACAACGACCTGTTGTATGCCACGGGCATCGACAATTACCAAAAGGGCTATTACGACAAGGCGCAGGTGTATTTCTCCAAAGTCCTGAACAGCCGCCAGAGCGCAACCCACAAGGCGCAGGCCTGTTTTTGGATGGGCGAGTCGGCCTACCAAATGGGCGACCATGCCACGGCAGGCAAGTATCTGACCCAGTTCAAAGCCATGAATGCCGCTACGGGTCTGCCCGAATATTCCCTCGCCGACTACGATTTGGGCTACATTTACTACCAAAAGCCTGACTATGATGCCGCCGAAACCTGTTTCCGCCGCTTCATCCAATCCGCCAACGACACGCAAAAGGATTTGAAATCAGATGCTTACATCCGTTTGGGCGATTGCTTCTACATGGAGCGTAACTACACCAACGCCATCAATTATTACGACCTTGCCACCCGCATTGGTAAGCGCAATGCCGACTACGCGCTTTACCAGCAAGGGCTTTGCTATGGTGCGAAAGGCGATGTGAATCAGAAGATTAACATGCTCAACGACTTGGTGCAGACTTATCCAAGCACGCCATATTACGAGCAGGCTTTGTTCGAGATTGGCAACACTTATCTCGTCCACGGCGACAAACGCTCGGCCATCGCCAATTTCAACCGCCTCATCAAAGACCGTCCGCGCTCCACCTTCACGCGCCAAGCCATGATGAAGGTCGGCATGATTTATTACAACAACAACCAATACGACCAAGCCTTGACCAATTTGAAGAACCTCGTGGCCACTTATCCTAACACCGATGAATCGCGTGAGGCTTTGAGCATCATCCGTAGTATCTTCATGGAACAGAACAAGTTGGACGAGTATTTCGGTTATGTCAATGCCAATGGCGGTCAGGTGAAGGTGACGCAACAGGATTCTTTAGCTTTCGCCAATGCGGAGATTTTCTACCTCGACGGTCGCTATCAGCAAGCCCAAACCGCGCTGCAATATTATTTCGACAACTTTAGCAACGGAGCCTATTCGCTGAAGGCGCATTATTACGCCCTCGAATGTGCCGAGAAGGTCGGGACGGAGGAACAAGTCGTCACACACCTTAATTATATATTGTCGCAGCCCGACAACGATTACACCGACAACGCCCTGCTGAAAATGGCCCGCATCGAGTACGTAAAGGGCGATTACCAGAAGGCCGGAGAGTATTATGAACGCCTGTCGCGTATCACGGAGGAGCCTTTGAAACGTCTCGAAGCCCTTGAAGGCAGCATGAAGAGTAACTTCTTTATGGGCAATTATGACAAGGCCATTGAGATGGGCGAAAGTCTGCGCGTTTCCCGCGACCTGACCGACGAGCAGGTGAATCAAATCAACCACATCATGGGCAAGTCGTACTTCGAGAAGGGCAACTATACCGCTGCCATCGAGCGACTCGACAAGAGTGCTCGCAACGACAAGTCGGTGTATGGGGCCGAAAGCGCGTATTATTCCGCCGTGGCCTCCCTCAAGTTGAAGAAGTATGACGAGGCCGAAAACAAGGTCTTTGACATCGCCGACAATTTCTCGAAATATGATTACTGGGTCGCCAAGTCGTTCATCGCGCTCGCCGATGTGTATGTGGCCAAGGAGAACTATTTCCAAGCCAAGGAAACCCTTCGCAGTGTCATCGACAACTACAAAGGAAACGACCTGAAACAAGAAGCCCGCGCCAAACTCGCCGAAGTGGAGCGCAAGGAACCCAAAGTGAGCAACAGCAACGGCATAGAACCCATTGAACCCGAATGAGTCCCGAAGGGACGAAGAGAACACAACGGGCGACGCGAGTCCCCGCCAAAATAGCATCAATCCAGCCCCGTAGGGGCGACATATCAATAAGCAGGCGACGTAAGTCCCTGCGTCACCCGAAAGGGGGAACGCGACGTAAGTCCCTGCTCTAACACCAAGACAATGAAGAAAATAATAGCAATCCTGACCCTCGCTCTAATGAGCCTGACCGCCTTCGCCCAACACGACGAACAAGTCACCGTGGAAGGCAAATACCGTCCCAAGGTAAACAAAGTCAACAAGTTGCAGTTGCAGCCCGAAACGCCGCAACCCTCGTATAACTATCCTAATTCCGAAGTGAATCCCATTGAGGCCAAGCAAAAGTTTGCCCTCGATTTGGAGAAAATTGCCCCGACAGGCTTTGCAGCAAAGAAAGACCAGCTCGTCACCCCGACCAACAACTTCCTCATGGCTGGCCTCGGCACACGCCTCTCGCCGATTTTCCTTTACAAGCACAACTCCATGTTGACCAAGACTTTAGGCCTTGGCGTGGGCGTGAAGCACAACTCCTCGTGGTTGAACATCAAGGATTATGCGCCGTCGAGTTATATGAACAATGCTTTCGATATTAGTCTGTCAACCAGTAAGTTCGAAGGTTTTCAAGTCGATGGTGGCGTGTATTACAAGAATGACATGTACCACTACTATGGCGTTAATCTTCCTGAAACGCCTTTGACGGATGCTCAAATCGAGCAGTATTGTCCACGTCAGGCCTACAACACCGTTGGCGGTCATCTTGGCTTGGCTTCCACCACGACCAATATCGGCGAACTGAGTCACAATGCCCATTTGGATTATTTCTATCTCTTTGACCGTGAGCATAATATCGACTTAGGTTACACCCTTGGCTATGCCGATAATTTCTGGGGCGACAAGACCCATCCGCAGAAGTTGGGCCTTGATTTGGGTTTCCATTACGACTATTGCATGGGTCAAGTCAGCAACCTCTTCGTCGTCGACCGTATCTGGTTCAAAGTCAATCCTTTCTTCGAGATGAGCGACGAGTTTTATAGCCTTCATCTCGGTGTGCGTTTGGATGGTACGACCAAATATACGGATGAGGACAAGTTTTTGGCCGTCCGCCCCGATTTGAGCGGTAGTCTGTTCGTTTTGGACAAGAAACTGGAGTTCTATGCTGGATTGAAGGGCGGTCGTGAGATGTTGCGTTTCAGTGAAATTGTCAACGAAAACCCCTTTGTTTCCCCTGACATTAACCCCTCGTTGTGTACGCAGAATGTCAAACTCGGTTTTGACGGCGGCGTGCGCACCAATATTGCCGAAATCGTCGATTTGCATTTGGGCGTGCGCTATCGCCATACTGAAAACGACCCGTTCTATGTTCAGAAAAATGAATTTATTGATAATGAAGTAATTAAAAATAAGTTTGATTTGCTTTACGATGAAACTAAATTAGTGACCATTTTGACCGATGTCCGTGTCAAGTTGCGCAACAGCCTCACCGCCGATTTGGGCTTTGCCTACAACAACTGCAAACCGACAACCGAGGAATACGCTTGGTATCGCCCCACCACGGAAGGCAAACTGAAACTGACATACGATTTCAACGACAAGCTGTCTTTCAATACGAGTTTCCTCTATCAAGGCGGACGCTATGCCTTGGTGCAAGGCGATTCCGGCTCAAATTGGATGGGTTGGGGGCCTGAAAAACTAAAGGATGTCGTCGACCTCAGTCTCGGCGCGGATTACAAGGTGAACGACCAAATCACGGCCTTTGCCTTGATTGACAATGTGGCTTGCCAGAAATACCAGCTTTATTATAATTATCCCGTGACGGGCATACAATTCTTCGCTGGCGTGAAGTTGAGATTCTGAAAATCTATCAAGGTATTGTCTTATGGCGAAGAAAGAAGAAATAGTAAAAGTTGAACAGACATTTGAGGTCGCAAATCGCGACCTCAATGAGGTATCGATTGAACCACTAATCAGGTTGGTTCGCGGACAGCAGGTGATTCTTGATTCAGATTTGGCAATATTGTATGGAGTTGAGACCAAGCGACTTAAGGAGCAAGTCAATCGAAATGTTTCGAGATTCCCTGATGATTTTATGTTTAAATTGACCGTTGAAGAATTTGGAAGTTTGAGGTCGCAAATTGCGACCTCAAACAAACGTGGAGGGGTCAGATATATGCCATACGCTTTTACGGAAAGTGGTGTTGCAATGTTGAGCAGCGTTCTACATTCCGATGTGGCCATACAAGTTAATGTTCGGATTATGAGAGCGTTTACTGCCGCGAGGCAAATTATGTCAGCGAGTGTGCAAATGCTTCAACGCCTTTCGTCTATCGAGTATCATCAAATTGAATCTGACAAACACATTGCGGAAACCAATTTGCGCATTGACGAGGTGTTTCGTCGGTTGGATCAAGGTGCAAAAACCAAGCAAGGCTTGTTTTTCGAAGGGCAGATTTACGATGCGTATGTGTTTGTGTCCGATTTGATTAAGTCGGCCCAAACGCGAATTGTTCTCGTGGATAATTACATTGATGAATCGGTATTGACGCTCCTTGATAAACGCGATGATGGGGTGAAAGCAACTTTATACCAAACGTATTACGCCCCAATTGTCACTTGATTTGTCTAAACATAATGCGCAATACGCTCCCATTGACATTCGCGAATACACTCATTCACATGATCGTTTTCTGATCATCGACGAAACCCTGTATCACATCGGGGCATCGCTCAAAGATTTAGGAAATAAGCTGTTCGCTTTTTCCCAGATGTTGGAACTTGGGGCGGATGAATTGCTCGCTCGTATTGATGGAACGTTTGGGCAAAACAAAACGCCTTAAAATCCTCAAAAAGTCCCTCTTTTTGAATGAGGGTTTCTCATTGTTGATGAGGGCGAGATTTCGGTTGTTTCCAAAATTTGCCCATTTTCAGCCCCGTAGAGGCGTTTTTGCCGAAAAACAAATTTCTCAACTTTTTTGGGTGTCGTGCCGAAAAATTGTGTATCTTTGCACCTTTATTTGAAAACAGCAAAATTTCCGAAAATGACTGAAGAAGAGAAAAGAGAATTGGCAAGCGAAGAATACGGTGCCAGTAAAATCCAAGTGCTTGAAGGCTTGGAAGCCGTGCGCAAACGTCCGGCCATGTATATCGGCGACGTGCATTTCCGTGGCTTGCACCATTTGGTATATGAGGTGGTCGACAACTCCATCGATGAGGCTATGGCGGGCTATTGCGACAAGATTGATGTGCGCATCCTTCCTGGCAACGCCATCAGCGTCCTCGACAACGGCCGTGGCATCCCGACGGGTATGCATCCCAAGGAGCACCGCTCGGCTTTGGAAGTGGTGCTGACCGTGCTCCACGCGGGCGGCAAGTTCGACAAAGGTTCCTATAAGGTGTCTGGCGGTCTGCATGGTGTGGGTGTCAGTTGCGTGAACGCCCTTTCGACGCACCTCACCGCTGAGGTCTATCGCGAAGGCCAGATTTTCAAGCAGGAATATGAGTGTGGCAAGCCGCTCTACGATGTGAAAGTGGTGGGTACGACCAACCTGAACGGTACCCGTATTACCTTCCAGCCCGATGGCTCGATTTTCCAAACCACGGAATACGACTACAGCACTTTGGCCAACCGTATGCGCGAGTTGGCGTTCCTCAACCACGGCATCACCATCCAACTCACCGATGAGCGTGAGAAAATGGAAAACGGCGAATATCGCAGCGAAACCTTTTATTCTGAAAACGGCCTCGTTGACTTCATCGCTTACCTCGACGCCAACCGCGAGAAACTCATTCCCGAACCGATTTACATTAGCGGCGAAAGAAACAATGTGCCTGTTGAGATCGCATTGGAATACAATAACGAGTACAAGGAGAACCTGCACTCTTATGTCAACAATATCAATACAATAGAAGGCGGAACGCACCTGCAAGGCTTCCGCTCGGGCTTGACGCGCTCCTTCAACGCTTACGCCGAAAAGAGTGGCCTGCTTGAGAAATTGGAGAAACTGAAGGTGAAGATTTCGCCCGACGATTTCCGTGAAGGCTTGACAGCTGTCATTTCGGTGAAGGTGCCGGAGCCGCAGTTTGAGGGCCAGACCAAGACCAAACTCGGCAACGATGAGGTGATGGGTATCGTCAATTCCATTGTGGGTCAGCAACTTTCAGACTATTTGGAGGAGCATCCCAAAGAGGCCAAGACCATCTTCGACAAGGTGACTTTGGCCGCCCAAGCTCGCCAAGCCGCCCGCAACGCCCGCGAAAAAGTGCAGCGCAAGGGTGCGCTTTCGGGATTCAGTCTGCCGGGCAAGTTGGCCGACTGCTCCGACCGCGACCCTGCCAAGACGGAACTTTATCTCGTTGAGGGTGACTCCGCCGGCGGTTCCGCCAAGCAAGGCCGCGACCGTAATTTCCAAGCCATTCTGCCTTTGCGCGGTAAGATTCTGAACGTCGAGAAAGCGATGGAACACCGTGTGTTCGACAGCGAGGAAATCAGGAACATCTACACTGCTCTCGGCGTGACCATTGGCACGGAGGAGGACAGTAAGGCTCTGAATATGGAGAAGTTGCGTTACCACAAGGTCATCATCATGACCGATGCCGATGTGGACGGTAGCCACATCACCACATTGATTTTGACCTTCTTCTTCCGCTACATGCGTGAACTGATTGAGAACGGCTATGTGTATTGTGCCACGCCGCCTTTGTATCTTATCAAGCGCGGCACCAAGCCCGTCCGCTATTGCTGGACCGACGACGAGCGTTTCGCAGCGATGGCCGAACTGACCAAAAACGGCACAGTGGGCGGCTACGACGTGCAGCGTTACAAAGGTCTTGGTGAGATGAACCCCGAGCAACTTTGGGAAACCACAATGGACCCAGCTCACCGCACTTTGCGCCAAGTGACCATCGAGAACGCGATGGAAGCCGACCACATCTTCTCCATGCTGATGGGCGACGAAGTGGGACCTCGCCGCGAGTTCATCGAACAGAACGCCACCTACGCGAATATTGATGCTTAATTGTTGAAAATCAGATGAATATCAAAAAGGAGAGCCGTTTGGTTCTCCTTTTTTGATGCCTAATTCTAAAAATCCACCCTCGCACTCCTTCCGTGGATACGGAATCCCAGAGTTCAAGAGGGTGGATTTGAGGGTTATACGTTATTCCACTTAAATGGGATTATTCTATGGAACGCACAGGACGGACAGAAAGACCTGCGTAGCGAGGTTCGCCGCCAGTGCCAACAGCGCCCGAACCGAAGCTCAATCGATTCCCACAATCCGGGTGCCAAAAGAGCGAACTCGACCAATAACCGCCTCCCCAATACTGACCATAGAGGAAGGTGTGGGTGGCAGGCAGGAAAATACTGTTGCCGTTTTCCGAAGTGAAGAGTCTACCATACACATCATTTTGCGTAGTCCACGTGCTGGTGGTGTTGTTCTTTAGTTCTTCCCATTCCTCAATGGTGGGCATGCGCCAGCCCGTGCCCCAGTTGGCCGTGGCAGCGTCGTCTTCTGGTTGCAAAATGACCAGTTCGTCA
>CACXUM010000036.1 GCA_902770835.1 uncultured Bacteroidia bacterium
CAACGACGGCACGGGCACGCCCGCAATCTTGACGGTCTTCAGCTTGACATCGGTCACGGAAATCAGTCCTGGCTCAAATTCATTCCAAAGCCGGGCCATGTACTCATACGACTTGAGTTCGGCCTCTAACTGTGCGACAAGGCTCTCCGAATGTTGCTTGGCTTTCTTCACCTCAAGGCGCAGCGCGCTCTCCTTGCTCTTTAGCGTGGGCAGGGCACGGGTTCGCGTCTTGAGCTGCTTGTTCATCTCATTCAGCGAGGTCTTGTTATATTGAAATTTGATGGCCATTGATTTTAGTTTAGAGTTGAAAGTTTAGAGTTGAGAGTTATTTATCAACGGCTTTCCAGTATTTTTCAATGAGTTTCTCCTTCAAACCCGTTTCGGCCTTGGTGAAATACTTGCCGAACAACTCCCAGGCCGTGTCAAGCATCTCAGTAATCGGGATGTTGACATCGATGGCAAGGAGGCGCGTGGCGTATTCCTTGGCATAATCGAGGCAGCGCAGGTCGTAGTCGCTCAAGTCGAAACCGTTCTCCAACTTGGTCTTGGCATTGGAGGCATCGGCGTAGAGTCGCACCGAAGTGTTCATCACCGCGCTATGGTCCTCGCGGGTCTTTTTGTTCTGCACATGCTGTTTCAGACGCGACAGTGAGCGGAACGGATCCACGATAACCTTACCCGAATCGGCATCGGCACGCAGGAACAACTGTCCCTCGGTGATATAACCCGTATTGTCAGGAATGGCGTGCGTGATGTCTCCGTCATTCAAGGTCGTCACGGCGATGATGGTGATGGAACCGCCATCGGGCAACTGAACGGCCTTTTCGTAAATCTTCGCGAGGTCGGAGTAGAGCGAGCCGGGCATGGAGTCCTTGGACGGGATTTGGTCCATACGGTTGCTCACGATACTCAAAGCGTCGGCATACAAGGTCATATCGGTGAGCAGCACCAAGACCTTCTCGTTCTTGTCAACGGCGAAGTATTCCGCAGCGGTCAAGGCCATGTCTGGAATCAACAGACGCTCGACAGGAGGCTGGTCGGTGGTGTTCACGAAACTGATGATCTTGTGCAAGGCACCCGCGCTCTCAAACTCGTTTTTGAAAAACAGGTAGTCGTCGTTAGAAAGACCCATGCCGCCGAGGATGATTTTATCGACATCGGCGCGGAGGGCCACCATGCTCATCACCTTATTGTATGGCTGGTCGGGGTCGGCGAAGAACGGAATCTTCTGCCCCGAGACCAAAGTGTTGTTCAAGTCGATGCCGGCGATACCCGTTGGAATCAGCTCGGAAGGCATACGACGCTTGTAGGGGTTCACGGAGGGGCCGCCGATCTGGCGTTTCTCGCCCTCCACAGCCGGACCGCCGTCGATAGGTTCGCCGTAGGCGTTGAAGAAACGGCCAGCCAGTTCGTCGCTCACGTTCAAGGTGGGCGGCTCGCCAAAGAAGGTCACTTCGGCGTTGGTCGGGATGTCTTCCGTGCCGCCAAACACCTGCAAGGTGACGGCGTTGTCCTTGATTTTCACCACCTGCGCCAAACGACCCGCCACGACAGCGAGTTCGTCGTTGGCCACGCCTTGCGCCTCAAGGGTCACGGTGGCCTTGGTGATGGCGGTCAGCTTCGTATAGATGCGTTGAAAGGCTTTCTCACTCATGTTTCAGTTCCTCCTTTAACTGTCCAAGATATTTTTCAAAGTTTTCCGACTTGAATTCCGAGTAGTTCATCTGTCGGCAGATGTTAATCAAGCCCTTGAAGTAGGTCGTACACTCCTCGAAGTTGTCGAACTTGAAGCTACGGTCGCAGATTCCAAGCACAAGGTCGAGCATGAACTTTTGGCGTTCAAGTGGCGTTGAGCCGTCGATTTCGTCGAAAGCGTCTTGTTGAAGTATCACAAAGTCAATGAGTTCCGACTTCCAATATTGCTCGTGGTACGACATCGGCACGCCGTCGTCGCCCAAGATGTTGATTTGCTCGTAGGCATCCTTACCCTTACGGATGATGTATTTCGTCTTCGTCACCTTATCGACCCAACCCTTTTCAATCTTGTTGTCAAGATATTCAATGATTTCGGGGTATTCGAGGTATTTCGAGTAGGAATCCACGGGATCGACGGCGGGATAGCGCTTCTTGTCGGCGCGGTTCTGCGAAAGGCCGTAGAAGCAACGGGCCGCTTTCTTGGTCGATTCGGTGACAGGTTCCTTCAAGTTACCGCCGGCAGGCGACACCGTTCCGATGAAAGTGATGGAACCCGACTGGCCGTTGTTCAGTTTCACATAACCCGCACGAGCGTAGAAGTTGGAGATGATGGCCGACAAATCGACAGGGAAGCCGTCCTGGCCGGGCAGTTCCTCCAAGCGGTTACTCATCTCACGCAAGGCCTGCGCCCAACGCGAGGTGGAGTCGGCGAGCAGCAAGACTTTCATACCCATAGCGCGGTAGTATTCGCCGAGGGTCATGGCGGTATAGACTGAAGCCTCACGAGCCGCGACTGGCATGTTCGACGTGTTGCAGATGATGATGGTACGCTCCATCAGGCTGCGCCCCGTGTGCTTGTCCTTCAGTTCGGGGAACTCGGTGAAGATTTCCACCACCTCGTTGGCACGCTCGCCGCAAGCCGCCATGATGATGATGTCGGCGTCGGCTTGCTCGGCCAAGGCGTGTTGCAGCACAGTCTTGCCGCAGCCGAAAGGTCCGGGGATGAAGCCCGTGCCACCTTCGGCGATGGGATTGAGCGTGTCGATGGTGCGCACACCCGTTTCCATCACCTTGAAGGGACGAGGTTTCTCCGCATAGCCGCCCACGGCCACCTTGACGGGCCATTTCTGGATCATGGTCACCTTCACATCTTCGCCTTCCGCGTTGGTCAGCGTGGCGATGGTGTCGGTAATCTTGTATTGTCCGGCAGCAGCTACCGACTTCACGGTGTAAGTGTCCTTGAAGTTGAACGGCACCATGATTTTGTGGGGCAGCCAGCCTTCCTTGACTTCGCCCAACCAATCAGCGGCAACCACTTGGTCGCCAGCCTTGGCAAGGGGTGTGAAGTCCCAAAGTTTCTCTTCGTCTAAGGCCTTGGTGTATTCACCACGTTTCAGAAACACGCCCGTCATGGTGGCGAGGTTGTTCTGCAGGCCGTCGAAGTTGCTCGAAAGCAAACCGGGGCCCAAGGTCACTTCAAGCATATAGCCTTGGTATTCCACCTTGTCGCCGATTTGGAGGCCGCGCGTGCTCTCAAACACCTGCACGGAGGCCTTGTTCCCGTTCACCTTGATGACCTCCGCCATCAGCTTGGTACCCGCCAAGTCGATGAAGCAGATTTCATTCTGTGCCACAGGGCCGTCCACCTCCACAGTGACGAGGTTTGCAATGATTCCTGTAACTTTTCCTTTTGTTTTCATTATTTATTGGATTTCTAATTTCTATATTTCAAATTTCAAGATTTCAAGATTTTCAAGATTTCAAGATTTCAAGATTTCAAGATTTTCAAGATTTCAAGATTAATACAACGGCAACCCCCGATAGAATCGCGATGCCAAAACTCAACAAAGTGCCGACCAAAACATATTCCGACTTCACCGTATCTGTCTCCCTAAACCTCAACAACGACTTGGCAGCCAAAAGGAAACCAATGGCTTCATATTGCCCCAACATGACAAAGACTAACGTAAGCATCCTTTCAACATTGCCAATCACACGACCCGCATTGGGCAAACTTTGCTCTTTCCCATTATCGGGTATGGAAATTTTCGATTCCTTAAAGATGTTCTGGATGATGAAATTGGCAGGGCGCAAGCAAAACGCGAATGCCACAATCCATAACAACACCTTCGTTTCGGGCAACCATATCGGGAGCGAGATTACACCTTTATTAAAAAGAGCCACCACCGCGACAATGACCACCAAATGCAGCAACTGGTCAATGAAGAACGCGCCTTTCAGGTTCTTACAAACCGATTTCAAGCCGTCAATGACAAGATGCAGCACCGCAATCAGCAACGCTGCCCACCAAAAGCCCACACTCAACGAGAACAGCCAAGTGCAGCCAAAAGTAATCAACGCATGTATGTACAAATGCCTCGACTTGAACGCATTGTCGGCCTTGCTCTTGCAGGACTTTTCTGTCTGCAAATAGAAGTCGCTGACAAGGTGCGCCAAAAGTTGCAATATGAGGAGTTTGCACATCATGATTCGAAGTTCAGTTTTTCAAAGTATTTTACAGCGGATTCGATGGCGTTCCAACCAGCAGAATTACTATGTCGATTTACCGTCGGTTGCTTTATATTCAACAACTTTGCTATTTCATTCTCCTGTTTCCCCAACAACTTATTATATACGATTTCACTTTGGATGGATGTTGCCTTTTTCAGCACAACATCCAATAATCCCAACATGGTATCTATTTGTTCAGAAAGTGACTCGTCGTTGCACCCAAACAACATTGTTCTTTTCATGGAAGTTCTGCCTTTATCCGATTTTAGTTGGTTTTCCAACAATCTCCCTGAATAATAGATTGCCTCCCCGTCCATAACATCTTGTTTTTTATCCACGGTGCGCATTTCGCCAACGCCAATAGCCAGCCTAATACCATATTTTCTGAACAACTCTCTTTTAGCATTTGTTTCTTTCCCCCACGAAAAAGTCTTTTTCACCAAAGTCTTCAACAACAACGCTGTTCTAAATGCTTCATGTGGGTCATGCAAGAAAATCTCGACCGAATCGCCTTTGAACAATCGCCCCCAATTCTTACCTTGCGACTTTTCCGAAAGGCTTTCAAGGAATCGGCGAATCTCCGATTGCAAAAACGTCAATTCCTCCACTTTTAATGCTGTGGAAGAAACGATGTCAGCCGAAATTGTTGCTCTTACCATTTGTTTTATCCTTTATCACTTTATAAGGTTTAGATCTTATATTTGTTATTTATAAGATTTGGAACTTATATTTTCAATTTATAAGGCTCAGAACTTATCTTTCATTCTTATAACCTTTAGACGCTATATTTACACTTTATAGCGTTTAGATGCTATATTTATTCTTTATAGCGTCTTGATACTATACTTTCCCTCCTCCGCTCAAATCCAAATTCGCGCTCGTGCCTCTAATCTCTTGAACCAATTTCTTGAACATTTCCTGACCCTTATTAGCATCGAGTTCGGCCCAGCGTTGGACGGTCTTGGCCTTGACGAGGAAGGCGAGGATGGCGTTCATGTTGAAATAGTCCATGCGGGCGATGTCGCTGGCCTTCTCCCATTTCAGCTCGTCCATCTTCTGCTCGCGCTCCACGAAGTCGGCATCGGCGAGGATGTCTTGGATTTGTTTCTCCTCCTCGAAGTCGGCCTCTGGCAGTTCCACAATGTAGTCCTCCCCTTTCTTGCCGAGGCGTTTGGCCAAATAGTTCACTTTCATATTGCGCAGGCGTCCATCGAAGTCGAAATACTCGCGGATGAAGCGGTTCTTGCTCTCGGCGGCCTTGGCGTAGAAGTCGGCACCCAAAGAGTTTTCATCGAAACCCTCCTCCATAAGTCCGACCAACTGTTGGTCTTTCTCGGAAAGCAGTTCCATAATCGACTCTTTCACGGCGGCATAGTCGAATCCCGCGTTTTCGAAGCCCGAAGTCAGTTCCGGCAGGCCGGCCACGATATAGACATAGTTATCCATCAGCCGAAGAGGATTTTCTTGGTGGCGGGACGCAGGTAGTTGGCAATGAGTTGGGTGAACTCCTCGTCGGTGAAGTTAAGCATATAGCCGCCTTCCTTGGGCGAAATCTTGAAGCCGCCGTTCATCTTCTTGGAATAGTCAACCTTCACCTCGCCCTTGAATTGTTTGGCGATTTCGTTTTTCACGAAAGGCTCCACCTCAGCTTTCAAGGCTTCGGGCAGGATAAGGCACAAATCGACGGGCGAAGCGTTTTGTGGGTTGAAAGCCTTCACCACGCTGGCAATCAATTCCTTGACGAAGGCAGCGTTACCCATGTTGGCTTTCACGCCTTCTTGGGCGGCCTTGGTCACCACCATCTTCTCGATTTCCTGTTTCGTCACGGCGATGCTTTGCGTGGCGGCCATCTTCACGTCGGCGGTCACCTTGGTTTTCAGTTCCTCGGCTTCCTTGTTGGCTTGGGCGATGATGCGGTCGGCCTCGGCCTTGGCGTATGCCACAATGCGATTGGCCTCAGCCTGAGCCTTTTGCACCAGTTCTTCGCCATCATGTTTCCCTTTCGACAAGCCCTCGTTATAGAGCCTGTCGGTCAATTGTTGCAGTTTGTCTTGCATATATTTTTCGTTTTGTTGTTGCTTTTGGATTCGGGGGCAAAATTAGGGAATCCCAAGCACAAAACGAAAAGAAAAAAGAAAAATTTTGCCGAAACCGCTTGCGCTTTGAAATATTCCCTATCTTTGAGCCGTTTTTTGGAAGCACCTTTATATACATTATATATGCTCCATAGCTTTGGCAATAGGGTTTACCTGAACATCAAGGAACGCGACCGTTTCTAAATCGGCGTTTCTTGCAGTAAAACCATTGTCACGGGGCCTTGAGCCTGTCGAAAGGCCGTGTCAAAAAACAACAATCAACAATTAAACATCTAACAATTAAACAAATAAATCATGGAATTACCATTTGCAGAAGCGTGGAAAATCAAGATGGTTGAACCCATCAAGAAATCCACCCGCGAACAACGCGAAAAGTGGCTCAACGAAGCCCACCAAAATGTCTTCATGCTGAAGAGCGACTATGTTTACATCGACCTGCTCACCGACAGCGGCACCGGCGCCATGAGCGACCGCCAATGGAGCGCGATGATGATGGGCGATGAGAGCTACGGCGGTGCCCGCTCGTTCTACCACATGAAGGATACCATTACTGAAATCACTGGTTTCGAGTATGTTATCCCGACGCACCAAGGCCGTGCTGCCGAAAATGTGCTGTTCTCCTATCTCGTGAAGCCGGGCCAAGTCGTTCCGGGCAATGCCCACTTCGACACCACCAAGGGCCACATCGAGAGCCGCAAGGCTTTCGCAATCGACGTGACCGTGCCCGAGGCCTACGACACCCAACTTGAGGTGCCTTTCAAGGGCAATGTCAGCCTTGAGAAATTGGAGAAAGTGCTGAAAGAGAACCAAGGCAATGTGCCGTTCATGGTCCTCACCGTGACCAACAACACCGTTGGTGGCCAGCCCGTGAGCATGAAGAACATTCGCGAGACTTGCGAATTGTGCCACAAATACGGCGTGCCGGTCAACATCGACAGCGCCCGTTTCATTGAGAACGCCTATTTCATCAAGACCCGCGAGGAAGGCTATGCCGACAAGACCCTGCGCGAAATCTGCAAGGAAATGTTCAGCTACGCCGACTCGATGACCATGTCGGCCAAGAAGGACGGTCTCGTCAACATGGGCGGCTTCATTGCCACCAACAAGAAAGACTGGTACGAAGGTGCCAAGCTGTTCTGCATCCCCTTCGAAGGCTTCCTGACTTACGGCGGCATGAACGGTCGCGACATGGACGCTTTGGCCGTTGGTCTGAAGGAAAACATTGAGTTCGAGATGGTTGAAACCCGTATCAAGCAAGTGCATTACCTCGCCGCCAAGCTCGACGAGTATGGTATTCCTTACCAGCGTCCCGCTGGTGGCCACGCCATTTTCGTCGATGCCGACAAGGTGTTGACCCAAATCCCGAAGGAAGAGTTCCCCGCCCAGACCTTGACTTGCGAACTCTATCTCGAAGCCGGCATCCGCGCCTGCGAAATCGGTTACGTCCTTGCCGATCGCGACCCGGTGACACGCCAGAACCGCTTCGGCGGCAACGACTTCGTGCGCCTCTGCATCCCGCGCCGTGTGTACACCAACAACCACATGGACGTGATTGCCGCTGCCCTGAAGAATGTGTACGACCGCCGCAACGAAATCAAGCGCGGCCTCGAAATCACATGGGAAGCCGAGCTGATGCGCCACTTCACCTGCCAGTTCAAGAGATTGGGCTGATTCTGAAGTGCAAATGATTTTGGTTCGGGGAGGTCGAAGGTTCGGCTTCCCCGAATTGTTTTTGGTAAAGCAACCATTATTTGAGGGAAATTTGTAATTTTGCCCTTTGATTAAAGCCATACTATGGGAAAAATTGCTTTTAAATGTGCAAGTATAAAGATACAGACTTGGGAATCAAGAAATTAGATTTTGGAAAACGGGGAATGATGATAGTGTATCTGACGGACGGACGTATCGTTATGGTGCCTGTGTCGATGTTCCCCGACATCAAGAAACTCAGCCATGCTCAACGGGAGGACTATATGATTATGGACGACCAATATTTTTCCTTTGAGGCCATGAGCAAGATTTATTCCGTGAAAGATGTGTTAAGATATTGATTATTAATAAAATGTACGAATGACTACAACCTCGGTAATTATATCCATCCTCTTCATCCTCTGCCTGACCGCTCCCGTGGCCACGCGCTCGGTGGGCTTAATCAAGGCCGACGACAAGCCTTCGCAGAAATGGTTTATTCCGTTATTGTTCGGTGTCTATCATGGGGTTGCCGCTTTGTTTGGTAAGTTTTTGGGAGGATTGTTTGCTCATCTCATCACCTATATCGCTCAGTATATGGTCTTTGCGATGATGCTCATAATTGCCGTAAAAATGCTTGTCGATTCAATGAGGATTTTGAAAGGCAAAATGCTTTACACGGTCAACAACGACACTGAACTGATGTTGCTCGTTTTCATGTCGGCCATGAACACACTGCTTATGTCGCTGATGGGGCCGTATTTCGAACCTTTGGGCCGATGGTTTATGCCATTGGTTATCGTGGCAAGTTTTTTATGGTCTTTCATTGCCGTCCGCATCGAGTTTAACCCAAGTGTGATTAAAAAAGTGAGTTTCATCGAGTTCTCGGCGGCGGTATTTATGGCAGTCATTGCGATATTGTATTTGTTTACGGATTTGGTTTAAGGATTTAAAATTCAAAGATTTAAGATATAAAACTCTGAATAATGAAAAAGCTCCTCGCTCTTTTTATAGGTTTATCGCTGTCCTTCTTGGTTAGTGCGCAACCAGCCAATTACTACAATTCCGCCAACGGCTTGACGGGCAATCAGTTGAAGGTGGCTTTGCACAATATCATTAAGGGCCATTCGTCTATCTCTTATAGCCAACTCTGGAACGCTTTCTGGAGCACTGACAACAAAGGCAATGGCGTGGTTTGGGACATGTATTCCGACCGGCCCAACGGCAATCCACCCTATACTTATTATCTCGGCCAAGACCAATGCGGCAACTACAACAGCGAAGGCGACTGCTACAACCGCGAACACTCGTGGCCACAGAGTTGGTTCAATGAGCAAACCACGCCTCGCTCCGACCTGCACCACATTTTCCCGACCGATGGTTTCGTGAACGGAAAACGAGCCAACTATCCTTTCGGCGAGGTGCGCTCAGCCACATGGACTTCCCAAAACGGTTCAAAATTAGGTACTTGCAAGACCCCTGGCTATTCGGGAACGGTGTTCGAGCCTATCGATGAATACAAAGGAGATTTTGCCCGCGCCTTGATGTATATGAGTGTGCGTTATTATTCGGAAGATGGCAGTTGGAGCAGCAGCGACATGACCAACAAGTCGGAAATCAAGAAGTGGGCGATTGATATGCTACTGCGTTGGAACGAGCAAGACCCTGTGAGCGAGAAAGAAAAGGAACGCAACGAGGTCATTTACAACGACTATCAACACAACCGCAACCCCTTCGTCGACCATCCCGAATACGCCCGCATGATATGGGACCCGACTTGGAGCGCTGTTGAGGAAACCTCAGAAGCGGTGTTCCTGTTTCCCAATCCCATTGAGGCCGGACAAGTTCTTCATGTGAGCGGCAATTCAAACTCATTCGATGCAGTAGTCATCTGTGATTTGAGTGGACGCACCTTGCTCAAGGCCATTGGTAATGCCGTTGGCGACTTCGCTGTGACTTTGCCTAACGATTTGGCGAAAGGCTGTTACATCGTCAAATTGATGCGTAATGGCTCGGTAGTGAAATACGAAAAACTTCTTGTGAAATAGTTTAGAGTTGAGGGTTTAGAGAACACCCTGAACATTCCAACAACTCTAAACACTAAACTCTAAACACTAAACACTAAACACTAAACTACATCATCTTCTTGTGCCTGAAATAGATATAGAAGGCAGCGGCGACCACAGCCATGAATCCCATGATGCCCCAAAACGCCCAAGCCGCTTCTTGGAAGGGTAGGGCGACATTCATTCCGTAGAGGCCGGTGATGAAGGTCAAAGGGAGGATGATGGTCGAAACGAGGGTCAGGATTTTCATCGTCTCGTTGGTCTTGTTGGTCTGCATCGAGTCGAAAGTCATCGAGAGGCCCTCAATCAATTCCTCGTAGTCCTCGGTCATGTCCCACACCTTTTGCAGGTAGTCGAGGATGTTGCCCCAGTAGTCTTCCATGTATTCCACATCGTCAGTGAAGCCAGTCACTTTGCCCGTTTCAAACAGGTGGAAGAGCCTCAACTGCGGCTTGAAGATGGTGTTGATGAGGATGAGGTTCTTGCGCGTCACACTGATGCGCTCGATGATTTTCACTTGCTTTTCCTGAAGCAGTTCGCGGTTGATTAACTCCACATCCAAGCCGACTTTACGAAGCAAGTACACTGATTCGGTCATCAGTTTTTCGAGGATGCGGTAGAGCAGGATGTCGGAGTTGCGGAAGTTCATTTCCTCGCCGTTTTGGATGCGCTCCTCGTATTCCTCAAAGAGTTGCGACACGCCCCAAGGGCTTTTCTCGATGGAGATGATGTACTCCTTGCCCCAGAAAATCTTCACCTCCTTGATTTTCACGAACTTGTTCTGACGGTCGAAGTTGGGGAAATGCAGGATGAGGAAATAATAGTCGTCGTAAATGTCGATTTTCGGGCGTTGGTTGACGGACTTGCAGTCTTCGATGTCCAAAGGGTGGAAATGGAATCGGTCTTTCAGGAATTCAAAGTCTTCCTCTGATGGGTTGTTGAGATGACGCCAAGTCAAGTTCCCGATTTTCAGGCTGTTAATCATTATGCCTTCCCCCTTTCTTTAAAGTGAATACTCAGTTTACATCGGCGTAAAAGTTTTTTCGCGCCGCGAAAATAAGGTTTTTTTCTGAAAGAGCGGAAACAAATCTTGCAGAAATCGGAAAATAATAAGGGTTCGGTCATTGTTTTTGCCGACCGAACCCTTTGGAAATGGTTGTGTTTGTGGTTTACTTGACGACCACTTTTTGCACCTTCACGTCGTTGCCGCTGATAAGGCGGATCATGTAAACGCCAGGAGCGGCATTGATGCTCATGCTATGGCAGCCTTCAATCTTTTCGCTCTTCAAGATGCGGCCAGTCACATCAACGACTTGCGCGATGGCCTTGCCGTCGTTGTTGATGACCCAGTTGCCGTTGCTGAAGAAGACGAAGCTGTCGTCAGTGGCGTTGCCTGAGGCAAACACCAACTTGAAGCGGGTAGCATAGTCTGTTGTCTTGGCATCGAAGGAGTAGCTGGGGGTTTCAAGCAAGTCGACATCAACACCCGTCAGGTTGTCGATGAGGTGGAGATAGCTGAAACTGACTTCCTCGTTGCTGAAGCTGAGGGTATAAGTGCCATTTTTGGCAGCCTTGAAGTTGACCGGCATCTCGCCCATATCGCTGTTGACAGAAACCACGGCATAGTCCTTATTGTCCTGCGGGATATAGACCTTGGTGTTGTTTTCATTGAGCATGAACTTGGGCAAGGTGCTTTCTTCACCGAAACGGATAATGGCACGGTCGATGGCAGCACCACGGTTTTGGGTGATGTTCATCATAAGAGAAGCACCTCTATTTGGTTCTTCGGTGCTGAAAGTCATGGTTTCGCCATCAGTTTCAGCAACGACAAAGATACCTTCCATAGCTGCAACGCTGTTGCCTTCGCCTGCAATGATTTCCGTACCGATATTATTCATGACGTAAAACTCGCGGTCGATGTAAGCTGTGTCTGTGAAGGGGTTGCCCACAAGGTTCCAACCCGCGAAACGGGCGTTTGCATCATAATCCAAAGTGACTTCGCCATCGCCTCCGTAAGGGAAGCCCGTGAAGGTCAGCGTAACACTATCACTGTTGGCATAAAGATAGCCTTTGCCAGGAAGGAGATTGTAGTTGCCATCGGTACCCTCGTAGTTAATCCATTCCAAATCTGAAGACTGGTTGAAATAGTAAAGGTCGAAGCTGTTTTCAAGCATGTTGGTCACGTTCTCAGGATCCACTTCACCGATGGGGGAAGCGATGAGATAGTAATGGCCAATGCTGTATTCCGCGTAACCTTCAATCTCCTTGGTGAAGGTTTGCTCCGTCACGAAATTGAGGACAAAAAGGTCGTTGAAGACATCCTGACCGATGTATGTATCGTTGACCAATTCAACAGTGGTGAAACACTTGGCGCGAAGGACACTGCCAGCTTCCGTGTCATACAGATAGAAATCGATGATGTCGCCATTGTTGCCCAGAATGTTCATATCGACAAAATAACCCATATTGAATTCTGTCCAATCGGTAAGCGGCGTCTTGTCGCCACGGCACTCGCCGTTGCAGAAAGCGCCCACTTCCCACGTGTCTCTGTCCACAAGCTCACCGTCAATTTGAATCTGGGCGGTGAGGGCCATACCATTGCCCGAATAACTTGAGGATTGAATCCAAGGATATTCAGGGCCGAAGGGAAGTATTTGCTCCGAAACGAACTCAAGGTACAAGCCGGATTCAATGCCACCGTAATGGTATTCCTCGGCTCCACTAAACTCAAAAGTTTGCTGACAATTTTCATACTCTGTGTCCGTATCATGGTCATAGGCTTTCAGGGTGATGGTTTGGCCAATTTCAGGCTGGTTGGCGAATATGGTCAGATAGGTGTAATACTGCCCTGGCAGACCGACAGAATAGGGTTCGAGGAGACGGATGACGCCTCTGACTTCATCGCCAATGAACGCGGCAATTTCAATTGCATCAGATGCTTGAAGCACACCGTCAATCTTCACTTGCGCAGTGATGTGGTTGCGGTAGTCGTACAAGCTGGAGTTGGGTGCCGTCCAATGATACTCTTGGGCAAACATCATTCCACTGAGCATCAAGGCTGTAACAATCATTATCAGTTTTTTCATTCGTTATGATTTTTAATAATTATATTTGATTTTAAAGGTACAAAAATACGTTTTTTTATTTATTGTGCCGACGGAAAAGTGAAAGATGTTTCGCCTGCCGCCTTCGAATTGTAGATATAGCCATTGCCGGGCTGCAATACTTGGAGAGAGCCTCCCCAACCATAGACAGTATAGGTGGCATAGGTTCCATTAGCCGCTGAAATCACGTCGCCTACAGTCGGCGTCAGGTTTGCCAGAGCGTTGGTCACGCTCATGCTTTGTGTGCCAACAAATCCAATCCAGTTGTTGCCAGGATTCAGCGTAATTGTGACATCGGCCGGATTGACGGCAGGGCCTGTCAACGTAATCTCGCAAGCTGTATTGGTTTGGATTTTGTACATCTTGCCGGCTTCAATGGAAGTGAGAGAACCTCCCCAGCCATAGGTTGGGTTGTAGGAAGCATAGTGGCCTTCCTTGTTGGTGATTGTGATGCCATTGCTACCTAAAGCCGCTTCAAAATCAGCCAAAGTGATGTCCACATTCGGCGACCACCAGTTCCAGCCAGCACCAAGTTCGAACGTCTGAACATAGGAAGGCATTTCGCACGACACCGTGGCGACCCAACCGCTCTTGTTCACGGAATAATCTGAAGTGAACCTGAAAGTCAAGGCTCCTTCGCCGTTGGTGGCGGTCACGGTTCCGGGGCTTGTTGTGCCAGTAAATTGTCCAATTTGCGTGGCCGAAGTGGAAGTGCCGTCATAAATATAAAGGTAGTCGTAGTTCGATTCAACATTGAACTCGGAGAAGTTGACAATGACTTTCGCCCCAGCGGTTGCAGGATAAAAGGTCAAGGTGTAATCGAGTCTGTTGCCATAATTGCTGTCGGGGCCTCCTGAATCATAAAACAGCGCATCGCAAGTCTCAATGGAGCCACTCTGCATGTTGATGATGTCGGGTGTGGGGCAGCCCGAGGTCAAGAAAATGGTGTCCAAATCCACCCTTTGGTTGTCGGCAACAGTGACCTCTACGGTTTGCGGGCAGTAGCCGTTTTTGGAGATAGCCAAAGTGTATGTTCCACCCTTGATAGGACGGTGGAAGTCGCCAATATTATGCGTACTCACCTGTGAATTGTTGACGTCATGGCCTTGCACCGTAATGGTGGCACCGACAATCGGCTGGCTGGTTTCAGCGTCATACACATAACCGTGGATACCGTTCAAACATTGCTCAATGAGCCCAAGCATGGCGGTGTGGTTGTAGTTCCAATAGGTCGGCATGGTGGAGGCATTAGGCTTCTTGGTGGTGGAACATTCAATGGTGATTTCACGACATTCACCGAAAGCATTCTCATAATCCTGACGGCTGCCCGTAATCACATACCAATCGGCACCATTGGTGACGCCATCAGAATAAGGATTGGTCATGTAAGAGGAAGAATAGGTTCTCACATTGCTGACGTACTCCGTACTGATAAGCTCATACCAATCCTTGTCGGCGTGGTCGGTATAGACGGCGTCCCAAGGATAGTTCACCACTTCGGCACCACCGTGATAGTTGGCGCTCATGGTGAACAAGTAATCTTGAGCCAATTGCATGGTCCATTGGGTCTCCAAGGCGTATGCCTTGCCGTCGGGATGGTCGCCATTAAAATAATCCTTATAGTTGCGATTCAAGTCCACCCCATTGATGTTGTAACGACGTGCTCTGTTCATGGTGCTGTTGCCGCCATAATAAGTGCCGTCAGGGTTAGTCAAGGGGAAAATGAAGAGATCCACATTGTTCAGGATGTTGACAATGCGCGGGTCGGTGCTCGTGCAGAACTCGTCAATCAGGCGAAGCATGAGCATCATGCCTGTGACCTCATCGCCGTGCATCGTGGAACTGTAAAGGAATCTCGGCTTGCCGTCGGGCTGGCCGTTGTTGAGGCGCACACCCAACAGTTTGCGTCCGCTGCTGAGGGTGCCAAGGTCAAGCAAGGTGCAAGAACGGTCGCTCAAGGCTTGTGTCGGGAAGGCTTCCATCATGCTTTGGTAGGCATCGTAGGTGGGATAGCTGTCCCATTCATACGAAGCACGGTCGCTGCCATCCCACATGGCAGCATCGTAAAGCATGGATGGCGGCGTCAGCAATTCAGGCTGATAGCCAGCCAGCAGCAGATCGTCATACTGCTGCTGGTTGGCGTAGCAAACCACGGTTCTGCCATCTGTGCCATCAACGGAACAAAGCTTGCTGATGCCCTGAATTTCAGAGGGTTCCTGAACGGTGAGCGTAAAATAATACTCGTTGCGCTCACGCATGAGCTGTTGCAGTTCCCTTTGACTTTGGGCAAAAAGGCTTCCACCGATGACGAGGGCCAGAACCAATATTAAATGACGAAACTTGTTCATTTCATTCAACAACCTGCATTATTTTGCAGAAGGATAAGTAAAGGTTTTGTCCGTTGTCGCTTTCGACTTGTAGATGAAGCCTTCTCCCGGGTTAAGGGCACTGACGCTTCCTCTCCAGCCGATTCCTTGATAGTAAGTGGCAACGCCGTCTTTGGTTTGGATGTAATCCATGTTGGTAGGCGTGAGGTTCACAAAGGCATCGCTGAGGCTCATGCTTTCTGTGCCGATGAAGCCAACCCAGTTGACACCTGGGACCAACGTGATGGGGTGTTCGGCTGGGTCAACCAAAGTGCCTTCCACCGTGATAGTGCAAGCCTCGTTGGTTTGAACCTTGAACATCGTGCCCACTTCAATGCTTGTGAGATTGCCACCCCAGCCATAGGTTGAATTATTGGCATAGTGGCCTTCCTTGTTGGTAATCGTGATACCATAGTCACCCAAAGCCGCTTCAAAGTCTTCCAAAGTGATGTCCACATTCGGTGACCACCAGTTCCAGTTTCCGGCAAACTCAAAGCTCTGCTCCACTTGAGTTATATCGTTTTCAATGCCCATGTGGATATGGTTCTTCACAGACAGGGCGGCATTATGGGTAGATGAGGATGGAGACATTGGATTGAAATTGGTATTATCGTCATAAGTGTAAATGGCTTGCGTAGAATTGGTGTTGTAAACAGAGCAAGACATATATGGTGAACTATCATATCTGCCAGTGTTGTCGTCTATAACGATCACTATATTGGATATGCCGTCATACTCAAACGGGGTGTCAAAAACGATGAAGGTCCACGCATTGGCAACCATGGTGACCTCACCGCTGAACACCTTGTCGGAAGCGGTTACCGCAATCCAGTCTGTCTTGCTTGTGAAGGAGTTCTTGGTGGTAGTCTTCAAATAAATGTCGTAGATACGGGTTCTTGTAGCCCCTTCATTGTAGAATGCGATGCCTTTGATGTTACCTGCTGTGCCAATTTCATCAGCGGTGTAAATCTGCTGAGTCAAAGCCTGCTTGTAATAGCTGTAACTGGGCAGATAAGTGTTAGTCGTGGTACCTTGTCCAATTTCAATGGATTGGATGAAGTTGGCAACCAGTTCCATATTGCTGAACACATCAAAAGTGTATTCAGCTGCAGATGAAACCAAAACGCCATTGTTGGTCCATCCTATGAAGTAATAGCCTTCATTGGCAATGGCCGCGACGGTGCATGATTGTCCATAACTAAACTCGCCGCCGCCTGTCACGGTGCCTTGCTCAGTGTTGCTCGAAATGGCTGTGACATTATAGACAGCAGTTGCAGCAGCGCAGTCGCAATCGAATTCATAAAGAACACCTGAGCTTGGCGTGCCACTCGATTGGTAAATGACAAAATCGCCCTCATAGCTCACCGTAAAAGAGCACTCACTATCCCATTGACTTCCCGAAGACCACGTCAAGGTGACATGAACGCCATTGCCAACCTCTATTTCGTAAGAAGAGCTGTTGCCTGAAGGAATGGTGAGTGTCTGCGAAGCTGTACCATCATCGAAAGACACGGTCAATGTTGAGCCGTTCCAACCGTCGCCGTATGAGTCAGCAAGATTGAAATAGAGCATACAGCTGTTCTTCAAAGTTTCGTTGCCAGTAGCACTGAGTCCACCATCGGCCGTCATTGTGAAAGTGATGGGCAATTGCTCGGTCTCAGGGCAGTTGGCCGCAATGGTAATACTGAAATCGCATGTGACCTCTTGCCCCGCCTCAAGGGTGCCTGTAGTGACCGTCGGATTAGAGATAGTGACATAATTGTTTGAAGAAGAAGCTGTAATCACGGCATTAGTAGCCTGATAATGACCGACATTCTTGAACTTGGCACCAACGGTAATCGTTTCGCCTGGCACGAATCCACCATCCCAAACCATGTTTTGGTATTCCAAAACGGCTTCATTGGCCGTAATGGAGATGTCGCCTTCCCAAGTGTCGTTGCCATTGACCGCAGCATAGTGAAGGATGACATTGGTCTCATCGGCCACGCCAGAGGCGATGTTGAACTGGAAGCCATTCACCGTTGTGGTGGCATTGGCAGCCAAAGCACCGAAAGTCTTTGTATTCTCGAGGATGGTAACATTAGAGTCGCTTGAAGTCAAGGTAACTGTGGTCGTGCCTGTGGTGGCCGAATTACCAAGATTCTTGAAGGTGATGCTCAGGTTGGTGTCGTCGCCAACATGGGTGTCAGTAGGCGTGTAGCTGTCAACACTGATGAACGGACCATCAAGGGCAACAGCCGGAATGGTTTGGATATAAGGCTGGCATTGCTGACGGGTGACAACAATCATCACATCGCCTGCTGTGTTGGCAGGAGTAACCGGCACATCGACAATTCCCGTTGAACCGACTTGGGCCACACCAAGGATTTCATTGTCCTTCGTGATAGAAACGTAGGAACCGGGAAGGGCATTCACCGTGAACGTAGTCAGACCCATGCCAAAAGCAGAGGCATGGCTCACATTGTTGGCCGAAGGATTGACATGATAAGGCATCACGGAGCCGTCGCCGAGGCATTGGTAGGCTCTCCAGTAGTATTCATCGGAAACGCTGCTTTGGTAGTTGTTGGCATGGGCGTAGGTCACGGCCACGTTACCGGCGAAAGGAACCGAATTCAAGGTGTTCATCTGCGTGTCGTCAAACATGAAGTCGTAAACACCTGTTGTGGTTTGCGACATAGAAGGAGTCTGGCCCATCGTGCTTGTGGCACCTACACCGAAATAATAGTCTTCATACCAATAGGATTCCGGGACGGAGCCAATGTAGCCGAAAGCACCCTTGTTTTGGGCGCGAATCATGGCCTCGCCGAAGCAGGGGTAATAACTGCTGTTGCCCCAGTTGGCGGTCAGGCAGCAGTTGCCCATAGCCCAGAAATACTTGTTCGTATTGGTCAATGCGTTGACATTCGTGTTGGTGAAGTTGGGGCTATGCCATTCCTGAATGTCGCCGTGGGCGGTATAGTTGGCAAAACCGACACCTGAACTCAAATAGTTGAAGCAACCAGAGTAATTGTCGGTGACATATTTATAAACATTATTGAAACCATGAGCCGCGTTGAAATAGTTGTCGGCAGCATAGTTGATGGTGGGTCTGCCGACTCTCGGAGCCCAATAGCCATCGGCACCGGCGATAAGCAGCACATTGTTCAAATAACTCGGATCAGGCATGGTGTATTGCTCATACATCATGATTTTGTCCACCAAATAACCAAGTTCCGTGGTGGACGACACCGACATACGGCTCATGAACATGTCGTGATAGACATCGTTGTCGATGGAAGCGTATTGCAGGTCGCTGACATAGGGATTGTAGTTCAATCCTGTTACTGAATAGGTGGTGTAATTCTTGACAGCGGTCTCGTCGCCAACAATGACCAAGAAAGTCGGATGGTTGGCGTTGTATCTGCTTTGGATCAGGGAGCGGACATTGGCAGATGAGGTGCTGCTGGTCACAGTCTGCACGTCCACGTCGATACCTTTTTGTTTTTTCCAATTCAGCCAAGTTTGGAAGGGCGTGCTGTTGGTGTAAGTCGAGGTGGTCACCACAAGCATCTTCACAGGGGTTGTGTAGAGGTCGGGGTGGTCATCGTAGGCACTGCGGATAGACCTGCCGTTGAACAACATGTTATAAATGCCTTCGAAGTAAGGGCTGTAGGTCTTCACCAGCATTTCTTCAGTGGCACGCACATCGGCACCGTCAAAGCTGACAGTGACCTCAATGTCGTTGAACACACGAATGGTGTTGTTGACGGGGTCGTAGCTCACTGGATCGATGGTCATCTTGCCAAGTTGCACACCACGCATGGTACCCACTACAGTGACAACGGCCAAAGGTTCGCTGCGGAAGCCACGGGTTTGGTAAGCGGCCTCATTCATGACGAAAGGCACATCTTCCGGTCTCTGGTCCTTGCGCAACGAAGGCTGACGCGGCACCAAGGTTTGAATGCCAAAGTCTTCGAGACGGTAGTCGGTTGAGGAATAGCTCGTCACTCGGATGCTGGGTGTAGCACCGAAAGGAACGGCGATGAGTTGGTTCACGACGGGGATTTGAGGGTCGCCCTCGTTGCCGCCGATGACGGTGTTGGGCATCGAAAGCCACGAAAACTGGCCTCTTTCGGTTTCCATGTTCTCCGCCTCAATGGTTGAGAAGGAGAAGGATGCCCTAAGTTGTTGGTAGTCACTGCTCACACATTCTGCCTTGTTGGCTGAACGGAGGGTAATGGACTGCTGTCCCATGACATTGAGGCAAAGCAACAATGCCAATGCAAATAAAAAATGCTTTTTCATTTTAGAGGTTTTGATTAATAATAAATGAATTTGACTTTCGGCGGCAAAGATAAAAAAAAACTGAAACTTTGCTCACTTCCATTCAAATGTATTTATCAAATGGTCAATATCCTCGCGGATGAAGTTGATGACGGGCTGCATCGAGTCGTTGTTGGGCTGGAAATTGAAGTAGAGGGCACCCCGGACAAAGTTCTTTGTGCTGTCGGTGAGGTAGAACTGCATCGGAGTGGCCACACCTTTGCCGTCCATTTCGATAAAGAGGCCGTAAACATCATGTTCTTCGTTGAAAATCAGGCTGTCGCGCACGCCGTTGGCCTTTTGCAGGTGCTTGGTGACCATTGTATGAACGTCTTCTAAATACTCGCCCAAATTGCCGTTTACGGACTTGTGTGTCAAGTGGATGGAGCCTTTGAATTGGGGCATTTCCACATTAACCCAATTTTTCTCCTCGGGCGAATACGGGTCGGGGGTGATGAGCGCGTATTGCGGGCACTCGAAGCTGTATTTTTCGATGGTGTCGACTTTGACGTAAGCCTTTTCCGGCAGGTCGATGCGGAAATAGCCGCGCGGCTTGGGCAGCGGGTTTAGCTGGCGGTCGCACGAGAAAGCAACGGCGAGTAAGGCCAAGGCCACAAGCAATATGGGCAGTTTATTCTTCATCATACACAACTTTCACTTCCTTGATGCGCTTGGTGTCGGCATCGGTAATCTCCATGTGGAACTTCTCGAAGTTGAACTTGAACCCGATTTCAGGGATGCGTCCCTCGATTTCGAGGATGAGTCCGGCAAGGGTGTCGGCCTCGCCTTGCATGGGTTCAAAATAGCCTTCGTCAACGCCAAACACCTTGCAGAAATCGACGATACTTGTCTGAGCCTTAAAGAGATAGGTGTTGTCGTCAAGTTTCTTGTAGTGTTCCTCCAAGTTGGCTTCGTCAAACTCGTCATTAATTTCTCCGACAATCTCTTCGATGACATCTTCCATCGTAATCAGGCCCGAAGTGCCGCCGTATTCGTCAACGACAATGGCGATATGGATTTTCTTCTCGCGGAAATCTTGGAAGAGGTCATTAATTTTGCGGTTCTCCGGCACGAAAAAAGCGGGTCGGATGAGTTTCTGCCATTCGTATGATTGCGCGTCCAAGTAGGGGAGGAGGTCTTTCACATAAAGGATGCCGCTCACGTTGTCCATCGTTTCGTCATAAACGGGAATCCTTGAAAATCCGCTCTTTATGACGATGGCGAGCATTTCGGTGAACTCCATGCCTTGCTCCACGCCGATGATGTCGATGCGCGGAATCATCACGCCACTCACCTCTTTTTCGCTGAAAGAGGCAATGCCTTTCAGCATTTGTTTCTCCTCAAGCGGTGTGGATTCTTCGGTGGCAATGTCGACGGCGGTCGAAAGGTCTTCCATCGAGATTTCGCCTTTCTTTTTCTCCAAGTGCTTGTCCATGAACGAAGTGGAGTTGACCAATGCCTTGCTCAACGGCTTGAAAAGCCCGATGAGGAAGCGCAGCGGTCTCGCCATGAAACGCGCCACCTTGACGGGACGCTTGCCGGCATAAATCTTCGGCGTGATTTCGCCCGCAATCAGGATTAATGAGGTGACAATCACCACTTCCAACAGGAAGGCCGCCACAGGATAGTTCGCCATGTCGAACAGTTGCGCCATGATGTAGGTCGACAAAAGCGTGATGGTGACATTGACGAAGTTGTTGCCAATCAGGATGGTAGCCAGCAAAGTTTTGGGTATCTCGCGGAGTTTTAGCACGAGTTTGCTCTTTGCGTCGGGGCGCGATTCAAGGTCGTCGATGTCGGCGGGTTGGAGTGAGAAAAACGCCGTTTCGCTGCTCGAAATCAAGGCCGAAGCGATGAGGAGCAGGCACAATACAGCCATTCCGATGATGGCGTTGACGGTAAATCCAGTGAAAAAGTTGTTTGAAACAACGGTCAGGAGTCCTATGAGAGGGTCAGGGTCGGGTGTTTCCAAAATCTTATCATTTATAGTTCAGACGGCAAAAATAGAAAATAATTCTGACATGCGCGTCAAGTTACGTCAAAATGGCAAATCGTTGCCTTCGTCGGTGGTATTTTGTGGGGTGTAGCCCGGAGCGGGTTCTGGTGCGGGGGCGTAAGGTTGGCCGTAGGAGGATTGCTGGACGGGTCGTGCGGGAGCCATCTGCATCATCTTGTCGGCGTGTACCTCGGTTACATAGCGTACAATGCCTTGCTGGTCAGTGTATTGGCGGGTGCGGAGTTTGCCTTCAACATACATCAGGTCGCCTTTCGAGTAGTTGCGGCGGCCTTCGGCGATGTCGTTGGCCAAGTTGCCCCAAACCACAATGTTGTGCCAATCGGTTTGTTCCACCCAGTTTTGGTCGCGGTCGCGATAACGCTCCGAGGTGGCCATAGTGACGGATATTTTGCGGTTGCCATTGTCGAAAGTGGTGATTTCGGGGTCTTTCCCGAGCCGGCCTATGAGGATGACTTTGTTCAAACTTGCCATAGTGTTGTTGGTTTAATTATTTAAGTATAAGTCGATTAAGCGAGGAATGGGAAAGTTGCCCAAATCCGTTTCACGGGCCAAAAATAAATCATTTGTTTCAATCCGCAACAATTTTTCTTCAAGTTTTATTTCGATGAACTGGGCGATGATGGTGCGGTGGGTGAGTTTGTGGGTGAAGGTCGGCGAAGTCTTGATAATGGTAAAACTTTTGTTTTCAATAAGTTGCTTAAACTTTTCGGATGCTATGACTTCCTCGACGGTCATCGGGTTTTCGCTTTCGATGCAGGGAAAGTCGTAGAGGTTCTTCCAAATGTCGTTGCCGCTGCGCTTGTGGAGGTAAACATTGCCTTCCATCCTGAAAACCAAATAGTTGAAATGTCGCGTTGTGACTTTCAGCTTTTGCAGTTTCACGGGGCGTTGCATCACGGTTTGGTTTGCGAAGGCGAGGCATTGTGCTTGCAGCGGACAAAGCAGGCAGTTGGGGTTTTTCGGTGTGCATTGCAGGGCACCAAACTCCATCATGGCTTGGTTGTGGAGTCCGGGCTGTTCGCGGTTGATCAAATCGTCGGCAATTTTGGCGAAAACGGTTTGCCCTTCATTAATATTAATAGGTGTGTCGATGTCGAAAAGCCTTGAAAGCACGCGGTAAACATTTCCATCCACGACGGCATGAGGCAAATCGAAGGCAATGGAAGCTATGGCGGCAGCGGTATAGTCGCCAATGCCTTTCAATTGCTTAAGTTTCTCGAAATCGGCGGGAAACTGGCCTCCATGTTGTTCCACTATTTGCTTTGCGCATTGGTGCAAGTTGCGGGCGCGTGAATAGTAGCCCAAGCCTTGCCACATCTTCAGCACCTCTTCCTCAGTGGCGTTGGCAAGGTCGTTCACCGTGGGCCACTTCTCGACGAAGCGCAGATAGTAGTCCCAGCCTTGGTTGACGCGCGTTTGTTGCAGGATAATCTCCGAAAGCCACACCTGATAGGGCGTGGGGTTGTGCCGCCAAGGCAGGTCGCGGCGGTTTTCGGCAAACCAATTAATTAAGGTGTCATGTATGAAATCCATCGTTCTATTTTGTCGAAATTCTTTATTTATAACTCATTAGAAGAAAAAAATTGCATTAATAGGGTCTCCGTATTGAAAATGTTCGTACCTTTGCCGCAAATTTACAACAAACACAATAACTAATCATAAAATAAGGAAAAAAATGACTAAAGCAGAAATCGTTGCTGAAATCGCCAGCAAGACCGGCATTGAAAAAGGTGCTGTCCAGAATGTTGTTGAAAACTTCATGGAAGTTGTGAAGAACTCGATGGCCAAGGGTGAAAACGTGTATCTGAGAGGCTTCGGTAGTTTCATCATCAAGACCAGAGCCGAAAAGACCGGCCGTAACATTGGCAAGAATATCGCCATCACCATCCCGGCCCACAAGATTCCGGCTTTCAAGCCCGCCAAGACCTTCATGACCGCTGTTAAGTAAGAACAACATCTAAAATCCCAATATTATGCCAAACGGTAAGAAACACAAAAGACACAAGATGTCGACTCACAAGCGCAAAAAACGCTTGAGAAAGGACAGACACAAGAAGAAATAAGCGCTTCTTGCGCCTAAAGGAGACAATAACACAGCATTGGCAACCCCATTGTTGTGTTATTGTTTTGTTATTCAAAATCAAATCGTTAACCCCAAAAGCAAAACACTATGTCTGAAGAAGAGAAACAAGTTGCCGAAGCCATTCCGGCAGCGGCAGAGGAAAAGACGGTGGAGCGCGACTTGGTCATCAACTCGCACGCTTCGGAGGTTGACATTGCCCTGTTGGAGGACAACATTCTTGTCGAACTTCACAGAGAGAAGACCAACAACCAGTTTGCGGTCGGAGATGTTTATTTGGGTCGGGTGAAGAAACTGCTGCCAGGCCTCAACGCGGCTTTCGTCGACGTGGGCTACCCCAAAGAAGCCTTCCTGCACTATCTCGACTTGGGCTTTCAGGCCCATTCGCTGCTCAAGTTCAAGAAAATGGTAGTGGCAGGCGAAGACGTTTCGTTGGACAAGTTCAAACTTGACCCCGACTTGCCGAAAAACGGCAAAATCGCCGACATCATCAATGTAGGCGACTTGATTCCCGTGCAAATCGCCAAAGAGCCTATCCACACCAAGGGTCCGAGAATCACGGCAGAAATCTCATTTGCAGGACGTTACATCGTCCTCGTCCCCTTCTCCAATCGCATTTCGGTTTCAACAAAAATCCGCAGCAACGAGGAGCGCAACCGCCTCCGCCGTCTCATCCAAAGCATCAAGCCCAACAACTATGGCGTCATCATCCGCACCGTCGCCGAAGGCAAGAAGGTGGCCGAACTCGACGCCGACCTCAAGGCACTCATCGCCAAATGGGAGCAATGCACCATCGAGATGAAGAAAATGACCAATTTCGGAAAGATGGTCAGTGAAATGGACCAAACCAGTGTCATGCTGCGCGATTTGCTGAACGAGTCGTTCAACAACATCCGCGTGAACGACGAGAAACTCTTTGAAGAAATTCAGGGTTACATCCAGACTTTCGCCCCGCAAAAGGCCGGAATCGTGCAACTTTACTCAGGCAAGGAGCCTATCTTTGACTACTACAACGTTGCCAAGCAAATCAAAGGCTTTTTCGGGAAGATTGTCACCATCAAGAACGGCGTTTACCTCGTCATCGAGCACACCGAGGCCATGCACGTCATCGACGTGAACAGCGGCCATAGGCTCAACAAGGAAAACTCGCCGGAAGAAAACGCCCTCCAAGTCAACCTCGAAGCCGCCAAGGAAATCGCGCGACAACTGCGCCTGCGCGACATGGGCGGCATCATCATCGTGGATTTCATCGACTTGCACGAAGCCAAGCACCGCAAGCAACTCTACGAAGCCCTTGTGGAAGCCATGAAGCCCGACCGCGCCAAGCACACCGTGCTTCCCGCCACCAAGTTCGGCCTCATCCAAATCACGCGCCACCGTGTGCGCCCCGAAACAGAGGTGCAGGTGCAGGAGAAATGCCCCGTTTGCGACGGAGAAGGCAAAATCCGCCCCGCCATCCTCTTCATCGACGAAATCGAAAACCACCTCAAGTACCTCCTCGTCGACCAAAACGAGAACAACCTTGTCTTGCAGGTGCATCCGTTCATCTATTCCTACCTTTGCATCAACGGACTGTTTTCGATTCGCCGCAAATGGATGAAGAAATACGGCAAGAAATTCACAGTGCAATCGATGCCCGAGTTCCACGCGCTGCAGTACAACTTCCAGAACGCCAACGGCGACGACATCAAAATCTGAAGTTTGCTGCTGCAAAAAAACTTGAAAAGCCTGCCTCGCAATGGGGCGGGCTTTTTCTTGCTATTTCTTTATCTTGATTCCTCTTTTTTCAATGTATTGCCTGATGAAGGCCGCGATTTCTTCCGTCGAGATGTCGTATTTCGGTTCGAGGAGAGAAAAGTCTTTGGGCTTGCTGAAGTAGTTTTCGTTTAGGAGAATGCTGTAGATGAACTTGGAATGTATCGTATGACGGGAGAATTTGCCTGCATATTCCACGCCTTTGGCCAAATCGTAGCCTTCTTTCAATAGGGCATAGATGTCGTAGTAGTCGCGGAAGGCGCTGCGCACGGCAATGGTGAATAGTTTCATGCCCAACAGCTCCTGTAATGAAGGAGTGACGATGTTGTTGTAAACGAAGCCTTTGCCTAATTCCGGTACCGAGTTCTCAGGCCTGAAAAACGACAATTTCACATTCCCGTTCACGAAAATTTGAAGTTGGTTTTTCGAGAGGAATTCTTTTTTGCAATCGGGGAAGACACTTGAAACTTCATTGGAAATGGCCGAAAAGTCAAGCATTGGGCGTTCTTTTCTCGTTCCAAGCAGTTCAAAGTCAAGGTCTTCGCTTTTTCGGTGTTTCATTTGCAGCGATTGGGCAGTGCCACCGCAAAGGTACAGGTTTTTGATGGCCTCCATTTGCGAAACAGCCTCAAAAACGGGTATCGTTTCTTGCCTAAGCCCTAATTTCCAGTCTTGGCTTTCCATATCGTTTCAGGTATTTGTCGGGTTTCTTGATGTCGAAAAACATGGCTGCCAAAAGCCAGTTGATAATGCCGTAGTAGTCGCCTTGCGAAACCAAACGCTCACGCCACACTTGTTGTATCTGCCGCATGGGATAGAGTTCGCAGAGTTTGTGCAGATCTTCAAACTCAAGATAAAGCAAGGATTTTTCGATGAGCAAACCGTCATCTATGCTGTCCGGATTTTTGGCATACGACCACAGGCAACCCGATTGCTCCAACTGTCGCCAAAGGACTCTTTTTTTGCCTTCAATCTTTCCGTTTCTGTTTTGGTGATTGCTCATAGTGCCGCAAAATTAGGTAAAAAACCTGAAAACTTGTTCCAACTTTGAATAAAAAAACGCTGCTTTTAAGCACTTTTTCGCCAAAAAAGTAGGGACAAGCCTGTTTTCAAAAGATTTATACATTGTTGATTTTCAACAAAATCCGATAAGGACATTCCAAAAAAGTAGGGACATGGCCCCGTGAAGCCCCGCGTACCTCTTGACAAGCGTTTTTTCTGTATATTTTTGCGAAGTCAAAAACGAAAATGTCATGAAGACGCATTTAAAATCACTCATCCTAATCACGGCAGCCCTCGCGCTGACCGCTTGCAACAGCCCAACAAAGCGCATCGGACAAGCCCAAGCCCTTTATCAAGAAGGTGTCGAACTGCGCGAGCAACGCCGCTCCGAAGAGGCCGCTGAGAAGTTCCTGCAAGGGCTGGCCCTCGTGCAGCGTTCCGACAAGACTGCGGAAACAGTCCAATTGGAAGGCCAACTCTGCGACAACCTCGGCGCGATGTACCTCAAACACGGCCTTTTCGAGGATGCCTTCGAGCAACACCAGCGGGCATTGAACTGCTTCAAGCAGACCGCCGCCGACGGTCCCGACCGTATGTCCTCCGTCCTCGACATTATCTACAGCCG
>CACXUM010000037.1 GCA_902770835.1 uncultured Bacteroidia bacterium
TGCAAGTGATATAGATGAATCCAGACCCATTTTTGATTTTGCTAATCAGTTGGCAACTTATGATGAACTAAAGAGCAATTTGATTCGTGTAAATGCTTTCGTTCTAACCAATGGGGATTATAAAGGCAGTATTCCACAAAACACCCAAATTAATGGGATACAAGTTTTTTACCACGTTTTTGACATCAACAAACTATACCAACTTTCTGAAGACTCTCGTTTGCCAATAGAAATAGATTTCGACGATTTTGGTGGCGATAAGTATATTATCCCATGTTTGCCAGCCAGTAATTCTAATGAAGATTACAAGGCCTACCTTGCTATTATGCCTGGCAATTGTTTGGCCAAACTTTACGAACAATATGGAGCGCGTTTGTTGGAGCAAAATGTTCGTTCTTTTCTTCAATTTGCGGGGAAAATCAATAAAGGCATTCGGGATACCATCAAAAACGAACCTCACATGTTTTTTGCATTCAATAATGGTATTGCAGCTACCGCAGACCATATCGAACTTGACGAAAACAACAATATACGCAAGATTCGCAGAAAGACAAAGCCGATATTTCTGATATATATGTTCAGGTGAAATTCTCTATTATTGAGAAACCAGATCACTATTCTGATATAGTTTCACGTATTTCTCGTTACTCAAATACACAAAACAAAGTAAATGATGCGGATTTCTCAGCCAATAATCCAGCATTGATAGCCATTGAAAAACTATCCCGATACGTGCTTTCACCTGTTACTCCATCATGTAATATTCAGACACATTGGTTCTTTGAGCGTGCACGAGGTCAGTACAAGACCTTGAGAAGTCGAGAAGGCTTTACGAAAGCCCAACGCACGGCATTTGATAAAAAATACCCTAAAGAACAAGTATTCACCAAAGTTGAATTGGCAAAGTATATCAATGCTTATCAGGAAGTTATAGGTGGATACAACAAAATAATCATCGGGCCAAATTCTGTGGTACGAGGCAACGAAAAGAACTACGCAAAATTCATCAACAACAATTTGCCCGATGAAAAGAAAATCAATAATGTCTATTTTGAAGATGCAGTTGCCAAAGCCATTCTTTTCAAGACGGCTGAAAAACGTTATGGGACCAAAAAGAATGACTATTGCATTGGTGAACTACGTCAAGTAGCTGTGCCATATACAATTTCACTAATCAGTTATCTTACAGACAACAAACTTGATTTGTATAAAATCTGGAAAAACCAATGTCTTTCAGATGCGTTGTCGGATTTTATCTACGATTTGATGAAACAAGTCAATGCCTTTATCATTGACAATTCGCCAATTACTCATTATATCGAGTGGGCGAAGAAAGACGAATGTTGGGAGTTGGTTAAACAACATAAGTGGAACTTCAATATCGAAGAAATCACATCCGATTTGATTGACGAGAACAATCCCCAAAAACGAAAAATACTCACTGATGAAGGTAATTCTGAAGAAGAAGAAAAACACAAAGAAGAATTATTGCGGAGCATCCCTTATTCTTTATGGAAAAAAATTGGTGAATGGGGAAGAAATGCTGGCTTCTTAGATCCAACAAAACAAGGTTGGGCAAGTGATGTGGCTTTCATTGTAAAAAACAAACGCCCTTTTGGAAGTAGAGATAAAAATCATGCAGTGTCATTATTTGAAACAGTATGTAAACACAACCCAGAACTGTTGGAAGAAGCAGATGCAATTACAGAATCAGAAAGCCAGAGCCAAGACATCTCAGTCAAATCAACTTCATCTTTATCTGATGAAATAACGCTAGACCTGATTCAACGTATGGTTAATTGGGATAGACGTAAGCGCATCCTTGAAGATTGGAAGTGGAAAGTTATGGATGATGTTGTCCAAGGTCGTAAACCTTTAACTGACAGAATGAAATATGCTTTTTACTTAAATTTAGAGAAATTGAAAAAACACGGTTTTGAATAATTTATACGTCTTTTATTTAATTTTGAAGAAAGCCTCCTTTCACCTATGTCCTTCCTCCGAGTCCTCCTATCCATCCTCTTCCCGCCCTTGGCGGTGTACGACCGCGGCTGCGGCTCGATGCTCATCGTGTTTCTGCTCACGCTTTGCGGCTGGGTGCCGGGCGTGATTGCCGCACTGATTATCCTGAACAAGAATAAATGATGGAGATTGGCGTTTTTTTTGTATTTTTGTGGGAAATATCCAGCTATGCAAGACAACACTGAACTCTTCCAACCTCAAGAACTTCAATCGCCTTTTGAAACCATCAAGGAAACCGACAGCGAAGGCCGAGAATGGTGGAACTCCCGAAAGCTGGCGCGGCTACTCGGCTACCAGAAATACTGGAACTTCGAGCGGCTTATTAATAAGATCACGCCTTTTCTGCAAAAGGAGAAAGGGTTGGACTTGAAGGAGCATATCGTGGAGATTGAAGAGATGGCGCAACTTCATAACAGCGGTTATCGCAAGGTGACATCCGTATTGCTGTCCCGAACCGCTTGTCTTGCTATCGTGATGAACGCCGACCAGAAAAAGCCTTTGGTGAAAGCCGCAAAAGACTATTTTACGAATAAGATGACTTCGACTGACTTGGCCACCAGCATAGAAGGTAATGTACTGATGTACAAATCCTCAACGGGTAAAGTCAATGTTACCGTCGTGTTCAACAATGAAACATTTTGGCTTTCACAAAAACGGATGGCTGAATTGTTTAACGTGGCCATTTCGACTATTAATTATCACCTGTCTGAAATCGAAAAAAGCGGAGAAGTGCAATTGTCCGAGTCAATTCGAAAAATTCGAATTCCTTCGGACAATTGCGACGACCGAGGTGTTTTGATGTACAATTTGGATGCCATTATCGCCGTTGGCTACCGCGTAAACAGCTACGAAGCCACGCAATTCCGCCGTTGGGCCACTGAGGTGCTGAAGCAATACATCATCAAAGGTTTCGTGATGGACGACGAACGACTGAAAGGGAAAGATGTTTTTGGCGCGGATTATTTCGAAGAACTTTTAGAGCGCATCCGCGAAATCCGCACTTCAGAACGACGTTACTATCAGAAAATCACCGACATCTATGCCGAATGTAGCAGCGATTATGATGCACAAGCCGAAACGACACGGCAGTTTTACAGAACCGTCCAAAACATGATGCACTATGCCGTGACACACCAAACCGCCGCCGAAATCATCTACGACCGCGCCGATGCCGAAAAGCCCTATATGGGACTGATGACATGGAAAAACGCGCCCGATGGCAGAATCATCAAAAGCGATGTCACCGTTGCCAAGAACTATTTGTCAGAAAACGAAGTCACCAGACTGAATCTGATTTCCACAGCTTTCCTTGACATGGCTGAAGACCGTGCTCAACGTCATATCCTCATGAAGATGACCGACTGGAAAAAAGTGTTGGAAGGCTACTTGAAAATCAGTGATTACGAAATACTTGAGAATGCTGGTAGCATTTCTCACGAAGAAGCCGAAGCAAAAGCATTAGGAGAGTATGAGAAATACCGCAAGATCCAAGACCGGACTTTCTTATCCGATTTTGATAAGTTCCTCGAAACCCTAAACAACCTATGAACACCAAACTATTCCTTCAAGCCTTAACCAAATTTCTCCTTGGGGTGATTCTCCTTGGCCTGCTCATCTTCCTGCCCGCAGGCTCGCTTCTTTATTGGCAGGGCTGGATGTTGATGGGCATTTTGTTCGTCCCAATGTTCATTGCGGGACTCGTGATGATGGCAAAAAATCCAGAGTTGTTGCGCAAACGCCTGAACGCCAAAGAACAGGAGAAGGAACAAAAGACCGTCGTGGCATTGAGTGGCTTGCTGTTTGTCGCGGCTTTTGTGGTTGCTGGTTTTAACTGGCGTTTTCAGTGGTTTGTGCTGCCCAATTGGGTGGTTTGGGTGGCTGCGGGTGTTTTCCTTGTTTGTTATGCTTTGTATGCCGAGGTCTTGCGCGAAAACACCTACCTCTCGCGTACCATCGAGGTGCAAGAGCATCAAAAAGTGGTCGATACGGGCCTTTATGGCATTGTCCGCCACCCGATGTATATGGCCACCACCCTCCTCTTCCTGATGATGCCGTTGGTGTTGGCCTCGCCCATTTCCTTTGCCATTATGCTGCTTTATATCCCATTGATTGCCAAACGCATCCGCAACGAAGAAGTCGTTTTGGAACAAGGTTTGGAAGGCTACAAAGAGTATAAACAGCGCGTGAAATACAAGGTTTTGCCGTTTATTTGGTAACGTTATGACCGACCGCCTCACTCCACAGCAACGCCACTATGTGATGTCGCGCATCCACGGCAAAGGCACCAAGCCCGAACTTTTGGTGCGGCAATGGCTATGGCGGCACGGCTATCGCTATCGCCTCAACGTGAAATCGGTGCCGGGCAAGCCCGATATTGTGATGCGGCGGTATCGGACAGCCATCTTTGTGAATGGGTGTTTCTGGCACGGGCATTTTGTTGAGTTTAGTGTTGAGGGTTTAGAGTTTAGGGAAGATGGTTCAAGGTGTTGCAAGATTCCGGAGACGAACCGCGAGTTTTGGGTGAACAAAATCCGAAGAAACCAAGAGCGCGACCAGCGGAATTACCAAGTTTTGCGCGACAACGGCTGGCAGGTCATTGTGGTGTGGGAATGTCAGTTGCAGCCCAAAGTGATTGAAGAAACCATGCTGCGTGTGGAGTTGCTGCTTAACGAGCATTTCTTGGCCTTGCACCAGTCCAAGCCGATGCCTTACGATTTCCAAGAAATGCCCGTTTCGATGGCGGCAGAGGACAAGCCGACTTATGGGCAATAATCCCATTATTTCATTATAAACTCCAATGTTCCACCCGCCATGATTTGCTGATGGGTGAGTTTGTAATCCTTAATCGGTTTTCCGTTCAATTTCACGCTTTTAACGTGAATCCTTTCAGGTGTCTTGTTCGGTGCGCTGATGACGAAATCTTTTCCATTTTCAAGATGCAAAGTGGCCTTGGTGAACAATGGCGTACCAATGACATATTCGGCACTGCCCGCATGGAAAGGATAGAATCCAAGGCTTGAAAAGATGTACCAAGCCGACATTTGGCCGCAGTCGTCGTTGCCGGCATAGCCGGAGGGCGTGGCACGATAGAACTCGCTGCGCACCTGCTCCACCAACTCTTGCGTGCGTTCAGGTTTGCCCGCGAAGTTGTATAGATAAACGGTGTGATGACTCGGCTCGTTGCCGTGGGCATACTGCCCGATGAAACCGCTCGCGTTGCCGTTCACCTCGCCTGAAGTGGCGGTGAGGCTGAAGTTCTCGTCGAGTTTCTTCAGGAAACCTTTGTTGCCTCCGAAAAGGTCGATGAGGCCTTGCGGGTCTTGCGGCACAAACCACATGTATTGCCAAGCATTGCCCTCCACGAAACAAGGCTGCTCGTATGACAGCGGGTCAAAGCCTTCTATCCAGTTGCCCTTTTCATCCTTCGGACGGAAAAACCCCGTTTCTGGGTCGAAAAGGTTCTTGTAAAACATACTGCGGCGGTGAAAACGCTCGTAGTCTTCGGTTTTGCCTAATTTCTTGGCCACCAATGCCACACAAGCATCATCAAAACATTGTTCCATGGTAATGCTAACGCTCTCGTCTTGCAAAGTTTGAGGCATGTAACCATATTTTTCCCAAACCTCAAAGGGTGAGTTGAGATGACTCCTCGTGCTGCTCTCGACCATAGCCTGATACGCCTCCTCTACATCGATTCCCGGTATTTCGGCAAGGATGGCATCGGCGAGCACGGGAATGGCGTGGTTGCCAATCATGCAGTAGTTGTCTTGTCCCCAGAGGTCCCAGATGGGCAGGTAGCCGTATGTTTGGTGGTGGAGCACCATGTCGCGGACAAACTGCGCTGCGATGTCGGGCGCGATGAGCGTATAAAGCGGATGCGCAGCACGGAAGGTGTCCCAAAGGCTGAAAGTGCTGTGATAAGTCTGTCCCTTCGGCATCTGCTTGATTTCAAAGTTGGTAGTCATGTAGCGACCGTCAACGTCGCTCATCGTGTTGGGCTGCATCAGAACGTGGTAAAGACCCGTGTAGAAGATAGTTTTCTGCTCATCGGTGCCTTTGATGTCGATGCGGCTGAGTTCGCGCTGCCAAGCGTCGTGGGCGGCTTGAACATATTCGTCGAAGTTCCAACTTTGGGCTTCTGCCAGCATGTTTTTCCTTGCGCCTTCGCTATCCACGGGCGAGATGGCCACTTTTATCATCAACTCCCGACCATCGGCAGGGTCGAAATTCAATGCCGCTCTCAATGTTCTGCCATTCACCACATCGCTATTACCGACATTCAGTTCCCCGTTCATCAACAAATGTTGCTTGAATGGCTTGGAAAACTCAGCACGGAAGTACACCTTACGCAGTTTTGCCCAACCCGTGATTACACGATAGCCTTCAATGGTGTGGTCGTCCACAATGCGGATTTGACTTTGGATAATGTCGTAAGTGCGACGCTTTGAGTAGTAGGCTTCGCCACGGAAAGTGCCTCTATCAAGGTCGAGGACAACCGTCTGGGGTTGTCCTATGGGGAAAGTATAACGATGAATGCCCGTCCTGACGGTAGCTGTAAGCTCAACGTTCACATGGCTATCACCCAAATACACCTGATAATAGCCTGGACGAGCCGACTCAAACTTATGGACGTATTTCTGACTAAAATCGGCTTTTTTCAGTCGTTCAGGGGTGACATAGTTGCAAATTGGCATCAGGCTAACGTCTATAAGGTCGGTGCAGCCCGTACCGCTGAGGTGGGTATGGGTGAAGCCGTAAATGACATTTTTGTTGTAGTCATAGCCCGAGCAAGGGTCCCAAGTCACCATTTGTTCCGTCTCGGGACTGAGTTGCACCATGCCTTGCGGCATCGTCGCGCCGGGGAAGGTGCTGCCGCTCAAGGCACCCGTCTCGTCGGTTTGCGTCCCGATGAAGGGATTCACATATTTCGTGTAGTCCTTGGCGCTTTGTGCGCTTAGGAATAGGGGCAGTAGTAGGAAAGATGCGAAAAAAAGAGCACGTCTAATCATTTTTTCATTCCTTTATCAATTTGACAACAATTGTACCAATAGTATCGTAAACCCATGCCACATAAACACCTTTTGCACAATCACTTAAATCAATTTCGGCACGACCTTCACGAAGAAGTGTAGTGGCTACTTTCCTGCCAAACAAATCATAGACGACCACTTCGCCCTCAGCGGCATTGGCTTCAATCGATACCATTCCAGAAGTGGGATTAGGGCTGACCGTTGCGGCAAGAGTCGGCATTTCCTCTACACCGACACCCGGGTTGTTGCCTACCCAAACATCGTCGACATATACGCCGTCGGCCTCATTCGATTTACCCATAAAGGCGATATAGTATGTGGCTGAGGCCTCGGGCAAGGCAAGAGTGATGGTTTCCCAATCCTCGCAAGCGTAGGTGTACTCGCCAAGAAGATGCCAATAATCGTCCATCGAAGTGGCATACCAAACCGAAAGTTCGTCAACAAATGGCCCCAACGACCGCTGCCTATGCTTGAAAGTGAGGATGGGGTTGGAAACGGTTTTGATGTTTAAGGGAGCGGAAACGAGCATCGCCTCCCCGCCAAGCCAAATGAAAAAAGCCGTGTTGTTGAGGATGAGATAACCGGGGTCAATCACCCAATTATCCTCGCCGGAAAGAATTTCGCTCTGCCAACAAACGAACTCCTCCGAGGCCTCAAAATCATCGAAATAAGGCTCTTCGTCGGTCACGACAATCACATCGCAAAGGGTTTTGAACGAGGTCGGTTGCGACCACTCTGACTCCATCCCACCGCCACAATTGGCTTTCACGCGGAAAGTGTAATCCCTGCCTGATGCCAGATTTTCCAGCAAATAAGGTTGGGTGTTGACAATAAGGTTCTCACCGTTCAATTCAATCGTCCAACTCTCTTCGTTGCCCGTTGTTGACCACCCAAGAAGTGCTGAAAATGCCGTGATTTCAGTGGCTTGCAGGTTCACCGGACGGGCGCATCCACCTGCGGAGGCAATCTCGATATCATCGATGAAAATGTAGTATCCACCATTGCAGTGACCCAAAAACGAAACTTGGAACGTGGCCGACAAGTCGGACAGCGTGAACATCTCATCGTAAGTATTCGTCCAGTCGCTGAGGCTGTAACTGCCGAGTTCGTGCCAGTCGTCGGTCGGCGAGGTGCGATAACTCACGGTGAGTTCATCGTAGGGAGGATAAAGCGCCAGCATCGCATAGGTGAAACTAAGGGAGGCGCTATTACTGCCCGAAAGGTCGAAGGTGGGCGAAACCAAACGCGCTTCGTCATCAGCGGAAGCGTTTTGGAACGCCACCACATTGGATCCTGTGCCGGCCATCACCGCCCATGTGGCGGCACCCGCCGTTTCCACCGTCCAGCATTCCATCTCCCCCGATTCAAAGACCTCATTGTAGGATTGACCCGGTGCAATGGGAATCACGCATTGTGCGGTTGCAGTAGCCGCGATAGAAAAGATAGCCATTACTGTTGCCAATAGTGCTTTTGTGAAGTTGTGCTTGTTTTTCATAGTGTTTTTATTTTTTATTGATAATGAATAATTTGCGGCAAAAATAATGTTTTTTTGATTCACAATCTACAACCAAAATTTTTTTTGGCGTCCGCCCAATTTTCCCGATGTTATACATTGACAGTCGGCAGGGGTTTCGCCGTGCTTCACCGCCTGCCTAATATCTCCATGTCATTTCATTTCGGCAGGGGTTTACACCGCCTGCCTAATATCCTTCGTCCCTACGGGACTGCCCACCTCAAACCTCCTACTTCATACCTCCTACCTAAAAACGTACTGCCCCTTCCCCACCGTGGCCTTGCCGTATTGGATGGCGTTCACTGGGCAATGGTGATAGCAGCCCATGCACATCGTGCATTGGCCGTGCCATTTCGGGTGACCGTCTTCGAGGGTGATGTTCTTCAACGGGCACGTTTCCACGCACTTGCCGCAATGGATGCAAACCTCGTTGACGCAATATTTGCTGTCGTCGGTGGCCGAGCGGTTGAAGCCGGGATTCACCAAATAAGTCTTGAGCCAAGCCAAACTGCCCACGATTATTTCGGAAAAACATTCCTTATTAATAAGACGCGGAATGTTTCGCTTTAGGAGGTCGTTAGCCTTGTCGATTTTCCGTTGGGCGTTTTCGGGTGTATCGAGTTTGAAACCCGGCATACCGATGTAAGTTTCAGGCATTTGCACACTGAAACACGCCGACAAATGCCAGCCTTTTTCCTCAATGGCCTTGCGGAAAACCTTCTCTGTGAGGCCACAATTGTCGCCGCAGGTGCAGACGAAATAGAGGTAATCCGGCTTGGCTTTGAGTTGCATTTTCTTCACAAAGTCAAGCACCAATTTTGGCGGTGACCAAGAATAAATGGGGAACACGAAACCAAGCCTTTCGCCTTCAGCCAATTCGTATTCGTAACGGCCTTCGCGAGCCGCTTCGGGGATGAAGACTAAATTGTCGTTGAGACCTGCGGCGATAGTTTCCGCCACGTGTTTGCTGTTGCCACAGCCAGAGAAGTAAAATATCATAACTTTCTTGTTTTTAGAAGATTAGATGGCACAAGCCCAGCCAAACTTTCTGGAGATTTCCTGAAGCAACCGTCTATCGCCAAATGGAATGGTAATCGATACCGTTTCCTTTTGTCGATTCCTTTCGGCAATGTTAGCCGAGTCAATATCATACTGGGTTTGCAAATTCATCCAGATTTCAGCAGGAACATCCAAGGCTTTTTCCAAAGCCATCGCAACGGCAAGAGAAACAGAGCGTTTTCCGTTGATTGTTTCGCTAAGAACAGAAGGTTTTATCCCAGTCAATTCTGACAATTCCTTCTGGGTCATGTTTCGCTCTTTTAATTCATCCTTAATCAATTCGCCAGGATGAGTCGCGATAAATGGTGTTTGTTTCTTATTCATAATGCAAAAATAAATGTTTTTTGCGAATTATTATCAAATTTGCGAATTATTAATCAAACCCATCACTTCCCGCTCTTGCGCCGATTGCAGTCGCGGCATAGCATTTGGCAATTCTCGGCAATCGTGCGACCGCCCTCCACCCACGGCGTGATGTGGTCGGCTTCCATTTGCTCGATTTCGAAATGCTTGCCACAGATGGCACAAATGCCTTTTTGCTTTTCATAGACCTCACGCCGCGTGTTGTCGTCGAAGGCGCGGATGCCGAGATGGCGGATGTCGTGGTCGAAAATGTAGTGGAAAATGCCCGCTTTCTTCTGCACGTCGCTGTCGGCCATCAGGCGCGAAACCTCTTGGGCGATGGCCGTTGCCGTGAGCGTCGTGTCGCGGTATTGGTTGTAAAGCAAGCCCCAATCCACCGCTTTCATCTCCTTTTTGTATTTGCGCCCGAAGAGTTTCTCCGTCCAGTGAATCACGTCTTGGAAATACTGCCAAATCTCGTCGGCGTCGGTGTCGTGCTGATGCTCAGCCATATATTGCTCAATCGTCTTATTCTGCTTATTGCCAATCCATTTCAGTGCCTTCTCGAAATAATCCTGACGGATGGGCGAGCCTGACACATAGTCGGACGCAATCTTGTAGGCCACGCAGCCCGTTTTGGAGAAACGGCGTTTGGCCTGCGTCACCCACGGCCCCGAATAGACGGCGTTGCGAATCTCCTGCTCTGTGAGTTTTTCGCCGGCGATGTTGATGATGTTGAACCATTTGAGTTGCTCCTCGTCGGTGCCTTCGCAGATATAGACTTGCAGCGGATAGTCGAGGATGCGGTTTTGCTGCTTTTCGGTCATATTGCTGAAACCGAGCAGGTTGCCGTCGAAATTCATCAGGTATTCGCCAGCGATGAACGAGCAAATCGAGATGGTGCGTTGCTGTCCGTCGAGCAGTTCGTATTGGTCGTTGCCGACGCGCACCCAATACATCACATTGAGCGGGAATCCGTTCCAAACGGTGTCCATCACGGCGTTGCGCTTCTTGTCGTCATAGACGAACTCGCGCTGGTATTTCGGGCGGATGTTGAGCCGTCCGCCGTAGCCCGTGATGCCTTCCTCCTGAATGCTGAGGTCTTCGTATTGCTCAGCCAATTCGCGAATCTTGATTTGGTGAAGTTCGATTTTCATTGTTTTTGTGGTTTTTTGTTACGAATAAGAATACGGAAATATGGGCATTTGCCATTTATACATAAATCTTTATCATCATCCCCTTTTCGGAATTTAATAATATCAAACTGGTCAGGATTATATTTGTCTAAAAATGTAATTGGAACTCCCATTATACCATCATAATCACAAGGAATATCCGTGTATGTGTTCACATTGATTGCATCGTAATTGTCATATTTCGGATATTCTTCTGGCGTATAATGTTTATACAAAAGCAAGTCTTCATTATGTTTAGTTACGGGTAAACTGGTAAACCAACAAGATGTGGAAACACGAGCAATCTTTTTGCCGTTTTCAATATGATGAAATTTTTCCCAATCATCAGGCACTTGAAAGTACATCCCGACATTGAAATTAGTATAGCCAGTACGAATTTTGTTTTGCTGAAACATTCGGAAAGTTTCTTTGTAAGTCAATGCGTTGGTGTTGCCAATAATCAAAAACTGCTTTTCGAATTTTTCCAATATCGCAAGATATTCTCTAAACAACGAAAAGGGCGGATTGGTGACGACAATATCAGCTTCTTTCAGCAATTCAATGCACTCTTGCGAGCGAAAATCTCCATTTCCTTTCAACATTGCCAAAACGTTTTTGTCGTTTTGAATCAAATATTGCACATCGGCAAGATCTACAGCACCATTGCCGTCATAATCTTTTACTTCCGTGATTTCTACCTTGTAAGCAATCTTTTTGAGTTCTTCCTCGGTAGCCTCAAACAACAAAGGCAATTCACCGCCAGAAATTGGCGAACCATCGTAGCAGGTGGCGATTAACTTTTTCAGACCAAAAGTCTTGAAATTCAGTGCAAAATACTTGAAAAAATTGCTTTCGTAAGGGTCGTCGCAATTGCAGAAAACCACTTTGTCCTTGAAATAAGATTTGTAGTATTTCAGTTCTTTGGCGATGTCGCCCAATTGGGTATAAAACTCGTCTTTTTTGGCACTTTGTGCCGCTCTTAAATCGGTCTTTGCCATAGATTGATAGCGTTTTGTGCATTGCTACCAATCCACTTGGGGCAGAAAAGAAAAGTGAGCATATCCACTCGCGTTCACGGGAGGTCCGGAAAGAAAACCCGCTCCTCATCACAGATACACTCACACTGACGTACATCAGTGCTTTATGATGAGGAAAGGGAAGTTCCATCACTTCCGTGAACATTTGCTATTCTAATTCTGCAAAGAAATTAGTTTTCCGGACCTTTTTCTCGAACGCGAATAATAGCCAATGCGTTGGTTTATAAATGTTTTTGTCGTTGCGCTCAATGCGCTTCGGTCATTTCCTGTTTTGTTTGGTTAGACTTTCGTTTATTGGGGGCAAAGTTAGTGAAAAAATGAAAAGACAAGATTAGTTTGGCGGATTTTTGTAATTTTGCGGTTGAAAACAAACTAAATCATTTGGAAGCTATGACAGCAAAAGAAAAAGACATTGCGGAAGCCAAGCGTCAGGAGAAGGAATTGCTCGCCTTACTTTTGGAAAAGACAGGCGTGAAAAAACAAGACCTTATCGATATGATTTGCAGGGAGTTCATTAAAGACAACCTTGCCCTTGTCACCCCTGCGGAACGCGAGCGTTTCACGAAACTCGTTTTCTGATGAAAAGACATACGGTTCAGAAAATCTATCTCGACACCAATGTCCTGATCAACTATTGCACAGGACAGGACAAGGAGAGGGAAGCCTTGGAATATCTTTTCAGGATGAGAAGAAAAGAAGTGCTTTTCACATCCTCATTGGCATTGGTGCAAACCATCACTAACCTGCAAACCAAAAAGAAAGTGCGCAAGGCCTACAGCAAAGAGGAAACAACGAAACTCATTGGAAATCTGCTTCCAAAAATGACCGTCCTCGACTTGACAATGGCTGATGTGACAAAAGGGAGCACCTTCCCTAACGCAGACATTGAAGACAGCATCCACTATGTGCTGAGCCAAAAGCACAAATGTGACGCGATAATCACCAACAATGTGTCAGACTTCATCTATTTCCGTGACATTGAGGTTTTGAAACCCGAAAAGAGGCTGCTTTCTTTGAAAGTTAAGTAATCAAACAATATCTTATGCCCCAAACCTCCCTCAACCGCTCGATACTGAAACTCGCCGTCCCCAACATCATCAGCAACATCACCGTGCCGCTGTTGGGTTTCGTTGATATGATGTTGATGGGGCATCAGGACAGCATCGCCTACATCGGGGCCATTGGGCTGGGTGGCACCATCTTCAGCGTGATGTACTCCATCTTCAGTTTCATGCGGGCGGGAACGACGGGCTTCACGGCACAGGCCTACGGTGCCAACGACCGCGCCGAAATCGCCTATTCACTCTATCGCTCGCTCTGCATCGCACTGATTGCCACGGTGTTGGTGCTTTCATTGCAAAATGCGGTGGAATGGCTCAGCATGAAGTTGCTCAACGGCAGCGAGGAGGTTTTGGCCTACACCGCCACCTATTTCCGCGTGCGCATTTGGGCCGCGCCGGCGGTGCTTTGCCTCTATGCCTTCAACGGCTGGTTTATCGGGATGCAAAACACTACTATTCCGATGGTTATCGCCATCCTCACCAATGTGGTGAACATCGTTTTGAGCGTCGTTTTCGTCAATTATATGGGTATGGGCGTGAGTGGCGTGGCCTTGGGCACGGTCATCGCGCAATACTGCGGATTAATAACGGCGATTGTCTTCCTATTCGCCAAATTCCGCCATCATCTTATTCCCATCAGACGGGTATTGCTGCTGCAAAGCGACAAATTGAAACGTTTCTTCCAAGTGAACGCCGACTTTATGATTCGCAGCATCCTTTTGGTGTTGAGCATTGCCTATTTCAACAACCAGTCGGCCAAGCTCGGCGACGACATGTTGGCCGTGAACATGATTCTGATGCAGTTCTTCTACATCTTCTCCTACTTCACCGACGGTTTTGCCTACGCGGGCGAGGCACTTGTGGGGCGTTTCACGGGTGCACACGACCCGAAACAACTCCGCCAAACCATTAAACTGCTGTTCCTTTGGGGCTTCCTTATCGCCTTGCCTTTCACGGTGCTTTATGCCCTTTTCCCGGATTGGTTCATCGGCCTTGTCAGCGACCAGCCCGAAATCATCCCCATGGCAAAGCCTTACCACATCTATTTGGCCGCCATTCCGCTCATCACCTTTGCGGCTTTCCTTTGGGACGGCGTTTACATCGGAGCCACGGCAGCTCGCGCCATCCGCAATACGATGATTATTTCAGCGTTATGCGTGTTCTTGCCCACCTCATTAATATTAATGCCGCCTTTCGGCAATCACGGTTTGTGGATTGCTTTTCTGCTTTTTATGGTGGCACGAGGCTTGAGTATGACCTTGATGGCGAAGCGGGCGGTGTTTGCATCAAATTAATTCTTTACCTTTGCCGAAATTTTCACCCGATGGAAGAAATCGTAACATTTTTGGAAGCCGTGCTCCACAACAACAACCGCCCGTGGTTCCAAGAGCACAAGAAAGAATATCAGCAGGCTCAGGCCAACTTCAACGCCTTGGCCGAGCAAATCATCGCCGGCGTGCAGAAATTCGACGACAACTGCAAAGGCCTGACCTTGAAGGACTGCACCTATCGCTTCTACCGCGACACGCGCTTCTCGCCCGACAAACGACCCTACAAGACCCACTTCGGCGTGTTTGTCTGTCCCGAAGGCAAGAAGTCGATGCTGAGCGGCTACTACTTCCATATTGAGGCGAAAGAGTCTGAGTATCTGGGACATAATATGCTCTGTACGGGAATGTATATGCCAGACACAACCATGCTGAAGACCATCCGCGACGAAATCTTGTTCAACGGCGAGCCTTTGGCGGAAAGCATCGCCAAAGCCAAAGGTTTCGACCTCGACACCAGCCACGCCATGAAGCGCGTGCCCAACGGCTATCCCAAGGACCATCCGCAGGCCGAGCTCTTCAAGCAACGCGACTGGCTCTTGGTGCAAGACCTCCCCGACCAACGCCTCTCCGACCCGCATCTTTTGGATTGGGTGCTTTCAGAGTTTGAAAAAACCAAAGATTTCTGCCAGTGGTTGAATCGGACGGTAAGGGGTTAGTTCTCCAACCTAATCCGACTGGTGGTATTATCCACCTTTTCCACGAGAATCTTTACAGGGATGCGCTCGCGCAGGGCTTCCACATGACTGATGACCCCCACGCGGCGGTCGCCAAGGGCTTGAAGTTTGCCTAAAGTATTCATTACCACCTCCAAAACAGTCGGATCCAAGGTACCGAAGCCCTCGTCGATGAAAAGGATGTCAGCGGAAAGGCTGTTGCGATTGAGCGAGGAAAGCCCCAAGGCTAAGGCCAACGAAACGATGAAACTCTCGCCGCCCGAAACCAAGTCGACGGGACGCGCCACGCCGCCAAAATACAGGTCGCGGACGAGGATGGTGAGGTTGTTTTGGCACACCAACTCGTAACGATCGGAGAAATTGCTGAGGAAGGTGTTGGCGTGCGAAAGGAGTTCGCGAAGCACATAACTTTGTGCGATGACGCGGAACGTTTTGCCTTCCTTGTCGCCGAAAAGCCGGCAAAGGTTGTCCCATTTCAGCCACTCCTTTTCCGCCTGCTCAAAGGCGGTTTTCTGCCGGTTGTAGTCCTCGCGGCGGCTTTCGTTGGCCTTGATTTGTCCGTTCAGGTCGCCCATTTGCCGAGTCAGGTCGGTGAGCGCATTTTCCGCCGATTTCAGTTGTTCCAAAAGGCTGTCCAAAGTGGCCTCGGCCTCCATTTCCGGCTTGCCCGAAATGTGGTTTTCGCGCTGCTGCCTCACCTGCGCCAAAGCCCCTTGAGCAGATTGCAAATTCTTGTCGATGGCCTCCAATTGACCCTCAATCGCATTGATTTGCTCATGCGACAACAAGGCCAATTCCCTCAAACGAGGAAGTCCAACAGCGGTTTGCGAAGCGAGAAACTGGTCAATAACTTTTTGGTTTTCATTTCGTTGTTTTTCATTATCCGTCAACCGACCACGCAAATGTGAAGCATCGGTGAACAGTTTCTGCCAAGCCTCGTCGAGGGGAGCAAACGCTTTTGTCTCATTGCCAGGTTTCCACTCGGGGAACAATTTCATGATTTGGCCGCACAAGTTGCGCGACACCTTTTGCGCAATCTCAGCCTTTTCGATGGCCTCTTGCAACTGCTTTCCTGTTTCCTGCCAGCCGTTGAAACGCTGGGCATCGGCCTTCAAGCGGGCGATGGTTTGCGGCATGTTTGACTGCCAGTCGGGGTAGGTAATTTTTTCGGTCACTTCGGTCAGGGCTTGTTGCGCATCATCACTCTTTTGCAACGACAAACTCTTGTAATTCTGAATTTTAGCCTTCATTTCCGAAAATGCCTTTTCCGCCTCCGCCACGGCTTCGTTAGCCGCTTTTTCCAATGCCAAAGCCTTATTCTTGGCCTGATGCAAGGCATTAATTTCTGTCTGAAGCGCATCGGCATCGGCCAATTGCTGCTTCAACTGAACCATTTCGGATTCCTTTTCGGCCTGCATCTCGACAATTTGCCCCTCCAAATCGCTGATTTTCGAATCGATAGCCAACTTTCGGCAAACCAAATCCAAATCCTTCTGTGCTGCTTGCAAAAACCCATCTTTTTGCTGTTGCTCCTTTTTGGCCGAAGCCAACATCTGTTGCATCGACTTAAGTTCGGCTTCTATGGTTTTCTGCCTGTCTTTCAATTCGTTGAAAAGTTTTTCTTTCTCGGCAAAATCGGCTTGCAAGGGTTGCAAGGCTTTTTCAAAAGCCTCGTCATGCTCAATCGTAGTGACGGTGTTGCCGCAAACGGGACAAACATCACCTTCGCGCAATTCGTGGCGCAAAGTCTTGGCATAATCGCCCACGCTGAGTTTGGTCTTGTCGTAAAGCGTTTTCGCGGCCTCAAAAACACGCTGTGTTTCAGCGATTTGCGGATTCAATTCGGTTAATTTGTCAGTTTTCTCTCCTACAGATTTTTCGGTTTCATTGACTCGTGCCAAAACTGCCTCCGCCTCTTGCGATGCCTTGTTTCGGGCCTCCAACTTGATTTCAGCATCCTTTATCTGACTCAGCAACTCATTCATTTGCTGAAGATTAATATGAAGTTGCCTCGGATTCATCTTGTCTAATCGCTCCTGCTTGGCCTTGGTTTCCGCCTCTTGTTTTTTGAGGTTTTCGCCGATGGTTTTCACCTTGTCTTTACCCATCTTCCATTCCGCTTCGTATTGCGGCAAACGCGCCTCCTCAGCCTTGGTTTGTGTAGCCAACTTCCTTGCCTCGTCAGAAGCCTTGATGTGTTGTTGTAATTTACTGACAATCAAAGGACTTTCAGCGTACATCTGAGCAAAGGGCTGTTCCTTTTCCAACAAAGCTTTCAAACGATTGGCCTCGCTGCGATGGTTTTCCATTTCCTGTTTGCGGTGCAACTCGCCCGAAGTGAGTCGCTGAAAAACCGATTCAAGCACTTGATTTTCAGCCTTGTCGCTTTGCGATTGCTGCTCTAATTTGTGCAAGGCTGCCACCGCCTGACGCTCCTTTTCGGTACGATGCCATTCGGCAACGGTTTTCCGCGCATCAAGGGTCTGTTGCTCGCGGTTCTTTTCTTCAGAAGCAGCCACTTCTTTCACGGCATTTTGTTCAGCCTCAGCAAGTTCGCGCTCGCGTTCCAACCATGATTTTTGCTTTTCCAAGCGGTTTTTCAAGGCCGATTGTGCCGCGCTTTCCTTTTCCAATCGGACCAGTTCGTCGCGGAGTTTCTGCAATGCCTCATCATCGAGTAAGTTGATGGTTTTCAGTGCTATATCGGCATTTTGCTTCGCGGTTTCCTTCTCTTTGGTGGCCTCGTAAATGCGCTTCCCAATTTCGGAATAGATTTCGGTGCCAGTCAGTTTCTCGAGGATGTCCGACTTCTCCTTTTCGTCGCTTTTCAGGAAACGAGTGAACTCGCCCTGCGCCAACATGGTAGTGCGGCAAAACTGATCAAAATCAAAGCCTACCGTGGCCACAATCTGCGCCCTGACGTCCTTGTCCTTGTTGAAAAACGCGCGGTCAACTTGGAGCGTCCATTCCGCGTTTTTCAGGTTTTGGCTGCGCCCTACAATGCCAAACTCGATGTGCGCCAAGCAATTCTCGCCGTTATTGCCTGTAAAAGAAAGACTTACAAAGCCTTCCCGCGTCCCACGGCGCAGGTATTGGCGCGGGTCGCTCACCTGAATGCCCTCGTTTTCGCCGTTCTTGATGACTTGCAGGCTCTCATCAACATATTTCTCACTCTTCGACTGCTTGATGCGCGGCGTGGTTTTGTAGAGCGCAAGGCAGATGGCATCGAGGATGGTCGACTTGCCCGAGCCGGTCTCGCCGCAAATCAGGAAAAGTGACTCGTCGGCCAAGGGTTTTTGGTCGAAACGAAGGGTAGCATCGGCGATGGAGGCGATATTGTGTATGGTTAGTTGCTTGAATTTCATATTGTTGCTTTTGGGCAGGGGTTTACACCGCCTGCTTATTGATCTGTCGCCCCTACGGGGCTAATCGCTTCATTTACAATTTTTCGTAGCATTTCGCGTTTTTCGGCATCCATATCGTGACCGAAACGCTCGCGGTAGGCCGCCAAAGCGATGTCCAAAGGGTTGATTTCCTTGATTTGCGCAATGCCGAAATGGGATTTTTCGGTCGCCGAGGCACGTTTTTCGTATTCCGTCTTGATGTAGCAGAACTTCAATTCGGGCTTGCCGGCCAAAGCCTCACGAATGTGCGTTTCGGCATTGGTCGGGGCGTAGTCTTTTACCTTGATATTGAGGCGCACATAACCCGACCCTTCCGGCTGGAAATGAAGCAGTTCGTTCAAGGCTTCCTCGAAAGGCAGGGCTTCCTTTGGCACGGTGTAGGTGTGCATTAATTGACAAATGCGTTCCTCGCGGATAATCGGTTCCGAACCATGCTTTTCCAACTCAACGACGCTGACCGTGTGCGGATAGTTCTCATCGAAACTGACGTGAAGGGGACTTCCGCTGTAACGCACGCGCTCATCCAAGGTTTGCGGACGGTGGATGTGTCCCAAAGCAAGGTAATCGTAACCATCTCCCAAATCACTGAGAATCAGGCTTTCCATACCACCCACTATGCGTGGGTCGTGACCCGTAAGGTCGCAGCCCGAAACGGCCAAATGGCCCATTACCACCACGGGAAGCCCTCTCGCGTTGCGCTCGGCCACATTTTCAAACATTCGTGGAAAGACGGCGTTGTAACGCCTATTAATATAAGGTATAGCTACGACGAAGCCCTTGCCGGAAATTTCGATGATGTTGTGGTCGGGGTCGTAATGGTCGTTTTCGGCATCGTAATCAATGCTGCCGACCACATCCACATTGGCCATTTTCCAAAGGTTGCCAGTGGATTCGAGGCGGGCGGGGCTGTCGTGGTTGCCCGCAGTGACCACAATACGCATCGTGGGACAACATTGGTGCAGGCGCACCATGTTCTCCGTGTAAAGCCTCACTGAGGCATTGGATGGCGTGGAGGTATGGTAAACATCGCCGCTCACCAGCAAGGCATCGGGCTGCTCGCGGGCGACGATTTCAGACAATTGGCGAAAGAAATGCTGATGTTCCTCGCGCCTGTCGTAATGGTAGAAATCCTGCCCGATGTGCCAGTCGGCAGTGTGGATGATTTTCATGGCATGAGCAAATTTTGCACAAAAATAGGGAAAATGTTGAAACGGCCAATTGGATAGGACACAAACAAGGATTTTTACCCTTTTAGTCCACTTTTGCATTTTTTTTCTTTTCCACTAAGGGTAAATCCCGATTTGTTAGTCAGTAGGTTGTCGACATTAATTAAACGCGTTTACTATGCATTCATTTTTTTGCGCAATGCCTAGCAGAAAAATTGTCACCATGCCCTTTGGCACTGGTGCATTCGGCGTTTTTACCCAGAACAACATTTTAATTCACCTATTTACTAACCAAATTAATTCATTATGAAAAAGAAAGTATTTTCTTTGATGATGACGCTTTTGCTCGCCTTCATAGGCGTGGCGAAAGCAGACGTAGTTACCATCGGCGATGGTACGGGCACGACCTACTACGGCCCATACAATTCGCTGTGGGGCTACTCCTACGTTGAGCAGGTTTACACTGCCAGCGAAATTGGAACTGCCGGCACCATTAATGCCATCAGTTTCAACATGTCGAGCACCGACTCGCAAACCAATGCGGTCGATGTCTTCATGAAGAACGTCTCGAGAACCAACTTCTCGGGCAACACCGACTGGGAGCCTGTCACGGCTTCTGACATGGTGTTCAGCGGAACGGTGACGTTCAACAACGGTTGGACGACCATCACGCTCGACACCCCGTTCCAGTACGATGGTACAAGTAACCTGATGATTGGTATGCACGAGTACACCTCGGGCTACAGCACCCGTTACTTCTACTACACCAGCGTTACTGGCGGTTTGATTTCGGGTCACAGCGACACGGCTGACCCCAACCCGTACGACATGGATTCGTTCAGCGGTACGAAGTATGTGCAGAACTACCGCAGCAACATCCAAATCGACATCACCCCCGGTGGTGGCGCAGGTAACCAACTCCATGTGAAATACATGGACGGCGAAGAAGAAATCATCGACAGACTGAACATGGGCGTGCGCCCTGTTGGTGCTTGGATGGAGCCTTTCAACTTCACCATGTACACCGAAGGTGCCACCTACACGGTGACCGTCCTCGACTTCACCCCGAGCGATGGCTTGTTCACTGTTGAAGGTGAGGAACTGCCTTTCCAAGTGAGAAACAACAACGACGTTGATTTGGTCATGAGCACCAATGGCACCCAAGCCGGTGTCATCGAGCGTCAGTTTGTTGCCATCACCGAAGGCAACCGCGCAGCCTACGTGTGGCCTCTCGTGGTCGAGTTGTACCAACCCGTCACTCCTGACGTTTGGGAACTCGCTTGCCAGCAGGCCACGACCTTCCCGTTTGTGGAATGGCCCGCCACGGCTCACAACACGACCTTGCACAACGACTACACGCTGCCCTTCCCCGAAATTCCTGAAGGCAACGATGCCGTCTACAAACTCGTGTTCGACAATGACGTGATGCTGGATGCCGCCGTTACCACCGGTGCCAATGGCAAGGTGGCCCTCTACACTGAGGACTTCTACGGCGAAGGCGGCCCCATGGCCGACAACTACTATGTTGGTCCCACCGTTGGCGGCGGTGCCAGCGGCGGCAGCTTCGAAGCCATGATTGGCGACGAGACTTCGACCACCACTTCGACCTACTTCCCCTTCCACACCCTGTGGAACTACTCCATCGGTGAGAACCTCTTCCTCGCTTCCGAGCTGAACGAGGCCGGCGTGACCACCGCCCCGATGACGAGCCTGAGCTGGTATGTGAGTTCGACCACCTGCACCACGGCCCAAAACGGCATCAGCATCTGGATGGCCAACGTGAGCGACAGCGAACTGACCGCCACCTCGCACACCACCGCTGGTATGACCCTCGTCTATACCGGCACCAACGTGCTGCCCGTGGCTGGCGAATGGAACGAGTTCGTGTTCAATGCCGGCAACTTCGCTTGGGACGGCCACAGCAACGTGTTGGTCGTTTGCCAAAGACTTAACGGCGATTGGCAAGGTAGCGTGAGCTGGCAGACCCACAACCCGGGCTTCACTGCCATGACTTACGACTATGATGACTACGAGGTCTATGACATGACGAGCCAGACCTACTCAATGTACACCTCGGCCACCAACCGTGCCAACATCATCTTCAAGGGTGGCAACCGTGCTATGGCCAACAGAGTTAAGCGTGGCAATAGAGAAACTGCCACTGTTAATCCTCATTTTGTCACCCGTTCTGGCGAGATGAACCGTTCTGGCATGACGAATTGGAGAAATGCCTTCCGTGGCTCGACCGCTTATGGCATTTGCGTCTATAATGATGGTATTCTTGATTTGGGTATCAATCAATTTGATATCGACAATATGGCTGCAGCTAATGTCATCAATAGCTATAATGACATTGGTGGTATGGTTTACAACCCCAACACCGGTCACTTCTATGTGAGCAGCTATACAAATAGTGAGCTTTATGAAGTGGATACCGATGGTACGATTTTGAACACGGTGACCACTGATTATGCTATTGTCAGTCTTGCCTGGGATCCTACCACCAATACGCTCTATAGCATGGATGGGTATACTTGGCTCAATATTGTGGATCCTGCTACGGGTTCTATGACGGATATCGATGCACTAAGCAATACGGATGTCATGTGTATCACTGCCAATGCCAGCGGACAACTTTACGGTGTGCTTTATGGTGACACCAGTGCTCTTGTTACGATTGACAAGACAGATGCTACAGTTACGACTATCTGCACCTTGAATGCTGGCTGCAACTATGCACAGAGCATGGCTTTCGACATGAATGACAACAAACTCTACTGGGCACAGTGCTATGATGATGCCAATCTTTACGAGATTAATCCTGTCTCTGGAGCTTTGACTCTTAAGGTTGCCAATACCAGTGAGATTTGCGGTCTCTGCATCCCTGCAGCCTCTTCACCGACTCCTGGTCCGACTCCTGCAGGCGAGATGGCCTATGGTCCTGTCATCGAAGACGCCGCTGTTGAGGCTGGCACCTACTATCTGGTTGCCTCTTCGACCGATGACGACTTCGAAGTCACCATCAATGCCGAGCCTATGCCTTGCCCGGCTGTTGAAGGCTTTGCCTTTGGCGAGACTCCTGCCGACGACGCCAACGAAGTGGAACCCGGCAGCGTGACCTTGCGCTGGAACGTTCCGGCCTATGCCACCGGATGGCGCCTCATCTTCGGCACCACCTATCACCCAGAGGCTGGTCACCCGCAAACCATCATCTATCCTGAAGATGGCAGCTTCGCCACCACGTTGGCCAACAGCTACACGGTGCGCAACCTCTGGAACAACACCAACTACTTCTGGAGAGTGGAATTCAACAATGGTGCCTGCCCGAATGGCGTGAGCAGCCCGGTTTGGGGCTTCACCACCCACCTCAACATCCCGCAGAACCTCACCGCTGTTGACTACACCGTGTTCGACGACGAACAAATCGTCCTCAACTGGAATCCCGTCGTTGACCGTACCTATCGCCAATACAATGTGTATCGCGACGGCGTGCTCATCGGCAACACCCAAGTGAACAACATCGGCAACTCGACCTTCACCGACGGTCCTTTGGCCTACAACATGGGCGGCTACACCTACTATGTTACGGCTGTGTACGACGAAGGCGAAAGCGCTCCGTCTGATCCTGTCACTGTGAAAGTTTCGGGCTACGGCGACGTGAACGGTCACGTTTACGAGCAAGACGGCACCACTGGCATTGCCGGCGCCACCGTTACAATGATTGGTCTTGACGAGTTCAACGTGAGCCACACCTACAACTTCCAGACCAACGGCCAAGGCTACTACAGCGGCCACATCTATGCCGGTAGTTACAATGGTTCGGCTGCCTGCAACGGCTACCAGACCATCACTGAGCCTGTCCAAGGCAACCCGATTGCCATCAACTACAACCAAGAGACCAGCCCGATCGACTACATGCTCGACGAGAACTTCGATCCCGTCTGCGCCGTCATCGCTCAGTATTATCCCGACTCGACGGACATCAATGCTCCTTATGTGAAGGTGTACTGGGGCTGCGGCCTGCCCGGCAGCGAAATCATCGAGCCTTTCGAGACCGGCGACTTCAGCCTGTTTGATTGGCAACTCGATCCTACCTATCCTTGGGTCATCACCACCCAGAATCCTTACGAAGGCAACTACTGCATGAAGAGCGGCAACCAGCAAGTGCTTAGCTCAAGCTCCATCATGCAAGTGACCGTCAACATTCCTGCCGACGGCGAAATGAGCTTCTACGGCAAGATCAGCAGCGAACAAAGCTGGGACTTCGGTTACTTCTACATCGATGGCGTCCAGATGGGTGCCTACACCGGTGAAAGCAACTGGGGTGAAAAGAAGTTCCCCATCACCGCTGGTGACCACACCTTCAAGTGGGAATACACTGAGGACTTCATCATTTCCTCTGGCGACGACTGCTTCTATGTCGACTACATCACCTTCTACAGACAACCCGAACCCGCACAACCCGGTTGGGTGTACTATGACGATGGCACCAATGTTGATGCTATTGGCCTGACGGCTGGCGGCTCCTTCTACTGGGGTGTCATGTTCCCGCCCACCATGTTGGCCGGCAACACCGTTTCCAAGGTGAGCATGTATGACTATTCTGCCCACACTGGTACCATCATGATCTACCAAGGCGGTACCGATGCTCCTGGCACTTTGCTCTACACGCAGCCTTACGCCTGCACCGGCAGCAACGACTTCGTTGAATGGACACTGAACCAGCCTGTCAGCATCGACCCGACCCAACAGTTGTGGATTGTGATGAACAACGACGGTGGTCAATATGTGGCTTCCTGCTGTGCCAACACTGGCGACCCGAACGGTCGTTGGATCAGCCTCGACGGTGCTGTTTGGGAAGACGTGGCTGGCTATGGCCTCGACTACACTTGGATGCTTCGCGCCTATGTGGCCAACGGTGCCAAGGGTGAGTATATCGCTCCCGCAGGCCTTGTTGCCAATAACACTTCAGGCTCTGCTCCTATCCAACGCGTGAAGGGCGAAACCATCCCGTCACCGTTTGCAGTTTCCGGCAACACCGAGAAGCACAATGTTGGCGTTCCCGCCAGCAACAGCCGTGCCTTTGCCTACTATCGCATCTATCGTACCGACTGCTACAACGATGGTCCTTACACTGTTGAAAACACCCAACTTCTCGCTAGCGAAGTGACCGATACCGTCTATATCGACACGTATTGGCCGGATGTTGCTCCCGGTGTCTACAAGTGGGGCGTTGGTTGCGTCTACATTGGCAACCGTGGCGAAGAGATTGAAGGCCCCATCACTTGGGCTGCTCCTATGGCTGTTAGAGACCTGACCGCTGACAACACCACCAACCCCGTTGCTGGCGAAACCAATGGCATCCGTGCTCCTTGGGATCTGATGAATACGTTCTATGCCGCCGAAGCCGCCCAATATGGCGTGGTCACCGATGGCCAATACATCTACACCTCCAACTGGGGCTATGCTTCTGCTGCTCACAACTTCTACAAGTATGACATGCAAGGCAACATGATTGAAGGCTTCGAAATTCCTGGCTGCGGCACGCTCCGTGGCATGACCTTCGACGGCCAGTATGTCTATGGTGTTGCCAATGCCAACACTGTCTACTGCGTTGACTTGAACAACCACACCTTGATTGGCTCCTTCACCACTCCTTATGGTGCCATGCGTTGCATCTCCTACGATCCTGTGCGCGACGGCTTCTGGGTTGTTGGTAACTGGAGCGGCAACTTGACGCTCATCGACCGTACTGGTGCCATCGTGACTGCCGGTCCTGCTCCGAGCAGCGCTTCCGATGTTGCCTACTACAAGGATGAAAACAATGTTGAGCATGTTTACTGCTTCGATAACAGCAACAACATGGTTTGGGATTATGACATTGCTTCCAACGCTATTGTTGGCACTGTGTTCGACTTCTCAGTCACTCCTGGCTTCGATGCCGGTACCAGTGGCGGTTGCCATGTTGGCGAATACAACGGCAAGGTGGCCTTCTTCGGCAACCTCCAGCAAAGCCCGAACCTCATCGGTATTTACGAACTGAGAGATGGTGGCAGCAGCCCGACACCTGGTCCTGGCGGCAACAACCCGATCCAAGAGCCTCGCGAGAGCGAAATCGTGTGGTCTAACTGCCTCGACAAGGATATGTACCTCGATCACGTCACTGTCAATGTGCTGCTGAACAGCGCCGACAGCCCGGAGGGCACCACTGTCAACTTCACCAACCTCAACGAAGGTGAACAAGCCAACTATCCTGTTGCTGAACTTACCCTCGACGAAAGCGGCTTCTATGCCTTCGAGACCTTCCGCCGTGGCGACTACGTCGTCAAAGTGGACCACATCGGCTATGAAACCATCGTCGACACCGTGAGCATCTGGCAGAACACCGACCTCCGCTATGTGATGATCGAAATCATCTACGGCGTTGAGAACGTCTACGTGAGCCGTACTGGTTGGGCTATGTGGGATCCGCTCGATCCTCAACAAGGTGGCAGCGGCATCAATCCTGGCCCGAACCCGGGTCCTGGCGGCAATGGCGACACCTTCGAGTTTGGCTTCGAGAACGGCTTTGAAGGCTGGACCCTCATCGACAACGACGGCGACGGCCTCAACTGGGTGAACAGCGTCAACAGCGTTAGCGCATCCGGCTACGACTACACTGGTCTTGCCCACGGTGGCAACTACTTCGTGTACTCACAGTCATTCATCGACTATGACGGTGCCTACGATGCCGACAACTATCTGGTTTCACCTCAGAAGTATGCCATCACCAACGGTTCGACCTTGAACTTCTGGGCCGACAACGCCAATGATAGCTATCCTGATCATTTCGCTATCGCAATCTCCACCGCCGACACTCCGACTGCTGCTTCCTTCACCGACATTTGGAGCCACCAAGGCGCCAAGGCTGAAGGCAAGGCTGCCACTCGTCATGCGGAAGGCCGCTACGAGAACTGGCGTTCACACTCGGTTGACCTGAGTGCCTATGCCGGCCAGAACGTGTGGATTGCTTTCCACCATCAGGACTATGACATGTACGAAATCTGGATTGATGACGTTACCCTGACCGCTGGCGCCAAGAGCAACGACCGTCACCTCGAATATTATAAGGTGATGTGTACCAGCATCGACGGTGTGCCGATCTTCAACCACAACACTGTGTGGCCCTTCTGCCAACTCTCGACCAACGAGCCTTACAACGCTCCGCTCGTCGAAGGCGAACACTACCTCTGCAAGATCGCTGTCATGTACAGCACTGGCATGAGCGCATGGAGCGAGCCTGTTGAGTGGGTGTATGAACCTTGCGATCACTGGGGACCTGTCGATGTCGTTGACGTCAACACCACTGGCCAAGGCAACCTCATCACTTGGGAGTTTGAACACGGCTTCAACCCCTATGGTGGTGACACTCCTGGCCCGCAACCCGGACAAGGCGATGCCTTCAGCGTTGACTTCGAGGCTGGTCTGCCTGCTGGCTGGACCGTCATCGACGGCAACAACGACGGCTGGACTTGG